>CAVYKM010000010.1:0-232918 GCA_963769085.1 uncultured Actinomycetota bacterium | reverse complement strand
TGGCTCGGCATGCCGCCGCTGCCGGTGACCCCGAGACGGCCATCGCGGCGGGGCGGCAGGCGGCCGAAGAGGCGTTGCGCATGGGCGGCCCCTACGACGCCCTCGCCCACTACGAACGGGTGCTGACGTTCATGGGCGAGGACGACCCCGCCCGCGATGCGGTGATCTTGCAGGCGGCCAACGCCGCCTCCAGGGCGGGTGACCTGCTGCGTGCCAGCGGGTTGCTCAAGGACCGGCTCGACCACCCCGGCCTAGCCCAGACCCCGACAGATCGCGCCCGGCTGCTCGCCGCGTACGCGCAGGAGTCCCGGGCCCTCGACCTTCCGGTCGACGGGCTGGCGATGACCCGCGAGGCGGTGCGGTTGCTCCCCGAGGACCGCGACACGCGGCATACCGCCGTCCTCGTGGCGCACCTGCAGGCTCTGGTCGACGCCGGCAACCACGCCGAGGCGACGATCGTGGCCGACGAGGTGCTCGCGCTGGCCGAGCGCGCCGGGCAGCCGGAGGCGATCTCCGAGGTGCGCACGGTCATGACCGCCGTGGTCAAGGCCGAGCAGGACGTCGATGCCGTGCAATCGCATCTGCTCGCGGTCGCCGCCGAGCTCGCCGGCACCGACGACCCCATCCAGGTCCGGGTGCTGCAGCAGCTGGGTGCCCTGGCCCATCACCGGGGCGACTTGCCGTTGTCGTTGCGACGCTTCGACGAAGGCGCCGAGGCCGCTCTTCGCCTCGACCGGCCCTACGCCCCGTGGGGCACGGAGTGCCGGCTGGAGGGCGGCCTGGTGGCGTTCGAGCTCGGCGACTGGGACGGCGCCCTGCGTCGGCTCGAACCCCCCGAGCCGCCCCACCCGCAGCCGGGCCACGCCCTGTTCGTGGCTGCGCGGCTGATCGTCCTCGCCGGCCAAGGGCGGCCCGTCGAGCCCGAGGTGGTGGAGCGGCTTCGCGGGTGGTGGCCCGTCGACAGCTTGGTCGTGGTGCTCACAGCCGTCGGCGGAATGCAGGTGCTGGGCAATGCGGGAGACATCGACGCCGCCGTGTCGCTTGTCGTGGATGCCGTTGCGGCTCTGGACCAAGCCTGGGGGTCCCGATACCAGGCACTCGTCCGCCTTGCTGCCCTGCTCACGGGGATGTGCGCCGGCGTGGTCGCCCGAGCCGAGCCCGAAACTGCGAGACCGGATGTTGCGCGTGTGCGCCGACCTCTCGGCGCGGGCGGTCAATGTCCTTGCCGAGCATGAGTCCCAGTCCGGCATCCCGTTATGCATCGGCCGGGTCCGAGACCCGAGCGTGGGCTCGCCGACGCCCTGGCGGCAGAGAGCCTTCGGCTGCGGTGGCTCGCCGACTATGACTCATCGAGCCTCGACGAGATGACCACGGCATGGCAGGCGAGCGTCGACGCCATGCACAGCTACGGCCACGCCTATGAGACGGCCCGCTCGAACGCGCGCCTTGCCGCGGTTCGGCACGCAGCAGGTGACCACGGGGCGGGCGCCGACGCGGCTGACTCGGCCCGCCGGTTCGCGCAGCGCGTCGATGCGCGTCCGCTGCTTGCCGAGCTCGAAGGCGCTCACGCCGTCGCCCCGCCGGTCAGAGGGCATTCCCGACCTCACCGCTCGCGAGGCCGAGGTGCTGCGCCTGGTGGCCCAGGCCGAAGCAACGGCCAGATCGGCAAGGCCCTGTTCATCAGCACCAAGACGGTGAGCGTGCACGTGTCGAACATCCTGGCCAAGCTCGGGGCGTCCAGCCGGGGCGAGGCGGCAGCCATCGCCCATGAGCGTGGCCTCGTCGACTAGCGGGCGCCGGCCGGCGCGCCCGGCATACCCGGCGAGGAAAACGAGTTGGGGACTGTCAGTGACCGTTGTTACGGTCGAAGACCGTTGCCATCGCTACGCGAGAGAGGGTTCGTCGTGACTACGGACCAGGCCGCCCCGATGGTCGCCGGGCGTGGCGCTGCGCCGGTCGCGCCACCCAGCTTGCGGGTGGTCTGGCTTATGGTGGCCGCGACGTTCGTGGTCTTCCTCAACGAGACGACCATGAGCGTGGCGTTGCGCCCGATCATGCTCGACCTCGGTGTCGATGCTCGCACGGGGCAGTGGTTGACGACCGCGTTCATGTTGACCATGGCAGTCGTCATCCCGGTCACTGGCTTTCTCATCCAGCGGCTAAACACCCGGCCGGTGTTCGTCATGGCGATGATGCTCTTCTGCGTGGGGACCCTGCTCGCCGCCGTGTCGCCAGGCTTTGGTGGACTGCTCGTCGGCCGGGTAGTGCAGGCGTGCGGCACGGCCCTCATGCTGCCCCTGCTCATGACGACGCTGATGACCCTCGTGCCGGCGGCGTCTCGTGGCGCGATGATGGGCAACGTCACACTCGTCATCTCGGTGGCTCCCGCCATCGGGCCTACCCTGTCTGGACTGCTGCTCAACACGGTCGGCTGGCGGGGCATCTTCTGGCTCATGCTGCCCATCGCGGTCGCGATGCTGGTGGCGGGGGTACGTTTCGCCGACAACGTCAGCGAGCCGCGCTCCCGCCCCGCTGGACCTGCTGTCGGTGGGCCTGTCCGCCCTCGGGTTCGGGGGGCTGGTGTACGGCCTGAGCGGGGTCGGAGCCGACGACGGCGAGTCCAGCCACGCCGGGGTGCCCCCGGCGCTGGCCGTGGGGCTCGCGCTGGGCGCCCTGGCGCTCTTCGTGCTGCGTCAGCTGCGCCTGCAGCGGCAGGACGCCGCACTGCTCGACCTTCGCACCCTCCGCCACCGTCCGTTCGTGGTGACGCTCGTCATCATGTGCGCCAACATGGCGGCACTGTTCGGCGTCATCATCGTGCTGCCGATCTACCTCCTTGGCGTCCTGCGGCTGCAGCCGCTGCAGGCCGGTCTGCTGTTGCTACCGGGGGGCGTGCTCATGGGCCTGCTCGGAAGGCCGGTCGGGCGGCTTTACGACCGATTCGGGCCACGCCCGCTGATCGTCCCGGGCGTGATCACCGTGGCCGCCGCCGCCTGGTCACTGGTGCTGCTCGGCCAAGACACGTCTCGCTACCAGGTCATGGCCACCCACATCGGCATCTGTGTTGGCTTCGGGCTCGTCTTCACGCCGCTGTTCACCTCTGGCCTAGGCAGCCTGCCGGAGCAGCTGTACTCGCACGGGAGCGCGACCCTCGCCAGTTTGCAGCAGGTCGCGGGAGCCGCCGGCACTGCGCTGTTCGTCACGGTCATGAGCATCGGGACGACGGCGAGCGTGGCCGGCGGCGGTGCCGCCGACGCTGCCCTAGCGAATGGAATCCGGTTGGCCTTCTTCGCCGCTGGGGTCATCGCCCTCGTGCCGGTTGCGGTCGCGTTGGCGGTCCGGTCGGCACCCGCCTCGCTCGAGGCTGGGTCGGGCTAGCCCGCAGCCGCGCCCTCGCGCAGCTTGCGGCGCAGGATCTTGCCGTTGGGGGTGCGGGGCAGGACGCGGACGAAGACGACCTCGCGCGGGCACTTGTATGCCGCGAGGTGGGCGCGCGTGTGGGCGATGAGCACAGCCGGGTCTGGCAGCGCACCCTGGCCGGGCTCGGTGGGGACGACGAAGGCGGTGATGATGTTCACACCGTCGCGCACCGCCACTTCGGTCACCGCGACATCGGCGACCGCCGGGTGCTGGGCGAGGCAGCGCTCGACCTCCAGCGGCGAGACCCGGTAGCCCATCGACGTCATGACGTCGTCGGTCCGCCCGTGATGGACGATGTACCCGTCCTCGTCGACGTGGACCAGGTCGCCGCTGACGAACCAGTCACCGCGGAACGCCTCGGCCTGCTCCTGTGGTCGGTTCCAGTACCCGAGCATCAGCCCGGGGTCGCTGCGATGGACCGCGAGCAGCCCGCGCTCCCCGCTGGGAGCGGGTCGGTGCCGCCCTCGACTGGCAAGACCGCCACCCGCCGGCCCGGCTGCGGTCGGCCCGGGCTGCCTGGGCGGGTCGGCACGCCCGGGCCCGACGAGACGAACGTCGAGATCTCGCTCATACCCAGCGCCTCGTACAGCTCGGTTCCGGTCGTTTC
Source organism: uncultured Actinomycetota bacterium (assembly GCA_963769085.1). Classification (GTDB taxonomy): domain Bacteria; phylum Actinomycetota; class Actinomycetes; order Actinomycetales; family Dermatophilaceae; genus Phosphoribacter. The sequence goes on along the minus strand of CAVYKM010000010.1, from coordinate 228,891 downwards.
GCGCCAGCTCGTCCACAAGGCCGGGGTCAACGCCTCCCCCGCAGTGAGACCGTGCCGCATCGTCCGCAGCGCCCGCCGGTCCAGCTGGCCGCGAGCGAGCAACTGGCGGAACACTCCGGGCACGGCAGCGAACATGGTTGCGCCGGTTGCCGCGATGATCCTCGACCACACCGCAGGGTCGCGTTCACCGTCGTAGATCACCGCTGTTGCCCCGTTGGCCCACGGATCGGTGAGGCCGGTGCCGAGCGTGTAGGTCCAGTTGAACGCCCCGGCGTGCAGCACGACGTCGTCGGCGCCGATGCCGTACCACCCGGCATACATCGGGCGGCGGCCCCAGGCCGAGCGGTGGGCGTGCAGCACTCCCTTGGGCACCCCGGTCGTGCCCGAGGTGTAGACCATGAAGGCCGGCGGCTCGGCGTCGGTGTCGGCGTACCCCCCCTCGGGTATGCCGGCCGCTCGCCGCTGCGCCGCCAGCGCGCAACGTCGTCAGGCGCCACCCTGGGCAGGTCGGTGTCGACGTCGAGCCCGGCGCTGACTGCGAGGGCGGTGGCGCCGCTGTCGGACAGCACGAAGCCGACCTCCTCGGCGGTGAGCTGCGCGGACGTCGGTACCGCAATGATCCCCGCAGCGATCGCGCCGAAGAAGAGCAGTGCGTAGTCGCTGGTGTTGCCCATCCGCAGGACCAGCCGCTCCCCGGGCCGGATGCCGTGCGCGAGCAGCCCTGCGGCGCAGGCGGTGACCGCTTCGTGGAGCTCGGCGTAGGTCCACCGTTCGGCGCCTCGAAGCGGGTCGAGCGGGTCGTGCACCACGACCAGGCCGACGTGGTCGGGCCGTCGCGCCAGGCCCGGGCCGACGCAGTAGCGCGCCATGTTGAACCGTTGCGGAGCGGGCTCGACCACCGTCCGACGGTATCGCCTAGACACCGGGCTGCTGCCAGCCGCGGGCGAAGGCGTCCTGGAGCAGGCCGACTGGGTAGGGCAGCCGGGCATCGGGTTCCTGCCGGGCCTCGTCCAGGGTCATCCCCGCCGTTCGCCGCTCCCGGATGACCGATGCGACGAGAGCGATCTGCGCGCGCTGGCGGTCCCCGAAGTCCCGGTCAACCGCAGTGCCGTGGCCGGGGACCAGCACGACGTCCGCGGCGAGGATCGTCAGGTGCTCCTCGAGGGTGTCCGCCCACTCGAGGGGCCAGCGAGTCCGGCCCGAAGCTGGGTGGCCCGGACTGCTCGATGAGATCGCCCAGAAAGGCGACCCCGGAGTCGGGCACGAGGACCGCCGCGTCGCCGTCGGTGTGCCCGCGACCGGCATACCGAAGCAAGGCCACCCGGTCGCCGAGGTCGACGACTGCACTGGTGGTGAATGTCGCGTCTGGTTTGCGTACCGGCGTGGCGAGCAGGTCGGCGATGTCTGCTGCGGTGTAGCCGTATTCGGGGGCGTCGCCCGGGTCGGCGCTGGCCGCGCGCTTGATCCACGCCGCGTGGGCGTCCAACGCAGTGGCGACGTTGTCGTGGGCGTGGATGGTGGCCCCGCGAAGGCGATGTTGCCGAACGTGTGGTCGAAGTGCACGTGGGTGTTGACGACATGGCGGACCGCACTCGGGTCGGCAACCGCGACCCACGTCCCGCAGTACCTCGGCCCCGGCCGCAGCACTCGATCGGGTATCGATCACCAATGCCCCAGCCGCACCGACGACCAGCCCGACGTTGACGTCCCATTGGGGGTACCGCGCCACATAGACCCGGTCGGCGATCTCGGTGAAGGCGCTTCTCGGCATATCGAGACGGTATGCCGTGACGGCCTGGCCATGCGGCGCTAGAGGCCTTGGCGGCAAGTTGCGTCGGGGGCAGGGTGCGTGAGGTTGTGCTGGGTCGATGCCGATCGCTGGTCGGCGTCCTTCGGGTCGCTGCAGCAGGTCGGCCAGGCTGGCGGTGGTGAACTGCCATGTCAACGGTCGGGCTGCGTGGCCCATTGGCGACCTGGCGGCACCCCTGCGTGGAGTCGATCGGGTCGTCACCCAAACTGTTCGAAACAATATCCACATAGTGCTTGCGTCCAGTCGCATTCCGAGTAGAATAGGTCACATGTTCGAGGGTGTGTGTGCGCCGACGGTGGCCGCGGTGCAAGCCGCCGACCCGGCCACCCTGGCCGCCGCCCTGTTTCGGGTGAGCCAGGATGCACTCGCCGCGATGAGCGCGGACGAGGCCGAATGTGTCGTGGCGGCCACCCAACGGATCCTCAACGCGGTGACCGCCCGCCAGAGCGCGGCGCTGACCCGCTACACCGAGCACGTGCTGGCCACCCGCGACGCCCAGCGGGCCGCCCGGGCGGCCAGCGGCGCGCCGGCACCGGTCGGGCAACCCACCCCGGTGCAGGAGGCCGCGGCCGCGTTGGCGCCGATCCTGCGGATCGCCCCGCGGACCATGGCCACCCGCATCCACACCGGGCAAACCCTCGCCGGGCTGCCGCGCACCGCCGCGATGGGCTGGGCCGGGGACCTGGAACCCTACCGGGCCAGCGTGATCACCGGGGCCGCCCGCCACGTCGGGCACGAACAGTTGAGCGAGTTCGAGGCCCGGCTGCACCACGGCGACATCACCGACCTGCCCGGCTCGCGGCTCAAGACCCGCGCCGGGCTGATCGCCGCCCGCCTGGCCCCGGCCCCCGACCCCGACGACCCCGACCAGGACCCCCCGCCGAGTGTGGCGGACCGGCAGGTGCGGGTAGGCCCAGGCGAGCAGGCCGGGCTGACCAAATGGGATGCGCTGCTGCCCACCGACTCGTCACTGTCGATGTGCGCCGCCATCGACGCCCTGGCCGCCCAATACCGCCAGGACAACCCGCAGCTGACCGTGGCTCAGTCCCGCGCCGACGCCTTGGTCGACCTGGTCCTCTCGGACGTGCAGGTCACCACCACCGCCACCCTCATCATCCCCACCACCGACGCCCCCACCCCCGAGCCAGCCGACCCAGCCGACGCCAGCCCGACCCAGCCGATTCGGACGTGGCGGCGGCTGCCGGTGAGCCCGGCGCCGACACGGAACCCGGTGCCGAACCGAGAGCCGATGCCGCCAGCGCCCACACCCTCCGAGCCCGACCCAGAGCAGGCGGGCACCGGTCCGGTCACCGCCGGGTCGGGCGCCGGGCGCCGGTTGACCCCGCCGGCGGGCTGCTGCTGTGCCGGGCGGTCACCCTCCTGGATCGACCTGCTGGCCCCGTTCGACCGTCCGGCTGTCGTGCTGGGCGGGCCGTGGGCCCAGGAGCTGCCCGACCCGCCGCTGCAGGGACGGTACTCGCGGATCGTGGCGCAGGCCAACGACGTCGACGCCAACCCGCACCTGGCCCGAGACCGGCACGGGCGGGTCTGGTTCGTGCCCAAGGCGGCCATCGCCGCCCCGGTCGGGCTGCTGCTGCCGGCGCAGGTCAACGCCATCCTGGCCGACCCGGACACCATCATCCGCCTCGGCACAGCCCACCCGCACACCGGCGCCGTCAACATGCTGGACGAGCAGACCTACCGCCCCGGCGCCAAGCTGGCCCGGCTGGTTCGAGCCCGGGATGGCACCTGCCGCTACCCGGGGTGCGCCACCCCCGCGGCACGCTGCGACCTGGACCACGTCATCGCCTACCCGGCCGGTCCCACCTCGGCGGCCAACCTGCAGACGCTCTGCCGGACCCATCACGGGTTCAAGCACCACGGCGGCTGGACCGTCACCATGACCCCCGACGGCGTGTGCACCTGGACCGCCCCCAACGGACGCAGCCACACCACCCACCCCACCGCCCTCCACGACGACGCCGCCTGAACGGTCTCTTTGCCCGGACGACGTCGCCGGCGGGCTCGCCACCTCTGGCTGAGTGACCGTTCAACGACGATTGGCAGCGGGGTGGCGCACGTGTGAGTCGTCTCCGGGCTTGGCGGCGGCGAAGTCGGGTTAGTTTAGTCGGATGAAGCCAGCCGCGCGGCGAAAAGACATATGTCGGTATTCAGCGATACCGGGTAAGTTTGTCGCCATGGCCAGTGCAGCTGACGTGCAGCCGAGCGCGCTCGACGAGGGACGCTGAGCATGGGCCGCTTCCACGTCTGTATGCCGGTCGCCGAGAACGACGGGTTCCGGTGCTTCGTGTGCCATCGCGACATGCGCGCCGAGATGAGCGAGTACGACAGCGAGATCGAGAGTCAGCCCAAGGTGGCTGCGGGGCGCAAGCGAAGCTCCGGCAGCCAGGGCTCGGCGTCGGGGCCCGTCCGGGGGCAAAGCAGGGACGCTCGGCTCAGCTTGGGCTAGTCCGAGTTCGGTGTCCGGGGGCGTCACGCGGTGTCGGCGCAGCCCCCTACCCTCGGATGCATGATTGACCACTTCGGCATCAACTGCTCCGACCTGCCCGCCAGCACGCGGTTCTACGACGAGGTCCTCGGCATCCTTGGGTACTCCCGTCAGATGGACTTCGGCGTCGCGATCGGCTACGGGACCGACGGCCATCCGCAGTTCTGGATCAACGGCTGGCAGGGCGGTGACCCGAACCGCGAGATCCACGTGGCCTTCGCAGCCTCGGGCGTCGAGGCGGTTCGCGCCTTTCATGCCAAGGCCATCGAGCTGGGGGCCGAGTCCCTCCACGAGCCGCGCCTGTGGCCCGAGTACCACGAGCACTACTACGGCGCGTTCGTCCGCGACCCGGACGGCAACAACGTCGAGGCCGTCTTCCACCGGGCACCTTCGGACGCCTGACCTCAACGGGTGCCCCTGGCGCTACCGGTAGCCTCGCGCGGGTGGGCACCGGGACCGGCACGTCGACGACGGCCGTGGAGGGCGACTCGGTCGTCTTCCGGTTCCCCGATCCGCACCGCGAGTTCGCGGATGTTCGGCTGTCCTACCACCTCAATCTCGGGCCTCGGCCGGTGGCGCTCGCACGGGTCGGCCCCGGCTGGGAGCTGCGCTGGCCGGTGCCGCCGGTGCACCGCTTCGAGTACCAGTTCCTCGCCAACCAGCGAGGTTCCGGCGAGCACCCGGCATACCTGCTCGACCCAGGCAACCCGGTGCAGGCCCCGGGGCCGTTCGGTCCGAAGTCGGTGCTCGAGCTGCCTGGTTACTGCCCGCCGGGCTGGCTCGACTGCGAGCCGCTGGCGCAGCATCGCGTGCACGTGACGCTGTCCGACACGCCGGTCGGTGAGGTCTCCGCGCTCGTCTGGTCGCCGGCCCGCACCGACGGCGAGCAGCCGCTGCCGGTGCTGCTGGCGCACGACGGCCCCGAACTGGACCAGTACGCCGACCTCACCCACTTCGTCGGGGTGATGATCGGCCAGCGGCGGCTGCCGGCGATGCGCGTCATCCTGCTCGCGCCAGGAGCGCGCAACCTGCGCTACGCCGCGAACCCCGGGTATGCCGGTGCGCTCGCCGAGCATGTGCTGCCGCGCATCCTGGGGGCGCGTCCGACCGACCGGCCGCCGGTGCTCATGGGGCCCAGCCTCGGGGCCCTGGCCGCACTGCACGCCGAATGGACCCACCCGGGGACCTTCGGCGGGCTGTTCCTGCAGTCCGGGTCGTTCTTCACAGCCGAGACGGACCCGCAGGAGCGGCGGTTCGAGTTCTGGGACGAGGTGGTGGGGTTCGTCGAGCGCGTCCACGCAGCCGCTCGGCCACCGAGCACCCCCCCGGTGGGCATGACGGTCGGGACGGCCGAGGAGAACCACGCGAACAACATGCTCCTCGCCACCCGGCTGCGCAGGCTGGGCCTGGCCGTCGAGGTCGGCCAGATCCGCGACGGGCACACCTTCACGTGCTGGCGCGACGCGTTCGACCCCTACCTGGTCGACCTGCTGACGAGAGTGTGGGCCTGAGCTGCTGGCCCCCGCGTGCCAGATTTGGTTTGCTCCTGCCATGGACCGCGTCCACGTCGATCTCGAGGCGCCCGGCCTCAACCGTCCCGGTGCCGTCATCCGCTACGGACACTGGGGCCGGCCCGTGCTGGTGTTCCCCAGCGAGAGCGGACGGGCCTGGGACTACGAGAACAACGGCATGGTCGAGGCGGTCCGCCCGCTCATCGACCAAGGCCGGGTCAAGCTGTACTGCGTCGACTCGTTCGACGAGGCAACCTGGGCCGACACGTGGATCTCGTTGGAGGAGCGCGCGATCCGCAACCGCGCCTACCAGGCCTGGATCACCAACCAGGTGGTCGGCTGGATCCGCTCCGACTCCCCTGGGACGGATGACGCGGTCGTCACCGGCTGCAGTATGGGCGCCTACCATGCGCTGCACTTCGCGCTGACGCGCGCGGACCTGTTCCCGGTCGCGATCTGCCAGTCGGGCAACTACGACCCCTCGGGCTGGCGCACCTGGGGCGAGCGCGGGGAGGCGGCCTACTTCGCCAACCCCACCGACTACGTGCCGCACCTGCATGGCGACCATCTCAAGTGGCTGCGCGCGCACGTCTACGTCGTGCTCACCGTCGGCCAAGGCGCCTGGGAGACCCACCCCACGGGGGCGTTGCCGTCAACGCACCACATGGCTTACCTGCTGGGCCAGAAGGGCATCCATCACGAGCTGGACGTGTGGGGCTACGACGTCTCGCACGACTGGCCGTGGTGGCAGCGCCAGATCGCCCACCACCTCCCGCGGTTCTGCTGAGCGGCCGCGACCGGACGAGACCAAGGAGTCGCCATGACCCACTCGCATCTCATTGGGCTGCTGCTCGGCGCGGAGGAGGACTGGCCGCAGGCCTTCGAGGCCATCCTGCGCCGCGTCGGGCAGGTGCCCTTCGGCGGCGAGGTGCACGAGTTCGACAGCGAGCGGCTCACCATCGAACCGTTCGACCTCACCGACCGGGTGCGCACCGACCTGGTCATCGACCGGCTCGCCTACTGGTACTACCACCCGCGGGAGTGGCTCAAGAAGGCCGCGCTCGTCAACGGCACCTACCTGCTCAACAGCCCCTTCACGTTCCAGTCGATGGAGAAGCACAGCGCCTACTGCGCGATGATCCGCCTCGGCCTGCGGGTGCCAAGGACCGTGCTCGTGCCCTACAAGAACCCGGTCGACAACGTCCGCTGGGCCTACACCTCGAGCAAGTACAACCAGGCGTTCGACCTCGACGCCATCGCGGAGGACCTCGGCTACCCGCTCTACATGAAGCCGTTCGACGGTGGTGGCTGGCGCGGCGTCTCGCGCGTCAACAACCAGTCCGAGCTGCACCGCGCCTACGACGAGTCCGGCGAGATGCTCATGCACCTGCAGGCCACGGTCGAGTACGACACGTTCGCCCGCGCGCTGTCCATCGGGCCGGAGACCATGGTCATGGACTTTCGCCCCGACCAGCCCATGCACAACCGGTATGCCGTGTCGCACGACTTCCTCTCGCCGTCCGCCGGCGTGCAGGCCGTGGCGATCAGCCGGATCGTCAACGCGTTCTTCGGCTGGGAGTTCAACTCCGCCGAGATGCTCGTCCGTGGTGACCTGGTGTTCCCGATCGACTACGCCAACGCCTGCCCCGACGTGGCGGTGACGTCGCTGCACTACTACTTCCCGTGGGCGATGAAGGCGCTCGTGCGCTGGTCGGTCTACTGCGTCACCACGGGGCGCCAGGCCCAGGTCGACCTGTCCACCGCGCGCTACTTCGCCATCGCCGACAACCCCGAGCTGGACTACGACGCCAAGCTCACGGCATACGAGGCGCTCGCCGACGAGCACTTCGAGACCGAGCGCTACACCGAGTGGTGCGCCACGCACCTATCGCACCTGGACGAGCAGGTCCTCGAGTGGGTGCAGTCGGACGACTTCGACCGGGTGCTGCGCGAGACGGTGCGGGCGACCTACCCGCGCCACGAGCACGACCAGTTCCTCGAGCATTTCAGGGGGCTGGTCGGCTTGTGGGTGCGCGACGAGAGTGCGCGCCTGGGCCGCTGAGCGTGGGCCAAATCAGCTAGTCGGCGAAAACGGCGGGGACCAGGCGTCTGGGAATGAGGAAGGCTGGCATCTCGTACGAGGTATGGCTGGGGCTCTCGACGCGCACGACCACCGCGTCGTCCTCCACCCGCACACTGCTGATGACGTCTCCAGGACTGAGGGGCTGCATCACGCCGATATGTGACCCGCTCGGATCCGCGAAAGCCAGCCAAGTCCGGCCTCGACGGTCGCTCAGGAGATAGCCGCACCGCTGGACGGTGAAGGTCGAACCGATCCGCGGGAACATCTCCTCTGAGCCCTCCGCGGGGGGCGCGGTGTCGTTCATTACTGTCTCCTTCGCGCGGAACCACACAGTCTTGGCTGTCCCGCTTTCGTGCTCACAAGGTGGTCAACCGGATGTCGGGAATGAGCTGGATCGCTCCTCTCTGATACATGCCTGGATCGGCGGTGCGGCAGCGCTCACTGGCAGTCGCTCGCCTCGGATCGAGCGCGTGCTTCTCGCTCAAGCTCGCGAGAGACCGCGGACGCCGGGCCCAGGCGGCGACCTACGATCTCCGCCTCGGCGGCGCGGACGGCCGCGTCCGGACCATCCAGCAGATCGGCGAGGAGCAAAAGGGCCTGCAGCACCCCGACGTGGTAGCCATGCCGTCGCGACAGGTCCAGAGCCTCCTCGGCGGAAGCCAGGGCGGTGGCCACATGTCCGGCGGAACGGGCGGCCGCGGCGCGATGCTGGAGCGCCATCCTCAGCGCGATCGTGTCCCCGAGGGCGCGGTACGCTGCCACGGCCCGATCCGAGAGGTCAAGGGCCTGGCCTGTCTCACCCCTGCGGTCGTTGATGCTGGCGAGCAAGTCGAAGGCACCTGCCGCACCCCACGCGTCGTTCAGCACCTCAAACGCGTGCAGGGCGTTGGTCGCGACCGTGAGGGCCGTCTCGAGGTCGCCGTCCAGGACGAGGGCAGATGCGTCACAACGACGGGACCAGGCGACCGCCCACGGGTCGTCGGCGCGCATGAACGCTTCCACCCCAGCCGCGGCGGCAAGATGCGCGTCGTGAAACCGGCCCAACTCGCCGAGCGCCCGCGCACGCACGCCATAGGCCAAGCCCAGGGTCGATGGACCCAACCCAGGAGCGTCGATGACCCGGTCGGCCAGCTCGAGAGCCTGCTCGTAGTCGTCGCAAGCCCAGGTGAGGTAACCCAGTCCGGCGAGGGCCGCGAAGACGGTTTCGTCTGCCTCTGCCGCGTCGATGGGCGCTGCGCACGCCTGCCGCAACCGGTCACGCCCGTCCTGGGAGCGTCCGGTGCGAAACCACCACCACCACAGCCGCGAGCCCATGGACCTGGCCATGGCCGGCCGATTCTCCACCGCCCAGTCCATCGCTGCTCGGATGTTGCCCGCGTCCTCCGTCAGACGCGCCAGAGCGGCTCCCTCGTCGCGGCTGTGGAACCGCCGGGCCTCCTCGAGGGTCAGCCCGTCGTAGGCGACGGCATGAGCGGCCCGCAGCTGGGAGCACTCGTGATGGCGCTCGAGCCGGGTGAGGGCGTACGCGGCGACCGTCTCGTGCATGGTCAGCCGCGACCGCTCACCGGAGGTGATGTGGACCAGCAGGGACTTGTCGACCAAGGCGGACACCGCCTGGTGGAACCGGGGCGCGTCGTCAGGCCCACACACCGCCCGGGCTTGGGCCAGTCGCGCACCGCCGTGGAAGGTGGCAAATCGCCGGAAGAAGGTCGCTTCCGCCGGGGTCAACAGGTCGTGACTCCACGCGACCGTGGCCGCCAGGGACTGATGTCTGGCAGCGGCCAGACGATTGTTGCCCGAGTGCAACAGTGCAAACCGGTCGTCGAGACCCTCGACGAGCTCGGTCAGGGTCATGGATCGCAACTGCGCTGCAGCTAATGCGAGTGCCAGCGGCAAGCCATCGAGCCGGTGGCATACGTGCGCGAGCAAGGGCAGCGATGAGGGGGAAACGACGAAGGCTGGGTTGGCGACGACCATGAGATCGGCCAGCAGCTGGACCGACTCGTACCTCGGCAGCGTGTCGAGCGACGCGTGCTCGGGAGGGAGGCTAAGCGGTTGGAGAGCCAACACGCCCTCACCCGTGATCCGCAGGCGTTCCTGGCTCGTGGTCAGAAGGACGGGCCTGTTGTCGGCCAGCCTCAGCTGACTCACCAGTCGCGCGACCTCGCACACGACTCGTTCGCAGCTGTCCAGCACGAGTAGGCAGGCTCCGCTCTCGGCCAAGACCCCCAATGCCTCGATCGCCCGGTCCGGACCCTCCCATACCATCCCCGCCGATTCGGCCACGGCACGCACCACGGCGTCGGCTGGCACGTCGGCCAGGTCTGCCCAGAACACCCGGTCGCCGAATCGCGCACGCAGGTCGGGAACCACGGCTTGACACAGGTGCGACTTGCCGACGCCGCCGGGGCCGGTCACCGTGACGACGTCGAAGCGCTCAAGGAGGTCGATGAGCGTCTTGATCGCATCGTGTCGGCGGACCACCACGCCATTCAGCCGTGGGATGGGCGGGGGTGCCGTGAGGGAGATCGGCTTCTCCGGGCGGTCTGGGTCCGGGGCCATCAGGCTGTCGTCCTGACGCAGCAGTGCGATCTCGAGCTGCTTCAGGCGAGGTCCTGGTGCGATGCCCAGCTCGTCATCGAGACGGGCTCGCAGTGCGTGATACGTGGCGAGTGCGTCGACTTGGTGCCCCGTCGCGTACAGGGCGCGAATGCGCTGCTCGTGGAGCGCTTCAGCATACGGATGGCGCCCGACGGGGGCAGTTGTGAGCGACATCGCCTCCGTTGCTCGACCGCTCTCAAGCAGGACGCGAGCCAAGTAGACCTGCGCAGCGAGGATGTCTTCGTCGAGTCGGGCGGCATGACGGCTGAGGTACTCGACTTCGCGCACATCGGCCAGCGGCTCACCCTCCACCAAGGCGAGGGCAGCCTGCAGCTCGACGACCGCCGCTCGAGGGTCCGTGGCCTCGCGGGCCCGTGCCACTCGGTGCGCGAATGCCTGCAGGTCAGTCGTGTGTCCCGGCAAGGACAACGAGTAGCCGGCCCGGCCGTGCGTCGTCAGCCCGCCCGCAACCAGCAGCCTGCGCAGGTGGGAGATGTGGCTTTGCAGGGTGTTTACAGCCGTTGCCGGCGGATCCTCACCCCAGACCCCGTTGACGAGCAGCTCGATGGTGACCAGTTGTCCGGCATGCAGGGCCAGAACCGCCAGGACGGACTTGCGCCGCAGGCCGACCACGGATTGCGGCGGGGGGTCATCGACGAGGTCGACCGGTCCCAGCAGACGTACGCGCACCGTGGCTCCCCCTAACAGAGGCGCGTCACCGCGGTTTCAGCGCCGTTCCAGCGACGCCGGCCACAGTGATTGGACACAACGAGAGGAGTGAGGAGGTGAACGCCATGATGAAGATTTCGGTCCGCAAGGCCGGTGCAATCCGCCTCACCGCCAACTGCTACTACTGCCCCGGTTGCCGCGCCGGCTGAGCAGGAACGACCGGGCCGGGGCCGCGGTAGCCCGCAGCCCCGGCCCCACGACTGACCCGGCCCGCTACGGGCGACGAACCGGCAACGCGCTCGCAGCGCAGACAAGGCATGTGACATGACGACCATCTCTCGCGACACCACCGTTCGGCTGGCGTACCTCACCTTCGTCGAGGAGGTGGACGGTGTAATGGTCGGTCGCCCGGACAACGGTTCGTACGCCCTGTTTCCCCCGGAGGGGGTGGCGGCCGTGCGCCGACTGATCGACGGATACACGCCGGAGGAGGTGAGCAGCTGGTTCACCGATACATATGGCGGTGGACTCGACCTCGACGACTTCCTTGACACACTCGACGAGCTCGGGTTCGTCCTGCCGGCCGGTCATCCCGGCCCGGCCGGCCCGCCGCGTGTGCGATACCAGCGACTGGGCAAGGCGCTGTTCTCCCCGCTCGCCTGGTGTGTGGGGAGCGTCGTCACTGTGCTTGCGATCGTGCTCATGGTGAAGGACCCGAGCCTGCGTCCGTCTTACCAGAACCTGTTCTTCACCCCGCACCTCGCGGTGATGACTGTGGCCCTGGCTGTCGGCCAGATTCCGTGCGTCCTGTTGCATGAGAGCTTCCACGCGCTCGCCGGGCGCCGACTGGGCCTGCCCTCGCGCCTGCGCATCGGACGCCGCTATTACTACGTCGTCGCCGAGACCGAGCTCGACGCCCTGCACAGCGTGCCTCGGCGCTCGCGCTACCTGCCCTTCCTCGCAGGGATCGTCGCCGACGTCCTCCTCACGGCGACCTTGACCATCGCCGCCGCTGCCGCCTTCTCGACCACATGGCCCCGATGGATCGGCGGATACGCCCTCGCCATGGCTTTCTCGACCCTCATGCGCATCCTCTGGCAGGCCTACTTCTACCTCGAGACCGACCTCTACTTCGTCATAGCGACGGCCACCCACTGCACCAACCTGCAAGCGGCGACGCGTCAACGGCTCTACACCCGCTGGCACCGCGTCATCCCCAAACGGTGGGCTCCGCCGCTCGAGGAGCGGACCGAACTGGACGAGCGCGCCGCCCGGTTCTACGCCCCCTTCCTCGTTGCCGGGTATGCCGTCTCCACAGCGATCCTGTTCTGGGCCGGCCTACCCGCACTCCTTCGGGTCTGGTCGACGATTCTCGGCCGCCTCACTGGCGACGCGTCGATGCCCACCGACCAGCTGGTCGACACCATCGTCTTCCTCACCCTCAACGCTCTTCAGATCGCCTTGCTCAGCTACGTCTTCCTCCGTGACCGCCGCGCCAAGCGTCGGGCGAAGCTGGGCGGCTACCAGGAAGGAACCGCGTCGTGACCAGCACCACGACCCTCTCGCCAGGAGTCCAGGATCTCATCACGATCGACCGGGGACAGGGTGGGCGGCTCATCGTCGCAGTGCGGTGTCACCGCCGGTTGCGCGGCCAGTACACCGGCGGCGCTGCGCTCGTCCGGTTGGCCGCCCTCGAGCTGATGGGACCCGCCGAACACCTCGTCGCGCGCGACGTGACAGCAGTCCTCGCGGTGGCACCTGACCTGGCCGATCAGGTCCCCCCCGGCCCAGTCACGTTGACCAACACCGCGTCCGGCGTCGAGCTCACCCGGTTCTCCGCCGCCGAGCGTACGAAAGAACACGCGAACGGCGTCACCGACCTCGTTCTTGCCTGGGCCCGGACCTGCCACCCGTCAGGCGTCGTCCTCGACTTGTTCGACCTGGACGAGGCTGACCACACCGACCGCGAGCTCGCGTCGATCCTGCGCCGGCGGACGGCGGGGACCCATGTTGCTGTCCGTTTCCGCAGCGGCACTCCCGCCGCGCTCAGGCCCGTCCCCGACGGGGGGACGCACCAGAGCAGCTCGCGCTCGCCCAGACCCATGTGAGCAGCGACGGCACCTCGATCGACCCCACCGGGCAAGCGGCATACGAGGCACTGGACGAGGACGCCCGAGCTGCTCTGCACAGCGACCGTGCCGAGGCGTTGCTGCGTGCCGGCCTGCCGGGCGTGCAGTTCGGCGCGGTGCCCTACCACCTCTCGCGGGGCACTAGCCCGACCGTCGAGGGGGTTGCGGCGCTTCGCGCTGCGGTCCTGTGGGCGTTCGACCACGGCTTCTATCACCTCGTCGTGGACCTGTGTCGGCAGGGGCGCGAGCTGTCCAGGGGTGTCGATGCCGCGGCATACCGGCGGTTCACCCACTCCCTGTCGACCTCACTGACCTACCTCGGTGAGACCGACGAGGCCATCGCCCTCATCACCGAGGAGCGGTGCCTGACGATCGACTCGACCTTCCACATGGTGACGGCATACGCACTTTCGATGCTCAACACTCGTCACCTGACGCCCGAGCAACGTGACGCCGACGAGGCCCTGGCCTGGGCGAACACTGCGATTGCCCTCGCAGACTGCCGTCCAGACCTCGACGACCGGGTGATCCAAGGGGCATTCATGCGCAACGCTCGTGCGCTTGTGGAGCTGCACCGGGGCAACCTCGCTGGGGCGCTGGAACTCGTCGACGAGGCGATCGCCATGGCCGACGGTCACTTCAGTCCGCAGCAGCACCGCCTGCACCGCAGCGTCCTCGCGTTCAACCGTAGCCGCGTCCTAGCCGGTCTCGGGCGCCTCGATGAGGCGTTGGAAACCGTCACCGAGGTCATCGCCCAGGACCCTGCCTACGACGAGCTCTACTTCGAGCGTGCCGCGATGCGTCGCTCCGCGGGCGATCTGACCGGCGCCCTGGCAGACTACGACGAGACAATTCGGCTGCGGCCGAACCTCGCCGAGGCGTACCACAACCGCGCCGACGTCCTCGCAGAGCTCGGCGAGACGCAGCGCGCCCTGGCCGACCTGGACGTAGCGCTGGAGTTCGAACCCGATCTCGAGCCCGCTCTGCTCGCTCGGGCGAGCCTGTCCCTGGAACGCGGTGACGACGATGCGGCGACGAGGGATATCGCACACGGGCTGTCCGTGAATCCCGACAACGCCGATCTGTGGACTGCCAGGGGCGCGCTGCTGCTCCAGCAGGCCACTTCCGAGGACATGCTGTCGGAGGCGCGAGTCGCTTTGGATCGGGCGCTCGACCTCGACTCGACGCTGGTCGCGGGCTGGGGCAACCGGGCGATGGTCCGGTTTGCCGTGGGGGACCCGCTGGGAGCCGTAGCCGACCTGGATGCGGCCGTCCGCCTGGCCCCGTCGGCCGGGCTGCTGCTCAACCGCGCCGTGGCCAAGGAGGCGCTCGGGGACGTGTCGGGTGCTCGCCTGGACATCGAGGCCGCGGCCGGTATGCCGGACGCCGACGCCACCGAGATCGCCGCGCGCCGCATGTCTCTCGAGGCGTCGATGGACGCGGCATCGTGACCGAGCTGGCGGTGCGCGATCCCCGCGGATTCTGGCGAGGCGACCTCAACGGAGGTGGATCTGCGGGCGACGATGCGGCAGCACGCTGCCGGCGTCGCCGTCGTGACCACCGACGGGGACGAGCTGAGCGGGTTCACGGCGAGCTCGGTGGTTTCCTTGTCGCTCGACCCGCCACTGCTCGCCTTCTCCGTGGCCCTGGGGTCGCATGCCTGGCGGGCCTGGCGTCGTGCAGCGGTCGGAACTGTGCATCTGCTCCACGAGGGGCAGGCCGACGTGGCGGCAGTCTTCGCCGACCCGCGACGCGACCGGTTCGACGGTACCGTTCCCTGGCACTGGTCCGAGGTGGCCGGCCCGGTCCTTGATGAGGCGCTTGCGTGGCTCACCGTGCGGCCAAGAGAGCGGATTCTCACCGGCGACCATGTCACGCTGGTCTGCCTCGTCGTTGCGGTTCGGAGCGGCCCCGCGTGTCGCCCGCTCGTCCTGCACGGGGGCCAGTACGTCACGACGGTGGCGCTGCGCCGGTGACGGGTAGACCACCAGCGTGGCTCACATCGACTCAGCCGCGCCGGCGGCGAGGCGGCGCTGCACGACGGCATACGTGCACGGGTCGGCCGCGGCGAGGATGCCGGGGCGTGTGCTGCGAGGCGTGTACGGCGTGCCGTCGGGATGACCGCACTTGCCGCCGGCCTCGGCGAGCATGAGCGAGCCGGGGACGTGGTCCCACGCGCTGCTACGGGAGTACAGCACGTAGTCGGTGGCGCCCTCGATCAGCCGGGCGTAGTCGATCCCGCAACACACCCACGACCCGGTGAGCGGTGCGAGGTCCCCAAGGGCATGACCCCGCATGGACCAGATCGAGGTCACCCCCCGGATCGGCACCTTGTCGCCGAGCGGAGCCCGATGCATCCGCACGCCGTCGCGCCACACCCCGCCGCCGCGCTCGGCGACCCACGCCACCTCGTGCTCGGGCTGCCAGATCCAGGCCCGCACCGCGACCCCGCCCCGCACCTCGCCGACCATGACCGCGTAGTCCGGGCTGCCGTGGACGAAGTTCTTCGTGCCGTCCACCGGGTCGACGGTGAAGGCATGGTCGGCTTCGGCGAAGCGCGCCAACAGCCCTGGATCGGCCGCATGGGCCTCCTCACCCAGGATGAGCGCGTCGGGGTATGCCGCGAGCAGCCCCTCGGTGATGAGCACCTCGGCCTCTCGGTCGGCGACGGTGACGAAGTCGCCCGGCTTCTTCTCCAGCACCTGGCCCTCGGCAAGGGACCGGAAGCGCGGCGCGATCACCGCGGTCGCTGCCTGCTTCATCAGGTCCAGCACCTCGTCGGTGTCCACGCCCCCACGCTGACACATGCGTGAGGGTCGCACCAAACCAGCTTGACCCGGCATACAGTGCGCGCCGCGGGCGGGCGAGTGGAGCCTAATGGTTGCTACGCAAGCCTTTTGGCAACCACTTCGCTCCACTCACGACGGTTCAGGGCCACCTGCACCTTTCACCAACTGGGATGCGGCATGCCGCGACCGGGTTAGTGTCGTCTGTGCCTGACTTCCGGGTGGCGGGTCGCGAGCGCTGGCGCAGGGTGCGTCGGCGGGCCGCAACGGTCGTCGCGGTTCTGGTCGTGTTCGCTGCGACCCCGACATCCGCGTTGGCCACGGTCGAATCGGGTCGCGTCCCGGTCGCCGACGAGGTCCAGTCCGTGCCGGTTGGGCCGGAACCGGACGGCACGTCGGTATCCCTCGACGTCACCGTCGTGGCGCCCGGCTCTGCCGGGCCACACCCGGCAGTCCTGCTGGCCCACGGATTCGGAGGCAGCAAGAACGACCTGCTGGACCGGGCCCGGGATCTCGCCGGTCGTGGGTACGTCGCCCTGGCCTATTCGGCGCGGGGGTTCGGCGACTCCGGGGGGCGCATCCACCTCGACGACCCGGCATACGAGGTCGCCGACGCCCGCCGGCTCGTCGACCTGCTGGCAGCCCGACCGGACGTGCGTCTCGACGGCCCGGGCGACCCGCGCGTCGGCGCTGCCGGTGCGTCGTACGGCGGGGCGCTCGTGCTCATGGCGGCCGCGACCGACCCGCGCATCGACGCGGTCGTCCCGGCCGTCACGTGGAACGACCTCGCCGACGCGTTCTTCCCGCAGTTCGCGGTGACGCCCGAGGCTGCCAAAACCCCCGGCGAGGTCGACCGCGTGGCTGCGCTCGGCCCGTTCAAACAGCTGTGGGCGTCGCGCTTCTTCGGTTCGGCCGCCGCACCGGCGGACGGCTCAGGCGAGCGAGCCGCGCGTTCGCCGGCGACCGCGACGTCGTCGCCGAACCCGGTGTGCGGGCGCTTCGACCCGACGGTATGCCGGTTGTTCCTCGCCGCGGCCGAGACCGGCACCCCCAGCGCTGAGCTCGTCGCGTTGCTGCACGCGCACAGCCCAAGGGCCGTGCTCGACGGCGCCACGGCCCCAACGCTGCTCGTGCAGGGCATGGCGGACACGCTCTTCGGCATCGAGCAGTCCGACGCCAGCGCCCGGACGCTGGCGTCACGGGGGGTGCCCACCGCGGTCCGGTGGATCGACGGCGGCCATGACGCCACCAGCACCACCCTCGGCGACGACGAGGAAGCCCTGCGCACCTGGCTGTCCTACTACCTCGCCGGCGATACGCGACCCGCGAGCGGCCCCTTGCCGGTCCCCGGGTTTGTCTATGCGGCACCGGTCCCCCGCCGAGCCAGCGTGGCCCCGCTCTATGCGGCACCGGCATACCTGACCCCACCGGCCGAGACCAGCCTGGCCCTGCAGCAGGCTCCGGCTCGCACCGTGCTCAACCCACCCGGTGGTGAACCCGCGTCGATCGTCGCCGTCCCGGCTCTGCCGGGACTGGCGTCGGGCGTCGCCGGGTACCAGCTAGCCGCCTTGCCGGGTCAGTCCGCCGCCTTCGACTCGACGGCCGTTGCCGAGCGGGTCGCCGTTGTCGGTTCCCCGCGGGTCCGGCTGACGGTGACGTCGACCGCGCCCGCGGTCACCCTCTTCGCGTCGCTCTGGCAGCTCAACGCCGACCAGCCCTCGCTGCCCAGACGCCTGGTGGCGCCGGTCAGCGTCAGCGTCACCCCGGGCGTCCCGACCCCGGTTGAGGTCGCGCTCCCACCTGCGACCTGGACCCTCGAGGCCGGCAGCAGCGTGCGGGTGCTCATCACCACCACCGACACGATGTATGCCGGACCCCGCCAGGCGCGTGCCGACCGGCTCGAGCTCACCGAGGCCACCCTTGCGCTGCCGACCGTCGCGGCGACCCGGATCACCGGTGAGGGCGACGCTGACCTGGAAGCCCTGGGGGTGGCCGGCGCGATCGCCGTGCTGCTGCTCGGGGTTGCCATCGACGCCTGGGTACGTGGGCGCCGCCGGCGTCGGCAGCCGGACCGTGCGGACGACGCCGACGTCCCGCTCGTCGTCGAGGGGCTGGTCAAGACGTTCGCCGACGGGCACCGAGCCGTCGACGACGTGTCGTGGCGGGCCGAACGCGGTCAGGTCGTCGGCCTGCTCGGGCCCAACGGCGCCGGCAAGACGACGACGCTGCGCATGGTCATGGGCCTGATCCGCCCCGACGCGGGCAGCGTCCACGTCCTGGGCCAGCCGGTGACCGCGGGCGCTGCTGTGCTGGGCCGCGTCGGTGCCCTGGTCGAAGGACCCGGGTTCCTGCCGCACCTCACCGGCCGGGCGAACCTGCACGCCTACTGGGCCGCCACCGGCCGCCCCGACGAGCAGGCGCGGCTACGAGCAGGCGCTGGAGGTCGCCGCTCTCGGCGGTGCCATCGACCGGCCAGTTCGTTCCTACAGCCACGGAATGCGCCAGCGCCTCGGCATCGCCCAGGCCATGCTGGGGCTGCCCGAGGTGCTCGTCCTCGACGAGCCGACCAACGGGCTCGACCCGCCGCAGATCGCCGCCATGCGCCCGATCCTGCAACGGTATGCCGCGGCCGGCCGCACCGTCGTCATCTCCAGCCACCTGCTGGCCGAGGTCGAGCTGACCTGCACGCACGTTGTCGTCATGCACGCCGGCCGGGTCGTGACGGAGGGCCGGGTGGCCGAGCTGCTGGACAGCTCGGACACGACGATCGTCAGGCTGCGGACCGGGTCCGACCCGGTCGTGGTGGCGGACGCGCTGCGTGGCGTGACCGGCATCCGGGCCGTCGAGGTTTCGGGGGACGGCAGCGAACCAACCCTGACCGTCGTCGCCGACTTGTCCAGACGCCGAGGTGGTGCGCGCCGCCACCGACATCGGCGCCGACGTCGACGGCGTGAGCAGCCGCCGTCACCTTGAGGAGGTCTTCCTCGGCGTCATCGCGCAGGCTCAGCACCTCGACGCGGCCCACGCCCACAACCCGGACGGTTCGGTCACGGACGAGCTGAGGCAGGTGCGCGCCCGATGAGCACCACGACGCAGCCAACCCGTCAGCCGCTGTCGTGGCGGGCCGAGCTGGGCCGGCAGCTGCGGCGCCGGCGCACCGTATGGTCCTTCGTCCTGCTGCTTGCTCTGCCGCTCGTGCTGGTCGGGGGGTTCGCGTTCGGGCGCAACACCGGCCCGCCCACCGGTGCGCGCCTCTCCGACCTGGCCCAGCTCGGGGCCGCGAACTTCGCCATGTTCGCCGTGTTCGCGGCGGCCGAGTTCCTGCTCGTCGTGCTCGCGCGCTTTGTTCGCCGGGGACGCCGTGCCGTCCGAGGCGTCCTGGGCGACCTTGCGCTACCTCCTCGTCGCACCCGTCCCGCGGGCCCGACTGCTCACCAGCAAGCTCGCCATCGCCGTCGTGACGACCGCGGCCGCCGTCGTCGTGCTCGTGGGGTGGTCGCTGCTCGTCGGGCTGCTCGCCTACGGCTCGGCGCCGTTCACCAACCCGGTCGGCGGCGTGCTGGGCTGGGACCAGCTGTGGCCCCGACTTGCCGTGGCGACGGCATACGAGGTCGTCACCCTGTGGCAGGTCGGCGCGATCGCGTTCTGGTTGGGCACTCGCACGGACGCTCCCCTTGCCGCGGTGGGGGGCGCGGTGCTCGTGACGATCATCGCCTCGATCCTGGGCCAGATCGAGAGCCTGGGCGAGTGGCGCAACGCCTTGCCGATGCACTACAACCGGGCCTGGCTGGACCTGTTCAATGCCACCGTCGACTGGACCGCCATGCGGCGCGGAGCGTTGTGGTCGACGGCGTATGCCGTGGTGTTCCTCGCGCTCGCCTACCGCCACTTCCGGCGCAAGGACATCCTCAGCTGACCGCGGCGGATTGCTCTGGCAGCACGGCGAGCGCCACGGTGAGGCGTAACAGCTCGTCCGGGTCGTCCAGCCGGTCACCGAAGAGCTCCCGCAGCTGGGTCATCCGGTAGCGCACCGTCTGCGGGTGAACGAAGAGGTGCTCTGCGATGAGGTCACGCCGGCCGTGGTAGAGCAGCCACGAGCGCAGCGTCTCGACCAGCCGAGCCCGAGCGGCGGGGCGCACCGCGTCGAAGGGCTCGAGCACGCGGGCCCGCAGGTCGCTCAGCGCCTCCGGATCGGCCAGCAGGATGAGGTCGACCAACCGCTCCTCGGTGTCGACGGCGGCGCGTCGTTGCCGCCGAGGCAGTCCCCGGCCTCGGACCGCGCGCTCGTAGGAGACTCGGGCCTGCATCCACGGCCGGGAGGGTCCGATGACAGCGGATCGCCCGTCCAGCAGGTCGACCAGACGCCGCCGGTCGGTGCCGCGCAGGTCAGGCACCAGCAGCGCCGAGATCCCCTCGTCCGCGACGCCGGGCAGCTCACCGGTCGAGAACAAGGTGCGTCCGTCGAGGAGTCCGAGCACGGCCCCGACCTGACCCTCCGGCAGCAGGACCGCCGTCAGGGTGCGGGGGGGTGACCACTCCGCACGCTCGGCGGCAGCGGTCAGGGTCCCCGGGTCCTGCCCCGAGAGCAGGTGGCGCACGAGCTGCTCCAGGTGGCGCTCGCGGGCCCGACCGAGCATGGTCAGCTCGTCATTGTGTCCGGCGATGCTGGCGGCCGAGAGGGCGTCGATGTAGGCGAACACGAGCTCGGCGAAGGCGCTCATCACCGGCGACGAGACGCCGGCGGCCACGGCCTCTCGCGAGAGGCCCCGCCAGGCCACCCGAGCGCCGACCCGGTATGCCGCCAGCAGGGCGTCCATGCTGCGACCGCTTCGTGCCTCGCCCTTGCCCAGCTCGTAGGCCGCCGCCGTGCTCGGCGCTACGGGCACGGAGGGGTCGGCGTCACTCCCGGCCCGGGTGAGGTCGAGGAAGCCGACGAGAGCGAACTGCACCGCCTCGCGGATTCGTTCGCCGAGGTCCCCCGAGAAGGCACCCCGGTATGCCGGTACCTCGGCCATGATCGTCGCCACCGTGTCGTCTGCCACGGCGGCGACGGCGGAGACAACACGATCGTACGCGGCTGGTTCCAGCTCGATCCGCTCGACACGCGCTGACAGTGCCGGCGTGGCCGGCACAGGCGGGTTGTTGTTCATAGCGAACAAATCCTAGGAGAGGATTCACGTTGCACCCTCAGTAGTCTCGCCGCTGGCGCTGGAAGAATGGCAACATGACCACAACGCTTGCCGACCCGGGCCGCCGGAGGCTGCGCGACCGAGTCTGGCACGTGGCCGAGCTCATCACCACGCCGCTGCTGCCCGCAGACTACCTCGACCTGTTCAACCCGCTGCGCGCAGGAGCCGACCTGCGCGGGCGCATCGTCGACGTGCGCCCCGAGACGGCCGACGCCGCAACCGTGACCATCCGACCCGGCCGAGGCTGGCGCGGTCATGTGCCCGGCCAGTACGTGCGCATCGGCATCGACATCGACGGGGTGCGCAACTGGCGAGCCTACTCGCTGACCTCGCGGACCGATCGCAACGACGGGCTGATCACCATCACCCCCAAAGCCATCCCCGACGGCTTGGTCAGCAACCACCTCGTGCACCGCACTGAGCCGGGGACGCTCGTCATGCTCGACCAGGCCACCGGCGACTTCGTCCTGCCCGAGCGGCCCCCGGCCAAGGTGCTGTTCCTTACCGCGGGTAGCGGCATCACGCCGGTTATGGGAATGCTGCGCAACCGGGTCACCGAGCTGGCCGACGCGGTGCTTCTGCACTCGGCGCCCACCGAGGCCGATGTCATCTTCGGCCGGGAGCTGCGCAACCTCGCCGCCCAGCGCCACCTCACGCTGCTGGAACGGCATACCGACACCGAAGGCATGCTCGACCTGGACGAGCTGGACACACTCGTCCCGGACTGGCGGGCCAGGGAGGTGTGGCTCTGCGGGCCGACCAGCCTGCTGGACGCCGCCGAGGCACACTGGAGCGCGGCGGGGGTCTATGACCGCCTGCACACCGAGCGGTTCCGTCCCACCATTGTCGTCGTCGGCGAAGGCGGCACCGTCCGGTTCACAAGTGGCCCGGTCATAGAGGCTGACGGGGCGACCCCGATCCTCGACGCCGCCGAGGACGCCGGCCTGCTCATGCCGTCCGGATGCCGGATGGGCATCTGCTTCCGGTGCGTGCTGCCGCTGCGCGAAGGTGCGGTGCGCGACCTGCGCAACGGCGAGCTGACGTTTGCCGTGCCCGACGACGGGGTACGGATCCAGACCTGCGTGTCGGCGGCAGCCGGCAGCTGCGAGATCGAGCACTGACCCCGGCCCGAGCCGGTGACGGAGCCAACCTGACCAACCTGACCGCGATGTACGTACGTAGAACGAGAAAGCGCGTTACCGATGGAGGAACAACAGATGACCCTGCTAGCCGAGACGCCCGTGGCGCCCGCCACCGCGCCCCTGGAACGGGCACCGGACCGCACTGAGCAACCTGCTGCCGGCCGGGGTAGCCGGCTGTCCGTCGTCGGCTCGGGCGAGCGGGTCTTGCACCCGAAGCCGTCGGGCAAGCCCGACCCGACCGGCCACCTCACAGCCGAGCAGGTCGAAGCGCTCGGCCGTGAGCTCGACGCGCTGCGTCAGGAGGTCATCGACTCGCGCGGTGCCCGCGACGCGGCATACATCCGCAAAGTCATCAAGGCCAACCGCTACCTCGAGATGGGCAGCCGCGCGGTCCTGCTGTTCTCCGGATTCCCGCCGGCGTGGCTGCTGGGCACTGCGGGACTGTCGATCGCCAAGATCGTCGACAACATGGAGATTGGCCACAACGTCATGCACGGCCAGTGGGACTGGATGCGTGACCCGAAGATCCATTCGACGACGTGGGAGTGGGACAACGTCAGCCCGTCGTCGCAGTGGAAGAAGAGCCACAACGAGACGCATCACACCTACACCAACGTCATCGGCCACGACGACGACCTCGGCTATGGGCTCTTCCGCGTGGACGACGACCAGCCGTGGACTCTGGGCAGCCTCGGGCAGCCGCTCTACAGCCTCATCAACGCCGTGTTCTTCGAGTACGGCATCGCGTCCTACGACCTGAAGCTGCGCGGCATCCTCAAGGGCGAACGCGAGCCGCAGGAGTACAAGCCGGAACTGGCGGAGTTCTTGCGCAAGATCCGGCGCCAGGTGGGCCGGGACTACGTGCTGCACCCGCTGCTGTCCGGTCCGAACTTCCTGACGACGCTGGGCGCCAACGTCGTCGCGAACATCGTGCGTAACGTGTGGACCAACAGCATCATCCTGTGCGGGCACTTCCCGTATGGAGTCGAGACCTTCGCGACCGACTCCATCGAGGGGGAGACCCGCGGGGAGTGGTACGTCCGCCAGATGCTTGGCTCGGGCAACATCAGTGGCAGCAGGGTCATCCACTTCATGTCCGGCAACCTCAGCCACCAGATCGAGCACCACATCTTCCCGGACCTGCCCAGCAACCGGTACATCGAGATCGCTCCGCGGGTCCGCGAGATTTGCGAGCGCTACGACCTGAAGTACGTGACCGGTTCATTCCCTCATCAGCTGGCCTCGGCGTGGACGAAGATTTTCGTCTTGGCGCTGCCGAACAAGTCCCCGGACCGCTCCCGCGCGTCGGTCGTGCGTGAGGCGGCCGCGCAGGCGGTGGGTCAGCAGGCGCAGAAGGTGCGTGCCCGGCTGGCGGCCCGGAAGGCCCGACGCCAAGAGGCCTGACCCCGGTGGCGCGCGGGTCATCACGGCAGATAGTCACATAAGGCGGCAGAAACAACTGCCGCTCCTTTGGGGGCACCACTGCCGACTTGACGGCCGGTGACCGGTCTCAGCCGGCCTGCTGGCGCGACGCGGGCATGATGAACCGCCACGGTGAGCTCGACGGGTCCAGCGGCATCGGGATGTGGATGACGGCCGGATGGTCCTTCGCCAGCGCCGCGTCCAGCACGGGGCGCAGTCCGGCAGGGTCGGTCACGGTGTAGGCGTCCGCGCCGAAGGAGCGGGTCAGGGCCACGAAGTCGGGGTTGGTCAGGTCGCTGCCGGCTGGGCGGCCGTAGAGGCGCTGCTGGTCGGCCTTGACGTTGCCGTAGGCGTTGTTGTCGAAGAGCACGAACACGACGCCCAGCCGGTGCTGGACGGCGGTCGCCAGCTCCTGCACCCCGAACATGAACCCGCCGTCGCCAGCCAGGGCCACGACGGGTTCGCTGCGGCGGGCGGCCTTGACCCCCAACGCGGTCGGCACGCCGAACCCGAGGGTGCCCTGGCCGCCGGCGGTGATGAAGTGACGGGGTTCGCGGACCGGGTAGCCGAAGTACGAAGCGAAGCCCACCTGGCAGATCTCCTCGACGAGGTATCCGCTCGGTCCGAGGACATCGCTCACCGCGGCCAGGTAGTCCAGGTGCGGCTGCAGACCGTCATACCCCTCGCGGGCCCGCTCGCGCGCCGCGTGAATCGGCTCGAGCCGAGCGGGGTCCGGCTCGCAGTCGCCGAGCAACGTCAGCAGGTGTGCAGCGCCCTCGGCCGCGTCCGCGGTCAGCGCCACGGTGGGCCGCAGCCGCACCTGCTGCATGGGGTCGATGTCCAGGTTGATGGTCACGAGGTCGGCCGGGCGGTCCGGCCAGCGGAACCACGCCAGTTCCTGACGACTTCCGATCGCCAGCAGTAGGTCGGTGTCGGGCCACAGCTGGAAGCCCTCCGCGCAGTTGAGCCCGAGCGTGTCGTCGTCGCTCACGACTCCCCGGCCTGAGCGAAAGGAGACGGTCGGCGCTTGCAAGAGTGCGGCCAGCGCCCGCACCTGGGCGGCCGCGTGTCGTGCACCACCGCCGACGAGAATCATCGGCCGCTTCGCCTGCCTGATGAGCCCGGCGGCGCGCTGGAAGCCCTCTTGGTCGATGGGAGGCGATCTGCGCTCCCGCGGGTGCGGCGGGTCCACGTCGGTCCGCATCGGCAGCACGTCCCACGGCGCGGCCAGGGCCGTCGGCCCGGGACGGCCGGACTGCGCCTGGAACATCGCCTCGTCGAGTAGGCCGGGGGCCATCGCCGGGCTCAGCACGTTCGCTGCCCACTTGGTGAACGAGCGCAGGCTCGCCAGCTGGTCGGGCATCTCGTGCAGGTGCCCCAAGCCGCGGCCGAGGTATGCCGTGGGGATCTCGCTCGTGAGGCACAGCACGGGGATGCTTGCCCCGTATGCCGTGAGCAAGCCGGCCGAGGCGTTGAGCACTCCGGGACCGGGGACCACACTGCACACCCCAACTCGCCCGGTTGCCTGTGCATAACCGAACGCCATGTAGGCGCACGCCTGCTCGTGGCGGGCACCGAAGAGCTCGATCCGGTCCCCAGCGGCGGCGAGCGCCTCGAACAGGGGGTAGGTCTGCACCCCGGGCAGGCCGAAGACGGCGTCGACGCCGTGCGCGAGCAGGCCATCGACGAGCGCTTCGGCGGTCGTGCGGACGGTTGTGGTGGGGGGTTGCGTCATCGGTGGGCTTCCTGGTTGGACGACCCGCTACTCACCGTAGAGAGCCGCTTCGGCCTGCAGGGAACGGCGGATCTGAGCCGCGACCGCCTTCTCGACAATCCCCCCGACGAACGGCATGTCGACCTGCAGGTCGACGCGGTAGGTGAGCACCGAGCCACTGCCCTGCGCGTCGAGGCGCATCGAGCCGCCTGCCTTGGCAGGCACACCGGAGATGCCGAACCGCATCGACCCCGAACCCGAGCCGCGATCCCACACCTCCTCGCGCTCCACTGTCGGCAGGGTCGTGACCCGCGCGGTGACGGCGGACGGCAGCCAGTCCATGGGCACTGCGGCCCGCGTGCGGATCACGATGGTCTGCCCGTCGTCGCTGTGGTCGACCAGCACCCCGCTGAGGCCCGGGTTGGCGGCCGTGCGCTGGTCCACGAATGCCGGGTCGGCCAGCCGGGACAGGACCGCATCGACCGACGCGACCAGGGGGAACCGTGCCTGCACGGTGGTGGCCACCGACCCTCCCGCTGCCTCATGCCGCCAACGCTACGTATGGTGGAGCCTACTTCCTAAGCACGTGAGCGACCCACACCCATGGCCACCCTGCTGTTCGCGACCATCCCGATCCCCGCCCACACCCGAAACGCCGCGCCGTTCGCCGCGCGCCTCATCGGTGCCGGTCACGAGGTGCTCTGGTATGCCGGCCGGGCCTTCCATCCGTTCGTCGAGGCACTCGGCGCCACGGCGCTGGCCCCGGTCGAGGCGGCCGACTTCGACGCCGGGGAGGTCGCCCGGCGCTGGCCGGCCTTCGCGAGCCTCGACGACGTGCGAGCGATCCGCGCGGCATACACCCAGGTCTTCGTCGGGCAGGCGACCCGGCGGGCGCGCGACCTTGGTCGGGTGCTCGCGGCCACCCCGGTCGACGCCCTGCTGACCGACGGGCTGAGCTACGGCGCCGGCCTGGCAGCCGAGCGGGCTGCCGTGCCGTGGGCGACGTTCGGCGACACGCCACTTGGCTTTCCCGACGAGGACACCCCGCCTTTCGGGTCGGGTCTGCCGCCGATGCCGGGTTTCGCCGGGCGACTGCGCAACAAGGCCGTGTCGGTCGCACTACGTCGCGCGGTCTTCGCCAAGGCCCAAAGGCGCTACCAACGCGCGCGGTCCGAACTGGGGCTGCCCCGCAGCGCCAGGACGATCTTCGAGGACAACCAGTCGCCCTACCTGCACCTGCACGGGGCTACGCCGAGCTTCGAGTACCCGCGTCGCGAGCTCCCTGGGCACGTGCACTGGGTGGGGCCGCTTCGACCGGACCCGCCCGCCCAGTGGGAGCCGCCGGTGTGGTGGCCGCAGGTGACAAACAGGTCTCGGCCGGTCGTCCTGGTCAGCCAGGGCACGATCAGAGCCGACGTGACCGAGCTCATCGTGCCGACGCTGCGCGGCCTCGGCCGACCTCGACGTCACCGTCGTCGTCACGACCGGCCTTGCGAGGCCCGCTGCGGTCCAGGCTGCTCTCGGACGGCGCGGTCCCGGACAACGCTCGGCTGGCCCGGTTCCTGCCCTACGCGATGCTGCTGCCGCACGTCGACGTGTTCGTCACCAACGGGGGGTACACCGGCGTGACGCTGGCCCTGGCGCACGGCATCCCGATCGTGCAGGCGGGTGAGACCGAGGAGAAGCCCGATATCGGTGCCCGGATCGACTGGTCAGGGGTTGGGGTCCGGCTCGGCACCACGAGGCCGACCCCTGCAGCGGTGCGCGCGGCGGTACGGCTGGTGCTGACGGAGCCGGCATACCGGCTTGCCGCACAGCGCCTGCAAGCCGAGATGGCCCCGCACGACGCAGGCCGCGAGGGGGCCGCGCTGCTGCTGCGGCTTGCCGAGACCGGCAAGCCGGTGCTGCGTCCTGCGGTCCGGCGTAAGCGCCCCGGAGCGTAACGGGTGCCGCCGTTGAGCACCGAATTCCGGATCAACCACCGGATCCGGTGGTTGATCTGGAATCTCGTCATGACACCAGCTCAGCCGGCTGGCGCCAGGCGGTCCAGGAGCCGCGCCGGACGCGGGGAGACGAGCATGCGCGCGGCGACGGTTGCCTTGCGCCGGGTCGGCACCCGCGCCCGCCCCGTGAAGACGTCGTAGTCCCGGGCCTCGATGCGGTCGAGGATCTGCGAGTAGAGGACTCTGCGCGGTGGCCACGCAGCGCGCCGACGAGCCAGGCAGCAGCGGTATGCCGGTGTCGGCCTGCCGGTACAGGTCTCGGTTGCGCTCGACCTGCTGGCGCATGAGCGCTCGCCACTCGGGGGTCACGCGCCGTAACGCGGGGTCGGCGCCGAAGCGGCGCAGGTCCTCCTGTGGGACGTAGACCCGGCCACGGTCGAGGTCCTCGCCGACGTCACGGAGGAAGTTGGTGAGCTGGAAGGCCAGGCCGAGGGCGCGTGCCGGCTGCAGCGCCGCCGCGGAACGCGGGCGAAGCACGGGCAGCATCATCTCGCCGATCACCGCGGCACTGCCGTCCATGTAGCCGCAGCAGGTCGTCCCAGGTTTCGTAGGACGGTGCAGGTGAGGTCCTGGCGCATCGCGCCGAAGAAGCGCCGGAAGCAGTCGGGTGGGATGGCGCATTCGCGCAGGCTGGTCACGACTGCCGCCATGACCTCGTCACGCGAATCGCCTTCCGCGAGCGCCGCCCAGAAGCCGCGCTCGAACTCCGTGAGCGCCGCTTCGGTGTCCTCGACGGTTCGGTGCCCGGGCTCGTCGACGATGTCGTCGGCCAGCCGGGCGAGGGCGTACACGGCATACACGTGCCGGCGCTGGGGGGCCGGCAGCAGCCGCGCCCCCCAGTAGTAGGTCGTGCCGTGTCGGCGGGTGATGCGTGCGCACGTCTGGTAGCCCTGGCGCAGCCCGGCTGGGTCCACTCGGTCCTCCTCTCCGGACGGCTAGCCGCGCGGCCGAAGGTAGGCGTGAACGCGCTCGGCGGCCAGTTTGCCGCTGATGAGCACCATCGGCACGCCGACGCCCGGCGTCGTGCCGGAGCCGGCGAACACCAGCCCCGGGACCCGCGGGTCGATGTTGCCGGGCCGGAACGGGCCGGACTGCCCGAAGGTGTGCGCCAAGGCGAACGGCGTGCCCAGATGCATGCCGTCGGCCTGCCAGTCCAGCGGGGTGACGAGGCGCTCGGCGTGAATGTCGGTGGGGTAGCCCGCCTGGCGCAGGAAGCCCAGCAGCCGCTCGCGCATCGGTCCGGCGGCTACCCGCCAGTCGACCCGGCCGCCGAGGTGGGGGACCGGCTCGAGGACGTAGAGGGTGGAGTGCCCCGGGGGAGCGAGCGACGGGTCGGTCAGCGAGGGCACGGTGACCAGCCTCGACGGGTCGGGCATGAGCTCGCCTCGGTCGATGAGGGCCTCGAAGGCTTCGGCCCACTGGCGGCCGAAGTGGATGTTGTGGTGGTGCACGGCGGGACCGGGCTGTCCTTTCACGCCGACGTGCCAGACGACGGCCGACGGGGAGTAGCTGCCCCGGCGCACCCGCCGCGGAGCCGGCACGTCCGGCAGCAGGTGGTCGTAGGCGACCGGCAGGTCCACCGTGCACACGACCGCCTCGGCGGCCAGCTGCTCCTCGTCGGCGGTCCGGACGCCGACGACGGCGCCGTCCGGGCGGCGCAGGACCTCGGTCACGGTGACGCCGTAGTGCAGCGGGACTCCGGCCGCGGCAAGTGCGCTCGCCAGCGCGCGCGGCACGGCCCGCATGCCGCCCTCCGGGAAGAACACCCCGCTCACGGCGTCCATGTAGGTGATGACCGCGAAGAGGGCGCGGGCCTGCTGCGGCGCGACACCGGCATACAGGGCCTGGAAGCTGAACAGGCGGGTGAGCCGCTCATCGTCGAAGAACCCGGCCACGGTCGGCCCGAGACGGCGCAGCCCGCCGAGCGCGAGCAGCCGGGCCGCGGCCCCCGGTGCGGTCAGCAGGTCGAGGGGTGAGGAGTAGTTGGTGTCGATGAACGGCGCCATCTCGGCGTCGTAGAGCCGTTGCAGCCAGGCCGCGAACCGGTCGAAGGCGGCCGCGTCGCGACGCCCACACGTCGCTGCGATCTCCTCGCGCATGGCCGCGTGGGTCGCCCGGACGAGGATCTCGCGAGCCGTCCGCGTACACCGCCCGGTATGCCGGGTCCAGCTGGGTCATCCGCACATGAGCGGCCGGGTCGGCGCCCAGCGCCCGGATCGCGTCGTCGAGCAGCTGGGGCATGGTCATGACAACCGGGCCGGTGTCGAAGACGTAGCCGTCCAGGCTCAACGTGCCCGCTCGGCCGCCGGGCTGCGGCTCGCGCTCGAGGACGGCGACGTCGTAGCCCGCGTCCCGGCCAGGTGACAGGCCGCCGACAGGCCGGACAGCCCGGCCCCGACGACGAGAACCCTCACGCGTCCCGCCAGGCGATCGCGTCGGCGAGCTGCTGCAGCCCGGGGACCGCCGCTTCGTCGATGGGCAGCTCACGCAGCACGTCGGCGGCCTGGGCGGTGAGGTCCTGCACGAGGCGTTCGGCGATGTCGCGCACCCCGCAGTCGACGAGGGCCTGCTGGAGGGCCGCGACACCCGCGTCGTCCAGCGAGCCGGTGTCGCAGCGGTCCAGCAGCTGCCGGTGCGGCGTCGCGGATGCGCCGATGGGCGAGCGCAAGCAGGACCGTGGGCTTGGCCGATCGCAGGTCGTCGCCGGCGGGCTTGCCGGTGCGAGCCGGGTCCCCCCACACGCCCAGGATGTCGTCGCGAACCGCGAAGGCCTCGCCGAGCAGGTCGCCGTAGTGTTCGAGCTGGGCGACCAGGGACGGCGGGGCATCTGCGGTCAGCGCGCCCAGCTGCAGCGGGCGGGTGATCGTGTACCGGCCGCTCTTGAGCCTGGCGATCCGGCGCGCGGCTGCCATCTCGCGCTGGCGGCTGGCGGCCTGAGTGACGTCGAGCAGCTGCCCCTGCACGAGCTCGACGGTCATTCGCCGCCAGAGCGCCCGCACCGGCGCAGCGGCATCGGCGACGAGCAACGTGGCCTCCGACAGGGCGAGGTCGCCGAGCAAGGTGGCCACGCTGTCGCCGAAGAGGGCGGGGTCGCCCAAGACCGTCGGCCTGACGATGCAGCCGCGTGGCGGCGAGGTGCATCGTGGGCGCCCCGCGCCGCTCGTCGGAGCGGTCCATGAAGTCGTCCTGCACCAGCGCGAACAGGTGCAGCAGCTCCATCGCGGCCGCCAGGCGCACCAGCTGCGGCTGCGAGCCGGCTGCGCGGACCACCCGCCGCAACCCATCCCCAGTGCGCGACCACTGGGCGGATGCGCTTGCCGTGGTTGGCCGTTCGCGAGGTGAGCTCGCGACCAGGTCGATGCGAAGCGCCACTCGACGATCCAGGTATGCCGTCGAGCGTCACCTCGCCGTCCCACCGGCGCAGCTCGTCGAACACCACACCAAGCAGTCGGTCCATGCCGTCCAGAGTGCGTCTCACGCCGACCATTGGTGACTCGATGCCGGCCTTGCCGACGCCGGTTCGCGGACCTGCCCCGCTCATCCGCCGCTCCTGATGGTGATGCTACGTTCGGTTCCATCTAAACAGATCGTTAAGTGAGTAAGCGACCGGCGCCCGCCCGCCTGCTCTCGACGTCGGGCAAAACCGTGTCGACCCAAGACCTGAGCACGAGGACATGACCAACGTCAACGGTACCCAGGGCAACACCCCCGTATCGCGCCTGCCCACCGTGGTGCGTCAGCGGCTGGCGACAATCCCGGTCCAGTACCTGCCACAGACTCCGGCCTCGCGGCTGCAGGGGACCTGGCGCGACGCGCGGCCGCGGCGCATCGAGCGGGCCCTGGCGCACGCTCAGGGGCGCGATCCGGGGGGGTGGTTGGTCGTCGGGGCGGCTTCGGACCTGCGGGCTGACACCTCCTTACTGCGCACCGTTGCTGGGGTCGAGGTCGTGCTGTGGCGCGGAGCAGACGGGCAGCTCAAGGCGGGTCCGGGGGGCTGTCCGCACTTGGGAGCGCCGCTCTCGGACTGTGAGGTCGTCGACGGCACCCTGCTCTGCCGCTGGCACGGCCTGGCGCTCACGGGTGAGGCCTGGGGTGGCTGGTCGCCGTACCCGGCGCTGGACGACGGCATACTGCTCTGGGCCCGGCTACCCCTGGCGGGGGAGTCGCCGTCGGCGGTCCCGGCTCTAGCCGTGCGCCCGCCGTTGGGGCAGTCGCTCGTCTCGGTCATCTCGCGCAGCACCGCCTGCGAACCGCGCGACATCATCGCCAACCGGCTCGACCCCTGGCACGGTGCCTGGCTGCACCCGTACGCCTTCAGTGACCTCACCGTCGACGAGGCCGCCAGCTCCCCTGAGGTGCTGGTCCTCGAGGTCGCGTACCGGCTCGGGCGGCGCTGGGCGGTGCCGGTGCGGGCGGAGTTCCGCTGCCCGGACGCGCGGACCATCTGCATGACTATCACCGACGGCGAGGGGGTCGGCAGCGTCGTCGAGACGCACGCGACCCCGCTGACGGCGCCAGGCCGGCATCCGGCGGTGACCGTGATGACCGAGGTCGTCGCTGCCCACTCTGGTCGGCGGGGCTTCGGGGTGGCCCGGCGCCTCGCGCCGCTCGTGACGGCTGGGATGCGCCGCTCGGCCTGGCGGCTGTGGGACGACGACCTGCAGTATGCCGAGCGGCTCTACACCCTGCGCCGCCGTGCACAGGGTGGGTGCGGACCACTCTGATCACTTCTGCCACAGCACCCATATGAAATACTCAAGAACCCACCGTATTTCGTGTGAAATCGCGAACTTTGTATGGGTGTTGTGACCAGTGGGACGGGTGGGGCTCATGGTTCCCTCGCCACCCACGCACAGCCGCGGCCGCAGCGGACGCCGGCCGGGCTGGGCGCAGGCTCAGGGCAGGGTCTCGCCGGAGAGCAGCGAGCGCAGCCGGCGGGGCACCGTGCCGAACCGCGAGCGCGTCGGCACGGTCCAGACGCCGTGGCCCGGTAGACCCCAACCCGCGAGCAACGCATCGGCAGCCAGCCAGCCGGTCGTGGCGGCCCGCTCCATGAGCGCCACCGGGTAGTCGCACCTGACTGCGTCGCCGGCAAGGACGACACGAGGGTCCGGTGTGCTCACCGTCGGGCGACGATGCCACGGCTCGGTCGACACGAGCGGGCAGTCCGCCCGGACCAGCCACTGCTCGTCGATGACTCGCACCCCGGCCAGCTCGGGGTACACG
The DNA here is from genome assembly GCA_963769085.1 of uncultured Actinomycetota bacterium. GTDB lineage: Bacteria > Actinomycetota > Actinomycetes > Actinomycetales > Dermatophilaceae > Phosphoribacter. Next base: position 196,097 of record CAVYKM010000010.1, on the reverse strand, counting down.
CGGTCCAGCTGGGCGCGCAGCTCGCGCCGCAGGGCGGGTTCGTCGAAGCCGGCCGCGAGAGCGTACGCGTGCAGCTCGACGACCGACCCGTGGTGGTGCAGGTGCCAGTCGGCCGCGTGCTGCTCCAGGCGCTCCATGACCGAGATGTTGTCCAGCGGCCCGAACCCGCTCGTCCCGAGAAACGCTGGTCGGTGCGGTGCGACCCGGCCGGCGAGCCAGAGCCGCCAGACCGCGAACGGCGGAGCGGTCCGCAGCTCGGCCACCCGCTCACGCCAGTCGCGGTCGCCAAGGCCCGGCGAGCCGACGACCAGCTGCTGCAACGAGCCGGGGTCGGCCGCGAGGACGACCGCGTCGGCCGGCATACCTGCTGGCCCCGCACCGCCCGCGCAGTGCACGGTCAGCGCCTCCCCGGCGCCGGCCACCTCGGTAGCCGTGACACCCGTGGCGAACCGCACCCCCAAGCCCGTGAGGTAGCGCGCCAGCGGCGCCCACAGGACCTGGTCGTAGTCGTCGTCGGGCACGTCGAAGAGCAGCCCCTCGGCCGATCCCAGGAAGTACATGTGGAACATCGCGAGGAGCTCGCCCCCGGAGAACTCGCGCGGGTCAGCGAAGAAGCTGCGGGCGAACACCTCCAAGGCCAGGTGCCGCGCCCCGTCCGGGAAGCGCAGCCGGTCGAGCACGTCGGCGGCGCTCACCCCCTCGTATGCCGGGTAGGTCGCCGGGAAGTCCACGTCGAGCAGACCGAGCGCGGCCCCGACGTCGACTCCGGCCAGCCCCCGCAGCGTGAAGCTGGGGCTGCGCGCGACGAAGGCGAGCAGGTTCCACGGCGGGGTTCGCGGGACCTTCGCGAACGAGTCGGTGTGCCCACCCGCGCTCAGCAGCGGGTAGTCGTCGACGGGCGCCAACCCCATCAGCATCGGGTCGGCCCGGCGCAGCAGGGCGCGCAGGTTGTAGTACTGGCGGAAGAACGCGTGAAACCCCCGGCTCATTCGTTCCGGCGAGCCATCGGCGAGCGTCACGGGCCACGACCGCACCCGCCCGCCCAGCTGGTGCTCGCGCTCGAGCACGGTCACCCGGACACCGCGCTCGGCCAGGCCGCAGGCGGCGGCAAGTCCTGCGATGCCGGCGCCCACAACCACGACGTGTGGCGTCTGCCCTGGGGGGCGACGGGGTGGCCAGGTCGGCTTCGGTGGGGCATGATACTCAGCCCGCCGGTCCAAGCCCGGACGGTAGACCGGAGCTCGCGAGCGCATCGTCACACCGGGACCCTCCCGACGACCGTGTGCACGAGGCCGCGTTGCCATCCGGCATACGAGCGGTGCCGAACCTGGGTGAAACCCGCGCGGGTGAGCCGCGCGCCTACCGCCTCGACGGAGTCAAAGTCTCGGACGCTGCGGTACAGGTAGCGGTGCAGTCCCGGGTCGCTTCGCTTGACGTGGGACAGCGGGATGATGACCAGATGGCACACGAGGGCCCACACCAGCTGGGCTCGGCGGCTGCCCGCGACGGAGTAGTCGTGCACCACGAGGACCCCCCCCGGGCGGAGCACGCGGCGGACCTCGTCGAGGAGGGCGTCGCGGTCGGGCACGTTACGCAGCAGGTATGCCGTCAGCACGGCGTCGGTCGATCCGGCCGGCTTGGTGCGCAAGAAGGCCAGCGCGTCGTCGTGGACGAAGCTGACCCCCGGCGGCCAGGTCTTGGCGCGTGCCTGCGCCAGCATGCCCGCCGAGGCGTCGACTCCAGTGAGCGTCACCCCCGTGGAGCCACCCTCGACCAGGGCAGTCAGGGCGGCCAGCAGCTCCCGGGTCGACGCCCCGGACCCGCAGCCCAGGTCGAGCGCCGTGACCTCGGGCCCGGCGCTCCGGCCGAGCGCCTCTGCGGCGGCCTCGCCGGCCGACCGGAGCTGGTCGTGGTAGCCGGGGCTGAGCGCGACCATCGCGTCGTAGGTGGGAGCCGCCCGGTCGAAGGCCGACGCCAGCGTCCACCGGTCGGTGAGGTCCCCGGTCACCGCCGAGCCGCCTTCTCGTCGCCGTGGTCGCCGTGGTCGCCCGTTGGTCGGGCCGCCGTCCCTTGACGGACCCACAGCAGGATCGTCAAGGTCACCATGCTGTACCCGAAGAGGTAGTCCTCGACGGGGATGTCCCAAGGCACCCGTACCCCGATGGTCTGGCCGTTGTCGTAGCGGACGATCGGCGCGGAGAGCTTGGTCAGCCAGCCGTCGACCACCCCCTGGAACACGGCGATGATGGCCAGCGCGACCCAGTACTGAGCCTGCCGCAGGACGCCGGTGCGCAGCCAGAACCGTTCGGCCGCCACCACGGCGAGCACCGACCCGACGGCCAGCACGGTGTACTCAGGCACGGCGGTCCCGTCGCGACCCAGCCGTGCGGCGCAGGACCGTGCCGACCGCCTCGTAGGTCAGCAGCGCGCACCACGGGATGACAACGAAGAAGACCAGCTCCTCGAGTGGGACCCGGGCCGGGAGCAGGACCCCGGTGGTGTACTGCGGGCTGTATGACCAGTGCTCGCGCATGATGCCGACCACGTCCCAGACCACGAAGATGAGCACGACGGGCGCGACGGCGCGAACGGCCCGGCGCCACCGGCGATACACCCGCGCCTTCAGCACGAACTCCAGCGGCAAGGTGACCAGCAGACATCCGGCCATGAGGGCAAGGTACTGCCAGTGTTCGCTCACCGCTGCGTTCCCCAAGCGGCGGGGGGCAGCCGCCCCGGGTCGCCGGCCGGCCACTTCCCAGGGTCCGGGCCCAGGGCGTCCAGCAACCCGACCTGCATCGCGCACCAGGGCGACACGTGGCGGTGGCCCATCAGCACGCCGTCTCTGAAGCTGGCCCACGCCTCCCAATGCACCTCGTGGACCTCGGCCGGGTCCGGGTCCAGCCGAGCCTGCGCGGGAATGGCCGCGACGAAGACCGGGCAGGCCTCGTACTCGCGGATGTCGCCCATCGTCGCGTCGTAGGCGAAGTCCGGCAGCACCAGGGTCAGCCGCTCGACCACGAGGCCCAGCTCGGCCAGGGCCCGTCGCTGCACCGCGTGGTGGATGGGCTCACCCGGCATGGGGTGCCCGCAGACCGTGTTCGTCGTCAGCCCGGGAAAGCTCGTCTTGGTGAGCGCCCTCGTCGTCACGAGGAGCCGGGCCTGCTCGTCGAAGGCGTAGCAGGAGAACGCCAGGTGCCGGGGCGTATGCCGGTGGTGCACGGCCGACTTGCGGCCCACCCCCACCGCGGCGCCGGCTTCGTCGACGAGGACCACCTCCTGGTCCGAAGGCTCCCGCTTCGCTGCATCCATCCCGCCACCACCTTGGTCTGTTCGCCGACCGACCATCATGACGTACCGAACGACGCCTGGCACCCCGCGACGTCTCGCTTCGCCGGCGCCTCTGCCGGGAAGATGGGCACATGCTCGTGCCGGTCTTCATGCTCGACGCCGACCTGCCGGCGCCAGCCGCCCGGGAGGCGCTGGCGGTCGTCCCGGCCCAGACGATGGTCGTCGTTCGCCGCTGCCCACCGGACGGCTCGGGTCGACTGCAGTGGTACGCGCTGTCCAGGTTCGAGCTCAACGTCATGCTGACCGGCGTGTTGCCGGACCAGGTCCTCGCCGCCGCGTTGGACCGGTACGGCCACCAGCCGCAACCGTGTGCGGAGGCCGACGACGCCGCAGTGCATGCGGGGACGTTCGTCGGCATCGTCGTGCGAGGCGGCATACCGCTCGGGTATGCCGGCCCCTCCGGCATAGGCGGGGCAGCGCACGGGCCTACCAGGGGCATCGACCTCGAGTCCCGGCCCGTGCCCAAGCCACCCGCGCCACCCGCGGCCCGCCATGCAGGGGGAGCGCCGAGCACGGGCCCTGCGGCGCCGTCTCGCCGTCGAACGGCAACGGTGTTCCCGCGCGTCCTCGTCCCCGCGGAAGTGCGGCCGTTGCAGACCTTCGATGTCGAGATCGGACTCAGCGACGAGCGCCAGGCCGAGACCGACGACCAACCCATCGAGCTCGCCATCCCAGCCCGCCGCCGCATCATCGAGCTGACCGTCCAGGTGGTCGCCGACGGGTTCACCGCCCTCAAGGGCATCCGGCGCACCCTGCTGGTCCCGCGTGACGACCTGACGAGCACGACGGTGCACGTCCCGCTCGTCGCGCCCGCGATCACGGCGCCCACCTGGCGGGGCCGGATCGAGGTCGAGTATGCCGTCAACGGCACCCTTGCCGGCCGGGCCTGGCGAGACATCGTCGTGCGAGCGGGCGCCGCGGCGCCCTCGACAACGTCGACGTCTGGGGGTGCCCTGCCGCTGGTCGACCCGCAAAGCGCGCCGGCGGACCTCACCGTGTCGGTCACCGAGAGCGTGCGGCCCGGGCGCATGGTGTGGACCTTCGTCACCCCCCACCCGGTCGAGCTTCCAGACGAGCAGGTGACGACCGACCTGCCGACCGGCAGCGCCCGCGCCTTCGCCCTGACGTGGGTGAACCAGATCGCCGGCGCCGACCGCACACCCGCCGCCCCAGCGCGGCTGGAGGGAGTGGCCCGGGCCGTCGCGTCCGTCACGCCGGTCCAGTTCTGGGCGGTGCTCACCGCAGTGTGGTCGCTCGTCCAGGAGCAGGGGCGGGTCCCGACCGTTCTGGTCGTCTCCTCCGACCCCTACATCCCATGGGAGCTGGTCTCCACCGAAGCGCGCTGGGTGGTCGACCGGACCCTCGTCGACGAGGCGATGCCGCAGCTGCTCGGCGCCCAGGTCGAGCTCGGCCGGTGGGCGCCCGCCGGCCCCGACACTCCTTCGGGTGTGCGCCGCCCAGCCTCAGCCCCCGAGGCCGGCATCGACGTCGAGCGCCTGGCCGTCGTCGTCGGTGACTACCAGTCCGAGCGTGGGGTGCGGCCGCTGCCCTTCGCGCTGGAGGAGGGGCGCACGATCACCGAGACCTATCCGTCGGTCTGGGTGAAGGGCACCCTCGGCGAGGTCACGGCCCTGCTCGAAGGACGGCTGGCAGCCGACGGCAGGCCGGCCACCGCCCAGGTGGTCCACGTGGCCTGCCACGGCGCGATCGACCCGCGCCGACCGGCATACAGCGGAATCGTGCTGTCCGACAGCGCGCTACGCATCGACGAGCTGACCGTCCTCGGCGGTGAGCTGGGGGACGCGGGCGCTCCGCTGGTCTTTCTCAACGCCTGCCAGCTCGGTCAGGCGCACGGCGAGCTGCTCGGCGACCAGGGTGGGCTGGCCTCGGCGTTCCTCGCCGTCGGGTGCCGGGGGTTCCTCGCGCCGCTCTGGGCCGTCGAGGACGACCTGGCGCGGGACCTGGCCTTGGACTTCTACCGGTACACCCTCGGCGACGGGCTCACGGTTGGGGCGGCGCTGCGTCGGCTGCGCGGGCGGTTCGCGAACATTCCCGGGCGCACGCGAACCACCCCGCTGGCCTACGTCTACTACGGCCATCCCGACCTGCGCCTCACGCTGGCCGGCTGACCGCCTTTGGGGCGGAGGTAAAACCGAGCAACGGAGGTGATAGCGAGCGGAAGAACGCTCGGTTACACCTCCGACCTCCCGCCGGACGGAGGTAAAGACGCGCAGCGGAGGTGATAGCGAGAGGTAGAGCGCTCGGTTTTACCTCCACCGCTCGGTTTACCTCCGACCCAAGGGGGCGCTGGCGGTTAGCGTGCTCCTTATGCCAGGTCAGCGGCGCCCGTCAGCCTCCGCCAAGCCCACGTCGCAGCCACCCGCGGTGGACCTGACCGTGGGGGAGCGGACGGTTCGTCTCACCAACCCGGACCGGGTGTACTTCCCGGCCCACGGCTGGACCAAGCTCGACGTCGCCAACTACTACCTCGCGGTCGGCGACGGCATCGTCCGGGCGTTGCGCGAGCGCCCCTGCATGCTGCACCGGTTCCCCGAGGGTCTGGCCGGGGAGAAGGTGCACCAGAAGCGGATCCCCTCCGGGGCGCCGCCGTGGCTGCAGACGGTGCGGCTGCACTTCCCGCGCTGGGACCGCACCGCGGACGAGCTGTGCGTCACCGAGCTCGCCGCGGTCATCTGGGCGGTGCAGATGTCGACCGTCGAGTTCCATCCGTGGAACGTCCGGCGCGCCGACGTGGACCGCCCCGACGAGTGGCGCATCGACCTGGACCCGATGCCCGACGCGGGCTTCGACCGGGTCCGTCGGCTGGCCCACGTCGTCCACGAGATCCTCGACGAGCTGGGCATCACCGGCTACCCCAAGACCTCCGGCGGGTCCGGCCTGCACATCTACGTGCGGATCGAGCCGCAGTGGGAGTTCGGGCAGGTGCGCCGCGCGGCGCTCGCGTTCGCCCGCGAGGTATGCCGTCGCGCTCCTGACGACGCCACGGTCACCTGGTGGCGCAAGGACCGTGACCCGACGGCTGGTCTTCGTCGACTACAACCAGAACGCCCGCGACCACACCATCGCCAGCGCCTGGTCGGTGCGCGGCGTGCCCGACGGAACCGTGTCGACCCCCATCCGCTGGGACGAGGTGGACGACGTCGAGCCCCGATCCTTCACGCTGGCAACGGTGCCCGCCCGGTTCGCCCAGCTCGGTGACCTGCACGCGAGCATCGACGACACGGCATACCGCCTCGACGCGCTGCTCGAGTGGGCCGAGCGTGACGAGCGAGAAGGAGCGGACGCGCCACCTTCGGGTCAGGTCGGCCCCAGTGCGTGACGGCGTGCTGCCGGAATGGTTGCGGGGGAGTTAATGGTGATCACGAGCGGCTCGGCCCGGTCCGGCTTGACGAGACTGACCCAAGTGTGGATTCGCGGGGCCATGCACCCCGTCGAAGCCATGCGGTCGTTGCCGGCCAACGGCGCCCCCAGAGTGGGCCTTGCCTGTGTCATAACTCGCTTCGCGGTCCAGGACCTTGTCGAGACGCTTCCTCTGGCGGTTCTCGGTCGTCCGCCGTTCATGCCGGCCAAGGTGCCGGTCCGGCCGGAACACCACTACCGTGCCCAGCTGGTCTTCCTCCCCCTCTTCGGGTTGGGAGAGTGGCTGCTCATGAGCGGCGCAGCCCACGCCGTGCTCCGCCTGACCGGTCAGCAGTCGGATGCCCGTCGGGTGATGGACGTGGTCGGCGTGGGGATGCTCATTCCCATGCCGTTGCTGTGGGTCGGAGACGCGGCCTTGATCGCCGTAGGCAGGTTCGGAATGCCCGCGCTGGCCTTCATCAACGTCCCGGTGCAGGCTTGGGAAACGACGCTGTTCGGGATCGGCCTGCACACAGCACTGCACGTGCCTTGGCGAAACGCTGCGCCGGCCGCGTTCGCCGCGAGCACGGCATACGTCCTGGGAGCGTCGAGGCTGGTGCGGTGACCCACTGCGCTACCCGCACTTGATCGGCTTATGGCCGGGGGGACCTATGACCCTGCCGCGGGTACGAACGCCGGAGCCACGCTGAGCTGAGGGTAGAGGCTGTGCCGGTCAGGGACCGTCCTCGTGCCTTGGGACAGCCGGTCGTCGCCGTCATCGTCATGGTGATCGTGCGTCACGCTGCCCAGCCATGCTCGGTCTACTGTTTCTGCTCGCCGGGTACTTCGTACCGCCGGCATACGACCGCAAGGGACCGCGGCGGTTCCTCCGCAAACGCTGGAGCCGCCTCGGGGCGCCCTGGTGGCGTTCGCCTTCGCCGTGAACCTGCCCCTCACCTTGGCCTACGAGCAGCCGCACTCGTTCGGCGGTTTCCTAGGCTCGCTGTACCACTTCGTCGCGTCCCTGTGCATGGTGGCGGTCCAGATGCTCGCCCCCGACGGCTGGCGCTTCAACGAGATGGCCGACGGCGGCCTGGCCTGGCAGTCAGCGGTGCGCAGCACCCTGGAGGGCCTGGTCTGCGTCGGCTTCGCGGTGGGCTTGCATCTGTACATCGTCGTGCCCATGCAGGTCGCCATGACCGGACCGGACGGTTCACCATTCCTGAAGTTCGGAGTCGTCGCCGTGCTGAGCGTCCTGCTCTCGTTCGGCGCCGCACGCCTGTCGCGCAGGGTGCCCGGCATACGCCGTGTCCTCGGCGCTGCGCCACCGCCCGCGGTCACGACTGCCGACCTACCGCCATGATCGAGGAGAGCCAGTAAGCCAGTCCGGCGGCCAGCTCGTCCAGCTCGGGGAAGTGGTCGGGGTCGACGATCGCGGTCACCGACACGGTGCCGGCGTAGGAGAGCACGCCGAAGTACACCGGCGAGTTCCCCCCTTCGGCGACTGCGGCGGCGGCTGCCCACGAAACCGGGACCCCGCCGAAGGTGAGCTGTTCGGCTGGACCGCGCACATGGGTGACGAGGGTGTGCAGCCGGTGCTGATGGTTCATGTACCAGCGGTAGCCGCCGAGGCGCGCCAGCGGCCGAAACGCCCAGCCCAGCAGCGCGATCGGTGGCGGCCCGGTGGCCAAGCTCCTCGTCGCGCGCACGTGCGTCGCGACGGCTCGCAGGCGGTCGGCGAGGTCGCCAGTGGTCGGAACGGGCACCAGCAGCGGGCTGACCATGTTGCCGAGCTGGGGCGCTGACTCGGGATGCTCGCGGAACCGGGCGCTGCTGGGCCCGGCCCGACACGGGCACGGTGACGATGATCGGGTCCACCGTCTCTCCCCGGGTCCGCAGCACCTGCCCCAGGGCGGCGGCGACCGCGACGAGGATGGCGTCGTTGGTCGTGGCGCCGCAGCGATGGGCTGCGGCGCGCAGTGCGGTGCCGTCCACGTGGACGACCGTCATTCGTCGTCGTGGCCCGGTCCGCTGCACCAGCGAGCAGGGTGTCGCCCGGGGTGGCCGCCACCCTCCACCAGCGGTCATCGCTGCTCGCAGCAGCCGCCAGGACTCGAGGGCCGAGCCGAGCGCCCGGACCCGTCGGCGCCAGGCTTCCCGGGCGAGCTGTCCGGCAGTCGGCGGTAGCCGGGGGAACCCGGCGTCGACGGCGTGCTCGCCATTGTCGAGGAGGGCCGACAGGATGGTCAGGCCGCCGAGCCCGTCGGCAAGCACATGGTGGACGACAAGCACCAAGGCCGCCGAGCCATCGGACAGGCCGGTCACGAGCGAGAACGTCCACAGCGGCTCGTCCCTTGACAACGGGGTGGTGAGCACCGACATGGCGGTGTCCAGGAGCGCCTGCTCGTCCCCCGGCGGGCGGCACGCCACCTCGCGGACGTGCCGGCATACGTCGAACTGGGCATGGTCAACCCACACCGGCCCTCCGCAGCCAAGCGGGGTCCGCTGCAGGCGGTGGCGCAGCCTCGGAACTGCGGGGACCCGGGCGGCGACCAGCGCCCGCACGCGGTCCAGGCCGAGGTCGCTGGCTGGCCCCAGCCGCAGCAGGACCCCGAACTGCTCCGGAACGGGCCCGGCGTCCATGGCGAGGAAGGCCAGGTCTGTGCTGCTGGCGCGATCGACGGGTGCTGCTCTCATCCGGGCTACCTCGCTGTCGGGTCGATCACGCGCAACCCCGGAAAGCGAGCCAGGCCCCGGTCCAGGGTAGCCAGCACGCCGCCGTTCTCGAGAGCCAAGGCGGCCAGGTGGGCGTCGGGAAGGTCGTTCGCGCGCAGGCTCAGGCCAAGGACGAGCTCGCGCAGCCGTGGCCAGTGTCGTGGGCCAGCGGTCACGACGGATGCCAGTGGCCGCGAGAGCAGGGCCTCGACGAACTCCACCGCAGTAGCAGTTGGCGACGGCTCGACGAACACGCGATGGTTGGTGACCAGACGCAGGAACGACGTGATCGCGGTATCCGGAACCCCGATGATCTCACTGGATTCCAGAGCCTCCCTCAACCAGCCGATCACCTCAGCATGGCGGTGGACGTCGACGCGGAACGTGGTGACCAGGACGTTGACGTCCAGCAGGATCACGACGCGCGGACGTTGTCACCAAGCAGCTCGGCGATCTGCTCGCGGTCCATCAGGTCGACCCCGGCCCGCAGGCCACCGGTGCCATCGGTTGGCAGGTCAGCCAGAGGCTGGCTGTGCCGGGCGTCCTGGTGGCGGGCGACCAGGTCGCGCAGCGCATCCTCGAGAACCGAGCTCACCGAGCGGCGGGTGCGAGCGGCGATCACCTTGGCCTCAGCAAGGAGCTGGTCGTCGATCGTCACGGTTGTGCGCATGGTCGGCATCGTAGCATCATACGCGGTCATCATGATGCGGCGCTGGGTCGTCGTCCACCGCCAGGGCGGCCGCGAGCTGCTCGATGTGACGGGGGCCCACGCGGCAGCAGCCACCCACGTATGCCGCGCCGGCGCGCACCCACTCTCGGGCCAGCCGCACGTCGTAGCCGGCGGCACCCACCCAGCGGCGGGTGCGGGCGTCCCACGTGCCACCGCCGTTGGGGTAGACCACCGCGGGCTTGCCGGTCGCCTCGCCCACCAGGCGAACGGCGTCGAGGGCCTCGGCTGCCGGGCCGCAGTTCACCCCGACCGCGATGACACATCTCGGGGCGGCGGCCACCGAGAAGGCCTCGGCAAGGGGCTGCCCGGCACTGGTCTGCCCGTCGCGGGACGAGTACGAGAACCACACCGGCAGAGCGAAGTCGTCCACCAGCTGGGCCAGGACCTCAGCCTCGACGAGGTCCGGGATCGTCTCGAGCGCCAGCAGGTCGGGGCCCGCGGAGACCAGCAGCTCCAAACGCGGCAGGTGGAAGTCGCGCAGCTGGGACGCAGAGAGTCCGTAGCGCCCTCGGTACTCCGAGCCGTCGGCCAAGACGGCTCCGTACGGCCCCACCGACGCGGCTACCCACCGGACGGTGCCATCGGCGGACATGCTGTCGCGGACCTCGCGGGCGATGCTGACGCTGCGGACGAGCAGCGACTGCGCCTCGGCCTGCCCCAGCCCCGTGGCCATCAGACCGGGGACACTGGCCTGGTAGCTGGCCGTTGTCGCGACCCGGGCCCCCGCCCGGTAGTACGCGCGATGCACGTCCGCGATGTCCTCGGGCTGGTCCCGAAGCACCCGAGCCGTCCACAACGCTCCCGTGAGGAGCTGGCCACGCTCTTCCAACGCGTTCGACATCCCCCCATCCAGGACGACAGGGGTATGCCGGTCACCGCCGGTGTGCGTCGCCATCACCGACCGACCCCCGGCCCGTCAAGGCGATCACGGCCGAGGCGACCTGGTGCTCGAAGAGCAGGCGGGGCTCGGCGAACGTGTCCTGTCCGTACTGCCCGAACACCTCCAGGCTGACTGCTCCGATCAGCACCGACCAGAGCATGACGGCGCGGGCCAGCACCGCTGGGTCGACGTCCAGGTTCAGCTCGCCGGCAACGGTGGCCAGGTCGGCCCGCAGACCGCTGCGAAGCGGCACCGCCCCCGCCCCGTTGACAATGTCGCCGACTGCCACCCCTTCCTCGACCAACGTGAGCAGGGTGCGCATGACCCGCGTCCCTGGCTCGGTCGTCTGCTCCGGCGGCGCCGCATAGCCGGGAACCGGGCTGCCGTAGAGCAGGGCGTAGCGGGCTGGCTCGCTCAGTGCCCAGTCTCGAACAGCATTGGCAGCGGCCAGGATCCGCGCTGACCATGGCGTTTCGGCGCTGTTGGCCACCGCAGCCGCCACGGCGTCGGCGAGGTCGGTGTAGCCATCCACGACGAGCAGGGTGAGCAGCTCGTCGCGACTCGAGACGTACCGGTAGACAGCGGACGAGACCATCCCCAGCTCGCGGGTTACGGCACGCAGCGAGAGCGCGGCGGCTCCGTGCTCGGCCAGATGGGCGCGCCCGATCCGCAGGATCTGCGCAGTCACGTCGTCCCTGCGCAGCTGTCGGGCGCCAGCTGACGGCAACAGCCTTCGAGGGCACTGCTCACGCCACCATTCTCGCACACTGGAGAGAGCAGTGCTCTTGCTTCTTGCTGACCGGTGTGCCAGGCTGGTGTCGAGAGCAGTGCTCTCGGCTTAGGCCAGAGACCGACGGATCATCAGGAGGCATCGTGAGCAGCTCCGCGCCCACCCCCGATCGCTACATCGCCCCGCGCACCCGGGTGGACATCCTCTCCGGCACAGTCGTCGCGTGGCTGACCCGTCATGGCATCAGCCTGCTCGGCTCACGGGTCCTGTCCGTCCCCGGCCGCAGGACCGGGAAGCTGCAGCAGGTGCCGGTCAACCTGCTGCAGCACGACGGGCGGCGCTACCTCGTCGCGATCCGCGGCAACACCCAGTGGGTGCGCAACATCCGCGCCGCCGGGGCAGCCCGACTGCAGGTGGGCCGCCGCAGCGAGGCGGTCACCCTCACTGAGCTGCCCGCTGGCGACCGGGTGCCGGTGCTGCACCGCTACCTCGCTCGCTGGGGCTGGGAGGTCGGCCGGTTCGCCGAGGGCCTCAGCAAGCACTCCACCGACGGCGAACTGCTCGCGGCCGCGCCCGGCATACCGGTCTTTGAGGTGCACTCGCGCACCGAAGAGGCGGCCTGACGGGCCGCCAACCCCGGCGACCGCGTGGCGCTCACCTGGACGAGCCAGACGGGGGAGCAGCACAGCGCGACCGTCACCCTCGGCGCGAGCCCGGTCGCCTGACGGACGTCAGCACACGCGCGGTGACCTCGGCCAGCGCAAGCCCGATGCCGGCGCCCACGGCGACGTCACCGGGGTAGTGCACGCCGGTGTGAACGCGCGAGTAGCCCACGAGCGAGGCGAGGGCGAACAGCGGCACGGAGGCGCCTGGCCAAACGCGGCGCACCCCATTGGCGAATGAGAAGGCCGCTGCGGTGTGGCCCGAGGGGAAGGATGTCGAGGTCGGCATCGGCACATGGCGAGGCTCGACGACGCCGAGCGTCGCGCGGTCGGGTCGGGGGCGGCGGGTGAGCAGTTTCGTGCCGAGGTTGACTGTGGCGGACGTGACGGCCACACCGGCCAGTCCGGTCACGGCGGCGCGACGGCCCCGGGCACCGCCCGCCAAGGCAAGAACGGCGGCCGACGCCATGGACAGCCTGGAGTAGTTGGCTGCGGTCGACAGCCGCCGGATCGGCTCGTCGAGCCACGGCGTCCTGGTGCCTGCGATGGCCGAGTACAGGCGCACGTCAAGGTCGTGCGCCCATCGCAGCCGCGAGCTCACGAGAGCTCCTCGGGGAGCGCGGCCTGTCCCGCTGACGAGGCGCCACAGCAAGCTGACGGTCCCGGCGACGGTGTCGGGCTGGACCGAGGATGGCGAGGCACCGGGGTGGTGCGCTGCGATGAGCACCCGCAGCGCCGCAGGGCGGGTGACGAACCGCAGCGGAGGGTCCAGAGTGAGCGCCTCGCCGTCGACGCCGACGTGAACCGGCATACTCGAGCGCACCTCGAACTCCTGGGCGGTCCAGGTAAGCCACGGCGCCGCCCGCGCGCCGTCGGAGCCGCGGTCCTGGCGGGTCCGCAGCACCGCCACGCCCAGCAGGCCGTCATCCAGCCGCGGGCGCGTGCCGGAGCCGAGGGCACGGCCCAGGCGGTAGACGTCGTTGGACACAAGGATGACGATCGCCGACGAGTGCGGGCGTCCGTCCGGCCCGGTCCACTCCAGCGCACCGTCCGACGATGCGGCCGGCCCCAGCACGTCGGGAGCGGTGTCCAGGATCGTGCGCAGCTTGGCCTCGCGGTAGCCCTCGCGCTGGACGGCCTCCGCGTAGATGCCCAACGAGCAGTTGTTGACGAAGACCCTGCCGTTGATCTCGGCCAGATCGACCACCCGTTCGCGTCCATCCACCAGGGCGTCGAGCGCCCCGACGACGTCGTCGCGGTCGACCCCGAGGTCAAGAGCGAAGTGGTTACGCGTGCCGGCCGGGATGCACGCGAACGGCAGGCCGTGCTCGAGCCGCGACCGTCGCGACAAGGGCCTGGGTCCCGTCCCCCCGGCGGCGGCGAGAGCGTCCGCTCCGTCGTCGACCGCACGACGGAGTAGCGCGACCAGGTCCGTCCCCGGCATCAGCTCGAGCGGCTCGATCCCGCGCTTGCGCGCCTCGTCCGCAAGGTGGAACCGCACCGCCTTGCCGCCGCCCGAGCGGGCGTTCCACACGACGACCGGGTGGCGCGGGCGCTGCGCTGCAGGCCACGATGCCCGAGCCCGCAGCGCCCGGCGGACGGCGGCGAGCGTGAGTGCGACCAGCCCGAGCAGGATGGCCGCCTCGCCGGGTCGGCCGACAAGGACCATCAGGACAAGGGCGCACAGCAGCAGGGCCGCCCCGGCGCTGAGACCGAGGACGCGTCCCACTCCCCGGCGCTCGACCCCCTTGACGCCGCAGAACCCCGCGCCGACCAGCAGGGCAACCGCGGCCAGGGACGCGAGCGGGTGGCTGAGCACGAGCGCGGCGAGCAGGGCCACCATCGCGAGCGAGGCCAGGAGCGCAAGCAGCGCCCAGGGGCGGCGGTTCACTGCCCCACCCGGCGTGCTGGACGAGTCACACGCGGTATTTGACCACGCCATCAGCCCTGCCCGTGGCGGATCGCAGCGCCCGGTGACCCAACCTGGGCAGGCAGCCGGTGTTGATCAGGCGTCAGCCGTGCTGAGGGTCGGCTGTGGGGGTGGTCCAGCGGTACTGGCCGGCGCCTGCCAGCACAGCGATCGTCAGGGCGAGCACAAGCCAGCCGGTCCAGCCGATCACTGGAGTGCTGATGCCAGACGAGGGATTGGCCAACAGGACGTAAACCACTGGCGACGACGCGTTGAACGCGCCGTGCGCCAACGCCGCGGGCCAAACGGAGGCCGACCGCATCCGCAGCCAACCAAGCAACGCGCCAAGCAGCACGCAGAGCACGACCATGTAGAGCACACCGAGGACGTCGCTGCGGCCGTAGTTGTAGCCCAGCAGGATCAGGGGGGCATGCCACAAGCCCCAGATGACGCCGGTCAGCACGATGGCCGGCCAGGTGCCGAGTGGCCTCAGGGTTGGCAGCAGGAACCCGCGCCAGCCCAGCTCCTCGCCGAAGGCCGAGATCGCACCGGTTATGGAGTTGATCAGGATGGTGGCCAGCAGGATCAACGTCAGTGCCGATGTCGACAGGCCCGACAGGGCGGACTGCTGCGACGGATCCGACGCTGCGATCGCATCCGCGAACGCGTGCAGCGACAGATCAACCTGGGCGACGCCGAACCACCCCGCGACCAGCACGGCGGCGAACACGAGCAGTGGTGGCCCAAGCAGGGCGATGACCAAGAACCGGACGAGTCGGCCGACCGGCCGCAGCGGAACCAGCCCGAGATAGCGGGCCCGGTGGGCAGGCTTGGCCACCCAAAAGGTGGCCGTCAAGGCGGCGACCGTCGGGGTGGCCATCATCCCGACGGCAAGCCACCCGAAGTTCGGGTTGCTCAACCCGTCGGAAAGCCACAGCGGCAGGGCCACCAGCCAGGAGAGGACGAAGGCAACGGCGACGAACACCACGACGGCGTCCCAACGCACCCGCATTGCCACGAGCGCGGTGGAGGCGGAACCGTGCGCCGATTGGTTGGGCTCGGCCATAACACGGTCGGGCTGCGGACCGTTGTCCCGCACGTCCATGAGTCCATCTTCGACGTGGTCACCGCGAACGGGTAGTAGACCCGGATGTGAGGCCAGTCGCACTGTGCCATGGCCGAGTCGACACTAGCGCCAGCGACTGGGACATGATGAGGGTCGGCGGCGCGGCCGTCGCGTGGCATGGCAGCGAATGGAGGGAGACAGCGTGAGATTCCACGTCAAGACGCGCCCGGAGCATGTGTCGTGGGAGTGGATGCGTGACACGTGGATCGCCGCGGACGGCATACCCCTGTTTGAAAGCGCATGGCACTGGGACCACTTCTACCCGCTCACCGGTGACCTCAACGGGCCCAACCTGGAGGGCTGGACGACCCTCGCCGCCTTGGCGCAGGCCACCTCTCGGATCCGGGTGGGGTGCCAGGTCACCGGGATGATCTACCGGCACCCGGCCGTCCTGGCCAACATGGCCAGCGCGGTCGACCTCATCTCTGGCGGGCGGCTCGAGCTGGGGGTGGGGGCTGGCTGGAACGAGCTGGAGACGACGGCATACGGCATCGAGCTGCCGCCGCTGAAGAAGCGCTTCGATCAGTTCGACGAGGGCGTGCAGGTGCTCATCGGACTGCTGTCGCAGGAGTACACGACCTTCCATGGCCGCTACTTCTACCTGACGCAGGCCCGGAACGAGCCTAAGGGCCTGCAGCGGCCGCACCCACCGATCACCATCGGGGGCAAGGGGCCCAAGCGCACGCTGCTCGCGGTGGCCAAGTGGGCGCAGCAGTGGAACGCCATCGTCTCCGGACCGGACGAGTGGCGCAGCCTCAAAGCGGTGCTGCTGGAGCACTGTGCTTCGGTCGGGCGGGATCCCGGCGAGATCGCCTGTTCGGTGAACGTCATGGTCGGCGGCCTGGACGAGGCGGCCGTCGCGAAGGCAGTCGAGCTGGCAGCCGCCTACCGGGACGCCGGCGCGGACATCGCCGTCATGAACCTGCCTCACGGCGCGCCGCCTGGAATCCTCGACCGCCTGGCCGATGTTCTGCGAGAGCTTTGACCCAGAAGCGGCGCCGTCAGTCGTCAGCGCGTAGGGATGAGCCGGTATGCCGGGTGCGCCACGCGCACACCCCTACTGATCGAGGAGCTGCTCAAATCTCGTTGCCGCACTGTCGGGAACAGCCACGATCTTGGTGCGGCTTCTCGTCCCGCGCACGAGCACGACGTCGGTGGGCCGGACATCGAGGGCGATCGCCAGCGCGGTGAGCGCTGCCGTTGTGGCCTCGCCGTCGACGGCGCGTTCGCGCACGCGAACGATCAACGCGTCCGAGTGTCGACCGCCCACGTCCGTGCGTCCAGAACCGGGACGCACCCGAATAGTCACGCGCACGAGAAGAACATGCCTAGACACGATCCGTTCAGGCGGCGTCGTCGTGCAGGTCGATGGGGGTGGGTGGTGTGGCTGCGTCCGTTGGGGGCGGTCCAGGTGCACACGCCCTCGGGGGTCATGGTGACGGTCCAGCCGCCGTGGTGCTTGAACCCGTGATGGGTTCGACATAACGTCTGCAGGTTCGCGGCCGAGGTGGCACCGGCCGGGTAGGCGATGACGTGGTCCAGGTCGCAGCGGGCCGCGGGGGTGGCGCAGCCGGGGTAGCGGCAGGTGCCATCCCGGGCGCGCACCAGCCGGGCCAGCTTGGCGCCGGGGCGGTAGGTCTGCTCGTCCAGCATGTTGACGGCGCCGGTGTGCGGGTTGGCTGTGCCGAGGCGGATGATGGTGTCCGGGTCGGCCAGGATGGCGTTGACCTGCGTCGGCAGCAGCAGCCCGACCGGGGCGGCGATGGCCGCCTTGGGCACGAACCAGACCCGCCCGTGGCGGTCTCGGGCCAGGTGCGGGTTGGCGTCGGCGTCGTTGGCCTGCGCCACGATCCGCGAGTAGCGTCCCTGCAGCGGCGGGTCGGGCAGCTGCTGGGCCCACGGCCCGCCCAGCAGGACAGCCGGACGGTCGAACAGGGCCAGCAGGTCGAGCCAGGAGGGTGACCGCCCGGCACAGCCACAGCCAGCCGGTGGGGTCAACCGGCGCCCGGCGCCCGACCCGGCGGTGACCGGACCGGTGCCCGCCTGCTCTGGGTCGGGCTCGGAGGGTGTGGGCGCTGGCGGCGGCTCGCTCGACGGTTCGGCACCGGGTTCAGGTCGGCGCCGGGCTCACCGTTAGCCCCCGCCACGGTCGCAGTCGGCTGGGTCGGCGTGCCCGGCCGGGTCGGCTGGCTCGGGGGTGGGGGCGTCGGTGGTGGGGATGATGAGGGTGGCGGTGGTGGCGACCTGCACGTCGGACAGGATCAGGTCGACCAAGGCGTCGGCGCGGGACTGACCCACGCTCAGCTGCGGGTTGTCCTGGCGGTATTGGGCGGCCAGGGTGTCGATGGCGGCGCACATGGACAGTGACGAGTCGGTGGGCAGCAGCGCATCCCATTTGGTCAGCCCGGCCTGCTCGCCTGGGCCTACCCGCACCTGCCGGTCCGCCACGCTCGGCTGGGGGTCCTGGTCGGGGTCGTCGGGGTCGGGGGCCGGGGCCAGGCGGGTGGCGATCAGGTTCGCGCGGGTCTTGAGCCGCGAGCCGGGCAGGTCGGTGATGTCGCCGTGGTGCAGCCGGGCCTCGAACTCGCTCAACTGTTCGTGCCCGACGTGGCGGGCGGCCCCGGTGATCACGCTGGCCCGGTAGGGTTCCAGGTCCCCGGCCCAGCCCAGCGCGGCGGTGCGCGGCAGCCCGGCGAGGGTTTGCCCGGTGTGGATGCGGGTGGCCATGGTCCGCGGGGCGATCCGCAGGATCGGCGCCAACGCGGCGGCGGCCTCCTGCACCGGGGTGGGTTGCCCGGCCGGTGCCGGCGCGCCGCTGCCCGCCCGGGCGGCCCGTTGGGTGTCGCGGGTGGCCAGCACGTGCTCGGTGTAGCGGGTCAGCGCCGCGCTCTGGCGGGCGGTCACCGCGTTGAGGATCCGTTGGGTGGCCGCCACGACGCATTCGGCCTCGTCGGCGCTCATCGCGGCGAGTGCATCCTGGCTCACCCGAAACAGGGCGCCGGCCAGGGTGGCCGGGTCGGCGGCTTGCACCGCGGCCACCGTCGGCGCACACACACCCTCGAACATGTGACCTATTCTACTCGGAATGCGACTGGACGCAAGTACTATGTGGATGTTGTTTCGAACAGTTTGGGTGACGACCCGATCGCGACGACCCGATCGGCGCCAAGCATCGAGGCGCTATGTGGCATGACTCGCGGTCGACAATCGAGGTCGGCGCCCGGGACCCGCACGGTTGACAAAGCCGTCGAGAATACGGATGTGGAGATCGTTTCGGCTGCCTATGACGCCGAGGCATGGCACGAGCTCTACGTCATGGTGGGTGGGGCGGCCGGTGCGCTGGCAGGGCTGCTGTTCGTGGCGGTCTCCATCAACCTCGACCGCATCATCGCCGGGCAGGGACTGGCCCGGCGGGCGGGGGAGACCCTCGTGATCATGGTCAGCCTGCTCACCACATCGGCTCCCCGAGACGTCGCGCCAGCATGTCCAACCTCGGCTCCAGCGTTGGTGGCCCGTCGCGCCAGTCAGCCAGCGAACTGGGCCTCCAGCGATATCGGGACGGCCTTGAGCGCCTGGCTGACAGGACACCCGGTCTTGGCGCCCTCAGCCGCCTCCTGGAACTGCTCGGCGGTCATGCCCGGCACGGAGCCGGTGACCTTGAGGACGATGCCGGTGATCCCGGCTCCGGGCTGGAACGTCACCTCCGCCGTGGTGTCCAGGGAGGCCGGGGGGGCGCCAGCCTGGGTCAACGCGAGCGACAGCGCCATCGAGAAACAGGTGGAGTGGGCCGCCGCGATGAGCTCTTCCGGGCTGGTGCGGCCATTGGCCTGCTCGGCGCGCGACGGCCAGGTCACGTCGAAGGTGCCAATGCCCGATGACTGCAGCGTCACCTGCCCGGAGCCCTGCAGCAGGGAACCCTCCCAATGTGCCGAGGCGGTGCGAGTCGTGGCCATGTGGCCCTCCCTTCGTGAGTGACCCAGTATGCCGGGTGCTGCCGCCCAGCCTGGCTCGACCTCGCGCTGTTTGGCAACGGCCCCTCTCTCGAAGCGGCAACGGCATACCCGTGGTGGGCGCTCCGCCATACCTCCGGTGCTCGGTCACACCTCAGGCACGTTGGCCCGCAGCTCGGCCAGCCAGACCGTGGCCGCAGCGTCGGACGGCATCCGCCAGTCACCCCGCGGGGACAGCGAGCCGCCGCGCTCCACCTTGGGCCCGTTGGGCAGCGCCGAGCGCTTGAACTGGTTGGCGAAGAAGCGGGTGAGGAAGACCTCCATCCAGTGCCGGATCGAGGCGAGGTCGTATGCCGGCCGGTCCCCTTCGGGGTAGCCCGGCGGCCACGGGCCCTGGCACGCGTCGCGCCAGGCATGCCAGGCGAGGAAGGCGATGGTCGAGGGCAGCAGGCCCTGACGCAGCAGGTAGTAGAGCGTGAAGTCCTGCAGGGCGTACGGGCCGACCTTCGCCTCGGTGCTCTGCACCTGCTGGCCCTCGCTCGTGGGCACCAGCTCGGGCGTGATCATGGTGTCGAGGATGGACTGCAGGGTGGCGCTGACTTGGTCGTCGAACTGCCCTGACGCGATGACCCAACGGATCAGGTGCTGCATCAGCGTCTTCGGCACGCCGGCGTTGACGCCGTAGTGCGACATGTGGTCCCCCACGCCGTAGGTGGCCCAGCCGAGGGCCAGCTCGGACAGGTCGCCCGTGCCGAGCACGATCCCGCCGCGCTGGTTGGCCGCCCGGAACAGCACGTCGGTCCGCACCCCGGCTTGCACGTTCTCGAAGGTGACGTCGTATGCCGGCTCGCCCCGTGAGAACGGGTGGTCCAGGTCCTTGAGCAGCTGGGCGGCGAGGGGTCTGATGTCGACCTCGGACCCGGTCACCCCGAGTGCCTGCATGAGCCGGGTCGCGTTGCCCTTGGTGTGGTCGGTCGTGGCGAACCCTGGGAGAGTGAAGGCGAGGATGTCCGAGCGCGGCCGGCCCAGCCGGTCCATGGCCCGGGCCGCGACGATGAGCGCCTGGGTCGAGTCCAGCCCACCGGAGACGCCGATGACGACCTTGGGGTCCCCGATGGAGCGCAGCCGCTGCTCCAGCGCGGACACCTGGATCGAGTACGCCTCGTAGCAGTCCTGGGCCAGCCGCGCCGGCTCGTCGGGCACGAACGGGAACCGGTCGACAGCTCGCGCCAGCCCCACGTCGGTCCGAGGCGGCGCCAGCTCGAACGTCACCTCGCGGAAGGTCCCGACCCGCTCGGCGTGGGCGCGGCGGTTGTCGTCGAAGGTGCCCTGGCGCATCCGCTCCTGACGCAGCCGCGCCACGTGCACGTCGGCGACCGAGCGGCGCGGCCCGTCGGGGAACCGCTCGCTCTCGGCGAGCAGCGTGCCGTTCTCCCACACCATCGTCTGGCCGTCCCAGGACAGGTCGGTCGTCGACTCCCCTTCTCCGGCGGCGGCATACAGGTATGCCGCGAGGCAGCGTGCCGAGGCCGACTCGCACAGCATGGCGCGCTCGCGAGCCTTGGCCACGGTGATCGGGGAGCCGGAGATGTTGACCAGCACCGTCGCCCCGGCGAGCGCCGCCTCGGCCGACGGAGGGATGGGCACCCAGAAGTCCTCGCACACTTCGACATGGATGAGCAGGCTGTCCAGGTCGCTCGCCCGGAACAGCAGGTCGGGCCCGAACGGCACGCTGGCCCCGGCGACGGTGATCTCGCCTCTGACGTCGTCTCCGGGCGCGATCTGGCGTCGCTCGTAGAACTCGCGGTAGGTCGGCAGGTAGGACTTGGGCGTCACGCCGAGGACCCGCCCCCGGTGCAGGACCACGGCACAGTTGTAAACCCGCCCCAGCGCCCTCAGCGGTGCCCCCACGACGAGCACCGGCAGCAGGTCGCGGCTGGCCTCGACGAGTGATGTCAGCGCCGCTTCGACCGCGTCGAGCAGGGCGTCCTGCAGCAGCAGGTCCTCCACCGAGTAGCCGGACAGCCCCAGCTCCGGGAACACCGCGAGCCCGACTCCTTCGTCGCTGCACTCGCGAGCGAGCGCAAGGGTGGCGTCGGCGTTCGCCGCCGGGTCGACGATCACGGTCGGCACCGTGCACGCGGCGACGCGCACGAAGCCGTGGTCGTACACCGAACGGAAGTTCATGACAGCCGAGTCTGACACGGGGCGCTCGGCCATTGCCCACGCCGGCTGCGAGAATGGCGCGGTGACCTGGCAGACCTACGGTGCGTTCGTCCTCTTCGCAGCGGTCGTCATGCTCATCCCTGGCCCGGACTTCGCCGTCGTCGTCAAGAACGCCCTTGGTGGCGGCCGTTGGCGCGGCGCCTGGGCGGCGGTCGGCGTTGCGACGGCTGCGGCGCTGCAGGGCTCGGCGGCCGCGTTCGGGCTCGGCGCCGTGGTGCTGGCCTCCCAGCCGGTCTTCTCCGCGATCAAGTGGGCCGGCGCGGCATACCTGCTCTTCCTTGGGGCGCAGGCGCTGCGCTCGGCCTGGCGCGCCCGGTATGTGGACTCCATGGCTGCGCCGGGCGCCCCCGCCTCGTACGCGGCGTTAGCAGGCTTCCGCCAGGGGTTCCTGTCCAACATCACGAACCCCAAGGTCATCGCCTTCTACCTCGCCGTCCTGCCGCAGTTCCTCCCGACGAACACCACTGTGCTGCAGGCGGTTCCGCTCGCGTGGACGCACGCGGCCATGTCGGCGCTCTACCTGCTCGCCCTGGCCTGGGGGGTGCACCGGCTCGGGCACCTCCTGCGCCGGCGCCGGGCACGTCGGGCCCTCGACGCGACCACCGGGACCGTTCTGGTCGGCTTCGCCGCGCGGCTGGCCCTGGAGTCGCCCTGACCATGCCGCGTTTCGAGCCGTACCGGGCGCTGCGCTACGCCCCGGGCACCGACCTGGACCTCGTCATCGCCCCACCGTACGACGTGCTCTCCGACACTGACGTCGCCGAGCTGCGCGCGCGCAGCCCGCACAACATCGTCCACGTGGACGTCCCGTGCGCGCCCGCCGGGCAGGACCGGTATGCCGTGGCCGCCGGCGTGCTGCGCACGTGGGTCGACGCGGGTGTGCTGGTCCGCGACCTGGTGGCGTCGCTCACCGTCTACCGGATGCGGTTCACTGACGAGGCGGGTCGCGAGCGGGCGCTGGTCGGAGTCCTGGGCGCGCTGGAGGTCGTCGACGAGGGCGCCGGCGGCGTCCTCCCGCACGAGCGGGTCACGCCCAAAGCGTCGACCGACCGGCTCGACCTCACCCGCGCGACGCGAGCCAACCTCTCCCCGGTCTGGGGGCTGTCGCTGGCAAGCGGGTTGACCGCGCTGCTGGCCGAGCCGGCCGAGCCGGTCGGGGCTCTCGTCGTCGAGGGCGTGGAGCACTCGGTCGAGCGGCTCACCGACCCGGACCGGATCTCGGCCGTCGGCGCGGTCGTCGGCTCCGACGACGTCCTCATCGCCGACGGGCACCATCGCTACGGCGTGGCTCGGGCGTACCGCGACGAGCTGCGCACGGCCAGCCGCCCCCAGGCCGAGCGAGAGGCGGCCGAGCTCACCCTGGCCTACGTCGGCGAGCTCACCCCCGACCAGCTGAGCATCGACGCGGTCCACCGGCTGGTCACCGGCATACCCGGCGAGCAGGTCGACCGGCTGCTGGCGCGTCACTTTGACGCCTCGCCGGCCCCCGAGCCCACGCCCCAGCTGCTGGCCGAGATGACGCGGCTGGGCCGGCTGGTGGTGCTCGACGCGGACGGGCAGGCCCGCTGGCTCGCGCCCAGGCCGGGCGCGTTCGACGGCATACGGGCACTCGACGGGGCGTGGCTGGAGCACACCTTCGACGGGTCAACGGCGCGGTTCGAGTACCAGCACGGGCTGGCCGAGGTGCGCGCGGCGCTGCGAGAGGGACGCGCCGAGCGGGCGGTGCTGATCCGGCCGACGAGCCTGGCCGAGATCCAGCGCACCGCCCGGGAGGGCATACTCATGCCGCCGAAGTCGACCTTCTTCACCCCCAAGCTGCGCACCGGCCTCGTTGTGCGCCAGATCGGCTGAGAAACCGCGCCGAGAGGTCAGTAGATGCTGTTATGAGTCCCGGATAACAACATCTACTGACCTCTCGCCGAGGGGGAGGGCGCAGCGGCCGGTCAGTCCAGCCGGGACCCGACGGCGGCGGCCAACGCCTCGACCTGGGCCGAGGTGCCCAGCGCGATGAGCACCGAGCCGGCGGTGAGCTTGGTGTCGTCGGCGGGGTTGGCCACGAAGGGGGACCCGTGGCCGGAGCGGAAGGCCAGCAGCTTTGCGCCGCAACGCTGCTCCAGGTCGGCGTCACCCAAAGTCTGGTCCACGACCGGACCGGTCTCGGGAATCGGTACCTGCTGGATCCGGAAGTCCAGCTCCTCGTCGTGCATGACGACGTCGAGGAACTCGGCCACGTGCGCCTGCAGGGCGAACGCCGCGATCCGCCGGCCGCCGATGAGCTGCGGGTTGACCGCCCGAGTGGCGCCGGCCAGCACGATCTTCTCCCGTGAGCCGACGGTGCGGGCCCGCGCGATGATGACCAGGTCCGGCCGCAGCGCCCGCGCGGACAGCACGACATACAGCGTGTCGGCGTCGGTGGCCAAAGCGACGATCAACGCGCGGGCCCGCTCGATCCCGGCCTCGACCAGCACGTCGTCGTTGGTGACGTCGCCGAGCAGGTGCGGCAGGCGCACCCCCTCGAGCCGGTCGGGGTTGATGTCGACCGCCACGACCTCGGCGCCAGCCGCCACGAGGTAGTCCCGGGCCGCGCGCCCGACCCGCCCGAGCCCGCAGATGACGACGTGGCCGCTCATCGCGGCGATGCGTTGGTCCATCCGACGCCTTTCGAAGTAGTCGCGCACGTGCCCCTCGAGCAGCGCCTCCATGACGATCGTGATGTTGTACAGCACCACGGTCACGCCGACGATGACCAGCACGATCGTGAACAGCTCACCAGCGGTGGTCAGCGGGCGCACCTCGCGGAAGCCGACCGTCGCCACCGTGGTCACGGTCTGGTAGAGGGCCTCCATGAGGGTGAAGCCGAGGACCAGGTAGCCGATCGTGCCGAAGACGGTCACCGCGACCAGCGCGCCGATCGAGATGACGAAGCGGCGCACGGGAGGGACGTCCAGGCGCCGGGCGGGCATGCCCAATATTCAACCGTCGCCGCGTGCACCCGCATCGGTAGTGTGACCTGCATCGTCCAGCGTGTGCGACGGGTGAAGGAGCGACATGCAGCAGCCACGACCTCGCCGGATCGCCATCGTCGGCGCGGGGCCTTCGGGGCTCTTCGCGGCCCAGGCCCTCGTCGGGCAGGACCAGCTGCCCGTCGAGGTGGACCTGTACGACCGGCTGCCGACCCCGTACGGGCTGCTGCGCTACGGCGTCGCCCCCGACCACCAGAACATCAAGGCGGTCGCCGCCGCGCTGGCCAAGACCTTCGAGAAGGACGCCGTCCGGTTCGTCGGCAACGTCGAGCTGGGCAAGAACGTCACGCGCGAGGAGCTGCTCGACGCCTACGACGCGGTCGTGTATGCCGTGGGGGCCAGTGAGGACCTGCACATGGGCATCCCGGGCGAGGCGCTTCCCGGCAGCCGCTCGGCGCGGGAGTTCGTCGAGTGGTACTCCGCGCACCCCGACGCGAAGCCGCAGTCACTGGCGGGGGTCACTGGCGTCGCCACGATCGGGGTCGGCAACGTCGCAGTCGACGTCGCCCGGATCCTTGCCAAAGAGGCCGCCGCCCTGGAGCCGACCGACATGCCCGACGAGGTGCTCGAGGAGCTCGGCCGGCATACCGTCAGCGACATCTGGCTCGTCGCGCGGCGCGGCCCGCAGCACGCCGCCTTCACCACCGTCGAGCTGCGCGAGATGGTCAACACGCCCGGTCTGCGGGTGACCGTCCAGGAGGGCGTGCTCGACGGCATACCCGAGGAGGGACTGGACCGGCGGGTCAAGGGCAACCTCGCGGTGCTGCGCGACGCCGCCGCGCGAGAGGTCGCCGAGCCCAGGCGCACGCTGCACTTCGCGTTCTGGCGCCGGCCGGTGGCGCTGGAGGGCGACGGGCACGTCGAGTCGCTCGTGCTCGAGCGCACCGAGCTCGACCCCAGCGGGCGGGTCGTCGGCACGGGCGAGCGGGAGAGCATCCCGGTGCAGCTCGTGCTGCGCTCGATCGGCTACCGCAGCCTGCCGCTCGTCGACCTGCCCTTCGACGAGGCCAAGGGGGTCGTGCCCAGCGTCGAAGGGCGGGTCTGTGACACCGCCGGTGCCCTGAAGCCGCGAGAGTACGTCGTCGGCTGGATCAAGCGAGGCCCGACCGGCGTCATCGGCACCAACAAGAGCGACGCCGCGCAGACCGTCCGCCATCTCGTCGAGGACCTGCTGGCCGGCCCGCACGCCCCCGCGCCCCGGCTCGACATCGACGCCGCGCTTGCGACGCGCGTCCCTCGTCCGACGACGATGGCCGACTGGGAGGCCATCGACGCAGCCGAGATCCATCGCGGGGCTTGCCGCGGCAAGCCCCGCAGCAAGGTCGCGACGTGGGCGGAGCTGCTGGACCTGTGCACGCGCGGCGAACCAGTCGCCCAGGCGGCCCGTTAGCCGTGACCCAGCCGTGGTGGAAGACCTCCGTCGTCTACCAGGTCTACCCACGCAGCTTCGCCGACAGCAATGGTGACGGCATTGGCGACCTGCCGGGGCTGATCGACCGGCTCGACCACATCGCGACGCTCGGCGCCGACGTCGTGTGGGTGTCGCCGTTCTACCCGTCGCCGCAGGCCGACAACGGCTACGACATCAGCGACTACCAAGGCGTCGACCCGATGTTCGGCACGCTCGCCGACGTCGACCGGCTGGTCCGTGAGCTGCACGCCCGCGGCATGCGGCTGGTCATCGACATCGTCGCCAACCACACGAGCGACGAGCACCCGTGGTTCGTCGAGTCCCGATCGTCCCGCGCCAGCCCGAAGCGCGACTGGTACTGGTGGCGCCCGCCACGAGCCGGTATGCCGTTGGGCGCGCCGGGTGCCGAGCCGAACGACTGGCGCTCGTGGTTCACCGGCCCGGCGTGGGAGCCCGACGAGCGCACCGGCGAGTACTACCTGCACGTGTTCGACCGCAGGCAGCCGGACCTCAACTGGGAGAACCCGCAGGTCCGCGAGGCGGTCCACGCGATGTTGCGCTGGTGGTTGGAGCGTGGAGTCGACGGGTTCCGCTTCGACGTCATCAACCTCGTCTCGAAGCACCTCGAGCCGGACGGCACGGGGTACTTCGTCGACGGCCCGCGGATCCACGAGTTCCTCCAGGAGCTGCACGAGCGGGTGTGGGCCGGGCGCGAGACCGCGCTGCTCACCGTCGGTGAGACCCCGGGCGCCAACGTCGAGCAGGCCCGCCGGTACACGGACCCGGCCCGCCGCGAGGTCGACATGGTGTTCCAGTTCGAGCACATGCACGTCGACCACGGGCCGGGCGGGCGTTGCGACGTGCGGCCGCTGGACCTCGTCGAGCTCAAACGGGTCATGGCCCGGTGGCAGGAGGGCCTGGCCGAAGTCGGCTGGAACGCCCTCTACTGGGGCAACCACGACCAGCCACGGCCGGTCTCGCGCTACGGGTCGGACGACCCGGCATACCGGGCCGACTCGGCCAAGGCGCTGGCGACCGTGCTGCACCTGCACCGGGGCACCCCGTACGTCTACCAGGGCGAGGAGCTGGGGATGACCAACTTCCCGTTCAGCAGCCTCGACCAGCTCGACGACGTGGAGACGCGTCGGTGGGCCCAGGCCGCCCTCGGGCGGGGCATGCCCGTGGCCGACGTGCTGGCCGCTGTCAACGCCCGCAGTCGGGACCACGCGCGCACGCCCATGCAGTGGGACGCCGGTGCGAGTGCCGGCTTCACCACCGGCACGCCCTGGCTGCCGGTCAACCCCAACCATATCGAGGTCAACGCCGCTGCCCAGGTGGGCGAGCCCGGCTCGGTGTTCGCCCACTTCCAGCGGCTCATCCGGCTGCGGCGCGAGTGGCCGGTCGTCGTCGACGGTGACTTCGCCCTCGTCCTTGCCGACCACCCCACGGTGTACGCATTCCTTCGCCGCCTGGGTGACGAGCAGCTGCTGGTCGCGGCCAACCTGGCCTCGCACGCCGTCGACGTGGATCTGCCTGGGGTGTGGGAGGGCACCCAGGTCCTGCTCGCCTCAGGGCCATCGAACGCCGGTATGCCGATCGGCCACCTGGGCCCGTGGGAGGCCCGCATCCACTGGCAATCCGAGAGGCCGGTACCAACAGCCCGGCGAGCGTGAATAGGGATGAACCGTAGCCTTCCAGCATGGGCTTGCGCATCCAGCTGCTCGGATCGTTCACCGTGACCGTCGACGGGGTCGCCGTCGAGGCCGGGCAATGGCGGCTGCGGAAGGCGAAGTCCCTCGTCGCGATGCTGGCGTTGACACCGCGTCAGCGTCGTCATCGCGAATACGTGTTGGAGCAGCTGTGGCCCGATCTGGACCCGCCTGCCGCCGCGAGAAACCTGCATCAGACCCTGTATGTCGCTCGCCGCGCGCTCGCCGGCGATGGTGCCCCGACAACGGGGCTGCTGTCGATCCGTGGCGAACAGGTTGTTCTGGATGACACTGGAGCAGTCGATGTCGATGTGTCCCAGTTCGAGCTGTCGGCGACGGATGCGTTGAAGACCGCCGACGAGGCGAAGCTGCGCGGGGCGGCCGACCTGTACGCCGGCGACCTCCTGCCCGATTTGCCGGATGCCGATTGGCTGGCAGTCCGGCGAGATGAGCTGCGAGAGACCCAGCGCGAGATCTTGGTGAAGCTCGGGACCACGGTGGCGCAGCGCGCTCCGGAGGAGGCATTCCTCATCCTCACCAGGGTCCTTGACTCCAACCCCCTGCATGAAGGGGCCGTCCGCGCGCTGATGGTGGTGCTGGCCCAGATGGGTCGGCGATCCGAGGCGCTGGCCCGTTATGAGCGCCTTGTCGATGACCTTCTCGATGCCTACGGAACAGATCCGGACACCCAGACGGTGGCCCTGTTCCGCGAGCTGTTGACCGGGTCGCCGGCGGACGAGCGCCCATCGGTGGCTGCCGCCACCGGCAGCAATGACGAGATCGGCTTTCTCCCAACCCCGTTGACCAGCCTCATCGGGCGCGAGCGTGAGCTGGTCGACGTCGAACGGCTGATCGACCGGGCTCGTCTGCTCACCCTCACAGGAGCCGGAGGCAGCGGCAAGACCCGACTCGCGGTGGAGGGCGCGCGGAGAGCTCAGTCGAGCTACCCGGATGGGGTGTGGTTCGTTGACCTCGCCGCCGTCGGCGAGTCGTTGCTGGTCGCCGACGCCGTGGCAGAGGCGCTCAGGTTGGATTCCGGCACGGCACCGAGCCGCACCCAGGCGCTCGTCGACCAGCTGCGCCACCGGAAGCTGCTGATCGTGCTGGACAACTGCGAGCACCTGCTCGCTGCATGTGCGCGGCTCGTCGCGGCGGTACTCGCCGGATGTCCGGGAGTCGACGTGCTGGCCACCAGCCGAGAGCCGCTTCATGCCCAGGGGGAGTACACGTTCCGGGTACCGTCGTTGGCCCTGCCGTCGCCGGTCCGGAACCGTGCTCCGGACCTCACCGAGCTCGGCCACACGCCGAGCGTGCGGCTCTTCGTGGAGCGAGCGGCGCAGGTCCGGCCCGGTTTTGCGCTCGATGTCGGCAACGCGCCGGGGGTGATCGACCTGTGCCGACGGCTCGACGGGATGCCCCTGGCCCTGGAGCTGGCGGCGGCCAGGACGGCCGTCCTCGAGCCTGCGGAAATCGTCCAGCGGTTGGGTGATGCCCTGTCCATGCTCGGCGGGGGACTGGGCGGGGTCACCCGACACCAGACGCTGCGCGGCACCCTGGAATGGAGCCATGACCTGCTTACCGAGCCGGAGCAGGTCCTGCTGCGCAGGCTGTCGGTGTTCTCGGGCGGTTTCACGCTCGAGTCTGTGGAGGCAGTGTGCGGCGACCCGCCGCTGCACCGAACGGAGCTGTTCGACCTGCTGGCCAGACTGGTGGACAAGTCGCTGGTGGTGCGGGAGAGGACGGCCGGCGGGACCCGGTACCGGCAGCTGGAGACGGTCCGGCAGTTCTGCAGCGAGAACCTCGACCGAGCGGGGGAGACCGGTCAGCTGTCCGCCGCACACTGCGCGCATTTCCTCGCCTTTGCCGTCGCCCACAACCCCGAACGGGCCATGGGAGTGGTGATCGAGCAGCCGAAGCTGCTCGACCGCGAGCACGACAACCTGCGCGCCGCGCTGCGCTGGGCCTGCGCGCACGATCCGGAGACCGCGCTGCGCCTCGCCGCGAGTCTGTGGCGGTTCTGGTTCATCCGCGGCCACGCCGTCGAGGGCGCGCGCTGGGTCGAGCGAGCCTTAGCAGTGGCACCCGGCCCAACCCGGCCCCGCGCGGCCGCCTTGATCGGCCTCACCGGATTGGACGGCCGCCAAGGTCGCGGCGACCGGCACCGGTCGCTGGGCGCAGAGGCCATGGCGATCGTGCGGCAGATCGGCGAGCCGGAAGAGGTCGTGATGGCCCGGCTCGTGGAGACCGCGCTCGCGTGGGGCACCTTCGACCTGGACGAAGCCGAGAACATGGCCGCCGATGTGCGCGCCGAGGCATTGGAGCGCGGCCGACCCGAACACGCTGCCGCCGGTACCTGGCTGCTCGGCCAGTGCGCGTTGTCCCGCGAGGACGGCCCACTCGCCGCAGCCCGGTTCGACCTCTGCCTGGGCGAGCTCGCGCAGTCCGACGCGAGCGTCCGGCCGTTCCTGCCGGTGATCACGCCGAGCCTGCAACTCGTTCCGATCGCCGGGCGTCTGGTGCCCTGCTTCGAGGAGACTCTGCTGTTGGGCAGGCGGGTCGGCGTCATCCAGGCCACCGGATACGTGAGATCCGCCATGGGGTATGCCGCCCGGCTCTCGGGGGACCCGCAGTCGGCGATCTCCGTCGTGCAGGATTCGCTGGAGCAGTTCACCGAACTGCGCGATGACCTGGCTCGGGCGCAAGCCCTCCACCAGCTTGGCTGCATGCACCGCGACTGCGACAGCTTCGATGCCGCAGGCGAGGCATTGGCATTGGCACGCGACCTCCGCATTGCCCTCGGCGACCGTCGTGGGCAGCTGTTGACCGAGATCCACATTGCCCTGCTGCACGCCATGGGCGGGGATGTCGAGCGCGGCCTGGCGGACGCGCGGCGCTGCCTGTCCAGTTTCGAGTCCGCGGGGGACCACGTGGGGATGGGCGCAACGTTGACCGTCCTCGGCGCGGTCGAGCTGGCGTCGGGAGAAACCCGGGCAGCCCGGGAGATGTATGCGAGGGCAGCCGAACGGCTCGCGCCGTGGGGGCGGCACGCGGGCTGGCAACGGTTGATGGTTGCCGAGCTATCGAACGAGCTGGCTGACCGGCATCGAGCGGAACGCGAGATCGCCAGGGCCGCAATCGTTTTTGACCGTACACCGTGTCTCATCGCCGGTCGACGACTGGCCGCACTGCGCGGGCTGGACTGCAGCGCCGGTTCATCAGCGCAGTCGCGTTGAGATGGCATTGAGTTCGCATTGAGATCGGTTGCCTAGCGTTCCCCCTGAATCCGCACACAGAGCATTCAGGAGGAACGGATGACAATCACCGGCACCGGGCCGACCCGCATCGGCGAGGCCACCATCGCAGAGTTCGCCGCGGGCCTGCGCGGCAAGGCCATCCGGCCGGGGGACGAGGACTATGACCTCGAGCGCAGCATCTGGAACGGGGCGCACGATCGCCATCCGGCGCTCATCGTGCGGTGTGCGGGTGTTGCCGACGTGATCCGCACGGTCGATCTCGCCCGCAGCGAAGCGATGCCGTTGGCGGTCCGCGGGGGAGGCCACTCGATCCCCGGGTTCTCGACTGTTGACGGCGGCATTCTGCTCGACCTGGCGCAGATGAGGGGGATCCAGGTCGACCCGGCCCGTCGCACGGTGACGGCGCAGGCCGGCTGCACGTGGAAGGACCTGGACGCAGAAGCCCAACAGTTCGGCCTAGCGGTGACCGGCGGGCTGGTCTCCTCGACCGGCATTGCCGGCTTCACCACCGGCGGCGGCATCGGCTGGTTGACGCGCAAGCACGGAATGGCCAGCGACAACCTGCTCGGAGCCGACGTCGTCACCGCGGACGGGCAGTTCGTGCACGCCAGTGCCGATGAACACCCGCAGCTGTTCTGGGGGCTGCGCGGCGGCGGCGGCAACTTCGGGGTGGTGACCTCCTTCGAGTACCAGCTCCATGAGGTCGGCCCGACGGTTCTTTCCGGCTTGGTCTTCTACCCGGCCGAGGAGGCCGAGCAGGTGCTGCGCGGCTATCGGGCGGCCTGCGCGGCGGCCCCGGATGACCTGACGACCCTGGTCAACTTGACCACGGCGCCGCCGGTTCCGTTCCTGCCCGAGTCGGTCCACGGCCAGCCGATCATCGGTGTCGGCGGCTGTTGGTCCGGTGATCTGGATGCCGGCGCGGCCGCCACCGCCCCCTTCCGGTCGTTGGGTACGGTCATCGCCGATGTGTTCGCGCCAAACCCGTATGCCGCCTGGCAGCAGGCGCTCGACCCGCTGTATCCGCGGGGCGTTTACAACTACTTCCGCTCGGCGTTTCTGCGCACTGCCGATGACGCGTCGCTGCGGGTGCTGGCGGATGCGTTTGCGACATTGCCCAGCGCACTGACAGAGATCCACCTGCAACACCTCGGCGGGGCGATGGGACGGGTGCCGGCGCAGGCAACCGCCTTCGCGCTACGCGACCAGCAGTTCCTCGTCAACGTCGTCGCCCGCACACCCAGCGCTGACGGTTTCGCCGATGTCGTCGAATGGGCGCGAGGGGTGACCTCTGCTCTTGGTCCGGACGCGGGCACCTACGTGAACTTCACCGGCGAGTCCAATGCGGCACTCGTTCGGGCGTCCTACCCCCCCGACACCTATCGGCGGCTCGTCGATCTGAAGAACGAATACGACCCCACCAATCTGTTCCGACTGAACCAGAATATCGCCCCAACGGTGTGACGAGTAACGTGATCATCCCTGCGCGCCATTCGAGCGCTTTCACCATGGGAGGCCGGTCTCGATGACCGAGAACACCCCGACTCAGCCCACTGCTCTCCCCAAGGCGATCCGATTGATCTTCGAGTACGACGGAGACAACCTGACCCTTGTATCCCAGCATCCTGTCGACATGGCCGTCCCTGGTTTCAATCTCAGGCAGCCTCTGCAGCCAGGCCACTATGTCGAGGTGCGAAACGCAGCCGGCGAGGCATTGTCGAGCGTGCCGGTCCGCGGGGCCTTCACCGGGTCCGCAGAGGTTTTTCCCGAGAATCCGGCCGAACCAATAGTGAGGGTGGACGTCCCCAGGCCCCGGGGAGCTTTCGACGTCGTCGTGTCAGCGCCGGAGGGAGCAGAACGGGTTGCGGTGCTACGTGTCCGGCCCACCCCGGAATCCTTGGCTCGCGGCACCGCCCCAGCAGCCCCGCAACCGGAGGAGCTCGCCACCTTCCCTCTTGACCGGACCAACTGAAGGACGAGGCGTCATGAGTGTTCAAGATGGCACAATCCAGGGCACGACACAGGTTTTTGGATCGGCTGGGCGCAACTGGGGATTCAACATCGTCCTGCTGGCCGAGGGCTTCACTGCGACACAGCAAAACGCCTTCAACAATGCCTGCACGGATTTCACCTCCACGATTCGCGCCACCGCTCCGTTTGACACGCTCGCCCAGGCCATCAACGTCTTCCGGGTCAATGTGGCCTCGGTCGACTCGGGCGCCGACGACCCGGTGGCAGCGGGCGGGACAGGGGCAGTCGTGCGGACGTACTTCGATGCGAGCTTTGGCAGCGAGAACCTGCGCCGCCTGCTGGTTTGCAACACCACCACCGCACTTCAGACCGCCGCGTCTCAGGTGCCCGAGTTCACCGTGGCGGTCGTCGTGGTGAACTCACCCATCTACGGAGGCAGCGGCGGGGGCGCCGCGACCTATTCACTGGCCAGTGGTGCCATGGACATAGCGATACATGAGATGGGGCACACCGTCTTTGGGTTCGCCGATGAGTACCCCTATCTCGCGGGCGGAAACGAGACGGGACACGACCGCCACCCGCCAGCGGAACCCGTAGAACCCAACGTCACCGTCAATACCAATCGCGCCACTCTGAAGTGGCGCCTGGCGGTGAACCAGGCCACGCCGTTGCCGACCATGTCCAACCCGGACTGCACAACAGCAGACACTCGTCCGAGTCCTGTCGCGGCCGGAACCGTGGGCACGTTTGAAGGCGCCCACTACTACCATTGCGGGGCGTATCGCCCGGAGTACGACTGCAAGATGAACCACCTGGGGGTGTCCTTCTGCAGGGTGTGTCGGGCGTTCATTCGGAAAGGGTTGCCGACCCTGCGGGTCGACGCGGCCCTCCCGTCCGGGCCGAAGTGCTACTTCTTCCATGGGAAC
The DNA here is from genome assembly GCA_963769085.1 of uncultured Actinomycetota bacterium. Classification (GTDB taxonomy): domain Bacteria; phylum Actinomycetota; class Actinomycetes; order Actinomycetales; family Dermatophilaceae; genus Phosphoribacter. The sequence goes on along the minus strand of CAVYKM010000010.1, from coordinate 162,167 downwards.
CGGTACATCCGGGTGACTCGGGGCGAGATCGGTGCGGGCTCGGTCGACCCCGGGTACCCGGCGAGCATCTCGGGATGGGGCTGGCCGGCCGGGTTCGGGCAGCACGGGATCGACGCCGCCCTGCCCTCCGGGTCGAAGTGCTACTTCTTCGCGGGGAACCAGTACATCCGAGTGACTCGGGGGGAGATTGGTGCGGGCTCGGTGGACCCGGGGTACCCGGCGCCCATCTCCGGATGGGGGTGGCCGGCCGGGTTCGGGCAGAACGGGATCGATGCGGCGCTACGTTCCGGGTCGAAGTGCTACTTCTTCGACGGGAACCAGTACATCCGGGTGACTCGGGGGGAGACTGGTGCGGGCTCGGTGGACCCGGGTTACCCGGCGCCCATCTCCGGATGGGGGTGGCCGGCCGGGTTCGGGCAGAACGGGATCGACGCCGCGCTGCCGTCCGGGTCGAAGTGCTACTTCTTCGACGGGAGCCGGTACATCCGGGTGACTCGGGGGGAGATTGGTGCGGGCTCGGTGGATCCGGGCTACCCGGCGAGCATCTCGGGTTGGGGCTGGCCGGCCGGATTCTGACTGGTGCACCGCGCCGCGGAACCGGCGACTCGTGGGGCGTGTAACAGTAGCGTCATGGGCCTCGCCGAGTCGCCGGCACTGGACCAGCAGATCCGGTTCGAGCCGGTGACTGGCGGGCGGGTCGCCGTCGCCGTGCTGGGAGCCGGCCCGCCGCTCGTGCTTCCAGGGCCGTGGATCAGCCACGTCGAGCTGGAGTGGCACTTCCCCGAGTACCGCAGCTTCTTGCACCGCCTGGCCGAGCGGCATACCGTGATCCGCTACGACCGGCTGGGCGTCGGCTTGTCCGACCCCGACCCGACTGGGCCGCGACCGGACCTGGGCACTGAGGCCCGCCGTCTCGCCGAGCTGATCGGCCGGCTTGACCGGCCCGACGTGAGCCTGTTCGGCGTCTCCTGGGGCGGGTGCGTCGCCCTGACGTATGCCGCGCAGCAGCCTGCATCGTTGCAGCGCGTCGCCGTCCACGGCTGCCCAGTACGCGGTGCGGACATCGCGCCGCAGGCGCTTCGGGACTCGCTCGCCGCGACGGTGCGCGCGCACTGGGGTGCCGGCTCCCGGTTGCTCGCCGACATCTGGATTCCGGGCGCCGACGCCGACCTTCGCCAGCGGTTCACCCGGCTGCAGCGGGCCGCAACGGACGCCGAGAGCGCCGCCGCGTCTCTGGAGGCCCTGTATGCCGTCGACCTGGGCCCGCTGGTGGGGTCCGTCGCCGTGCCGGTCCTGGTGAGCCACCGTCGTCACGACCGCGCGGTCCCGTTCGCCGCCGCCCGCGAGCTCGCCGCGGGCATCTCCGGTGCGCGCTTGGTTCCCTCGGACGGCGATGTCCACCCGCCCTGGCTGGGTGACGCCGACGCGGTCCTGCGGGCCTTGCTGGCGTTCCTTCCCGGGCCGCAGTCCCAGGCAGCCGACGAGGCCCCGCACGCGACCCAAGGCGAGCGTGCCTCGGTGCTTTCTCCCCGGGAGCGGGAAGTGCTCAGCCTGGTGGCCGACGGGCTCAGCGACGAGGAGATCGCCGCCCACCTCGTCGTGAGCCGGCATACCGTCCACCGGCACGTCGCGAACATCCGCACCAAGCTGGGCCAGCCCTCGCGCGCGGCGGCGGTCGCGTATGCCGGCCGGCTCGGCCTGCTCTGAACCTCTCCCGGCGTCTCAGGGCGAGCGCTACGCTTCGGGCACCTCGAGGGCACCGACGAGCAGCGGGTGCACGATGGGCGGCATACCACGCCAGGTCGCTCGCTCGAGGCTGCCGACGGCCCACCCTTCGTCAGCGAGCAGACCGGCGGTGTCCTGGTCGGCGCGGCAGCCGGCGGCGAAGGACGCCCAAGGGCTGCGCAAGCGCCTCTGCCAGCGGAACAGAGCCGGCCGATCGCTGGCGTGCACGTGCTCGATGACCAGCAGCCGACCGCCAGGACGCGTCACGCGACGCAGTTCCCGGATGGCAGCCACCGGGTCAGGCACGGTGCAGAGCACCAAGGTCGTCACAACGGTGTCGAAGGACGCGTCTGGATAGGGCAGCGACTCCGCCGAGGCAGGGACGACTCGCGTCACCGATGGGCCCCGCTCGGCGCGTGGGTGCGCCAGCGAGGCGGCACGGCGTCGCAGCCGTCGGACCATGGCGGTGTCCGGCTCGGTGAGGACCAGCTCGTCGACGGTCTCGCCGTAATGCGCCAGGTTGAGGCCGGTCCCGGCACCGATCTCCAGGACCCGCCCCCGTGCGGTGGCCAGCAGCCGTCGCCGGCGGGCGGTCATCCCGCGAGCTTCGCTGAGCCAGAGGAACGGATCGTAAGCGAACGCGGTCCAGCGCTGGCTGATGGTCGGGCGCATCTCGGCTGCGGACGGGTGAGGGGTCGATGCGAAGGCGGTCATCGTGGCTCCTGCGAGAAGGTGGATGCCTACAGTTCTCCCAGATGCGCTGCTGGCCCGCTTCGCCCCTTCCGGCCATCTGTCAGTCCTGGCCGGAACCGGCCATCCGTGAGTTGCTCGCCAGTCACTTCAGTCACAGGTCAGCCGTCGTTTTCCAGGTCAACCATCGGATCCGGTGCTCGATTTGGAGAACGGTGGTTGGCTTACCTCGGCGGGCCGCTGGGCAACCGCGCTGGCCGCCCAGTAAAGCGGGTCAGCCCTTGACGTAGGAGAGCTTCTCGGCGACCAGCCCCGCGGCAACCCGGAACACGTCGACCCCGCGCACGTGCCCGGCATCGTCGGCCCCCGACTCACCCCACTCGTAGCGCCAACGGACGACGACGCGGTCGCCGAGGCCGACCGCCTCCTCACCGGCGAAATGCGCGTGCGGCGACCCCGCGAACAGCTGCTCCCACGCGCGCCGGACCGCGTCCTTTCCGACGTGCCGGCCGCCGTCGGGCGGCGTGGTGTCCTCGAACACGCAGTCGTCGGTCACGAGCGCCATCACGGCATCCAGGTCCTGGCGGTCGAAGGCGTCGTTGAACCGGGCGACCACGTCGAGCGGCTCGACCGTCGAGTCGGTGGCGGTCAGCTCGCTCATGCCGTCCTCCCGAAGGCGGCCAGCAGTCGGGTGGCGTCGGGTCGGCGTCCGGCCCGACCGCGGGGCGAGGACCGATGGCCCCGGCCGAGCGGTAGCCCGCCTCGTTGGCCCCGAACCAGTCCAGGCAGGCCGCACGGCCTGCTCGCCCAGGGCCGGCTCGGCGCCGATGCCGACGGCCAGGTCCCAGCCGTGCACCAGATGGTCTGCGAACAGCTGCATGGCGTACTCGCTGCCCGGCAGGTCGCCGAACGAGAGGTGGACCAGGCGGGTCATCGCATCGGGTGCCGCCGCCGCCGCAAGCGCGGCTCGTGAGGCGTCCTGCCACACCGCCAGCGGCGATCGCGCCCAGCTGGTCGCCGTCGAAGCGGCTGCCGACCTGCTCGATCGTCGCCCCGGGAACAGCTCGGCGGCCCACAGGTCCTCCACGGCGACGTGGTTGACCAGGTCGCGAACGGTCCAGTCCGCGCAGGGGGTCTGGTTGCCCCACTGGTCCTCGCGCACCTGGCCCACCAGCTCGCCGAAGTGCGAGCACGGCATACTGAAGCAGCGAAAGCGGCTCTCGTGACGAGGCGTCCGCCGGCGCGACGGGGGAAGTCATGTCGTCCTCCTTGGTGACGGTGCGGATAGTGCCCCCATCCCGGTGACCCCCGACCATAGGGCGGGAGGCGGCGACGCGCCATCCCCGCGGCGGACGGCTACGGGCGGCCGGACTCGGTGTATGCCGCGGGCGAGCCGGGATCGGCGACGACCGCGAGCGCGGCCATGATCCGCCGCGTCGTGAAGTCCGCCGCCCGCTCGGCCACCTGGTCGAGCGTGCAGAACGGCAACCGACGCGGATCTCCTTCGGGGGCCAAGGACGACCCGGTCCAGCAGCGACGGGCCGAGCACGCCACCGTCGAAGACCAGACCGACCGCGTCGTCCCACCCGCCCCACGGCGGGAGCCAGTCGGTGAGCAACAGCCGGCCTGGCTCGAGGACCAGTCCGAGCTCCTCGGTCGTCTCGCGGCGGACGCCGAATCGTGGCGACTCGCCCGGCTCGACGACGCCGCCGGGAAGGTCCCAGTCCCGCTTGTAGGTCAGCTGGCACAGCAGGATGCGCCCATCGGGGTCGCGCACCAGCAGCTGGGCGATGGCCCGCTTGCGAGGCAGGGTCGCGTTGAGCAGCTCGCGGAACCCGTCCGGGTCGCTGATCGGCGGGTCCGAGACCAGCCGCCCGAGCAGGACGTGCGCGTCGAGCCCGGCCAGGTGCGGCTGCGACGCCCGCGACGCGCACCACCCCCTCGCGGCGCAGCCCGACCCGCGAGGCCAGCCGCAGCGACCGTCGGTCCCGAGGGTCGATCCTGGCCTCGAGACGGTAGAGGCTCAGGTCGGCGAACGCGTGACGAGCCAGCAGCCGCAGCGCACGGGTGGCATGGCCGTGGCCGCTGTGCCCGGCATACAGCCGCCAGGTGAGCGCGCCGACCCCGTCGTCGACGTGGTGCAGCTCGACCGCCCCGACGTCCACGCCCTCGGACTCGACGACGAACGCGTCGACGTGCCAGCGCTGAACCCCGCCGGACGCGGGGCGCAACGTGACCACCCCGTCGGTCAGCCGCTGGGGGCTGACCGCCACGGAGCGGCTCGACGGGGATCCTGCGCCACGCTTTCGAGCCTAGGCCGCTAAATGAGCCAGGACTAGCCGGGCTGCGCTGTGGGGGTCGCCACTCGTGCTGTCAGTCCTGTGACCGATGCTCGGCGCGACCGAGGCCGGCGTGCATGGCGCGGACGGCGGCCTGCGCGCGGTCGCCGGCTTGGAGTTTGGTCAGGATGCTCGAGATGTAGTTGCGGACCGTCTTGTTGCTCAGGTGCAGCGACGACGCGATCGTGGTGTTGTTGGCGCCATCAGCCAACAGCCGCAGGACTTCCAGCTCGCGGTCGGTCAGCTCCGGGAAGGGTCGGGCGGCCCGCGCGCTCGGGTTAGCCGCGCTGAAGTAGGCCAGGGCGCGGCCTGCGACGCCACTGCCGAATACAACGTCGCCCTCGGAGACGGTGATGATGGCGCGAACGATCTGCTCCTCGCTCGCTCCTTTCACCAGGTAACCGCGGGCGCCGGCCCGCATGGCAGTGAATAGGGACTCGTCGTTGTCGAACATGGTGAGCACGACAACGGCGATCCCGGGCGCTGACATGGTGAGCTCGCGGATGGCGTCCAGACCGCTGGTTCCCGGCATCTGCAGATCCATGAGAACCACGTCGGCCTGATGTTCCAGCGCGGCCTGCACGGCTTCGGCGCCGTCGGCGGCCTCCCCCACGACCTCCAGATCCGGGTCACCGCTGAGGGCCGCGCGTAGTCCGTGGCGGAAGATTGGGTGGTCATCGGCGATGACAATGCGCACGGTCATGGCGACTGTGACTCCTGGTCGTCGCGAACTGCGCGTTCGTCGCGGACTGCGTGATGACCGAGGCCGGGCGGGAGCGGAAGGCAGGCGTGCACGACTGTCCCCCCGGCGGCGCGGCGTCGCAGAGTGCAGGAACCACCCACGTCGCGGGCCCGCGCGGCCATCGATGCCAGCCCAAGCCCGCCGCTTCGGACGTGATCGGGCAGCCCGATCCCGTCGTCCTCGATCCACAGGCGCAGCGCCTCGTCCCGAAGCTCCAGACGCACCTGAACGCAGCTAGCTTGGCCGTGCCGGAGGGCATTGGCCAGGGCCTCCAGACAGATGCGGTAGGCGGCCACCTCCACCGGGCTGGGCAGGGCTGGCAGTGGGGTGCTGGCGTCCAGCTGCACCCGCGCGCCGCCGTTGTCGGTCGTCGACAGGACAGAAGCGTGCCGCTCGAGTGCCGCCACCAGACCCAGCTCGTCAAGAGCAGTCGGGCGCAGGTCGGCGATCAGACGCTTGACGTCATCCAGGCCGGCCTGCACCTGGCCCTGCAGCCGGGCGAGCAGCTCCGCCTGCTCGGGCAGGCGACGGTCGGCTGTCCGCCGCGCCGCGCCGAGCCCAAGGACAACCCCGGCGAGAAGCGGCCCGAGCTGGTCGTGCATGTCCCGGCGGATGCGATGGCGCTCCTCGTCCCGAGCGGTGGAGAGCCGGTCATATGCCAGCTGGACGTCCCGGGCCAGCCGGACCGTGTGCGTAACGGCACCGGCCTGCCACGCCACATCGGCAAGGAGCCGCTCATCGGTCGGGTCCAGAGCCGGGGCGCCATCGCGCAGACCAACCCGGAGCACGCCCGTTCGCTCTCCGGCATGCCACAGCGCAAGGTCGGTCGTTCGCGCGGTGGTGTCACCGGCGACGGCCGCGGGAAGGGGCTCCTCGCCGACAATGACGGCGGCATAGGGCAGTCGCAGCGCCTGTGTCACGGTCTCCACGATCACACTGAGCATGTCGGTCGGCGCGAGCGCCGTCGAGAGTCTTCGTGCCAGGCCGGTCATCGCTGCGTAGGGGTCACGTCGCTGGCCGTACAACAGGCGGTCAACCCCGCGCTGCACCAGGTCCCGGACCGGCGCCAGGCCGATCGTGACGACGACGGCCCCTACGACGGCGCCTAGCCCGGAGCTTCCCGCCCAGGTGACAGACAACGCGATGAACGCCGCGAAGACGGCCGCGACCAGCAGGCTGAGGGTGATGTAGAGCAGCATGCGACTCAGCAGCCGATCGGCGTCGAACAGCCCGTACCGCACCATCGCGATCCCGATCGCGACCGGGAAGAACGCCGTGCCGACGAGCTGGACGATGGATCCCAGCGGCAGCATGGTCGAAAGAAGCAGAACCACGAACCCGGTGAAGAACCACAGGATCCGCCGGCGCTCAGGGCCGGTCGTCCGAGCGGCGCGGACGGCGAGCCCGATGGCCCCGCACGTGCCGACGAGCACGGCGCCGACGAGGCATCCCCCGGCGACTACCTCAAGAGGGCCCTGCCACCCTGGGGGCGCCGGGACCGGGGTGGACGGGGCGATCTGCGACACGAACGGCGCCACCAGGGTCACGACCACCGTGAACGCCAACCCGGCCTTCGCGAGCAGAGACCACCGTGGCGAAGGTGGCTGCCCGTCTGGAAACAACGGCGTCAGCAACCCCACCATCGCGCCGAGGCCCGGTATCCAGATCCACTCCGACAGCCAGCGCGACATCTCGGCCCCGGGAAGCCCCAGAGCTGGCGTCGCGTAGGCGTCCAGCAACACCGACAGCCCCTCCAGCTGACCGATCACCTGAAGCAGCCAGCCCAGGCGGTTGTCCGGGCGCAGGTGGATGGCGACCGCCCCGATCACGCCGAAGGTGACCGCGACCACGGCCGCGTTCACCTCGTGCCCAGCCAGGAGGTACGCGAACGACTGACCGGCGGCTGACCATAACGCAAACGCCACTGCCACCTGCAACACCGCGAGTGCGCCGAGCGCGAGCGCGAGCGCGGCTACGTGACGTGTGGCCCCGGTCGCCGCCGCCATGACGTCACGGTAGCCGCGTCGAGGGTGCGCGCACGATCGCCACGGCCATCCAACACAACGCGGCTGCTGCCAAGATCGTCGTCGGGAGCCGCACCGGAACGAGGTTGGCCACGAGAAAGGCCAGCCACAGTACGAGCGCGCCACGAGGCAAGGTACGGGCTCGCCAAAGGGCGACCATCGTCAGCGCTGTCCCCACGAAGGCTCCGCCGAGGAACATGACCATGAACACCGCGAACGGAATGCCACCGCCCGAACCGTTGAGAACACTGTCGAAGGTCGCCTTGTCGATCCTGCCGTCCGTCGAGACGATGTAGCTGGCGACCTCAACGCCGTGGATCATCGCCTGAGCCGTCATGCCGAAGACCCCCGCGATGGCGCCGGCCCAGGCCAGCCGCGGCGAGCCCTGCCGCGCCAACAGCAGCCACACCGGCAGCGCAAACATGAGCAAGGCCGTGCCAACGAAATCGCTCACCAGCGTGAGGCCGGCCAGCGTCGGGTTGGCAGCGACCCACTGCATGAAGTCGACGCCCGACCCGTCGAGATGGGTCACTTCAGCGAGCATCCACAACAGGCCGCCAAGGCTCAGTGCCGCGGCGGCGCCCCAGCGGGCCGCGCGCGTCCACTCCGCGGCGGGCGACAGCCGTCGTAGTGCTTGCCCTACTTCCAAGGCCGTACCGCTCATCTCTACCTCCTCGATGGTGACCGCGCCATCCGCGGCGACACCACCAAGGGGACTCGACGCACCGTCCCAGGCACAGGAGGCCCCGTGCCCGACTTCGGCTGGGACGTGCGGCAAGCGGTGTGGTTCATCTGCACCGGAGCCGACCGACGGGTCCCTCAGGGTTCGATGTGCTTGGCCAGTTCCCTGCTGGTGACCCGCTCGCACTGCACCGTCATGCCATGCGCTCGCAGCCGCTCGACGAGCGGCATACCCATGGCGGTGGCGGGGGTGAGCACCCCGGCGCGGCTCGGCAGCAGCGCCCGATCCAGGGCCAGGCACAGCGCGGACTGGCCCAGCATCACGGCGGTTGCGCCGTAGCCGGGGTCTTTGTCAGCGCTCACGACCGTGCGGTATGCCGTGCCGCTCGTCGTGTGCGCGGTGATGACCATGCGGAAGTGCCCGGTCTCCTGCATCCGCTGGCTCGGGCCGGTGCCGGGCCGGGGGAGCAGCTGGTCCAGCGCCGCCCGCGTCGGACTCCAGGAGAGACCACCAGAGAGCAACGCCCATCCTGCGGTCATGCTGATCGCGGTGAGTGGCGCCATCGGGCCGGACCCATAGTCGAGCACCTCTCGGTACCGAAACCCTCGGCCGTATCGTCCCCCGAGCAGGGTGTTGCTGCGCCGCACGATCCGGGAGTTGAACCCGCCCATGACGAAGGGGCCCACCCACCGGCCGGTCTTTGCGTTGCGCCGCACCGGTAGCCCTCGCCGTCGCGAGATGGCTCCCGCGGCAGGCACCCGAAGTGCCCGCGCTCCGGCGGGGACCCCGATCCGGCTGAGCACATCCGGGTCTCGCAGGGCGGCGCGCGCGACTGGGTCCTCGCGGACCGCGTCCACCTGGCTTCGAAACGAGTCGATCGTGCCGCCGCTGAAGCCGCCACGCATGGACTCGACCGCCAGCCTGACCTCGGTGAGCTCCCCGTGGCCGTCGGCGGCCACCTGGTCGGCGGTCACCAGCACGCCCAGATCGGAGGGAACCGAGTCGAACCCGCACGCGTGGACGATGCGGGCGCCAGAGTCGAGCGCGGTGGCATGCCAGGCGCGGATGCTGTCGCGGACGAAGAGCACCTCGCCGGTCAGGTCCGCGTAGTCCGTACCGCTTCGCGCGCAGGCCTCAACGAGCGGCATACCCCATTTGGCGTACGGGCCCACCGTCGTAGCGACGACCCGTGTCGCCTTCGCCATCGCACGCAGCCGCTCGGGTTCCTCTGCGCTCGCCGTCACGAGAAGCCAGTTCGCGGCACGCGGACCCAGCTCGCGTTGCAGGGCCTCCAGGCGCGGAAGCGACCGTCCCGCGAGGGCGATGCGCACCCCCGCCGGCGCCTGCTCGGCAAGGTGGCTCGCAGTGATCCGTCCGACGAAACCCGTTGCCCCGTAGAGGGTGAGGTCGGTGAGGGTCACGCCCGAACATTATCCGGGCCAGCGCCCCTCGCGTCGAGAAACGCCACCCGCCGTCCGGTTCGTCCCGGGGCGATTGTCGCCGGACCTCGGTCGGGCTCTCCCACGCGCCGGAGCCGCATCTCAACGGCGCGAGGGAGGCGATCGTTGGCCATCGTGTGGCTGGGCACGGGTGGACCCGCGGTTGGGTCGCCCGGGTCCACCTGCAGCGTCGCGCAGCGGTTCGCTCTTCCGGCTGGTCCCCCCCGGAACCCTCCGGAAGAGCGAACCGTGACCGGCGCCGTGCGCCGACGGGTGAGTGGGCCTAGCGTTGTTCCGGTCGCCTATGAGACGGCCAACCGCGGGATCCATGACGTGGTTTTCGCTGGCTTTCTGCACCGATCCGGCAGGGATCGGCAGAGGGCCGGCCGGATCCTCCTCCGGCCCGCCCTCTGCGGATGTGCTGCCGTTCGCCTTTCCAGCTGTGTCCCCCTGGTCACAGCCAGACGCGCGAACCAACCTGCCGGGACCCTTGGCACGCTCGCTCCCCCGTTGCGAACGTGCCCCCCGCCGGATCTGGCTTGGTCGAAAGTAGGACGGGGAACCCCCCGTCTCATGACAGTCGTTTGCGGATCCTTTTCGGCGGGCGACGACCAGGCAGTCCAGGGCGTCCCGCCGCGTGTGTCGTGCGCCACATAGCGGGCTCACAGGTTGGCAAGGCCCTCCTGCCAGGTTTGGTCCGTTGGGTCGAGACCGAAGAGCGCGGACCACGGGTTGGCCGTGAAGACTCACGCCGTGAAGACTCATGGAGGGCTGGCCGATGGCACGTGGTTTTCGCCCACGTCGACGGTTGGTCATCGTCGCCTCCGCCTTGGTGCTCGTTGCCGCGGTGACGGGGGTCTGGCTGACCAGGCGGTCGGCCCCGGTCGCTCAGGCCACCACCACGACGGTCAAGACCACGACGACGACGTTGAGCCAGACGGTGACGGCCACTGGAACGATCGCGCCGAAGGTGCGCTCCGACCTCAGCTTCACCTCAGCCGGCACCGTCACCAGCGTCGCGGTGAAGGCCGGCGACCAGGTCACCGCCGGGCAGGCCCTGGCCAGCATCGACCCTACGGCGCTGCAGCAGGCGGTGGACTCCGCTCAGGCAAGCGTCGACGCGGCATACGCGAGCCTGAACGCGACCCAGAGCAGCAGCTCGGCCACGTCCAACCAGGTCGCTGCGGCGAACTCGCAGGTCAAAGCCGCCAACGCCAAGCTCGAGACGGCCAAGACCGCGCTGGCTGCGGCCAACCTGCAGACCCCGGTCACAGGGACCGTGGCCGCAGTGAACATCGAGGTCGGCAGCCAAGTGTCCGGCTCCGGGACGAGCTCGGGGTCGGGGTCTGCGTCTGGCTCGGCGAGTTCGGGCGCCGGGGCCGGTTCCGGGTCTGCCGGCGGGCAGTCGGCGTCGGGGTCCGCCGGCAGTGGTGGGTCGTCAAGCGGCAGCTCGAGCGGCCAGATCGTCGTGATCAGCACCGACGCGTGGGTGGTGGACACGTCGGTCACCGCTGCCGACCTGGCTCTGGTCAAGCCTGACCTGCAAGTCCAGATCGTCCCCACCGGCTCCTCCGCGACGGTGTTCGGCACCGTCAGCTCGGTCGGGGTCATCGCGACGACGAGCAGCGGGGTGGCGAGCTTCCCGGTCACCGTGGCCGTTACCGGCAGCCCAACCGGCCTGTATGCCGGTGGCACTGCGTCCGTGAGCATCGTCGTCAAGGAGGTCGCCGACGCTCTCGTCGTGCCGACCGCGGCGATCACGACGGTCGACGGTAAGACCGTCGTCACCCAGGTCAAAGACGGCCAGCAGGTCTCGACACCGGTGACCCTCGGCATGGTGCAGGGCAACCTGACCCAGATCACGGCGGGTCTCGGCGAGGGCGACGAGGTGCTCGTGACCCGCTCGGGCACGACGCCAGGCCAGGGAGGCGGCTCGGGCACCGCGACGCGCACGCGCGGATCGGGTGGCTTCGGCGGCGGCGGGACGTTTACCGGCGGCCCACCCGCGGGGGCTGGCCAGGGCGGCGCACCGCCGGCCGGGGGCGGGCAGTGACGGCCATCGTGCCGGACCCGGCCGCGACGGTGGCCTTGCCGGTTGCCCCGCTGCCTGACGCACCCGACCCCATCCTGCGGCTGCGCGGGGTCGGCAAGACCTACCCAATGGGATCGCTGCAGGTCCAGGCGCTGCGGGACATCGACCTGGACATCCAGGAGGGCGAGTTCGTCGCCGTCGTCGGCCCGTCCGGGTCGGGCAAGTCGACCCTCATGCACATCCTCGGCTGCCTCGATGTCCCGACCGAGGGCAGCTACGAGCTGGCCGGGGTCGACGTGTCGAGCATGGACGAGCGGGAGCTGGCCCACGTACGCAACCAGCGCATCGGCTTCGTCTTCCAGCAGTTCAACCTGCTGCCCACCTTGGCTGCGTGGCGCAATGTCGAACTGCCACTCGTGTATGCCGGAGTGTCCCGCGCGGAGCGTCGCGAGCGGGCCGTCGAGGCGCTGGGCAGCGTCGGGCTGGCGGACCGGGTCGACCACCGGCCAGGGGAGCTCTCCGGCGGCCAGCAGCAACGGGTGTCGGTCGCTCGGGCCCTGGTCACCCACCCGGACCTCATCCTGGCCGACGAGCCCACCGGCAACCTCGACTCCGTATCGACCGCCGAGGTCCTTGGGCTGTTGCGCGGGCTGCACGAGCAGGGACGCACCATCGTCCTCATCACACACGAGCACGACATCGCCGACCTGGCCGGCCGGGCCGTGACGATCCGGGACGGCATGATCGAGCACCTGCATCCGAGCCGGCCAGGCGCGCCGTGACCTGGCTCGAGACCGCGCGTACGGCATACGACGCGATCCGCACCCGGCGGATGCGCTCCGCGCTCACCGTCCTGGGCATCCTCATCGGCATCGCCGCGGTCATGCTGACCGTCGGCCTGGGCCAAGGGGCTCAGCAGCGGGTCACCGAGCAGATCAACAAGCTCGGCTCCAACCTGCTGATCGTCACCCCCGGCAGCTCGACCTCGGCTGCTGGACTTCGGGGAGGGCGCGGGTCAGCGACCACCCTGACCGTCGACGACGCTGCCGTCCTTGCCGACACCACGGTCGCGCCGGACATCGCCCACGTGGCACCCACCTCGCAGACCTCCTCGACGCTCGTCGCAGGGTCGACGAACTGGACCGCCAACGTGGTCGGCACGACTCCCGACTGGCTCGCCGTGCGGGCGAGAACCGTCGAGCAGGGCCGGTTCTTCACCACTGAGGAGCTGGACCGCGAGAGTGCCGTGGCCGTCATCGGCACGACGACGGCGTCGCAGCTGTTCCCCAGCGGCTCGGCGCTCGGCCAGTCGATCACCGTCGGCGGGCAGCCCTTCACGATCGTCGGCATCCTGAGCACGGAGGGCTCGACGACCGGCGGCGACCAGGACGACCTGCTCGTGGTGCCGATGACGACCTACGCCACCCGGGTGTCGACGAGCGCCACCCCGCGGGCGGTGTCGCAGATCTACATCGAGGCCGGCAGCCCCGAGGTGCTGTCCGCGGCATACCAGGAGACGACCAACACGCTGCTCAACACCCACGGAGTCACCACCGGCAGCGCGGACTTCACCGTGAGCAGCCAGCAGGCCATCGTCGACACGGCGACAACGACGACGCGGATCCTCACGGTCCTGCTCGCGAGCATCGCGGCCATCTCGTTGCTCGTCGGCGGGATCGGGGTCATGAACATCATGCTCGTCTCGGTCACCGAGCGGGTTCGCGAGATCGGGCTGCGCAAGGCGCTCGGAGCTACCCCCCGCACGATCATGCGCCAGTTCCTGGTCGAAGCGAGCATGCTCGGGCTTGCCGGTGGCCTGGCCGGCCTCGCGCTTGGGTTCGCCGGCGCCCTCGTCCTGCCCAACGTGCTCGGGCAGCCTGTGACCATCTCGCCCCTGGCCTCGGCCGCCGCTCTTGCGGTGTCCCTCGCCATCGGCATCGCGGCCGGGGTGTACCCGGCCAGCCGGGCCGCCCGCCTGGCTCCCATCGACGCCCTCAGGAGCGAATGACCATGCCCCGTTTCCGCACGTCCGCCACGGTGGCGGCCAGCCTGACGTCCGCGCTGCTCGGCATGGGCGTGCTGGGGGCCTGCTCCTCGGGTTCCAACGCGGCGGAGGGCACCGCAGCGGCGAGCAGCTCCGGCGGCGACGGCCACCGGGCGTGGTGGGGGCGGCGGGCAGCGCCAGCCCGGGGTGAGCGGGCTCATTGCCGCAGTGTCCGGTTCGACGATGCAGGTGCAGAGCCAGAACCGACAGACCGCGGTGACGTGGACCGCCACGACGGCGTTCACCAAGCAGGACGCCGGCAGCGCCGCTGACGTCACCGTCGGGTCATGTGTCGCGGTCCGGTCCGCCGGCGGGGCTACCGCGACGGGCGACTCGGTGGCTGCCGGGGCCGTCCAGATCGCGCCGGCTGCCGCCGACGGCACCTGCAGTGTCGGGTTCGCGGGTGGAACGCCCCCCGCTGGGGCACCAAGCGGTATGCCGCAGTCAGACCGGCGCGCCCAACGGCGCCGACGGCCGCGGCGGCGCAGGCGGGCTCTTCGGCAAGGTCACCGCCGTCTCAGGGGCCTCGTTCACGCTGGCGCGGATCGCGCCGGCCGGCGAAGGCGCCACCTCGACCGCAGCCCCGGTGACGGTGACGACGAGCGGCAGCACGGCATACACCAAGACGGTCAAGGCGAGTGCCACCGATGTCGCGGTCGGCCAGTGCGCGACCGCCCAGGGGCAGACAAGCGAGACGGGCGCGGTCACGGCGACCAGCGTGGCGCTGCGGGCGCCAGTGAACGGGTCGTGCTTCGGCGCCGGGGGCAGCGGCACCGCCGGAGGTGCGACGGGTGGCTGACCGGACCGTCCTGCTCCTTCCACGCCGGCGCCACTGGTTGCCGCTGGCGGGGCTGCTTGGGGCGGTGGCGCTGGTCGTGGTGGGCGGCACCGCCATCGCGAAGGGGTTTCCCGGGGGAGGGTCGCAGACGTCGCAGTACCGGACCGCTCTGGTCTCGTCGGGAGCCGTCCGGCAGACGCTGAGCCTCAGCGGGACGGCGGCGCGGGTCGGCGAGGTCACCGTCGGCTGGCCGATGTCAGGCACGGTCGCGACCGTCGACGTCTCGGTCGGCCAGCAGGTGACCGCGGGGCAGCAGCTGGCCACGCTGGACACGGCGTCGCTGCAGCAGGCGGTCCTCGACGCGCAGGCGCAGGTCGACCAGGCGCGGGTGACCCTGGACAACGACGAGAGCGCAGCGGCCAGCGGTTCAGGCACCGCGAGTTCTTCGAGCCCATCGAGCACATCGAGCTCGTCCGCTGGGCGCAGCTCGTCCGGGAGTGGCGAATCGGCGCCGACCGCGTCGACGACCCGCGCTGGCAGTGCCGGCACTGGCGGAGGCGGTGCGCCGATCGACACGAACGGACTGAAGGCGGCAAGCGCAAAGGTCGACCAGGCCGAGCGGGCTGCCGCGTCCGCATGTGCGCCCTTGTTCGCCACGTCGGTCAGCGCGAAGCCGGCCGCCGCCACGTCGTCGAGCACGTCCGCCACGGAGCCGACCGCAACGTCGACGAAGAGCGAGCCGGAGGAGACTGCGACGACATCGACCAGTCCAAGCAGCACCACATCGTCCAGCTCAAGCACCACGACAAGTCCGGCTCCGACGGCCCCGAACGCAGACCAGGTGACGGCCTGCCTGACCGCGCTGCAGGCGGTCTCGAACGCCCAGTCCCAAGCCGGGACGACGATTGACTCGCTGGCCGCCCAGCTCACCAAGGCGGCAGCCGCTGCGGCGAGCGGCTCGGGTTCGTCCGCCGCAGGCGGGTCCTCCTCGTCAGGGACCTCGGGCTCTGGTGCCTCGGGCGGCGCTGCATCCGGGTCGGCCGGCGGCAGCTCGGCGAGCTCCCGGTCCTCCGGGTCCGCTGCCGGCGCGTCGTCCGGTTCGGGCGCCGCCACGTCGAGCGAGGCCAAGCTCATCCTCGACCAGGCCGCGCTGACCTTCGCGGAGCAGTCGCTGACCAAGGCCAATGACCAGCTGGCCGCAGCGACGTTGACCGCGCCGGCCTCGGGGGTCGTGGGGACGGTAAGCCTGGTCGCCGGTTCCCAGACGGCCGCGAATACCGGAATAGTTCTCGTCACCCCGAGCGCAGCAACCGTGACCCTGCAGGTCCCACTGGCCAACCTTCCGGCGGTGGCGGTCGGACAGACCGCGACGGTCACGCCCTCGGGAGGCGGCTCCGTGAGTGGGACGGTCTCGTCGATCAGCCTGCTGCCCACCGCGTCGAACACCGGCTCGAGCGCCACCACGTATGCCGTGGTCGTGGATGTGCCGGCCGCAACCGACGCCCTTGCCTCCGGAGCGAAGGCATCGGTCACCATCGAGACGACTCGCGCGGACAACGTGCTCACGGTGCCGGTGTCAGCGGTGACGAGCGTCTCGACAGGCACCGGGTCGGTTGGCCTCCTGCGCGACGGGTCGGTCAGCCAGGTCACGGTGCGCACCGGCTCGGTCGGGCAGGGCAAGGTGCAGATCCTCTCCGGCCTCACGGCCGGACAGACTGTGGTCCTCGCCGACACCTCCCAGGCCCTGCCGTCCAACAGTTTTGGCGCCGGCAACCGCGTGGGTGCCGGTGCAGGGGCGGGTGGGCTCACCGGTGGAGGCACGGGCATTGCTGGGGCCGGCGGCGCACCTCCGGCCCGGCCCCGGGCCGCTGAGCGTCGCCCGAGTCGGTCCGTAGGCCTGCTGCTCATCGGGCCCTCATACGCAGCACCTATGAGCTCTCGGTGCCTCTCGGCGGTCCTGACGCTCTCGGCGGTCGGAGCGTCAGGGTCGGCCGGGCAGCCGTGGGCTACGGATCGACCCCACAATCGCTGCCCGGGCCCGGCGCGCCTCTGGCAGAGGGAGAATCGGCCACACGTGGATGAGGTCCTGTTCCTCGTGGTAGGTCACCTCGATACCGTGGGCCTCGGCCAGGTCACGCAACCGCCGGGAGTCGTGCAGCAGCAGGTCACGCGTGCCGACCAGGACGGTGATCGGGCCCAGACCGCGTAGCTCACCGTAGATCGGTGACACCCTGGGGTCCTTCAGGTCCAGCTCGCCGGCATACAGCTCTCCCCCCCGCCGCAGGCGCGCGATGCTCAACATCGGGTCCCGCGTGCCGACCTCGTCGAGGCTCTCGTAAGTCATCGTCACGTCGAGCCACGGGGCGATGAGGACCAGCCGTGGCGCGCCCGCCTGACGGTCGCGCAGCTCCTGCGCCACCGCCACCGCGAGCCCGCCGCCGGCGGAGTCGCCCATAAGGGTCACCAGCCCCTCGTCACCGGTCTGCCCCAACAGGTCCTGGACGATGTCGGCACCGGTCGGGACGGTCGTCACGGCGGTGGCGCCCGGCGCGAGCGGGTAGATCGGCACCACCACACGAGCCGGCACCAACGTCGAGATGCGACGGCATACCCGCCAGTGGGCCGCGTCGATCTCGGTGACATACCCGCCGCCGTGGAAGTAGACGACCAGGTGCTTGGGCAGCGCCGCGCCGCGCGGCGCCATCTCGTAGACCCGCCAGCCGTGGTCGCGCTGCAGCTGTAGCGACACATGCCGGTCCAGCGAGCGTGGCGGCGCGAAGTGGCGCGGTCGAATCTGGGCGGCCATCATCTCGGCGGTCATGCCTTCGTCGTCATGGGCCAGTTTCCGGTTGGCGACCTTCATCAGGCCGACCAGGGCTTCGTGGGCGAGGCTCGGCATGACTTCAGGGTATGCCGGTTGCTCGCCGCGAGCCGCCCCGCTCAGTGTGGCGTTGGCTGCACCGGGTTGGGTCACCTGGTGAGACGGGCCTTCAGTACCTTGCCCATCTCGTTGCGCGGCAACGAATCCACGAAACGTACCTCGCGTGGTCGCTTGTGGACCGACAGCCGCTCAGCGACGTATGCCGTGAGCTCGTCACCGGTCACCGCGTCCCGCGTGACCACGACGGCGACGATTCGCTGCCCCAAGTCGTCATCCGGCACGCCGATCACCGCGCACTCGGCGACTGCCGGATGGCCGAGCAGCACGGACTCGATCTCGCCGGCGCCGATCCGGTAGCCGCCGGACTTGATCAGGTCGACCGACTCCCGCCCGACGATCCGATGCGCCCCGTCGGCCTCGATGACCGCAACATCGCCGGTGCGGAACCACCCGTCGTCGGTCCACGACGCGGCCGTCTCCACGGGTAGGCCGAGGTACCCGTCGAAGAGGGTTGGTGCGCGCACCTGGAGCCCGCCGACACTGCGCCCATCGTGCGGTAGCGGTTCGTCGTGCTCGTCGCGCAGCCTGGTCGTCACGTCGGCCAGCGGATACCCCACGCAGCCAGCGCGTTTCGGACCGTCGGCACGAGCGGCGACGGTGATGAGGGTTTCGGTCATGCCATACCGCTCGGCCACCTCGTGGCCGGTGAGCTCCCGCAGCCGGTCGAACACCGGAGCCGGCAGCGCTGCGCTGCCCGAGACCAGCAGCCGCGAGCCACGCAGGGCTCGGGCGCTGTTCGGGTCTGCGGCCACCCGGGACCAGACCGTCGGGACGGCGAAGTACATCGACGCACCGGCTCTTGCGTACGCGGCTGGCGTCGGCCGTCCGACGTGCCCGAGCCCGCAGCCAACCCGTAGGGCCCCGAGCACGCCGAGCACGAGTCCGTGCACGTGGAACAACGGCAACCCGTGGGCGAGCACGTCGTCGGCGGTCCAGGCCCAGGCGTCCGCGAGCGCGTCGAGCCCGGCCGCGATCGCCCGATGCGAGATGAGGACGCCCTTGGGCGGGCCGGTCGTTCCGGAGGTGTAGAGGACGAGGGCGGTGCGGGCTGGGTCCACCGGCCATGGGCTGGTATGCCGTGCGCGCGCCGAGGTCGATCCGCTGCACCGGCAAGGCGGTTCCCTCGGGCGCCGCGCCGAGCCAGGTGGCGGCGCGCGGAGTCGCGCAGGATGTGGTCGCGCTCGACCGGTCCGGCATCCGGTGGGACCGGCACCACCTCGACGCCCGCCAGCAGCGCCCCGACGACGGCGACGACGGTCTGGCAGGTCGGCGTGGCGTGGACGGCGACCCGCTCGAGGCCGCTGAGGCGGGTGGCGACGGCTGATGCGGCGCCGAGCAGGTCGGCATACGAGAGGGTTTCGCCGTCGACGGTGACGGGCGTGCTCGCGAACCGCCCGCTCACCAGGCCGCGCAGCAGCGGGTCAGGCATGGGCTCTCCGCAGGGGCAGCGTGGCCACCGTCTCGTACCGGGGGCGCCCGTTCGGGCCCTGGCCCAGGTAGGAGGTGACCAGGTCGATGTGCTCGACGACCCAGTCGGCGCTCTGGTAGGTGTCCAGGACCCGCAGCCACTTGGTGGCCTCGATCGGCCGGCGCAGCCGGGCGACGGTCAGGTGCGGGACGAACGCCTTGCCGTCCGGGGCGTTGCCGCTCTTGTTGGCTGCGGCGCGGGCGCCGACCGCCAGCCGGCGCAGGTCAGTGGCGTCGTCGGCCGAGGCGCCGGAGCGCACCGCCAGCCACAGCACCGAGGCGTGGTTGGGGAAGGGGAAGCAACCCGCCCCGCCGATCCTCGCCGCGAAAGGCGTTGCGGCGCGCCGCGACCCGGAGCAGCCGTGGTGACGAGGTCATCGACCCGGTGCTCGGCGACCGAGGCGAGGAAGGCGAGCGTGACGTGCCATTGCGCGGGAGGGCTCCAGCGCATGTCCGGCCGGGCCTCGAGGAAACCCGCGAGGTCGTCCAGGACCGCGTCCGGGGGCGTCACTGCGACGAACATCCGCTGACCCATGGACCCAGCCTGCCATCCGGTTAGCCTTGGACGGGTACCGGAGTCGACCACGAGGAGGCGCCGCCATGGGCTTCCCGGAGAACGTCCTGGCGAACAACGAGCGAGTGGTGCGCAGCATCCATCCGCACTGGCTGACCGTGTTGGGGCCCACTGTGGTGGGGGTTGTGCTGCTGGTGCTAGGCGCGGCGCTCGCCCGCTGGACTCCGGACGACACGACTGGGAACTCGCTGCAGTGGGTCGGCCTGGTGATTGCCCTGGTCATCCTCATCTGGCTCGTCGTCGTGCCGTACCTGCGGTGGCGCACGACCCACTACGTCATCACCACGCACCGGGTGATGGTGCGCCGGGGCATCCTGGAGAAGGCCGGCAAGGACATCACCATGTCCAAGATCACCGACGTGTCGTTCCGACAGAGCCTGCTCGACCGCATCATCCGGTCGGGGAGCCTGACCATCGAGTCGGCCGGCGACACTCCCGACGAAGTGCTGCGGAACATCCCGCACAGCGACGACGTGCAGCAGCTGATCAACCGGCTCATCGACGAGGACGCCAACCGGCGGGCCGGTCGGATCGTCGAACGGCTGGAGACTCAGCGGGCCGAGCAGCCGATCCTGGCCGAGGAGGAGCCGAAGCCGCCTGAGGGTGAGTCCGCCACGCCCTGAGAACGACCCCAGCACGGCATACCGGCAGAAGAGAGCCAAGGCGGCAGAAACAGAGGCAAGGCGGCAGATATACCTGCCGCTTTGGCGCGCAACTGCCGCCGTCCGCGTCGCTTACCAGCCGCTAGGCGTAGCTGATCTCGGCGTGCCGGGTCCCGGCGGGCAGCGCCACCTCGCCGCCGACGACCGCGGCAGGCAGATCGACCCCGTCGGCCTGGACCTGGGTCACGGCGCCGAACCGGCAGGGGTAGACGTACCGAACGCCAGGCAACGGGGCGGGAATGTCGATGACCACGCGCTTGGCGTCCTCCTGCAGGCGCAGGGTGTACCCGAACTCGGCACCGAACACGGTCGGCGCGCCGGCCACGCTCACCTGCTGGCCACCGTCGCCGCCCAGCCACCGAGGCAGCACGCCGGGGGCCAGGTAGATGTGCGGGTCGTCGTCCTCGCCGCACTCGAAGAAGAGGATGTCGCGCAGCAGCAGGTTGAGCTCGGCGGCGGCCCAGCCGTGCGGGATGTCGCCCATGTACCACCAGCTGTCCGGGATCTCGGCAAGTCCGCTGGCGATCGGGTAGGCGTGCTGCTCGTTCCAGGCGCCGCTGACCAGCTGCCAGTCCTGCTGGGCGCCGTCGTAGCGGCTGATCCGCGGCGAAGGCGGCGTTGCCGACCGACCACGCCAAGGCAGGCGTCCATCCGGTCCAGGTCACCGATCAGCAGGAAGGCGTGCGCCAGCTGCAGGGTGAGGTAGGGGCCGTAGGCGTGCCAGGCCGCGTCGTGGCGGAAGCCGCCGCGGACGAAGTGCGACCAGATCGTCTCGAGCGTCAGCCGGAAGGCGGCGTCGACGTCGGCGCCGAGCTTGGCCCCGTAGTACAGCCGGGTCGGGTGGAAGTAGCACAGCGCGCCGATCATCGTCGAGTCCAGCCGGCCGACGTCGCCCGGCCCGGTCGGCACGAAGGTCTCCCAGATGCCGCGCGCTCGCTGCTCGCCCGAGCACCCAGCGGATCGAGTCGCCGGTCGCCGCCTTGAGGCTGTCGAAGGCGCCCCACAGCTCAGCCACCTCGGCAGCGCCGATGCGCTCGGCGAGCCGGGCCGCCTCGTACAGGCCGGCCAGGCCCCACAAGTCGTCCCAGTAGTGCGGCTGGCTCTTGTCGCCGATGTGCTCGGCGCTCCAGCCGCTGGGCAGCAGGCCGAACACCGTGCGGTTGTCACGGATCCAGCGGGCGCCGTCGAGCACGTAGGGGAAGTACACCTTCGGCCCGAACGCCGCACCCCGACCTTGGATCCGGTCGAACCGGCCGAGCGCCCACAGCGCCTCGCCGTTGGAGTCCCACTCGTGGTCGTTTCGCTCGTGCTCCATGCCGAAGAACCCGTGCGCCGACACCGGCCCGATCCGCTCGAACCCGGTGTTGAAGGCGCTCAGGTGGTGCTGGCCGAGCTGCGTGGCGGCCAGTCCGGTGTCGCCGGCGAGCGCGCAGGCGATGGCCTCGACGCTGGAGTCGCGGATCCAGAACGAGTCGTAGATGGTGGGGCCGGGGTGGATCGCACCGTCGTCGGCGAGGATGAGCAGGTCGGCCCGGCACGAGCGGAACAGGTCGGCCAGGTGCGCCACCACCGGCGGCAGCTGGGCCTGCAGGCCCGAGCCGGTCAGCTTGGGGCGCCAGAAGCCGAGGTTGGCCGCCTCCAGGTCGCCCGCAGCGGGGGCGGCGAGCTCGGCGAAGTCGCCGGCGCCGCGGAAGTCGTCGATCGGCAGGCGCAGGTCGACGGTGAGCTCCTGCCCGGCGGCCAGCTCGAACGGCCACGTGAACGCGGCCGTGCACATCCCTGCCACGCTGTCGGACGCCGTCTCCGCCCCGTTCAGCGCGCCGCCCGAAGCAAGCGCGGCGAACGGGTTCTCGGCAAGGTACCGGTCGGGGTCCCAGGAACTGTTCGGGTTGCCATAGAGCCCGAACGCCGCTGGTGCCGTGTCGAAGACCGGCCCGGTGAAGGTGTTCGTCTCGAGGCGGCGCTCGGCCGGCAGGTACCGCAGGAAGGAGAGGGTCGAGTCCGCCAGGTACCGCCCGGCCCGGTCATGGCGCACGAAGCCGCTCGGCTTGACCGGGATCACGGCGATGCCGAGCTCGCCCCGCTGCGGTCCGCCCCCGGTCGCCCGGACGACCAGGCGGCTCAGCACCATGGCCCGCTGTCGCACGCCCACGGTCGTCGCCAGCGTCCGTTGTTCCACCTCGATCCCGGCCGTCGGGCGGTAGGTGGTGAAGAGCACCGGCAGGTAGCCGTCCTGGCGGTGCTGGGCCAAGGCCGGCGCGCCGCTGCCGGGGTCCAGCCACTGCGGCAGGTGCAGCCGTCCGCCTTCGACGACAAAGCACGTCACGGCATACCGCTCGTAGACCGGCTCGATCTCGCCGGCCTGCCCGACGAGGCTCTCCTGGTGGGCGTCCTTGACGCCGACCATGTTCCAGTACCGGTAGAGGGCATTGGACGCGAGGGCGGCCTCCTTGGAGTCGAACAGCCCCGCGTCGAAGTTGTCGATCCAGCGGCGGAACGTCTGCTGCAGCCACCACGGCAGCGGGTATGCCGTGTGGCGGGCCCAGGCGCGCCACATGACCTCGTAGAACATCCACTCGTGGGGAAGGGCCATCTGCATCCGATCTTGGTGGGGTGGGTAGCCCGCGAAGTCAACGACTTTGTGTCTGCTCAATGATGTGTCTTGGAGCGAGTACAAACTCGTTGATTTGTAGCGGGGCGGGGACGGGTCGGGTCAGGTCACGTCGAGTCAGGTCGGGTCAGGTCGGGTCATCGGGTCAGGTCACGTCAGGTGCACCCAGCTCGCCTCGCTGGGCACGCCAGCGGTGTTGACGGCGAACAGCAGGTACCAGCCGGGCGGCGCGAGGTTGCCCGAGCCGGGCAGCGCCAGGCTCACCCGGTCGGCAGCGGTGACCTGGTGCGGCACGTCGACCAGCCGCTGCTCGGCGTCTGAGAGTGGGTGGTGGCGCCCGGGCGGATGAGGCAGACCGAGGCGATCGCGGCGGCGTCCGGCGCCTGGGCGGAGACCGCCCCGCCGTAGCTCACCTCGGCCTGCGTCCGGACGGCATACCGGCCGCTCGCCGGCGAACAGGTATGGCGGCCAGTAGACCTCGATGCGCAGCTCCTCGGTCTTGCGCTGCGGGTTCGACCCCGCCGTCACCACCTTGCCGTCCGGCATGAGCAGGGCGACCGAGTGGTAGAGCCGGGGCACCCGCGAGTCGCGCCGCCATCGACCAGCGCCGGCTCCGCCGCCGGGGTCCGGGTGGTAGATCTCGGCGTCGAACGCCGCGTCCGCGGCGCTCTCCTCCATCATCGCGCCGCCGTTGACGAGCACGGTGCGGTCCGGCAGCAGCGTGGCGCACAGGTGCATGCGGGGCATCATCAGCTGGGGCGCGGCGGCGTAGGCCGGATTGGCCTGGCTCAGGTCGGCGATGGCCGTCGAGCCGGTCGCGCCCGCCTGGTTGTGCATGTCGTACGGCGCCGCCGCCGATGATCATCACCCGCTGGTCCTGCGCGGGTGGCAGCAGCACGCTGGCCGACTGGTTGCGCATGCCGGCGAACGGGCAGGCCGAGGACGTCGGTCGTCGTGTTGGTGGCGACGTCCCAGATCGCCGCCTTGACGCCGTTGTTGTCGCCGTACTGGCCGCCGCTGTAGAACACCCGCCCGTCGTCGAGCAGGAACAGGTGGGCGTACATCGGCCAGTGTTGCGAGGCAGGGCGGGCCGCCCAGCCGACGCCGTCGGTGTAGATCTCGGGGACGACGTTGAGCTGGCTCGTGCCGTCCAGCCCGGCGACCGCGAGCACCCGGCCGTCGCCGAGCGGGAGCAGGGAGGGGTACCAGCGCCCGCCGGCCATCTGCGGGACCGCCGTCCAAGCGCCGGCGTGCCCGGTCGGCGAGCCCGGGTCGGCTGGCCCGCCGGCGGGTCGAAGACCACGGCCTGCCTCAAGCCGAAGAACGGGTCGTACTGCTCGGTGCCGCCTGCGGCGAGCAGCCGCCCGTCGGGCAGGAAGGCGTGCCCGCAGCAGAACAGGTCGACCGGCGTGTCCGGACGGCTGAACTGCGGCGTCGGGTAGTGCCACACGGCCGTTCCGTACTGGTGCGCCGCATGCCGGTCCGGGTCGTTGCTGGACCCGGCGAAGAACATCACGTCGCCGGTGTGCAGCAGGGCGGCGTGCACCGCGAGCACCTGGGAGGTGTCCTCCAGCAGCCGCCAGACGCCCATCTGCGGGGCCATCTCCAGGTCGGTCATGGCGTCCAGGACCCGGTACCACCCGGCGTTGGCGCCCGGCGGGCTGTCGACCGCGAACGGGATGAGGTGCGGCATGCCCGCGGCGCCCAGCGGCGCGACCGCGAGGGCCGCCTCCTGGTTCTCCCAGAACCGCCAGTCCGGGATCGGCTCCCACGGCCCCCAGCCGTCGGCCGGGCGCCCGCGCGCGTCGAGCCGCCAGCCGACGCTGTAGTAGCCGCCGTTCTGCCCAACCGGGTTGTCGACCGCGAGCACCACCAGCTCCGGCGTCCCGTCGCCGTCGAGGTCGGCGACCGCGACGCCGCAGCCCTGGTTCTCCCAGAACCGCCAGTCCGGCACCGCGACCCACGGCCGCCACGCCGGTCACGACCCCGTCGGCGCCGAGCGGACCGCTGCGGTAGTAGCCGGCGTTCGCGCCCGCCGGGGCGTCGACCATGAGCACGACGAGGTCGAGCTGACCGTCGCCGTCGACGTCCGCGACCGCGATGTCGGCGCCGGCGTTCAGCCACGGGAACCAGTCCGGGATCGCCGTCCACGGTCCCCAGCCGCCGGTCACCGCGCCGTCGGCGTCGAGCGACCAGCCGACCCGGTAGGAGCCGACGTTCGGCCCGTCGGGGGCGTCGACCATGAACACGACCAGGTCGAGCCGGCCGTCCCCGTTGACGTCGGCGACCGCGATCCCGGCACCCTCGTTCTGGAAGGCGAACCAGTCGGGCACCTGCCGCCAGGGACCCCACGCGGCGACCGTCCCCTCTCGGTCGCTCGCGCGCCCGACGCGGTAGTGCCGCGGTGTTCTGCCCGGCCGGGTCGTCGACGGCCAGGACGACGACGTCCGGGTTGCCGTCGCCGCTCAGGTCGACGACGGCGATGCCGGCTCCCGCGTTCTCCCACGAGGTCCAGTCCGGGACGGCGGTGAAGTCGGTGTCCATCTGCATCAGCTCCTCGGGTGAGGTGTCGGTGCTAGGTGCTGCGCTTGCTGGCGCCGGCGGTCAGCCCTCCCGGAACTGGATGCCCATGCCGCCGCGCGGGTAGTGCCAGGTCAGCGCCCCGGGGGACGCGACGGCCAGGCACGTGCCGCACTCCAGGCACGCGGCATACTCCACCGAGATCGTGCCGTCGGCCTCCTCGGCATACACGTGCGCCGGGCAGACCGCGACGATGCGCTTGCCCGTGCCGGTCGCCTTGGCCAGCTCCTGGTTGACCTCGATGTGCGACTCTTCCTCGTCGAGCTCGTACCGGTTGACGTTGAGCCGCTGCGGGATCGACATCCTCTTCACAGTGCTCTCCTCACAGGGCCCGCACCCCCGCGTACCCGTCGCCGATGATGTCGCGCAGCTTCAGCGGCGACGCCTTGAACCGAGCCCGCGACGATCTCCTGCAGGTGACGCCTGGGCGTCAGGTCGTGGTTGAACACGTCGTAGAGGACGTCGGCGATCAGCTCGCCGTACTCCTTGTACATCCGCGGCCGCTCCAGGAAGTGCGGCGCCTTGGCGTAGGTCTGCATGTCCTTGCCGGTGAACCCCGCGAACAGCTTCTCCCGGTATGCCGTGAGGCCGGCGCTGGTGGTGTCCTTGGCTTCCAGCGCCTCGTGGATCGCCTCGGCGGCGGCGACCGCCGACCCGACCGCCAGGTCCATGCCCCGCACGGTGAAGCCGGTGTTGAGGGTCAGCCCGGTCGCGTCGCCGACGACGAGCATGCCGTCGGTGACGTACTCCTGCATCATGTCCAGGCCGCCCTCGGCGACGAGATGGCAGCCGTACTCGGACAGCTCGCCGTCCTTGAGGTAGGGCGCGATGAACTGGTTCTCGAGGAAGTGGTCGAAGACCTCCGTGGCGACCGCACCCTTGGCCACCAGGTCGTCCAGCCGCAGGACGACGCCGACCGAGATCGACTCGGGGTTGGTGTACATGAACCCGCCGCCGCCGATGCCCTCGGTGCAGTCGCCGACGACCGCCCAGGCCGCGCCCTCGTCGCCGGTGAGGGCGAAGCGGTCCTCGATGACCTCGCGCGGCAGCGTGACGACGGCCTTGACTCCGACGGCGAGGTGGTTGAGCGGGTCCTTCTGGCGCAGCCCGACCTCCTGGGCGATGAACGAGTTGACCCCGTCGGCGGCGACGACGACGTGGGCGCGCAGCTCGTCGTCACCGGCCTGCACGCCGATGACTCGCGGGATGCCTGGAGCCTCCTCGTCGATCTCGGCGGTGAGGACCCGGTCGACCCGCACGCCCGGCATGACGAAGACGCCGGCCTCCTCGGCCTTCTCGGCCAGCCAGGCGTCGAACTTGGCGCGCAGCACGGTCACCGCGTTGACCGGGTCGGCCAGGCGTTGGTCGCGGTAGTCGATGCCGACCGACGAGTCGGCGTTGAGGAAGTTGATGTAGTTGCGGGTGATCCGCCGCTCGATGGGTGCCTCGTCCAGCAAGTCGGGGAACACCTGCCGCAGCGAGTGGGTGTAGAGGACCCCGCCGGACAGGTTCTTGCTGCCCGGGGTCTCGCCGCGCTCGATGAGCAGGGCCGAGTGGCCCTGCTGCGCGAGCAGGTATGCCGTGACCGTCCCGGCGACGCCCGCGCCGATGACGATGACGTCGAAGTCGACCTCGACCGGCTCCTCGGCGGTGGGGTCCGACCGGGTGGCCGTATCGGTCACGACAGCGCCTTGGTCAGTGCGGGGACAACGGCATACAGGTCACCGACGATGCCGTAGTCGCACTCGGCGAACACCGGCGCGTTCTTGTCGCTGTTGATCGCGACGATGACCTCCGACTCGCGCGCGCCGACCATGTGCTGCAGCTGACCGGAAACGCCCACGGCCACATAGAGGTTCGGCGACAGCTTCAGGCCGGACACACCGACGTACCGGTCCTTCGGGTACCAGTCCAGGCCCTCGGCAAGAGGGCGGCTACAGGCCACCTGGGCGCCGAGCGCCGCCGCGAGACTTTCGACCAGACCGAGGTCCTCCTTGGCCTTGACGCCGCGTCCCACGGTGACGACCCGGGTGGCCGCCCCGAGGTCGACCGCTTCGTACTCGGCGGCGCGGGTCTCGGTGACGGTCAGCCCCGCGGGCGCGACCTCGACCCGCTCGACCGGGGCCGCTGGGGCGCTGGCCTCGACGGGCGCCCCGCCCTCGAGCATGAGCGCCAGCGGCCCGACGATCCGGTCGGTCTGCTCGCCGATCCCGCCGAAGACCGACCGCTGGACGAGCAGCGCCTCGCCGTCGGCGCTCAGGGTGTGCGCGCCGCTGAGCAACGGGCACTGCAGCCGGGCGGCGACGGCCCCGAGCAGAACGCGGTCCTGCGGACTGCTGCCGGCGACCACCAGGCCGGGCTGGCCCTCGGTCTCGGCGAGCGTCGCCGCGACCTGCAGCGCGTAGGCCTCGACCGGAGCGTCGCCGCCGTCGAGCCAGTACACCTTCGAGACGCCGGTGCTCGCCGATCGTGTCGGCGAGCTCCTCGGAGCCGGCGACCGCCGCGATGACGTCCGCCCCCAGCGACCGCGCCATGTCGAGCAGGTTCGAGACGCCCGAATCCGAGCCGACGAGAACCCAGGTCTTCCCAGTCATGCTGTCGCTTCCTTCACGTCGTCAGATGGTGCCGGCACCGCGCAGCGCGGTGACGAGCGCGGCCGCGGCGGCGTCCGGGTCCGAGCCGTCGATCAGCTGGCCCTTGCGGGCCTTGAGCTGGGGCTTGGCTCGCCCGGTCGTCTCCAAGGTCGAGGCGAAGGCGGGCAGGTCGAGGTCGGCCACGATGACCTCCTCCACCGGCTTCTTGGCCGCGGCCAGGATGTCCTTCATGCCCGGCACCGGCGCGACCGCGGCATCGGTCGCAACGGCGAGCACGACTGGGCCGCTTGCCTGCAGGACCTGCGTGCCCCCGGCATACGCGCGCTCGATCGTGAGGTTGCCGGCCGTGCCGGTGACCGACGTGACCTCGGCGAGGCAGGGCCAGCCGAGCTGCCCGGCGAGCGCCGTCGGGACCAGCTTGGCGCCGACGTCGACCGAGCTGTCCCCGGTCAGCACGAGGTCGACGTCGCCGATGTGCCGCACGATCGCCGCGAGGTATGCCGCGGTCTTGAGGGTGTAGATCGGGCCCATCGAGTCGTCGGCGAGGATCACCGCGCGGTCGAAGCCGCGCGACAGCGCGCCCTTGCGGGCCAGCGACGACCCGACCTCCTTGCCGCCCACGGTGATCCCGATGAGCTCGGCGCCGGTGGCGTCGGCCAGCCGCCGGCCGACCTCGGCGGCCACCGGGTCGTACTCGCTGAACGAGGCCTTGGCCCGGCCCCAGTCGACCGTGCCGTCCGGACCGACGCTTGCGTCCTGCGGGTTGGCAGCCCACTTGTAGGCAACGACGATCTTCATCTGGTGGCTCTCCTGGTTGGCGTCAGCGTCCGGTCAGCGGGCGGGGCTGTGGTCCTTGACGATCTGGCGGCCGATGATGTGGACCATGATCTCGTCGGTGCCGCCGCCGAAGCGGTGGCCCCGGGCATCGCGCCAGAGCCGGGAGATTCGGGTGCCTTCGGTGACGCCGATGCCGCCGTGGACCTGCATCGAGTCGTCGCAGACCTCGAAGCCGCTCATGCAGCAGTACCGCTTGGCCATCGCGCCGTGGGTCTTGAGCGGCAGGCCCTGGTCGACCATCCACCCCCCGCGGTAGATCATGTTGCGCATGTTCTCGATCTTGACGGCCATGTCGGTCAGCTTCTGCTGAATGAGCTGGAAGTTGCCGATCGGCTGACCGAACTGGACGCGCTGCGCGGCATAGGTGGCCGCGTCGTCGAAGGCGGCCTCGGCCAGGCCGAGCGACTGGGCCGAGGTCATCAGCCGCTCGATCTCGTAGTTCTTCATCAGCTGCACGAAGCCCTCGCCCTTGACGCCGACCAGGCAGGACTCGTCCACCTCGACATTGCTGAGGAAGATCTCGGACGAGTCGCAGGTGTGCCACATGATCTTGTCGAGCGGGGAGATGGTCACCCCGGGGCTGTTCATCGGCACGAGATACATGGAGATGGCCCTGCGCGGGTCCTCGGCGTCGGGGTTCTTGGCCATGGTGAGCAGGTACTCGGCATCGACAGCGTTGGTCACCAGGGTCTTGGTGCCGTTGAAGATCACTTTGCCGTCCTTGTGAACGGCGGTCGTGGCCATGGCGTTGTTGTCCGACCCGGCGCCCGGCTCGGTGAAACCGAGGGCAAACGGCGCCTTGCCCTCGGCCAGCAGGCCGAGGACCTCGCGTTTCTGGTCCTCGTTGCCGAACTCGAGGATGTCGCGCACCTGCAGGATCTCCAGGCTGTAGCCGTTGTTCAGGCCCTGGCGGGCCACCCGCTCGGCGATCATCAACAGGGTCACCGTGTCACAGGGGGTGCCGCCGTACTCCTCCGGATAGCCCAGGCTCATGAACCCGGCCTCGTGCATGGCCTTGAGAAACGAGACCGGCCGCTCGTGCTTGGTGTCCAGCTCGGCGATGTACGCGTGCGAGCATTCCCGGTCCAGCAGCTCGTCCAGGCTCGCGAGAAGCAGCTCCTGCTCGTCGGTCAGGGAGAAGTCCATGGTGGTGGAGACTACCCAGACGCCGCATCCCTTGGCGAGGGTGGGTCGCCAGCGTGGACGCGGCGGGAGCGGCGGCGGCAGATCCCGGGCGAGCGGAAGGGGAGACGGCAGATGTTCCACAAACCCTACGTGTCAGGCTGGGTGTGAGTCAGTCGCTCGTCTTTGAGGAGTGATCGACTTGTCAGGTTCGATGTTCACGGTCGAGCAGAAGCGGGAGCACGTGCTTGCCTATCTTGCTGCACCGTATGGATCGCGTGGGAGGTATCTGGGTGAGCATGGCGTGTCTTATCGGCAGTTTCGGGTCTGGCGTGCCCAGGTGTTCGCCGACACGCTGGAGTACGGCCTGGTTCCTCGTGGAGGGCTGGCGGTGACGGCAGAGCAGAGCGCGTTTGTCGCTCGGCTTAGGGCCGAGCTGGACGCGTTGCGCGAGCAGGTGGCCCAGCAGCAGGCTGAGCATGAGCAGGCGTTGGCGGCCAAGGCGGCCGAGCTGGCGGTGCAGGTCAAGGCTGTTGATGCATTGGGAAAAGCTATCGAGATCTTGCATCACGCCGGCGCCGGCAAGAGCTCGCAACCGCAGGACCGCGCCGAGGGCCAGCGGCCGTGACCGTGGCCGGCGGCGTCGAGGACGTCGAGAACGCCGAGGACGCCGAGGACGCCGAGGCGGCGGATGCTGCGGTGTCGGTGGTGATGGTCACGGTCGCCTTGGTGAGCGCGCTGATCGGGGCCGGGTTGTCGCAGCGGCGTGCGTTGGCGGTGGCCGGGTTGTCCCGGTCGAGCTGGCACTACCGATCCCGGCCTCGGCCGCGGGTGGCCGTGCCGGTTCCGCACACGGCGCGGCGGGCCGCCTCGTGGCTGGATCCGGCCGAGCGAGAGCGGATCCTGGACAAGCTGAAGGCGGCGTTCGTTTGCGGCTGGTCGGTGTACCAGGCCTACTACGAGGCCCTGGACGCGAAGGACCCGGTCGCCTCGTTGTCCTCGTGGTATCGCATCGCCCGCCAGCTGGAGCCGCAGCGTCCGGTCCGCCGCCGGGCCCGCCACCGGGCCAGCGCGATCCCCTCGCTGGTGGCGAGCGCGCCACTGCAGGTGTGGTCCTGGGACATCACCAAGCTCAAGGGCCCCTACATCCGGGTCACTTACGAGCTGTACCTGGTCGTCGACGTGTTCTCCCGGCTGGTCGTGGCCTGGCGGGTCGAAGACCGCGAGTGCGACGACCTGGCCAAGGACATGTTCGAAACCGCGTTCCGCCACCACCGCGCCCACCCGACGGTGGTCCACTCCGACGGCGGCCCGTCGATGACCTCCAACACCCTGACCGGCCTGTTCCAGGCCCTCGGCGTTGAGGTGTCCCGCAACCGGCCCCGCGTCTCGAACGACAACCCATACAGCGAGTCCCTGTTCAAGACCGCCAAGTACGCCCCCACCTACCCGGCCTACTTCACCTCGATCGAACAGGCCCGCCAATGGGTCACCGAGTTCGTGCACTGGTACAACCACGAGCACCGCCACTCCAGCCTCGAGGGACATACCCCGGCAACCGTGCACGACGGGTCCTGGATCAGCATCCACCAGCAGCGCGTGGCGACCATGGCCCGGCTACACGCCGAGCACCCCGAACGGTTCACCAAGCCCTCCACCATCAAGGCGCCCATGGCAAAGGTCGCCATCAACCAAGAAATCAGCACCGACCGACTCCAAACAGGTTGACACCTTCCGAAAGCGGCAGAAACAACTGCCGTTTTGTGGAACATCTGCCGACGTACGGTTCGGCCGCCTCGCGCGGGTCAGGCCAAGAGCGCAGACGCTTACCCTGGGGGCGTCGAAGGGAGGCCCCAATGACGGTGCCGAGGCGCCAGACGCCACCGCCTCTGGCCGACCGGGTCGCCGGACAGGGCTCGTCGGCGATGCGCGACCTGCTCTCCCTCACTGCCCGGCCGGAGGTGCTGTCCTTCGCCGGCGGTTTCCCGGCCCCTGAGATCTTCGACGTCGACGGACTTCGGGCGGCCTTCCATGAGGCGCTCACCTGGCCGGCTGCCGGCATCAACCTGCAGTACTCGACGGCCGAGGGCCTGCGAGCCTTGCGCGAGCGCGTCGCGGAGCGCCTGAGCTCCAAGGGTCTGCCGACAGTGAGCGACGAGGTGCTCATCACGACCGGCTCCCAGCAGGCGCTCACCCTGCTCGCCACCGTGCTGCTCGACCCCGGTGCGACGATCCTGGTGGAGGACCCGACCTACCTGTCCGCGCTGCAGTCGTTCCTGCTGCTCGGCGGACGCGCCGTCGCCGTGGAAAGCGACCCGCACGGCATACTCCCCGACGCCCTGGAGGAGGCGCTGCGTCGCGAGCGGCCGGTGGCGCTCTACCTCGTCCCGACCTTCGCCAACCCGACCGGGCTCACCCTGGACGCCCGGCGCCGCGCGCGGATCGCCGAGCTCGTCGCCGAGCACGACGTGTGGCTCATCGAGGACGACCCCTACTCCGAGCTGCGCTTCAGCGGCACCCATGTCGGGCCGATCAGCGCCAACCCGCTCGTGCAGACGTGCGCGCTCTACCTCGGGACGTTCTCCAAGATCGGCTGCCCGGGGCTGCGCGTCGGGTGGGTGCGCGCGCCTGTCGAGATCATGCAGACGCTGGCCACGGTCAAACAGGCCAGCGACATGCACACCTCGACGCTCGACCAGGCCGCGACGGCGATCTACCTGCGCAGCGGCCGTCTCGACGGGCACATCGCGCAGGTGCGCCAGGTGTACCGTCAGCGCCGCGACGCCATGGTCGCCGCGATGCCGTCGACGATGCCTGCCGGAACCCGGTGGACCGAGCCGGAAGGCGGCATGTTCCTGTGGGTCGAGCTGCCGGAGGGCTACGACGCGACCCAGCGGCTGCGCCTGGCCATGGCCGAGCACGTGGCGTTCGTGCCGGGTGCACAGTTCCACGCCAGCGATCCCAACCCGCGCACCTTGCGGATGTGTTTCGTCACCTACGAGCCGGCCGTCATCACCGAGGGGATGGCTCGCCTGGCCCGGGCCTTCGAGCCCGACTGACCCGGGGTCACAACGACGGCGGTATGCCGGTGCGTTCCGGCTCCGGCGCGCGCCCCCGTCACGACGACCAGGGGCCACACCGTCGTCCAGGCCAGGAGCGCGTCCTCGCGCAGGCCGAGGGTGTCTGCCTCGGTGATGATGCCGTGAACCGTGGCGAGGATAAGCGCGAAGGTCACGAGCGATGCGGCCAGCCCGACCGGCATGCGCAGCGGCCAGACGACGCGTGGCCCGAACCGGGCGCTCAGCGCGGGCCACAGCGCAAGCAGGCCGAAGGTCAGCGCCGACCAGTAGGCGTGCACCAGGTAGTAGTGCCCGACGACCCGGTTGGGGATGAGGGCGAGCACGACCAGGCTCCCCCCGCCACCGCCCAGCAGCCAGCGCCCCGTGGGGTCGGCCGGCCGCAGCCCAACTGCCGTCACAACGTGGCACACCCCGACCAGCATGAGCACCGCGGTCATCACCGACCGGTTGGGGGCGTTGGCCGCGGTGAGGTCGCTGACCGGCTGGCGCACCGGGTCGAACCCGGGAGCCAGCGACACGGCATACAGCCAGCCGACGACAAGCAGCACCGGGGCAACGAGGCTCGACACGACCGCCTGCCTGGAGACCGTGGCGACCGCCTCCGGGCGGCTCTGCGGGCGGCTGGTCACCTACCTACCGTAGACACCCGGCCGTGCGGGTGCACCGGCGGTATGCCGGGCCGCCCGGACGGTCAGCGGGTCGCCGGCAGGAGGGGCTTGACGTGCTCCCCGACGTCGTAGACGAACGCCACGGGGTCCGGCGTGAAGGGCATGACATGCACCTCCTCGACGCCGACGTCGGCGTACCGGCCCATCTGGTCGGCGAAAGCGCGTCCGCCGACAGCCGACGCCTCCATGGGTCCGGCCCAGAGCACCGTCTTGCGGATCCGGTCGTAGTCGGTCCCCTCCCGGGCGCAGTGCGCTGCGAGGGTGGCCAGCTTGGCCGCGACCTGCTCAGGCGTCATGTTCGGGCCGGCGAAAAGGTTGCACGCGTCGGCGTACTTGGCGACCAGGCGCAGCGTCTTTCGCTCTCCCTGACCGCCGATCATGATCGGCGGGTGCGGGGTGCTGACCGACTGCGGCACGTTGAGGGTCTCGGCCAGCTGGTAGTGCTTGCCGGTGAACGGTCCGTCGTCGGGCCCCCACATCTGCAGCACGATCTGCAGGGTTTCCTCCAGGCGCTCGAAGCGTTCGGCGATCGGAGGGTACGGGACGCCGAGGCCGCGGTGCTCGCGTTCGTACCAGGCCGCCCCGATGCCGAGGACCGCGCGTCCGCGGGAGAGCACGTCCAACGTGGACACGATCTTGGCGAGCAGACCGGGATGACGGTAGGTGACACCCGTGACGAGCAGCTGCAGCTCGACGGTGCTCGTGTTGCCGGCGAGGAAGCCGAGGGTCGTGTAACCCTCCAGCATCGGCTGGGTGGCTCCGCCGGCGCCCTCCAGCTGGAAGTAGTGGTCCATGACCGACAGGTTGTCGGCCCCGATCTCCTCGGCCGCTCTCGCGGTCCGGGCCAGCGTGTCTCCCAGATCGGCCGGGCCGCCGGGGAGGGTGAAGTTGACGATGTGAAAACCAAGCCTCATGGCGCGTCCTTCGTGGGTGCCGACTGGGCGACGAGCTGCTCGCTGACCCGCCACAGCCGGGTGGCCGCCTCGGTGTCGTAGGAGCGGTCCGCGGACCGGCGCGGCTTGCGGTTGGCGAAGTACTGCCCGGTGACGCCCGCAACATCGGGGGACGACGCCAGGTAGACCGAGGTCTGCGCGCCTCGCGCCGGGGTCTTCATGAATGGCACGACGACCCACGTCACCAGCCGCATGAATGCGGCCGGGTCCTCACGGCCGAAGGCGGTGCGCACCACTCCCGGGTGCAGGACGTTAGCCGTGACGCCGGTGCCCTCAAGCCGACGGGCCAGCTCATAGGTGAACAGCACGTTCGCCAGCTTGGACTGGTTGTAGGCCCGCTGGCCGTTGTAGTCGCGAGCGCCCTGCAGGTCCTCGAAGTCGATGCGCCCCATGGCCTGGGCCCCAGACGAGACGGTGACCACCCGCGAGGGTGCGCTCGCCTTGAGCAGGTCCAGGAGCAAAGTCGTGAGCAGGAACGGCGCCAGGTGGTTGACCGCGAACGTGTGCTCCAAGCCGTCGGCAGTGACGTGGCGGTTCGCCCAGTAGCCGCCGACGTTGTTCACGAGCACGTCCAGCCGCGGGTACGTCTGGCTGACCTCTGCGGCAAGGCGTCGCACCTCTGCCTGGCTCGACAAGTCTGCGACGAGCCCGTCTACCTGGCTGTGCGTGTGTTGGGCGATCTGCGCGGCGACGGCGGCGGTGCGGGCCCGGTCGCGACCGACAATGCCGACGCGCGCGCCGAGCGCCGCAAGGCCCTCCGCGGTGGCGCGGCCGATGCCGCCCGTGCCGCCCGTGACGAGGACGGTCTTGCCCGTCATGAGCCGGCTCGGCGGGTCAGAAGTCATGGCACGCTCCCAAGGTGAGGTCATATCCGTGCAGGCAACCGTGAGCGGCCTGTTCGGTTAGCATACAGACAGGTCTGTCTACCCACAAGGGTGTCGAGAACGGGGAGGGGGCGCCGCCAAGACGTCCGTCATCGAGAGGTCCGACGATGTCGTCAAACCGGCCTCGAAACTGCAACGTCGGACCTTTCGGCGAGGAGCGGGGGGCGGCGTTACAGGTACCGGCGTTACAGGTACTGGCCGGTCGGACCGGTGACCCCTGGCTGGTGACCGGGGACGGGCCCGTGTCCGGGAGCACCCGGCATACCCGCAGCGGCGTCGGGATGACCTGAGGGCAGGGCCCGCCGCATACCCGCCAGCTGCTGCTGCGCGGCCATCTGCTGGGCGACCAACGCGGTCTGGATGCCGTGGAAGAGCCCTTCGAGCCAACCGACGAGCTGGGCCTGCGCGATGCGCAGCTCGGCGTCCGAGGGGGCGTCGTCGCCGAACGGCAGGGCAATCCGGTCCAGCTCCTCGACGAGCTCGGGCGCGAGCCCGTCCTTGAGCTCGGCAATGGACCGGGTGTGGATCTCCGCCAACCGGGAGCGTCCGGCCGCGTCGAGGGGGGCGTTGCGGACCTCGTCGAGCAGGTTCTTGATCATCGCGCCGATCCGCATGACCTTGGCGGGCTGCTCGACCAGGTCGGCAGGGTTCTCGGGCTCGGCGGACTCGTCCTTGCGCCGCGGCTCGGCCACGCCCATCCCCTCGGGCGTGATGACGACGACGCGGTTCTCGTCGGGCTGCCGTTGCTGCTCGGGCTGCTCGGTCATCTCTCCATCTTGCCTCACGTGGAAGGGGCTGGGGTGCGGGAGTGGTCGCGCCGACCGGCCACCGCCTCCAGACCGACAACGAGTGCGACGCCGACGGCCGTCCCGGCCAGGTTGGTCAGCACGTCGTTGCCGGCGCAGGAGCGGTCGGTGAACAGGGCCTGGTAGGACTCGGTGCCCACGGTGATGAGCAGACCGATGACGAGCGCGAGCCAGCGACGCCTCGGCAGGGTCGCCGCGAGCGCCATCCCGAGTGGGATGTAGAGGACGAGGTTCGGCAACGCGTCATAGAACACCCCGTACAGGCCGTACGTGCGCCAGCTGCGGGCCGTGGTGAAGCAGGCGTCCAGCCGACCGGTGTTCGGCGACCCCCAGTCGACCGCCCCCTCGCGCGGGATCCAGCTCACCGTGGCAATGAGCGTCACCGCCTCCGCGACCAGCAGAGCGGGGAGCCAGCCGAGCCGGCATACCCGCAGCAGGGCGGCGAAGACCAGACCCCCGAGGACGAGTCCCATGACCATGGGCACCCCGCCGTCGTGCACCGCCCACAGCAGTGGTGCGGTACTGCGCGTGCCGGCCAGGACCACCCCGGCGACGACAACTGCCCCGAGGATCAGGCCGACAACCCAGGGCGACCAGCGCAGACGGTCGCGAAGCCGGAGGGACAGCAGCGCAACGAAGCTGCAGCCGATGCCGATGGCCAGGGCGATCGAGGCGCCTGGCAGGCCCGCAAGCCGCACGGTCAGGCCAGCAGAAGGATCTTGCCGATGTGGGTCGACGCCTCGAGCTCCCGGTGAGCGAGCGCCGCGTCGGCGAGGGGATAGCGGCTGTGGATGATCGGCCGGACCCGCCCAGAGGCGACCATGGGCCAGACCTGCTGACGGACGGCCGCGACGATCGCGGCCTTCTGCGCCGCCGACCGGGCCCGCAGCGACGTCGCGGCCACGGTCCCGCGTTTGCGCAGCAGCGCGCCGAGGTCGAGCTCGGCGGTCGTGCCGCCCTGCAGGCCGATCACGACGAGCCGGCCCCCCTCGGCGAGGACGTCGACGTTGCGGGCAAGGTACTTGGCGCCCATGTTGTCCAGGATGACGTCGGCGCCGTGGCCGTCCGTCTGGTCGCGGACCGTCGCGACGAAGTCCTCCGCGCGGTAGTTGACGAGGATGTCGGCGCCGAGCGAGCGGCATACCTCGAGCTTGGCGGCGCTGCCCGCCGTCACCGCGACCCGAGCGCCGACTTCGCGCGCAAGCTGGATCGCCATGGTGCCCACCCCGGACGAGCCGCCGTGCACAAGCAGCGTCTCGCTCGGCCGCAGGGCGGCGGTCATCATGACGTTGGACCAGACCGTGCAGGTCACCTCGGGCAGGGCCGCGGCGTCCGCCAGGCTGACCCCGGCTGGGACCGGCAGCAGCTGCCCGGCCGGGACGGCCACGCGTTCGGCATACCCGCCGCCGGAGAGCAGCGCGCAGACCTGGTCGCCGACCTCCCAGCCCGTCACGTCTGGGCCCAGCTCGGCGATGCGCCCGCTCACCTCCAGGCCCGGGTATGCCGGTGCGCCCGGCGGCGGTGGGTAGAACCCCATGCGCTGCATGACGTCCGCGCGGTTGACGCCCGCTGCCACCACGTCGACGAGCACCTCGCCGGGCCGGACCGCCGGGTCAGGCACGTCCGCGACGACCAGCGCGTCGGGGCCGCCCGGCGCCGGGATGGTGACCGCTCTCATGGCCCCGAGCCTATGGTGGCGGGCCCTTCCTGTGCTCGGCGGCAGTTGTGCCATGTGGCGGCAGTTGCTTCTGCCGCTTTCTGGCATAACTGCCGGTTTGCCGGAGGGCTACCCGCCCGCGCGCTTCTTTGGCCTCATCTGCACCCCATGCAGGCCAACTCAATGCGAGGATGTGGGGCGGACTGCGTTCACGAGTACAAGGGAGTGCTGTGACGTCGTACTGGGCCGAGTCAGCGTGGCTGCCCTCTGGGCCGAGCCGCAATGTCCGGTTCGAGGTCGAGGACGGCCGGTTCGTCAACGTCGAGGCCCGCGCGACCCGGCGCAGCGAGGACGTTCGGTTGCGGGGCACCGTGCTGCCGGGCTTGGCCAACGCCCACACCCACGTCTTCCAGCGCGCCCTTCGGGGCCGCACGCACTGTGACGCCGAGGATGTCTTCGCCTGGCAGGCCCGGATGCACGAGGTCGCCGAACGGCTCACCCCCGAGAACTACCTCGCCCTGGCTCGAGCCACGTATGCCGAGATGGCCCTCGCGGGGTACACCGTCGTCGGCGAGTTCCACTACGTCCATCACGCCCCCGACGGCTCCCGCTACGACGACCCCAACGCCATGGGCGCCGCGCTGGCCCAGGCTGCAGCGGAGGTGGGCGTCCGGCTGACGCTCATCGACACGGCATACCTCGCGGGTGGCCTTACGGCGGCTGGACATGTGCCCGCCGAAGGGGTGCAGCGACGCTTCAGCGACGGGTCCGCGGACGAATGGGCCGAGCGGTTCGGCCTGCTGCACCAGACCGAGATGTTGCGGGTCGGAGCGGCGATCCACTCCGTCCGCCGGGTCCCCAAGGACGCAGCGCGCGAGATTGTCGAGGTCGTGGGAGACCGGCCGCTGCACGTCTACGTCTCCGAGCAGCCGTCGGAGAACCTCGCCTGCCAGATGCACTACGGCTGCTCCCCGACCGAGCTGCTGGCCCAGATCGGGGCGCTCGGCCCCGAGCTGACGGCTGTCCACGCAACCCACCTCACCGACAGCGACCTGGACCTGCTGGCCGAGTATGAGGCGCAGGTCGTGGTCTGCCCCAGCTCCGAGCAGGACCTCGGCGACGGGATCGCCCCGGCCCGGGCCATGGTCGACCGTGGGATCTCGATGGGTGTCGGCTCGGACCAGAACGCCATCATCGACCCGTTCGCTGAGGTCCGCGAGATGGAGATGCACGAGCGGCTGGCCAGCGGGGAGCGGGCTCGCGTGCCGGCCGACGCGCTGGTCCGGGCCGCGACCATCGGCGGCTACCAGTGCCTGGGCTGGTACGACGGGGGCGCCATCGCCCCGGGGATGCTCGCGGACTTCGTCACCGTCGACCTCGAGTCGCTGCGAACCGTGGGCTGCAAGCCGTCCCAGGTCATCTTCACCGCCTCGGCGGCAGACGTGCTCAACGTCGTGGTCGGGGGCAAGACCGTGGTCGAGGAGCGCGAGCACAAGTTCGGGCCGGTCGTCCCGCTCATGCGGGAGGCCCTATCGCTGCTGCGTGACCTCACCTGACCCACCCCGGTATGCCGGGCGGCCGGGGGCCGCTGGTCGTCGGCGCGCGGCCTACGTCTCGGGCTGCTGCTCGTTTGCCTTGAACGCTTCCTTCTCCTCGGCCGACATCATCGGCTCGGGCAGGTGTCCCGCAGACTGCTCGTAGTACTCGGCGGCCTTGCGCGTCGCCGCCATCCGGGCGGCGCCGACGGCCAGGCCGGTGATCGCCGCGAAGAGCAGTGCCTCCGGCCAGGACGTCTGCTGAGGGTGTGTCGGGTCCCCGGGGGCCGGCCGGCCGGTGGCCACCTCCCAGCCCTTGGTCACGATCTTGTGGGCAATCGTCGCGGCGATCACCGCCGCTCCCGTGCTGAGGACCCTCCACGCGAACGGACTCATGCGCTGCTCCTTACCCAACCTGGAAACCGACGGTCCGACTCTTGCATGCGTGGGGGTAAAGTCATAGCACCACGACAGGGGAGCGCCCCCAAGCGCTGAGAGTGCGGCATCGCCGCAGACCCTCGAACCTGATCCGGTTAGTACCGGCGAAGGGAGTCGACTCTCACCTGCCGGTCCGGCGCGCCCTGCCGGTCGGCAGCCCCTCACATAGTTGAGGAGGACGTTGCATGACGACGACACACGGCTGGCGCGGGACCAGCCGGGCTCGTACGGGCCGGCGCGCGCCAGGCTTGGGCCTGCTGACCGCACTTGCCCTCGGAGCCTGTTCCGTCTCAGGCGGTGGCAGCACCAGCACCACATCGGGTCCTGGCACTGGATCGGGCGCCAGCCCCGCGGCATACCGGTGCACGACGTCGAGCGCCGTGACCGTCGCGACGCACGACTCGTTCGGGGTGTCCGACGAGCTGCTCAAGGACTTCACGGCCAAGACCGGCTGCGTCGCGACGGTCGTCAAGGCCGGGGACGCGGGAGCCCTGACCAACAAGCTCGTCCTCACCAAGAGCTCGCCGATCGCCGACGCGGTCTACGGCATCGACAACGCCTTCGCCGGGCGCGCGGTCAAGGAAGGCGTGCTCGCTCCCTACTCGCCGACGCTGCCGACGGGCGCGAGTGCCCACGCCCTGCCGGGGGCGGCCGCCGGACTGCTCGCGCCGGTCGACTACGGCGACGTGTGCGTCAACGTGGACACGACGTGGTTCGCCGCCAAGGGGCTGGCCGCCCCGGTCACACTGGACGACCTCACCAAGACGCAGTACCGCAGCCTGTTCGTCACCCCAGGGGCGACGACGTCCAGCCCCGGACTGGCCTTCCTGCTCGCCACGGTCGGCGCCTACGGCAAGGACGGCTGGCCGGACTACTGGCGCAAGCTGGTCGCCAACGACACCAAGATCACCGCCGGGTGGACCGACGCCTACAGCGTCGACTTCACCGCCGGCGAGGGCAAGGGCAGCCGGCCGATCGTGCTGTCCTACGCCTCGTCGCCGCCGTTCACCATCCCCAAGGGCGGCACCACCCCGACGACCGCGGCGCTGCTGGACACCTGCTTCCGCCAGGTCGAGTATGCCGGCGTGCTGGCCGGGCGCGAAGAACCCGGACGGCGCCAAGGCGTTCGTCGACTTCATGCTGACCAAGCCGGTCCAGG
Source organism: uncultured Actinomycetota bacterium (assembly GCA_963769085.1). Lineage (GTDB taxonomy): Bacteria > Actinomycetota > Actinomycetes > Actinomycetales > Dermatophilaceae > Phosphoribacter. The sequence continues at coordinate 121,104 of CAVYKM010000010.1, read as the reverse complement.
AGTCGATCCCCGAGTCGATGTACATGTTCCCGGTCGCGAGCGACGCCGCGTTGCCCGCTGACTGGGCCACGTGGGCCAAGGTCGCCGAGAAGCCGTATGCCGTCTCGCCCGAGGACATCGACGCGAACCGGGAGGCCTGGCTCAAGCAGTGGACGGACCTGACCAGCAAGTGAGCGGGCCGGCCGTCGGGGAGGGCTCGTGGCCACGCTGACCGCGTCCGAGCGGGCAGCGCGGCGCAGCCACCGGCCGCGGTGGCGACCGGGCGCGGGGTGGGCGCTGGCAGGTGCGGCGGCCGTCCCGCTGGCCTTCCTCGCCGTCTTCTTCGTCCTGCCAGTGGCGGGGATGCTGGCGCGGGGCTTCCTCGCCGACGCCAGCCTGGACCTCGGCGGCTTCGCCGACGTCTTCGGGCGGGCCCGCACCCATCGGGTGCTGTGGTTCACGCTGTCCATGGCAGCGCTCGCCACCGGCGTCACCGTGCTGCTCGGTGTCCCGGTCGCGTACGTCCTGTACCGCACCGCCCTGCCGGGGCGCCGCGTCCTTCGGGCCCTCGTCACCCTGCCGTTCGTCCTGCCGACGGTCGTCGTCGGGGTGGCCTTCCGCTCGCTCTTGGCGCCATCCGGGCCGCTCGGCGGGCTCGGGCTCGACGGGCACTGGGCCAGCATTCTCGCCGCCTTCGTCTTCTTCAACATCGCCGTCATCGTCCGCACCGTCGGGTCGATCTGGGAGGGCTTCGACGCGCGGGTCGAACAGTCGGCAGCGGCCCTTGGTGCGCCGCCGTGGACGGTCTGGCGCACGGTCACCCTGCCGGCCCTGCGACCCGCGATCCTGTCCGCGGCGAGCGTGGTCTTCCTCTTCTGCTCCACGGCTTTTGGGGTGGTGCTCACGTTGGGGGCCCTGCAGTACGGCACGGTCGAGACCGAGATCTACCTGCTCACCACCCAGCTGCTGGACCTGCGGGCTGCGGCTGTCCTGTCGGTGGTCCAGCTCGTTGCTGTGGTCGCGATGCTGAGCGTCACGGCATACCTGCGTAGGCGCTCGGACCTGGGCGCGCGGCGCGCCGGGCAGCCGGCCCGCCCGAGTGCTCTCGGGCGGGGAAGCGCTCCCGCGCTCGCGGTGACCGCCGTGGTCCTGGCCTTCCTGGCGTTGCCCATCGCCACCCTGGTCGTGCGGTCGCTGCGCCGCGGCGAGGAGTGGACGACCGACAACTACCGTGCGCTCGGGGCGGTGTCGCGGGACAGCGCGCTGACCGTGCCGGTCTGGCAGGCGCTGGCGAACTCGTGGCGCACCGCGATCGACGCGACGGTCCTCGCCGTCCTGCTCGGGCTGACCGTCTCGGTCGTCGTGTCGCGCCGGCCCCGCTCGGCTGGCGGGCGTCGGGCGCTCGGGGCGCTCGACGGCGCGTTCATGCTGCCGCTGGGGATCTCGGCCGTCACGGTGGGCTTCGGGTTCCTCATCACGCTGGACCGACCCCCGCTGGACCTGCGCTCGTCCGCCATCCTCGTGCCGATCGCGCAGGCGATGGTCGCGCTTCCCCTCGTGGTCCGCACCCTCGCCCCGGTGCTGCGCGCGGTCGACGAGCGCCAGCGCCAAGCCGCGTCGGCGTTGGGGGCCGCGCCCCTGCGCACGCTGCTCGTCGTCGACCTCCCGGCGGTGCGCCGGCCGTTGGTGGCAGCAGTCGGCTTCGCGTTCGCCGTGTCGCTCGGGGAGTTCGGGGCGACGAGCTTCCTCGTCCGGCCCGAGCGGCCCACTCTGCCGGTCGTCATCTACGAGCTCGTCGGGCGTCCCGGCGCGGCCAACTTCGGCATGGCCCTCGCCGCGTCGGTCGTGCTGGCGCTGATGACCGCTCTGGTCATGGGCCTGGTCGAGCTGGTGCGCCCGGACTCTGCAGGGACGTTCTGACATGGGGACGGTCGGCCTTCGGGCGGAGCGGGTCACGGTGCGGTTCGGGCCGACCGTCGCCGTCGACGACGTCTCGCTGGCCGTGGCCCCAGGTCAGGTCGTCGCCGTGCTCGGGCCGTCGGGGTGCGGCAAGTCGACGCTGCTGCGCGCGGTCGCGGGGCTGGAGCCGCTTGACGCCGGCACGGTGAGCTTCGACGGGGCGGACCTCGCTCCGGTGCCGACGCACCGGCGGGGCTTCGCGATGATGTTCCAGGACGGGCAGCTGTTCATGCACCTGGATGTCGCTGGCAACGTCGGATACGCCTTGCGCCTCAAGGGGATTCGCGGATCTGCCTTGCGCAGGGAGGTGGACCGGCTGCTCGGTCTCGTCGACCTGCAGGGGTATGCCGGGCGACGTCCCGCAACGCTCTCGGGCGGTGAGCAGCAGCGCGTTGCGCTCGCCCGTGCCTTGGCTGCCAGGCCTCGGCTGCTGCTACTCGACGAGCCGCTGTCGGCGCTGGACCGGGCACTTCGGGAACGACTGGCCGTGGACCTGCGCGCGGTGCTCGTCGCGACCGGGACGTCGGCCCTGCTCGTCACCCACGACCAGGAGGAGGCGTTCACCGTTGCCGACCGGATGGCGGTGATGCGCCGCGGACAGCTGGTGCAGCAGGGGCCGACCGCCGAGGTGTCGCGTCAGCCCGCCGACGCCGAGACGGCCCGGTTCCTCGGCTACGCCACCATCCTGAACGGCAGGGCAGCGATGGAGGTCCTCGAGCTGGTGGGAGACCGGCGGGCCGCACCCGTGGCGGTCGGGTCCGATGCGCTCGGGGGACAGCGGGATGCTGCCGGTGACGCCTCGGCGTATGGTCCGGGGACGGGACCTTCGGCCTCGGCCGTGCCGACCCTGTTGGACGCGGCGCCTGCGAGCGCATGTGCGAGCCCGTCGGTTGCGCTGCGCCGCACAGCGGTCCGGCTCGATCCGCGAGGGCTGCTCGAGGCGACTGTGACGGCGGCTGCGGGGGCGCGGGACGGCATACACCTGGAGCTGGCGGTGCCGGGCTGGGGGTCGGTGCTGGGCATCGGACCGCACGACCTGGCACCGTCGCCCGGCGACACCGTGCGCGTGTCGCTGGACCCGACCGGGATCGCGGTTCTGCCCGCCGTCGGCCGGCTCCCATAGGTTGGAGGTAAACCCGAGCAGTGGAGGCGGAGGTAAACCCGAGCAGTGGAGGTGAAGGAGTGCGGAAGAACGCTCGGTAATACCTTCGGCGCCCGGTTTTACCTCCAGCCAGGGGGTGGCCCGCTGCCAACGTAGGGTCGACGGGTGCGCCTGCTGCTCATCCGCCACGGCCAGACGGCGACCAACGTCGCGCGACTGCTCGACACGGCATACCCGGGCTCCGAGCTGGACGAGACCGGGCACCAGCAGGCCGAGGCGCTCGTGAGCCTGCTGGACGGCTTGCCGCTCGACGCGATCTACGTGTCGGACCTGGTCCGCAGCCAGCAGACCGCCGCGCCCCTAGCGCTTGAGCGTGGGCTAGAACCGATTGTCCGCAAAGGAATTCGGGAGATCCAGGCGGGCGACTACGAGATGTCGGAGGTCTGGGAGCACTACGTCGACGTGATCGTCGGTTGGAGCACTGACCCCGACGGGCGCATCCCGGGTGGAGAGTCAGGAAGGGAAGTCATGGCCCGCTTCAACGCGGTCGTGCGCGAGGCCCACGAGGCCGGCTACGAGACGGTCGCCATGGTCAGCCACGGCGCGATGATCCGCACCTGGGCCGCGCGCGTCGGTGCCCTGACGCCGGAGTTCCTCACGAGCGCGCAGCTGCACAACACTCTCGTTGTCGAGGTTCACGGCGACCCCGAGGCGGGTTGGCGGGTGGTGCGCTGGGGCGATGTCGACGTGCCCTGACGCGCGGGTTGGTCCGCCGAGCGGGCGCAGCCGTGGGATTCTGGACTCATGCGTGAGCTCATCCAGTCCCGGAAGCTGGCCGATGTCTGCTACGACATCCGGGGGCCGGTCCTCGACGAGGCCAAGCGGCTCGAGGAGGAAGGCCACCGGATCCTCAAGCTGAACATCGGCAACCCGGCCCCGTTCGGGTTCGAGGCCCCGGACGAGATCCTCATCGACATGATCGCCCAGCTCCCGTCGGCCCAGGGGTACTGCGACAGCAAGGGCATCGTCAGCGCCCGCCGCGCCGTCACCCAGTACTACCGGCTCAAGGGTGTCGAAGGCGTGGGCATCGAGGACGTCTACCTGGGCAACGGCGTGAGCGAGCTCATCGTCATGGCCATGCAGGCCATGCTCGACAACGGCGACGAGGTGCTCGATCCCCGCCCCGGACTACCCGCTGTGGACCGCCGCCACGTCGCTGGCGGGCGGGCGGCCGGTGCACTACCTGTGCGACGAGTCGCCGGACTGGGCTCCCGACCTGGAGGACCTGGCCGCCAAGATCACCCCCAGGACCAAGGCGATCGTCGTCATCAACCCCAACAACCCGACCGGCGCGGTCTACTCGGTCGCGACGCTCGAGCGCCATCGTCGACCTCGCCCGCAAGCACGACCTGGTCCTCATGGCCGACGAGATCTACGACAAGATCCTCTACGACGACGCCAAGCACACCGCCCTGGCCTCGCTGGCCCCCGACCTCTTCTGTCTGAGCTTCAACGGCCTGTCCAAGGCCTACCGGGTCGCCGGCTTCCGGTCTGGCTGGATGGCCGTCTCCGGTCCGAAGCACCACGCCCAGTCCTACATCGAGGGCATGAACATCCTGGCCAACATGCGCCTGTGCGCCAACGTGCCGGCGCAGCATGCCATCGCGACCGCACTCGGCGGCTACCAGTCGATCAACGAGCTGATCCTGCCCGGCGGGCGGCTGCACGAGCAGCGCAATCGGCGCCTGGGAGCTGCTCAACAAGATCCCCGGGGTGAGTGCCACCCTGCCCGACGGGCGCGCTCTACCTGTTCCCACGGCTGGACCCCGAGTACTACGAAATCCTCGACGACGAGCGGTTCGCGTTCGACCTGCGTGCGCGCCGAGCAGATCCTCGTCGTGCACGGCACCGGCTTCAACTGGCCCCACCCGGACCACTTCCGCATCGTCACCCTGCCGCATGTTGACGACCTCGAAGAGGCGATCGAGCGGATCGGCAACTTCCTCTCCAGCTACCGCCAGTAGCCCATGCGGAAGGCCCCCGGGCGGGAACCGGGGACCTTCGGATGGGAGAAGCTTCAGCGCTCAGCGCGCTCCGGTGGTCGCAGCCCCAACCGCCACGATGACGGCGAACACTACCCAGACCAAGACAAGGGCGAGGAAGACGGTGCCGACGATGCCACAGATCATCCCGGCTTGGACCATCCCCCGGTTGCTGTAAGGGCGCCCGCTCGCGTCGATCTCGGCCAGCGCCCGTCGCCCCATGACCCAGGCGAACGGGCCGAGGATCTGGCACAGGACGATCGACAGGATGCCCAGGACGAGAACCAACGTCCCCTGCGGGTGCTCGAGCCCTCCGGCATACATGCCGCTCTGGTACGGCGGCGCCGGGGGCGGGTACGGGTCCTGCTGACCGTACGTGGGGTACGGCTGCCCCGGCTGGACCTGGCTCGCCCCGGATGCCGGCGGGGGTGGCGGCGCAGGCGGGGGTGGCGTGGCGGGCGGCGGCGGCGTTTCGGGCGGCGGCGCGCTGGGCGGCGGAGTCGACGAGGTCGGCTGGGTCGGCGGAGAGAAAGTCGGCTGCGTCGGATCACTCGGCTGCCACGAAGAGTCGTCCTCGGGCGGGTTCGCGGTCGGGTCCGTGCTCATGATCCCACCCTAGAGGCACCTGCTCGACGTGGCAGGCTGGGGACATGACGACCCCGCCCCAGCCCACCGCGTCGATGCCGAGCGGTCATCGCGAGGTGACCCTCCAGCGCCTGTCCCCCGGCCGGTATGCCGTCACCAACCCGCGGGGGGGCACCGTGCTCATCGGGCGCGGTGGCGACGCGGACTACACGGCGACCGAGCTGCTGCTCGCGGCGATGGCGGCGTGCACGGCGATCGACGTCGACGAGGTGACCTCACGCCGGTCCGAACCGGACGAGTTCACCGTGCACGGCACGGGCACGAAGGTGTCCGACGAGCTCGGCAACCGCCTGACCGACGTCACCCTGCGCTTCGAGCTCGCCTTCCCTGACACCGACCAAGGCGCCCAGGCAGCCGCATTGGTGGAGCGCGTGGTGCGGCTGTCGCACGACAAGCTGTGCACCGTGGGCCGCACGGTCATGCTTCCGACCCCGGTCCGTGCCGTCGTCGGCAACACCGTCATCGACTAGCCGCGTCTATCCGCCCTCGAGAGGTCGACAGGTGCAGTCAAGGGACCCGTTTGACAGCAGTTACTGACCTCTCGGGGAAGGCACTGGCCGTGTCGTGACCAGGGTCAGCCGCCACGGCGACTTACAGTCATGAGCAAACCCGCCGCAACGGCGAAGGAGTTGGCTCATGACCACCGACGTGCTGCCGGTCAACGTCTCCACCAGCGTGGCAGGGGTCGTCGACCGCTACCTCGCCGACCTGCTCGGCACCGTCCCGCATCTGGTGGACGGCGTCTACCTCACGGGGTCGGTAGCGCTCGGAGACTTCCATGCCCAGTGGAGCGATATCGACTTCGTCACCGTGCTGCGCGAGCGTCCCGGCAAGCACGACCTACGGTCACTGGCGAACACCCACGAGCGGGTGGCCACGGCATACGAGACCCCGCGCCTGGACGGCTGGTACCTCACCTGGGACGACCTCTACGCCCCGCGCGACCCCAAGCGCACCATGGGGCTGCGGGCTCGCGGCGCCCGCATGCACGGCGGGCGCAACTGGGTTCCGCCGGCGCTGATCTGGCACGAGATGGACGAGCACGGCCTGCACGTCCACGGCCCGCAGCTTGCTGAGCACGACATCGCTCGGGACCCCGAGGGGGTCCGCATATGGTGTCTGGAGACCCTGGACACGACCTGGACGCCGTGGTGGCACGCCAACGCCCGGCTGCTCTCGCTGGCTGGGATCGGCTCGCTCGGCACCTGGGCGACCGCTTCGGGAGTCCTCGGCGTCGCGCGCATCCGGTACACCCTCGAGACCGGCAAGGTCACGTCCAAATGCGGGGGCGGGGAGTGGGCGCTGGGGGCGCTCGACCCGCGGTGGCACCGCATCCTCGAAGAGTCGCTGCGCATCCGCAACCGGCCCGACCGGCGCTCGCTCTACCGCAGCCCGTTCCGGCGTCGGCGCGACGCGCTCGCCTTCATCGACACGGTGATCACCGAGGCCGAGCGGGCCGTGGACCACGGCGACGAGCACGCCGAGCAGGCCGCCGGGCAACCCGACGAGCAGCCCGCGCCCGAGCAGGCTTCGTGACGGTCAGCGTCGCGGTCGCCCGGTGCCTCGCCGAAGGATGGTTGGAGAGCCCGCTCATGTCGTGGGACTCGTCGCGGGCGGTCATGGCCGTGCTCGACGAGGTGCGTCGCCAGGTCGGCGTGGTCTACCCGGGGGAGTAGCGCCCGGCATACCAGCCCCCGCTGCCCTACCGGGTGATCGAGACTATTCGGTTGACCGGGACGCCGTCGGCCTTGGTGAAGTCACCGCCGGCGAACAGCGTCGATCCCGAGGCTTCCAAGCCCCACACCCCAAGGGCACTGTTCAGATCGACGCGGAAGCCGTCGGGCTGACCGTTGTCGGCGTTGAATGCCACCAGCTTGCGTTGGCCCACGCCGCCGACCGTGTTGAAGTGACCGCCGCACCACGCGACGACGGTGCCGGCGGCGTTGCGGACGAGCTCGGCCGCCTGGACGTCTCCGTCGGTGCGCGCCGTCCAGCGCTGGACCCCGTTCCCGCTCATGGACGTGCAGGCCCCGCCGCTGCCGCCAACCCCCAACAGCAGGGTGTCGCCACCTCCGACGGCCATGGAGAACACCGGCTGGTGACCGGCTCCGCTGGTGTTACCGGCCCGGAATCCCGCCGTCAGGCTGCCGTTGTCGCTGGTGTTCACCTTCCCGACCTTGTTGTGGTTTCCCGAGCCATTGACCGAGACAAATGCGCCACCGAGGTATATCGACGAACTGGTTCCAGACAGGGCCAGGGCGCGGACCCGACCATTGGGGCTAGGCGCCCAGCCATCTGGCTGGCCGGTGGCAAGAGAAAGCCGGGCGACGTTCGAGCGGGAGGCCGAGTTGACGCTCTTGAAGTTGCCGCCGGCATACAGCCCGTCGGGGCTGACGAGGAGGGCGTCGACGTTGCCGCTCGCATCTGCGGTGAATCCGCTTACCAACACGCCGTTGCTCGCGCTGACGGCTGCGATGTGCCCCGCCGACCCACCGTTGACCTGAGTGAACTCCCCACCCAGGTACACCGTCTGGTGGTCGTCGCTGACAGCCAAGGCCGCGACCACGTCGTTCGTTCTCGGTGCGAAGCTGAGGTCAAAGCGCTTGGTCGTTGTGTTGTACACCCCGACGTTGCCGGCGTTGTGCTGGCCCCCGCCGTCGATGACCTTCGTGAACGAGCCACCGACGTAGATGAGGTTGCCTGAGGCGAGCATTACCCGGACTCGGCCGTTGGTGCCAAAATCTGCCTTGACGCCCGACGGCAGGTTAGCGGCCACAGCCGAGGGCGCTCCGAGCAGTGAAATGAGCGCGGCTCCACCCATGGCACAGGCACCAGTAAGCAGGCGAGATGAGCTGAACATAGCGATTCCTACCCCCATGCGTGTTCGGCATCCCCCGACCGACAACAGGCCTGCGAGGCCACGAGCACAAGGTAGTGGCTGGCTACGCTGGGTGAGGCCAAAACGGCAGCATTCCGCCCGAGCAGGGACTAAAGCGCTCCACGCGAGGGTCCCCGCGCGCCTGGCGGCCCCACGTCACGGACGGAGACACGATGAGCATGGCCACGAGGACGGGCCCGCAGTCGCCGGCGCTGAACGTCGCCGACCGCCACGATGTGATCCGCGTCCACGGCGCCCGCGTGAACAACCTCAAGGACCTCAGCGTCGAGATCCCGAAGCGCCGGCTGACGGTGTTCACCGGCGTATCCGGCTCGGGTAAGAGCTCTCTGGTGTTCGGCACGATCGCCGCCGAGTCGCAGCGGCTGATCAACGAGACGTACAGCGCGTTCGTGCAGGGCTTCATGCCGACCCTGGCGCGGCCCGAGGTCGACGTGCTCGAAGGGCTGACGACCGCGATCATCGTCGACCAGGAGCGCATGGGCGCCAACCCGCGCTCTACCGTCGGCACCGCCACGGACGCCAACGCGATGCTGCGCATCCTCTTCAGCCGGCTCGGCGCGCCGCACATCGGCTCACCACAGGCGTTCTCGTTCAATGTCGCCTCGATCAGCGGAGCGGGTGCAGTCACCCTTGAGCGCGCGGGACAGACCGTGAAAGAGCGTCGCAGCTTCAGCATTACCGGCGGCATGTGCCCGCGCTGCGAGGGCATGGGACGTGTCAATGACTTCGACCTGTCAGCGCTGTATGACGAGCGCCTGTCGCTCAACGAGGGTGCGCTCACCATCCCGGGCTACAGCATGGACGGCTGGTACGGCCGCATCTACCGCGGCTCCGGCTTCTTCGACCCGGACAAGCCGATCGGCAGGTACACCAAGCGCGAGCTGCATGACCTGCTCTACAAGGAGCCGACGAAGATCAAGGTCGAGGGGATCAACCTGACCTACGAGGGCCTGATCCCGAAGATCCAGAAGTCGTTCCTGTCCAAGGACATCGACGCGCTGCAGCCCCACATCCGCGCCTTCGTGGAGCGGGCGGTGACGTTCACCACCTGTCCCGAGTGCGACGGTACCCGGCTGAGCAAGCAGGCCAGGTCGTCGAAGATCCGGGGGAAGGACATCGCTGACGTCTGCTCGATGCAGATCACCGACCTGGCGGAGTGGGTGCGGGGCCTTGACGAACCGTCGGTGGCGCCGTTGCTCACGGCGTTGGGGGAGACCCTCGACTCGTTCGTGGATATCGGGCTGGGGTATCTGTCGCTGGAACGGCCGTCGGGAACGCTGTCGGGGGGCGAGGCGCAGCGCACCAAGATGATCCGTCACCTCGGGTCCTCGCTCACCGACGTCACGTACGTCTTCGACGAACCGACGATCGGCCTGCACCCCCACGACATCCAGCGGATGAACGACCTGCTGCTGCAGCTGCGTGACAAGGGCAACACCGTGTTGGTCGTCGAGCACAAGCCTGAGGCGATCGCCATCGCCGACCACGTCGTCGACCTCGGCCCGGGCGCTGGCACCGGCGGCGGCGAGATGGTGTTCGAGGGCACCGTGGAGGGGCTACGGGCCAGCGGTACGCTGACCGGTCGTCATTTCGACGACCGAGCCGCACTGAAACCATCGGTGCGGGCGCCGTCCGGGGTGCTGGAGGTGCGCGGCGCCACCACCCACAACCTGCAGGACGTCGACGTCGACATCCCGCTCGGCGTGCTGGCCGTGGTCACAGGCGTGGCCGGGTCGGGCAAGAGCTCACTGATCCATGGCTCGGTGTCCGGCCGCGCCGGTGTGGTGACGGTCGACCAGGGCGGGATCAGGGGCTCCCGCCGGAGCAACCCGGCGACCTACACCGGCCTGCTCGACCCGATCCGCAAGGCGTTCGCGAAGGCAAACGGCGTGAAGCCCGCACTGTTCAGCGCCAACTCGGAGGGAGCCTGCCCGACCTGCAACGGCGCCGGAGTGATCTACACCGACCTGGGGATGATGGCGAGCGTCGCCAGCACCTGCGAAGAGTGCGAAGGTAAGCGGTTCCAGGCGGCAGTGCTGACCTATCGACTCGGTGGCAGTGACACCGGGAAGGACATCAGCGAGGTGCTCGCGATGTCGGTGACCCAAGCGCAGGCGTTCTTCGGCGGCGGCGAGGCGCGCACGCCGGCGGCGCACACGATTCTCGACCGACTCGCCGACGTCGGCCTCGGCTACCTCAGCCTGGGCCAGCCGCTGACCACGCTGTCCGGCGGCGAGCGACAGCGGCTCAAGCTGGCCACTCACCTGGGCGAGAAGGGCGGCGTCTTCATCCTCGACGAGCCGACGTCCGGCCTGCACCTCGCCGACGTCGAGCACCTGCTAGCCCTGCTCGACCGGCTCGTCGACTCCGGCAAGTCGGTCATCGTCATCGAGCACCACCAGGCGGTCATGGCGCACGCCGACTGGATCATCGACCTCGGCCCCGGCGCCGGCCACGACGGCGGCCGGATCGTCTTCGAGGGCACCCCCGCCGACCTCGTCGCCACTCGCCCTACACTCACCGGCGAGCACCTCGCGGCCTACGTCGGCACGTGAAGGACCCCCTCGCTTGGGTGGCAGGCTAGGCGGCGCCGAGTTCGTCGTCCACGTCGAGGACGAGCTGCTCGAGCACGTCGTCCGGCGACGGCATACTCTCGATCTCCGCCTGGACCCGCCCAGCGGCATCCGTGTAGCTCGAGTCCTGCAGAACCTCGGCGACCGCCCTGCGCACGGCGTCAACCGAGAACTCCGTGGGGAGCACCGTCACCCCGCCGCCGACGCGCTCGACAGCTTCGGCGTTGAGGAACTGGTCGGCTCCGAGGGGCAGGCATACCTGGGGCAGTCCATGGGTCAGCGCACCGAACAGCCCACCGGCGCCGCACTGCGAGACGAGCAGGTCGCTTCGCTCGAGAACGAGGGTCTGGGGGAGGAACTGCCCGACGACGACGTGGTCCGGCTGGGGCCCCAGCGCCTCGGGCTGCATACCCGGCCCGGTGGTCACGACGAGGTTGACGGGCAGGTCCCGGATCGCCTCGACGGCCGATGCCAGCACGCCAGGGGCCCGGTTGAAGACCGTCCCGAGGGTCAGGTAGACGGCCGGCCGCCGCGGCAGCCCGGCGAGCCGGGATAGGTCGTGGGCCTGGTCCCGTTCGCCCGGCGACGGCCGCAGCGAGTACCGGTTGCGGAACGGGTGCGGCACGGGTGGGTTGAGCGAAGCGGGGCTGATGTCGACGTACGGACCGTGCAGCAGGCCCTCGGCGAGCGCCGCGTGACCAATCGCGTCGGTTGCGGCTGCCAGGATCTCCGGGTGGTACGGGTAGAACGGGCCGAAGCCGTGCGTGACGCTCGGTACCCCGAGCCGTCTGGCGAGGATCGCCCCGCCCAGCTCGAGCACCTCGTGGACGACCAGGTCGGGCCGCCAGCGGCGCGCGATCACCTCCAGGTCCGCGGCCCGGGGCAGGGCCGGCAGGCCGAACAGGCCCACGCCGCTCACCGGGAGGCGCTGCTCACCGGGCAGGGAGTCGAACTCCGGGAAGGCCTCGGCCCGAATCGCCTGCATGCCCGCAAAGGTGGGGCCGGCCACCTCGGCGGCGATCCCGCGAACGTGCAGCTGGCCCACCAGGTCGGAACCGGTTGCGAAGAGCACCTCGTGCCCCTGGCGTTGGGCAGCCCGGGCCAGGGGGAGTAGCGGCAGGATGTGCCCGTATGCCGGGCACGCAGTGAGCAGGATGCGCATGACCTCTAGTGCAGGCCAGGTGGCCCGTGCCCGGCATCGGCACCGGTCCTTAGATGCGGGCGCCCGCACCTTAGAAGCGTCGGCCTTCGCGTTGGTTGGTCAAGAGGGCAGGCAACGTCAACATGTCATCGAAGGTGAACGTGTTCGGACCCGCGAGCGCTTCCGGCGCAACGAGCTCGGTTCGATAGGCGAGGACCCGCATCCCTGCGGAGCGCGCGGCCTCGGTTCCTGCCGGGCTGTCCTCGACCACTGCGGTGTGGCGAGGCGGGAAGCCCATGGAGCGGGCCGCATGGAGGAACAAGTCCGGGGCCGGCTTGCCGTGTTCGACGTCGATGGCGCTGAAGATCCGCCCTTCGAAACGGTCCCACAAGCCAGTCAAGCCAAGGGTCTTCTGTATCTTCTCGGGTGCGCCACTGGACGCAACACAGGTCGAAATGCCAGTGGCTTCGATGGCGTCGAGCGCTTCAACCACGCCCTCGACGGGGCGCAAGTCAGTTTCGAACCGCTCGCCGTAGCGGGCGTGCAAGTGCTTGAGCCATTCGACCGGAAGCGCTGTGCCGAGGTGTCGCTCGATCTCGCTGACCATCTGCGTATCGGTCTTGCCCAAGAAGTGGCTGGCGACCTCGGTAGGTGAGAGGGGCCAACCTGCCGCAGTGATCAGCTCTGATTCAACCGCCACGCATAGTCGCTCGCTGTCGACGAGCACACCGTCACAGTCGAAGATCACGAGCTTGGGCACTTCGACGGCCGTCACAATGCCGACCTACCTGTCGTTAGGCAAACGGACATGGGATGTCGAGCCCCTGTCGTGATCAGCGGAAGTGCTCGGCGTTGTCGGAGGCAACGAAGCCGACTGCCTTCTCGGCGCGCTGGGTGTCCCAGATGCGCCAGGTGTTCTGCGACACGCCGTAAAACACCGAGAAACGACCTTCGTCGGGCACTGGCGCCTCGATGCACTTAGCGACTAAGGCGACGAGGTCTCGGTGACTCATCCACTTTGCGAAGTGCCGTGGCTTCACGGGCCGGTTCTCAGCGTTTACCGTGCCGATACGCAGCGCATAGACCGACATGCCGTGGCGGTCGGCGTAGTACCGGCCGGCGGCTTCGCCAAACGCTTTGCCGACCGCATACGGCGAGTCGGGCCGCAACGGCATCTCAGTCGAGATCAGCGGGAGGGCGTTGGGATCGAGGCCGTCGTACTGGCCGGCCAGGATCGAGCGGTACGGCTCGTCCAGGTCGTAACTGCCAGTGATGAAGTTGGAGCTGGCGAAGATCACCCTGCGGATCCCAACGTCCTTGGCAGCTTCGAGGGCGTTACTGGTGGCGGGGATGTTGTTGCCCAACACGTCTGGCCACAGAATCTCCGCGTCGGCGATTGCGGCGAGATCGATGAGCGCGTTCGCGTCGGCAAGAGCCGTGCGTGCTGCGCTTGGGTCGGTCATGTCGGCGCGAATGCTCTCCAGATCGCCACCAGACGCTGCGCGATCGACGATGCGGACGTCGAACTGCTCTCGCAATCCGTTGGCAAGCACGGTGCCCACGAGTCCTGCTCCGCCGGTGATGGCGATACGTCGCCTTGTCATGAGCTGGTTCCCTTCGGTTGCACGAGGTCGTGAACGGCCTCGATGATGTGACGCTTGGAAATTCCCGCTGTGGCGTACTGTTCGTCTCGACTGGCTGACGCGGGCAGATTGGTGACGGCGAGGTGGCGCATGTCGATGGACACTGGCCGGCCGCGCATTGCTTCGAGCATGGCCGATGCGAGCCCACCCTCTGGCCGATGGTCTTCGACGACGACAACCTTCCCGTTGACCGCGTGGAGATGGCTCGTCAGCCCGTCCGCGTCGACGGGCTTCACCGAGTAGAGGTCGACGACGCGCACGCTGATGCCTTCCTCGGCGAGGGCATCGGCGGCGAGAAGCGCTTCATGCAGCGTGGCGCCTGCCGCCACGATGACGACGTCATCTGCGTCCGATGACCGAACGGTCTTGCTGCCACCGACGGGGAACGTTTCTGTGGCGCTGTAGACGACGGGATAGGGGTTTCGGGTGATGCGTACGTAAGAGACGCCAGGAACATTCAACGCGGCTTCGGTCAGTCGCCAGGCTGCATTGCCATCGGCGGGGTACAACACGGTCGAGCCGTGCAGCGACCGCATCATGGCGAGGTCTTCGAGGGCCATCTGGCTTGGCCCGTCGCGGCCGATCTCGACTCCGGCGTGGGAGCCGGCCACGAGGATCTCGGACTCGGATACGACGGCCATCCGCATGAAGTCGAATGCCCGCGTCAGAAACGCTGCGTACGTAGACACGACGGGACGGAAGCCACGGCTCGACAGTCCGACCGCCGTCCCCAGCATCTGTTGCTCGGAGATGAACGTCTGCACGAACCGCTCGGGATAGGACGCTGCGAAGCGGTCGGTGTACATGGACTTGTTGACGTCACCGTCGATTACGACGACGTCGTCGCTGTCACCACACGCAACCATGGCGTCGCCGAAGGCAGAGCGAACCGCGACCGATTCGCCGATGGCATAGGGGGGATCGGGGTGGTGGCGTCGGATGCGCAAGGGGTTCTCGGGTCCCTGTGCCGGGGCGGGGCTCGTGAAATGCACTGGCGTTGGGGGAGCCAGCATTGCTATGGCTTGCCGTGCCTGATCATCGGTCAGTGCAACGCCGTGCATGTCGGCGCGGTGTTGCACCGGCGGGAATCCCATTCCCTTGACTGTGCGAGCGAGGATGCCAGTCGGCCGATCGGTCGCCTGTCGGGCGGTGCGTAGCGCAGCGTCGATCGCCGCGAAGTCGTGGCCGTCGATCTCGATCACGTGCCATCCGAACGCCCGGATGCGGGCGGTATGCACGCTCGGCCCGTCGGCGTACGGGAGTGCGGACGACTGGCCGTACTCGTTGGCGTCGATGATCGCGGTTAGGTTGCCGAGCTGGTACACCGCCGCCTTGTCGAAGGCCTCCCACATCGATCCTTCGGCAAGCTCGCCGTCGCCACAGATCACCCACGTGTGAAACGGCACGTGGCGCAGCCGGGCAGCGGCGTAGGCCATGCCCACGGCTGCGGGGAGGCCTTGCCCGAGTGACCCCGTGGCGATCTCGACCCACGGCAACACTGGGGTCGGGTGACCTTGGAGTCGCGAGCCGTGCTGGCGATAGGTCATCAGCTCGGTGTCATCGATGACACCGGCCGCCTTAAGCACGGCATACCAGAGGCTCGACACGTGGCCTTTCGAGAGCACGAGGCGGTCGTTCCATTGGAGCGCCGGGTTGTGCCAGTCGTACTGGTAATGGCGCGTCATCAGCACGGCGAGGAGGTCAGCCGAGGACATGGCGGACGTGGGATGTCCTGAACCGGCCTTCGTGCTCGTTCGGATCGAGTCCACCCGAAGCTGGTTGGCGAGGGCCCGCAGCTCAGCGCGGATGTTCGCCAGCGGCGCGTCCACCAGATGCAGGGCGGTGGCATCGGGGATGGTCACGATGGGAGTGCTGCCAGTTGTCCACCGACCCAGGCTTGCAGCGGGTATTGCTCGACCACCGAATGACGTTGCTTCGCGTCCAGTGCTCGTGCTTCGGGAGTCATGAGCAGGATGGCTCGAATGGCCTCGGCCTGCTCGTCGACATCGAACGGATTCACGATGGATGCCACGTTCCGCAACACCTCCGAGCCGCCGGCCATCTCCGACAGCACGACACCCGCACAACGCTCGTTCACGATGACGCCCTCGAACGGCCCAAGGTTCTGACCTTCGGTGATGGCGGTGAACAACAACACGTCTGCCCGAACGTACGAAGCCAGAGTTGCCGCCATGTTTTCCTCTTCGACCACCATCACGGCGTCGTCGTCGGTCGACTGGACGAGTCGGCGGACGGCATCGTCGATGTCCTGCCGGTACCGGCGGTTCATCAGGACGTGGAGGTGGTTCGGAGCGAGCCGTACGAGAAGCTTTGCGTCGTGCAGCCGCTCATCTGACAGGCGCGCTCGACGAAACGCTTCGATGGCTCTTGGCGTGTTCTTCACGGGATCGGTTCGTCCGTAGGTGACCACCAGCGGGCTGTCGCCGACCCAGGCATGGATGGGTTCGGGCAAATCCATGCGGAGCTCGGAGATGGTCTCGGGGCTGTAGCCGAGCGGCACCACTCGAACGTGGCAGATGCGTCCGGCGATCTCGACCGTACGGGCGCCCCAGTCAACCGTCGCTGCTTCGACAAACTCGTCGACGCACGAGAGAAAATTGTGCGCCCATCGGGTGCAGAAGAACCCGACCGAGTCGGCCGCACACATCGCCTCGAGAATGCCCGATCTCACCTCCTTGGGCGGCACCCGCCAGCTGTCGGGAGACCCCCATGAGCAATGGAGGAAGACTTGGATGTGGCCGTCGGGACGAGCCTCCCGCAGGCGAGCTGCTGCGACTACGAGCTGGTAGTCCTGCAGCAGATACACGGGGTTCGGCGCATCCGCTGACTGTGTGAGCAGCGCCTCGGCGTAGTTGCGGTTGAAGATTTGGAACCGTGTCCAAGCCTCCCGAATGCGATGGTCGAACACCGGCTCGTGCCATTGCTCCCAGAGATTGTGCATGGCCGGCCACATCACCTCTGGGCAGAAGTAGTCCTGGGTGCTCCAGAACACGTCGTCGTCATGGGACAGCAGCTGGAGGGTGAGGGAACGATCTGGTCCCACCGCAAGCGGGGCCCCGCAAGGATGATCGGCCAACAGCTCGCGGTCGTCGTCGGTTGTCGCCGTCGCCACGAGGGAAGCGGACAGCGCCGCCGTGAGCTCGGCTACGACATTGGCCGTACCTCCAGAGGCCAAGAGCGGCACCAATCGCTCACCGTGGCGCTCGTAACGGACAGGTGCGCGCTTGCACGCGACGAAGAACTGGTGCTGGGTGGACGTGGCCAAAGAAACCGCTCCTCCTTCATGACGTGGTTGGGCGGAGTGTCGTCAGTGAATCGAAGGGGGCCCGAGGACCGGCGTGCTCGCACGTGAGTGTGTGATCGGTCGTCGCGTTGCCCACGACGATGAGGTCGAGATCGCGGCTTCCGTATTCGGTTGGGTAGGTTGCCGAGTCGAACAGCGCGCACATTATCGCTCACCACATGTCAGTCTCGGAGCCGACCACAAGGAGGCTTCATGCAGATCGTGCGGTGTCCTGATTCGTTGGTCGGGCTTGACAGCCCGTCGCTGTTCCTCGCTGGACCGTCGTCCGCCGCCCCCATCGGTGCGTGGCGCGATGAGGTGCTCACGTTGCTGAACGACCGCAGCTTCCCCGGGACGGTTCTGTATCCGGAGCCAGCTGGCCAAGCCGTCACGACGGAGGTCCAGGCGATGTGGGACCTTCGAGGGTGTGAACGCGCGACCGTCGTGATGTTCTGGATTCCGAGAGACCTGCGCACGATGCCCGGCCTCACCTCGAACTTCGAGCTGGGCATGTGGATACGCTCGGGCAAGGTCGTGGTCGGGTCGCCCCCTGAAGCTGACGCGATGGCTTATCTGCGAGTGATGGCCGCGCATTTCAGTGTGCCGCAAGCGGAGACGCTGATTCACACCACCCGCTTGGCCGAGCGGCTGATTGCCAAGCGGACGCACCGCTAGGAAGGTCGGTTGGTTGACGTCTGATGGTTGGCACCGGTGGGCGCGATCTCGGCGGCGTGGGCGGCCATCCACGCCGCGTCCCGTTGGTAGATGTTGGTATCGCCTCGTGCGAGCACGGCGTGCTGCGCAGGATCGCCGGCAGCGGCCGAATCGATGATGAACGCCACCAGTTCGTTGAGCCGGGCGATGGAGGTGTCCAGCACCTCCTTGGGCCCAATACCTGCCATGCCGTAGCTGTCACAGAATAGTTGGAGCCGACGTGCTTGCTCCATTACGCCGGGGAACCGGACGTCGGGGTTCGCCGGGTCGGTGAGCGGCACGAACCGGTACGCCGTGTAGGCCATGTCCCACACGCGAGGTCCCGGTGATGCCGTGTCGAAATCGATGACGCCGACGAGCCGGCCGTCGTCGAACATGAGGTTGTAGGGGCAGAAGTCGTTGTGACAGATGACCTCTGCCGGTTCGTGTGTAGGCCACTGCCAGACGGCATCAGTGGGCGTGACGAAATCAGCCGTGGCGTCGTGATACCGACGTAGCATCGACGCAACGGCGCGCAGCGTGTCGTCCGAGAGGAGCTCGTCGGACAGGGGATAGGTCGCAACGGAGCCCTCGAGAAAAGTGATGATCTCGCGATCATCGCCATCGACGCCCAGCGGCTTCGGCGCCTGCGTGAACCCCGATTTGTGAAGGTGCGTAAGCAGTGCGTGGATGGCGGGTGTCCAAGGCCCGGCTGCTCGTCGCACCGTTCTGCCGACGCGCATGACGGCCGTCATGTTCCCACCGGCCAGCACTTGTTCATCTTCATCGCTCGCGGCCGTTTCTTCGGACTTGACCCTCGGCTCAGCCATCGGGCGGTAAGTATACGGGCATCAGTCCGGGGCGCAATCGGTCCGTCGCCGGCTGGCCGCGATCGACTACACTGCGCAATCATGCTGGTGCCTTCATCGGTGGGCGACCATGAGACCGACATTCGCGGTCTTTACTTGTTCCCGATCGGTGCAACAAAGATCGTCGACGGCGAGGGCATCTACGCCCGTGACGCAGATGGTAACGAGTTTATCGACTGCGCGTCGGGCACGTTCAACCTGAGCCTGGGTTACCGGCATCCGACGACCGTGCAGGCGATCCGTGACAACGCCGATCGACTTCTGCACGTCACGTCGTCGTTTCAGACCGATCCTGTCAACGGGCTCGTCGAACGACTCGTCGAGGTCTCGCCAGCGAACCTGTGCAGGGTCCACGTCAAGGTGTCGGGCGGATCGACGGCGAACGAAGGCGCCATCAAGATGGCCATGCGCAGGACGGGCGGTCGGGATGTCATCAGCCTCTTCCGCAGTCATCACGGTCAGACACTTGCGACCACGGCGATTTCCGGGAACGCGTTTCGTCGAGAGCCGTTTCCTGACGTTCCCATCAGCCGTCTCATCGTTCCTGATCCGTATTGCCGGCGATGCTTCTACGGTCAGGAACCGGACAGCTGCGGCACCATGTGCGTCGACCGGATCGACGACTTCATAGAGTTCGCGGGATCGGGCACGACTGCCTGCGTCATGGTCGAACCCATTTCGGGCAATGGCGGCAACGTCGTCCCTCCCGAGGGCTACCTGCAGCGGCTGCAGGCCTTCTGTGGTGACCGTTCGATCCCGCTCATCTTCGACGAGATCCAAACCGGTATCGGCCGAACGGGTTCGATGTTTGCCGCCCAGCATTTCGGTGTCGAGCCCGACATCATCACGACCGGTAAGGGTCTCGGTGGCGGCGCTCAGGTGGCGGCGATCTTGACCACCGACGCATTCGACGAGATGGAAACCCACAACTTGTCGTTCACGTACGGAGCCAATGTGCTTGCTGCCGCCGTGGCCTGCGCAACGCTCGACGAGATCAGCCGTCCGGGGTTCTTGGACAACGTGAAGGCCACTGGTCATCACCTTCTCGGGTGCCTCCAGGACCTGGCTACCCGCCACCGCCAAGTCGACGATGTCCGCGGTGTCGGTCTGATGATTGGGTTCGAAATGGTCGATGAGGCGGGCGGGTGTGATGCCGCGCTCGCCAACGAGATTGTCCGAAAGGGCCCGCAGTACGGCCTGCTACTGCGCAGCTCTCAATACGGCCGGGGCAATGTCATCAAGATCCGGCCGCCGCTCACCCTGACCCTTGACGAGGCTGACCTTATCTGCGATCGCCTCGATCAGTTGTTCCAGTCAACCCTGTCGTAGTGCTGAGCAGGAGAGACTCATGCGGGCGCTAGAGTTCCACGGCCCGCGCGACTTGCGCCTTGTTTCGCGACCTGAGCTGACTATCCCGGTCGGCCAGCAGGTCCTGTTCCGACCGACCCTCGCCGGGATCTGTGGAACTGATCGGGCCATCTTCCTGGGCCACTACGACTGCACGCCCCCACGGGTGCTCGGCCACGAGGCGGTTGGTGTCGTCGAGGCGGTGGGAGACGACGTCGAAGGACTCCGGCCCCGTGACCGTGTCATTCTCGACCCCACGCAGTCCTGCGGGGCTTGTCGGCGTTGTGTTCGCGGCGAGACAAGCCACTGTGTCAACAAGGGCCCACTGGAGATCGGCGTCGGACGCGATGGTGCGTTCCGGCAGGGAATGCTGATCGAAGCAAGGGCATTGCACCGCCTTCGCGACGACATGTCAGACCGTCACGCGGTTCTCATCGAGCCACTCGCTTGCGTGCTCAACGCGCTCGACAAGTCGGGCGCGGCCGCTGGTGATCGCGTCACCGTGATTGGTGGCGGTCCGATGGGCGTCTTGGCCGCTCAGGTCGCTCAGCGTCGATCGGCGATGGTGGAAGTCGTCGAGATCGACCCGTACCGTAGGGCCCTCCTGGAACGTCTTGCGGGTGTCAGCATCATCGACAAGCTCGTCGCTCACGACGGGGAGCCAAGCGCCACGCTGGTCGTCGACACGACGGGAACCCAGTGTGTCGAGGCCATCGAATACGTGGAAGATGGCGGAAGGGTCTGCCTCACCGGGTGCAACACCGACGCCGTCATCAACATCCGCTCATTCGATCTGACGGGCCGGTGTGTCAGTCTCATCGGGAGCTGTGACTACCACTCCTCGATGTTCCCGGTCGCTATGGAGTACATGCGGTCGTTGGACTGCGAGCGGCTTGTTACCGATGTGGCGCCGATCGAGTCCTTCGCCGAGGCATTCGACCTGCTCGCGGCGGGAAGCAGCAGTTCGTATCGAGCCGGCAAGGTCGTCCTAGCCCTTACCTGAGACACCAGTTCGGCCTTGGGTGCTGTCAGGTCATCCGGCGCACAGTGAGGATCTGCTCGGCGCGACCGACCGGACCCGACTCGTCGTGCAGCGTCGTCGCGGTCAGGCCCACGCCGTCCGCACCGATGGTGACCAACGTGTCGAAGCCGACCCAGCAGCCGGGTCCGCCGTGCGGCATGCGATAGAGGTGGATGGTCAGGTCGATGTTGGGGAACGCCCACTCCTGGGGCCGCAGCCGCACGTTCATCCCATTTGCCGTGTCGACCAGCCCGACGTAGGCGGCCAGCGGGGCCACCGACTCGTCCTCGACCAGGGTGTAGGGCGTGCGGATCCACGCGTTCCCATGGCCCGGCTCGTTGTGCGGGTAACGCAGCGCCTCGATCGAGGCGATGTAGCCGCCAAGCCAGCGTTCCGACGCCCGCCATGACTCACCGTCGGCGATGGCCGGCATGGGCGCCGGCATACCGTCGCTGACCTCGGAGGTGTCCTCACGGGCCAGCAGCCAGGCGCTGGCCCGCACGACCGGCCGGCCACCTGCGAACGCGGTGGCCTCGATGAGCTCGATGGTGCGCCCGGGGCGGATGGTGCGGACCTCGACCGTCGTCGGGACGGCGTGGATGACGCCGAGGATCTCGAACGTCACCCGGGCCAGCTGCATCGACGCGCGGGGCTCGTAGCGGGTGATGCAGTGGGTGAGCAGCCCCGCAACGGGTGCCATGTGCTGCTCATGCGACTTCCACGCCCCCTGCACGTGCAGCGTGGGCTGGAAGGTGGTCGCGTCGATGCGGCGGTAGTAGCTCGTGGCGTCGGGGTCCAGGTCGGGGACGTCGGTGTCGCTCACGATGCCCACCTTAGGCTGAGGGGCGTGCCGCCGGACCCCGCAGGACGCCGCGCCGTGGTCGTCGGGGCCGGGATCACGGGGCTGACGGCGGCGTGGCGCCTTCGCCAGCGGGGGGTGCCCACCGTCGTGCTCGAGGCATCCGACCGGACCGGCGGACAAGTCCACACGGTGCCCTTCGCCGGTATGCCGGTCGACGTCGGTGCGGAGGCCGTGCACCTGGGCGCCCCCGGGCTGCCCCGGCTGCTCGCCGAGCTGGACCTCGCCTCTGCCGCAGTCCGATCCGGCCCGGGCGGCACCTGGCTGGGAACCCGGCACGGGCTGCGTCGGCTGCCCGCTGGCGTTGGTCCGTACGGCCCGACGCGGCTCGGCCCGGTGGTCCGCTCGGGGATCCTCAGCCCATGGGGCCTGGCCCGCGCCGCAGCCGAACCGTTGCTGGCAAGGCGTCCCGGCCCGCGCTCGGACGTATCGGTCCGCGACTTCGTATGCAGCCGTTTCGGCCACGAGGTGGCCGACCGACTGGTCGACCCGATGCTCGGCGGCCTGCACAGCGGGGACATCCGCCGGATGAGCCTGGCCGCCGCGACCCCGCAGCTCGCCGTCGCGGCGCGGGAGCGTCGCTCGCTCACCCTCTCGCGCTCGGCCGCCACCGGCCGCCAGAGCGGCGCCCCCACGGCATTCGTCACCTGGGCCGGCGGGTTGCGCACGCTGCCGGACCGCCTCGCCGCGGTCGGTGGCGCTGAGATCCGGCTGGGATGCACCGTGCGGTCGGTGACCTCGCCGGACGGCCGGTATGCCGTGCACCTCGCCGACGACCCCGAACCGCTGCGTGCCGACGCCGTCGTCCTGGCCGTCCCGTCGCGCGTCGCTGCCGACCTGCTCGCCGAGCTGGCACCACCGGCTTCGGCTGCCCTGGCTGGCCAGCGGTTCGCCACGGTGGCAACGGTGGCCGCGGCGTTCTCGAAACCGGTGGCGCTGGAATGCCCTGCGCTGCGGGGGACCGGCATCCTCATGCCGTCGACGTCACGCCGGGTCCTCAAGGCGGCGACCTTCTTCGGGACCAAGTGGCCGCATCTGGCCGGGGCCGAGGACTACCTGCTGCGGATGTCGGCCGGCCGGGCCGGCTCGAGCATCGTCGACGACCTCGACGACGAGGCGCTCGTCGACGCCCTGGTCGGCGACCTGCGAGAGCTCACCGGCCTCACGGCATACCCGAGCCAGACCCTCGTGCAGCGCTGGCCGCAGGGGCTGGGCCAGCTCGAGGTCGGCCATCGGGCCCGGCTTGCGCAAGCGCGCGAGGCCCTGGCGCGGCATCCGGGCATCGCGCTGGCTGGGGCGTCCTACGACGGGATCGGCATCGCCTCGTGCGTGCAGTCGGCCGAGGCCGCCGCGGCAACGGTGGGCGCCGCGTGGACCTGACGTGGTTACGGCTGTCGGGTCGGCGCCACAAGGCCGGCCTGCATCATCACGGGCAGCTGGTCGAAGTAGGTATGGTGCGTGACCGTCTTGCCGTCGCGAACCTCGTAGACGTCCACACAGGTGCACGTGATGCGCTGCCCCGTGGGTGCTAGTTCGGACCCGTCGGCCATCGAGAAGGGGCCGGTATGGGTGCCGCTCCACTCGTACTCGGCTACGACGGTGTCGCCCTCCTCGACCCACTTCGATACCTGGATTCGGCGATCGGGGAAGGCGGTGAGGTCGGCCCGATAGCGGTTGAGGATGGCCTCGGAACCAGTGAGCAGCGCCCATTGGGGCGAGACCCACACCAGGTCATCTGCTATGCCGGCCTGCAACTTGTCGAAATCACCGTTGTTCCACAGTTCAAGGAAGTGCTCCGCGTGTTCTCGTGCTGCTCCCATGGGGTTCTCCTCTCGGGCTCGCTGAATGACATCGCAGAGCGCAGCCCAACAAGGCAACTGCTCTTGGGTGCGCTGATGACCATTGATAGGTCGATCGCAGTGATCAGACCGAACTTGGGATATGGAATAGGTACGCGGAGTAGCCCCCGACGCCGCGATGACTATTCGGACGTTATTCCCCGGGCCCAGCAACGTCAAGGGCGTAAAGACATTCCCCTCTCAGCGGCGCCGCTTCGCGACGTCGGCCCCACTCGACGGCGGGGCCGGAACCGGGCGGCTGAACAGCCAGGGCCCAAACACCGCGTCCAATGACCGCCCGGCCCACCTTTCGGCGTGAGCGACGAACATCGGCGTGGTCACCCCGGCATACCGCCTGGTGGCCACCCACTCGCGCAGCATGCCGAAGAACGCCTTGTCGCCCAGGTCGGTGCGCAGCGCGTGCAGGGTGAGCGCGCCCCGCTTGTACACGCGGTCGTCGAACATAAGCGCCGGTCCCGGGTCGGCGAGCAGCAGGTCGGCCGCCAGCCCCGCGATCCGGCGCCAGTGCTCGTGGGCGTGCTGCGCGGCCGTGCGCCGGCCGGAGCGCTCCGACCACAGCCACTCGGCGTAGCAGGCGAATCCCTCGTGCAACCAGATGTCGCGCCAGTGCCGCACCGTGAGGCTGTTGCCGAACCACTGGTGGGCCAGCTCGTGCGCGATCAGCCGCTCGTTGCCCCACCCCGGCACCAGGTAGTTGCGCCCGAAGGTGGCCATCCCCTGCGCTTCCAGCGGGATTTCCAGCTCGTCGTGGGTGACGACGACGTCGAACCTCCCGAACGGGTAGGGCCCGAACAGCTTCGTGAACACCCCCATCATCCCGCCTAACCCGCCGAAAGCCTTCGTCGCGCGCGCCCGCTCACCGGGCGGGTGATGGACCTGGATGGGCACCGGCCCGGGCAAGTCCCCGCTGGCGTACCTCCCCACGTGCACGGCAACGAGGTAGGACGCGGTCGGCTCCGGCTGCTCGAAGACCCACCGGGTCCGGCTGGCATCGCGCCGCTGGCCCATTGGCAGACCGGTCGCCACGACCTCGTAGGCGCTCTCGGTCACCACCTGGATGCGGTAGCTCGCCTTGTCCGAGGGCCGGTCGTTGCAGGGGAAGAACGACGGCGCACCGTACGGCTGGGAGGCGACGAGCGCGCCGTCGCTGAGCTCCTCCCAGCCGGCGTCACCGAACTGTCCGGCCACCGGCCGGGGGTGGCCGGCATACCGCACGACCAGGCAAGCGCTGGTGCCGGCCGAGATCGCACCGCTTCGAAGGGTCAACTCGCCGCCCGTCCTGCGCCACTTCACCGGCCGGCCCCCGAGCGTGACCTTGCCGACCGTGAGGCCGGACAGGTTCAGGCGGATGGAGTCGAGGTCGGTGAGCGCCGTGAGCTGCATCGTCGCCTCCCCCCGCAGCGCGTTGGTCGCCACCCGGTAGTCCAGGCGCAGGTCGTAGTGCTCAACCCGGTAGGCCGGGTCGCCGTGCCCGGGCAGGTAGGGGTCGGGGGCAGGTGGGTCGTCCAGCTCGTCGGCCCCACTGGCAGGTCTCACGACGCGGCGAGCCCCGGTGACGTCGAGGACGAGGTGGCTGCCAGCGGGCGTGCGCTGGGGGTCGCTGCGTCCGGCTCGTCCCACGGGCCGATCGGGTTGCCGACCCACCTGGTCTTGTCGGGCACGTTCTCCCCCCGCATGACCAGCGACGCCGGCCCGACCGTCGCGTGCGAGCCGATGACAGCGGCCGGCAGGACGACGCCGTTCGGGCCGAGCGTCGACCCTTCCCGCATGCTCACCGTGTCGAGGCTGAGGACCCGGTCGTGGAACAGGTGGGTCTGCACCACGCAGCCCGGCCCGATCGTCGCCCCGGCGCGCAAGTCGATGAGGTCCGGCTCGGGCAGCCAGTACGTCTCGCACCACACCCCCGGACCGATCCGTGCTCCCATGGCGCGCAACCATACGTTGAGCAGCGGCGTGCCGGCAGCGGGCCTGGCGAACCACGGGGCGGCCATGACCTCGACGAAGGTGTCCGCCAGCTCGCCGCGCCACACGAAGGAGCTCCACAACGGATGCTCGCCCGGCGCGAGCCGCCCGACGAGCACCCATTTGGCCGCGACCGTGACGGCAGCGGTCACGGCACCGAGCGCCATGAGGACCAGCCCGCTCACCAGGGCGGCCACCCACCAGCCGGCGAGGTGCGCCACGGCGAGCAGGGCAAGGGCGGTCCCCACGGTGAGGGCGGCGGCCACCAGAACGGGCACCGCGCGGCATACCTCGAACGCAGCCCGCGCCATCCGTAGCCGAACCGGCGGCCGATGAGTGCGAGTCAGGTCGGCGGGGTGAGGGACGCGCCGCAGGGGGGTCGGCGGGCTGCCCAGCCACGAGGAGCCGCGCTTGGCCCGCCCGCGCCGCGGCGCCGCCGACAGCACGGCGACCAGCCCTTGCCGGGGCACCTTGCGGCCGGGCGCGGCCATGCCGGAGTTGCCGAGGAAGGCCTGCTTGCCGATCTTCACACGGTCGACACGCAGCCAGCCGCCGCCCAGCTCGTAGCCGCCGAGCAGCGTGTCGTCGGCGAGGAACGACCCCGCGCCGACCGTGCACAGCGACGGGATGAGCAGGACCGTCGAGGCCTCCACGTCACGTCCGATCCGTGCCCCGAGCGCGCGCAGCCACACCGGGGTCAGGCTGCTGCTGTAGAGCGGGAACAGCCACGTGCGGGCCTCGTCGAGCAGCCGGATGGTCGCCCAGGCCTGCCAGCCGAAGCGACTACGGACCGGGTAATGCCCGGGCTCCAGCCCGACACCGACCAGCCGGGTGGCGGCGAGGACGAGCAGGGCCAGCGTGGCGAAGGTCGCCGCGGCGGCGACGGGCAGCCAGACGATCGCGCGGCCGATCGCGTCCCCGGCGAGGGCCTCGCCGCGCATTCCGGCCACCAGAACGGCCACCCCTACCGCCCCCGCCACGACAGGTATGCCGGCCAGCGCAGCCGCGCTCACGGCATACATCGCGGGCCACCAGCGCCGGTATGCCGGGCGGTAGCCCTCCCAGGGTCCCCGGGCCGCGCCGAGGCGTTCGGCCGGCGCCCCGGACCAGTACTCGCCCGCGGGGACGTGGCCGAGAACGCCTGAGCCTGGCGCGATCTCGGCGTCGGCGCCGACATTGGCCCCCGGGGCGAGGGTGCTGCGCGCGCCGATCCGGGCCCGCTTGCCGATGCGGACCGGCGCGACGGTGAGGACGTCTCCGTCGAGCCAGGTCGTGCGCAGGTCGACCTCGGGTTCGACGGATGCTCCAGGACCCAGGTGCAGCAGCCCGGTGACGGGCGGGACGGTGTGCAGGTCGACGTCGGGGCCGATGTAGGCCCCCAGCAAGCGGGCGTACCAGGTGATGTAGGGGGCGCCGGAGAGCCCCGTGGCGTTGCATTCGTCGGTGAAGCGCTCGGCGAGCCAGACCCGCAGGTGGATTCTGCCGCCGCGCGGATAACGGCCCGGCTCGACCCCGCGCAGGAGGAACCGCGCCCCTGCGGCTGCGAGGACCATGCGGCCGGGTGGGAAGATCAGCGCTAGCCACCCGAGCAGCACCCACCACCACGAGACCGTCGGTAACCATGCGAAGGGTAGGACCGAGCCGGCGACGTTGGCAGCAGCCGCCGTCCAGGTGACCCACCGCAGGCCGCTCACCGAGCGCATCGGGATGCTGAACAGGACCTGCCCCACCTGGGTCTTGATCGGGACCGCGCCGACCGGCCGGTTGAGCCGCCCGGTCGGGGCGGCCATGTGGTCGAGGTGCTCGGCGAGCTCCGCGACGGTGGGTCGCTCGTAGAGGTCTGCGACGGTCAGCTCGGGGAAGTCGGGCCGCAGCCGGGACACCACCTGCGCCGCGGTGAGGCTGCCGCCGCCGAGGTCGAAGAAGTCGTCCGCCCCGGACTCGACGCTGGCGCCCAGCACGTCGTACCAGAGCTCGCCCAGCCGGGCCTGGGTGCCTTCCAGGTATGCCGGTGGGTTGGCGCGCGGTGGCTCCGGGAACCGGCCAAGGCAGCGCGTCGCGGTCGATCTTGCCAGACGTCTTGGTCGGCAAGTCGTCGACGACGGCCAGCCGTGGGACCAGGGCGGCCGGGAGGACCTCACGCAGGTGGGCCTTGGCGGCATCGGGATCGAAGCCGTTGGAGGGCAGGGTCGAGCTAAGGGTGAGGTAGCCGACGAGCAAGGCGTTGCCCGACCCGGTGCGCCGGACCGCAGCCGCTGCGGCGCTGACTCCGGGCAGGTCCAGCAGGACGGCGTCGATCTCGCCGAGCTCGATCCGCCGGCCGCCGATCTTGACCTGGTCGTCGGCACGCCCGACAAAGACCAGACCCTCGCCGTCGTAGCGGACCAGATCGCCGCTGCGGTAGCCGCGTTGCCAGCCCAAGGCGGGCATCGCGGCATACTGCTGCGCGTCGCGCTCGCTGTCGAGGTAGCGGGCCAGGCCGACGCCACCGATGACCAGCTGCCCGACCTCGCCCGGTCGGCACCGGCCGGCCGTGCTTGTCGACGACCGCGAGGTCCCACCCGTCCAGCGGCAGCCCGATGCGCACCGGGCCGGTGGCGTCGAGCAGGGCACCACATGCGACGACGGTCGTCTCGGTGGGGCCGTAGGTGTTCCAGACCTCGCGGGCTGGTGCCACGAGCCGCGCCGCGAGCTCGGGCGGACACGCCTCGCCGCCGAGGATGAGCAGACGCACGCCGTCGAGGGCGTGTGCCGGCCAGAGGGCGACCAGGGTGGGGACGGTGGAGACAACCGTGAGGTTGTTCGCCGTCAGCCACGGACCCAGCTCCATCCCGCTGCGCACGAGCGAGCGCGGCGCCGGCACCAGGGCGGCCCCATGTCGCCAGGCCAGCCACATCTCCTCGCACGAGGCGTCGAACGCGACCGACAGGCCCGCCATGACCCGGTCGCCGGGACCGAGCGGTCGGTCGGTCAGGAACAGGTGCGCTTCGGCGTCGACGAAGGCGGCGGCGCTGCGGTGGCTGACCGCGACCGCCTTGGGCTTGCCGGTCGAGCCGGAGGTGAAGATGATCCAGGCGTCGTCGGCGGGCGTCGGTGGCTGGGGTGGGACGGGCTCGTCGTGCTCCTCCCGGACGGTGATGGCCAGGTCGTTGCCGATGACGGCGTCGACGTCGGCCTCCTCGAAGAGGGTCCGGGCCCGCTCGTCCGGGTCGTCGGCGTCGACGGGCACGTATGCCGCGCCGGCCAGCAGGCTGCCCATGATGGCGACGTAGAGGGCGGTCGTCCCGGACCGGATCCGGATGCCGACCCGGTCGCCAGAGCCGACGCCGAGCCGGCCGAGCGCCTGGGCGACCTCGTCGGCGGCCTCGGCGAGCTCGGCATACGTGAGGACCTCGGCCCCGCTGTCGATCGCCGGCGCGTCGGGGAAGGCCCGCACCGTCTCGTCGAAGATGTCGACAAGGGTGCGGGCGGGCGCCGCGCTGCCCCCGCGCAACAGGGTCATGGCGTTGGTGCGCTCCGGGTGGCTCGGGCCGATGCGGTCAGGGACAGCCTGCCCTACCCGAGCCTGGTATGGCCGACACCTGGCCCGTGCGTCGCCTTCGAGGTGGGTCCCCACGACGGCTCAAGAGGAGGGTTTGCGCCGCCATACCGTGGCAACCGCTCCCGTTGAGGTCGCCGATGGCACCCCGAGGGGCTCCGTTGCCTTGCGGTAGCGTCTCGCCAACCGCGGGCAAGGGAGGCAGTCGTGGACGAGAGCTTCGCCACCGTGCTGGAGACGGTCGCCGACGCGAGAGCCGACTCGGTTGCGGTCACCCACGGAGCACGCACGGTGACCTGGCGCGAGCTCGACGACCGGGCCGCCCGGCTGGCCACCCATCTCTCGTCAGTCGGCATCGGCCGCGAGTCGCGAGTCGGCATCGCGCTGTACAACAGCCCGGAGTACTTCGAGGCGATGTGGTCGATCCTCAAGCTGCGCGCGGTGCCGGTGAACGTCAACTACCGGTACAAGCCTGAGGAGATGGCCTACATCTTCGACGACGCCGGGATCGGCGCCCTGGTTTTCGACGGGTCGCTGGCCGAGCGGGTGGCGGCCGCCGCGGGAGTGGCCAGGACGCGGCCGGCGCTCGTGCAGACCGGCGGCGACGCGCTGGTCGATGGCGCGGTGGCATTCGAGGCGGCCCTCGAGTCGCCGCCGATGCCCCGGATCGACCGCGGAGACGACTACTGGCTGATGTACACCGGGGGCACGACCGGTATGCCGCGCGGCGTTCTCTCGCGGCACTCGTGGCTGTTCCCCGTGGCGGCGAGGAACGGCTTCGTCAACCTCGGCATGGCGATCCCCGAGGACCTGGACGAGCTGCGCGTCGCCCTGGACCAGCTGGCGAGCGAGGGCCGTTCGATGGCGTGCCTGCCGGGTCCGCCGCTCATGCACGGTGCCGGGATGTACACGGCTCTTGGCTCGCTCATCGCCGGCGGACGGGTCGCCTGCCTGACCTCGCGGACCCTGGACGCCGACGAGATGCTGCGCACGATCCAGGACCAGCGCGTCGACACGCTCTCGATCGTGGGCGACGTGTTCGCCGTGCCGTTGGCCGAGGCGCTGGAGCGGGCCGCGGCCGCTGGCCGCCCCTACGAGCTGTCCTCGCTGCAGCGCATCCTCTCCTACGGCGTGACCTGGAGCGCTGAGAGCAAGCAGCGGCTGCTCGCCCATGGCGACTTCGTCTGCCTGGACCTCGTGGCGGCGTCGGAGGGTGGCCCGTTCGCGGTCGCCGAGACCCGCCGGGGTGACGACGTCACCACGTCGCGGTTCCGGCTGCTTCCGGGCTCGCGGATCGTCACGGACGAGGGCCTCGACGTCGAGCCCGGGTCCGGCCAGATCGGGGCACTGGCCGCCTTGTCGGACGCTCACATCCGCTACCTGGGCGACGACACGAAGACAGCGGAGACCTTCCGCGTCATCGGTGGGGAGCGGTACGTCGTGCCGGGTGACCTCGCCTCGATCGACGAAGATGGGTGGGTGACCTTCCATGGGCGAGGCAGCCAGGTGATCAACACCGGCGGCGAGAAGGTCTTCGCCGAGGAGGTCGAGAACGTCGTGCGCCGCCACCCGAGCGTCGAGGACGCCATGGTCGTCGGCGTACCCGACCCCCGGTGGGGCCACCGGGTGGCGGCCGTTGTGGCGCTTCGTCCCGGGGCGGCGCTCACCTTGGAGCAGCTGCGCGACCACGTCGGTCGCGATCTGGCCGACTACAAGCGGCCGTCCGTGCTGGTGGTCCAGCCGTCGTTAGAACGCAGCCCTTCCGGGAAGGCCGACCTGCGCTGGGCCAAACGCGTGGCGGCAGAGACGGTCAGCTAACGAGGGTGTCTTGGTGCGGCGCCCGAGCTGCTGTGAACTCGTCGTTTGCGCGCGCTCATGCCGATGAGCGCGCGTGCGTCCGTATGGGTTGTTGGCGCGGCAGGCCACCTCCCAACGAGTAGTTGGCCGGTCCACCGGGACTGCCGCCGGTGGCGTCTGGAGGGGTGCCAACGTTGCTGGGCACGACCGCGTATGCATGCCCGGTCGCCCCTTGGGTCACTCCGGCGCGTTGCCGAGTCGGTAGTGCACGGTCCATTGGGCCCGCCGGAACAGGGGCCATCGGGCGAGCAGGCGCATCCAGCCCAGCCTCGGTTCGGGGTCGTCGAAGTAGGTCCATTCATCGAGCAGGACCAGCCCGGGGGCCCACTGCTGCATGTCGTGGCTGTCGCGCAGGCCGAACTGGTAGACCACATCAGCGGAGGTGCCGAACTGGCGGCGGAACTTGCTCCGCCCGAGCGGTCCGCGCATCAGCCGCACGATCGTGCTGTGCGCGACCTCGGCCACCAGTTCCGCCCCGGGATGGCGCTCGTGCAAGGCCAGCACGAGGTTCCTGACCCCGTCCGGCGGCAGGTACATGAGCAGTCCTTCGGCGACGAACAAGAACCGATGGCCCGGCTCGTGCGGCAACGCGTCCAACCAGCTCAGGTCGAGCACTGAGGAGGCCAGGAACCGCATCCGGTCCGACTGCGGCAGGAGCGTTCACGCAGGGCGATCACCTCGGGTAGATCCAGGTCGAACCAGCGGACCCGCCCGTTGTCGGTACGCCGCCGTCGATCATCGAGGCCGCACCCGAGGTTGACCACCACCCCCTCTGGCTCGCGCGCCAGGAAGTCCGCGACGTATCGATCGAAGCGACGGATCCGCAACGCCATCGTCGTGACCAGGGTCGCGGGAAGATCGCCGCTGACCAGCCGGCGATGCAGCGGCAGATCCGATCCGGCGAACGACCGGTTGAGCGCACGGGTCAGGGCAACCGCACCTGGGTCGGCCAGGATCGGATCATCCCGCTGGGACTCCAGCGCCAACGCATACAGGGGAAGGAACAGTGTCTCCGAGATCGCTTCCACCCGCACCACCTCATCCATCGAGCCTCCCGGGCGTCCTTCCCATGCTCGGCTGCCTGGGCTCCTCCTGCGTCGCTCCTGTGAGCGGAACGACTGGACCTGGTCTGCGGATGGGTCGTGAGCTTGCACCGGACGCGGTGGTCGACGGCGACCTCGATGAGGGGCGCGTGTTGGCAGATGCGGGCGGGTGTTCGACACTGTTGGCGGTTGTCGAGGCCGCCGATGCGGTCTGGTCGCTGGTGAGTGCGACGCCGGCAGCGGTCTGAGGTGGTCGTTGCTGCCGTCTGGGGACCGGGTCGTCCTCGCCACCGGGGCGGAGCCGCTGCTGCAGGGGCTCAGCCGCGCGGATGCGTCCACAGGTTGGCGAGGATCTGCGCCACCGTCAGCGCCAGCATGAGCAGACCGCCGGGCAGCGACTCCTTCCAGACCATGACCACGAACCCGTAACTGGATGAGATGTAGAGGGCCACGTACGGCGCCAGCAGGCGCCAGTCCATGTGCTGGCGGAAGGGGATCTTCAGGACCCAGTCGTAAAGGGCCTCGATGGCCAGGAAGGCCAGGAAGATGGACAGGAAGATCGCGTACTGCTCCGGCGTGTGCTCCTGCCCGACCAGGACGAGGCCGTAGGCGGCGGGGATGGCCAGCAGCAAGTACAGCCAGCCAAACCGCTCAA
Organism: uncultured Actinomycetota bacterium; assembly: GCA_963769085.1. GTDB lineage: Bacteria > Actinomycetota > Actinomycetes > Actinomycetales > Dermatophilaceae > Phosphoribacter. The sequence goes on along the minus strand of CAVYKM010000010.1, from coordinate 88,114 downwards.
CCAGGTCAAGGCGGCGCCTGCGCAGGACGAAGATGACGATCAAGGCCGCGCTGTTGACCACCCCGAGGGAGAAGAAGAGCGGTTCCAGCATCGCGGCACCCTTCCAGACAACCCGATCACAGCCTGGCACGGTGGTGGCTGGACCGGACTCGCTATCAGGACGGCGGGCCTGGCTGTGACCTGACATGCGGACCCGCTGCGGACGGGACGACTTCGAGTCGGCCGCTCCCGCCGCGCTGCCCGACTCCTGTGGCGCCGGCTTACTGGCAGCCTGCCCGCGCCGGTGACGGGACGGCGACTCATGCCGGTGATCGGAGAGGAGCCGCGGGTGCGTCCAGTCGGAGACCTGGGGGCAGCTCGGGTGCTGTCCTGGTTGGTGGTCGCGCTGATGGCCGCGGTGTCTGCGGTCGGCGTGGTCGCTGCGCAGGTGTACCGGGACAACGCGTTGATCTCCGCGACGATCCGGGGTTAAGGCCCGAGCCATGGTCCCAGGTCCTCGGCCACGACGTGGTGCACGGGCAGCCCGTGCCTCTCCTGGACCGTGCCGGGCAGATCCAGCCGCAGCCACCGGGACTTCTCCGCCGGCAGGGTGGAGATGATGAACCCGGCGTAGCCCGGGTGCGCGGCGACCTCGTTGTCGATCGCCTCCGCCGGGTCGGCCGCGCCGACGCGCACCTCGCTGAGCGGCACGCCGCGCTTGGTGAACACCGCGCTGGCCCGCTCCCCGCGCTTACGGGCATTGGCCTCGGCGTCGTTCTCGTCGCCCGTGCGGAACAGCAGATGACGCACCGGGGTCGCCGGGACGAGCAGGACGAACTCCGCCTTGGCGTCCTGGTCCCGGACGCCGCGCACCACCTTCAGCAGCTCCGGGCTGGTGACAGTCTGGTGGGCGACGACGAGGTAACGGGCCATGGCAGCCTCCCCTGGACATCGTTGGTCCGGGCCTAACGGCATGATCCCACGCGGCACGACGCGGGAGAAGTCAGCTGACCCCCTCTGGCGAGGGTTGGCCCGTTCCGGGCTGGAAATGGGGTGCGGACGCGCGCCCATGAGCACGTCCAGAACGACCGCGGGCCTTGCGCCTCGTGCTCCTTCGGCACCTCCATCGCCACCCTTTACACCTCGGTAGCGCGATGCCACAGTGGCGGACGATTCCGGCGATCACCTTGTCGTCAGCGTCCAGCGCGTCCTTCTTCCCGTCTGCGGCCCAGTCGGCCATGGTCACCCTCCGGGTGTGGTCCCGGCGTCCGACCCGGACGCCAGGATCACGCTAGCCCGCTCAGCGGAGCACCCACGCCCACGCGAAACGGGTGTGACCCACGAACGGCCGACGACACGAATCCGACAAGCCGCCCGAGGACGGCCCCCGCGCCAGCCACGTCACCAAGGACGCCAGGGCACTTCGCGGGGACCGGCAGCGCCGATGCTCACCCGAGACCGGATCGGGATGGGGCGATCAGGGCGGGGCGGGAGCGAGCCGGTGAATCCGGCCCATCGACCACGGCGGGCCGGCCACCAGTCTCGTGCAGCAGGTCCCCGGTCATGTGGTCCGCTTACGGGTCGTCCGCTCCCGCCGCGCGGAGGACGGCTAGGCGCGTCCACTCTTGCCGCGTTCGGCATGGTGCAAATGGAGTGGTCAAAGCCGCATCGGGCGTGCACTGGCGGGACCTGATCCGCGGTGCCAGGAGTCGTGACCGTGCCGTGTGTCGGGTCGTGCGCGGTAGCGTCAGGCGCATCGATGGTGGGCCCGGGAGCGAAGATGATCGACCTGAGTGCGGTGGACCTGGACGAGCTGGCGATGGCGCTGGCCGACCAGGACGGGTTCGAGCATCACTGGCTGATCGACCCAGACAGCGGCCAGATCTCGCTGTGGACCGAGGACGGTGGGATCGACGGGGAGCATCCTGTCGATCTGGACGAGGTGGACCTGATCGGGATCGACCCGTTGCCGTCGTACGTGTGGTACCAGGACATGGCCGACTTCGCCGAGCGGATCAGCGACGAGCCCGCTGGGCGAAGACTGGCCCGTGCGATCCGGGGGAAGGGGGCGTTCCGGCGGTTCAAGGACGAGCTCCACGAGGAACACCCACAGCTGCTGTCGGCCTGGTACGCCTTCCGTGATGTCCGTGCTCAACGCCGGGCCGTGGAGTGGCTCGTCGATAATGACATCGTCGATGAGACCCAGGCCCGGAAGTTCCTGTCCGAGCATCCGGAACCGGACCCGCCATAGGCTGACGCACCTACCGGAGGGGCGTCGACGCCGATCGGCCGCCGGCCCGGACGCCATCCTCGTCTCGTTCGGAACCAGCCAGGATCCGCCCGCTCATGCCGCACTGGAGGACGGCTACGCTCATCCGGAACTAGCCGCGAACAGGGCGGCGCTCAATTGCCGCGTGGAGGACGGCTACGCTCGTCCGAAACTGCCGCACCGAGGACGTACCCTTCGGGTCGTCCGACTCTGCCGCACTGCGCGCGGAACGCGCGACCATGCCGCACTGAGGACGTACCCTTTCGGGTCGTCCGACTCTGCCGCACTGCGTGTCAGCGACGCGGGGTGGCACGTCGCCGCTGACAGGTGGAGGGTCGCGGGTTCATTCTGGCAGATGACAACATCTCCTTCCCTTGTGATCCCCGTACAACCACCAGCTCAGCTGCTGCGCCGGGCGGTCGCTGGCTACTTATCTCGATTCCGGGACGGTTCGCGTGTGCACGCCGATTCTGATCTGCGTGCCTTCCTGTCCTGGTGCCAGGAGCACGAACAGGACCCTCTCACCGTCACGCGCTCGCAACTGGAGCTGTACCTGCGGTGGATGCACGAGATCCGACACTTCAAGCCTTCGACGATCGGTCGACGGTTCTCGGTGGTAGCCGGCTTCTACGCCACCTGTGTGATCGACGGCGTGCTGGCGCACTCGCCGGCCGAGCATGTCCGCCGACCGACCGTGCCAGCCGAGTCACCGACCCTCGGTTTGACTCATCTGCAGTTCGAGGCAATGCTCACCGCCGCCCGCGACTCGCGTAACGTCAACGACTTCGCCCTGGTGGCGATGCTGGGATTGCACGGCCTGCGGATCTTCGAAGCCTGCAACGCCAGCATCGGCGACCTGGCCGAGGAGCACGGTCACCGGGTGCTGCGGGTCACCGGAAAGGGCGGCAAGCTGGTGCTGACGCCGTTGCCACCGGCGGTGGGCCGCGCTATCGACCGTGCCGTGGCCGACCGCGAGGCCGGGCCGATCCTGCGTACCCGACGCGGTACCCGTATGGACCGGCACGCCGCCACCCGACGGCTGCACCGACTCGCGGAGGTCGCCGGGGTGCGGCTGCCTCGGATGCATCCCCATATGCTGCGGCACACCTTCGTCACCACGATGCTCGACGCCGGCGTCGACCTGCGGGACGTGCAGATCGCGGCTCGGCATGCCGACCCCAGAACCACGATGAGGTACGACCGAGCCCGCAAGAACCTGGACCGGCATCCCAACTACATCCTCGCCGCGTTCATGGCTTCTGGTACCTAGCCAGCACGGCGAGCGAACCGCTTGCCGCCGCACCGACCAACCGACGGCGTGCGCCACCTAAACTGTCCACCATGGGGTCAGGCCCGAGCACTGCGCATCGCCGCCTCCAGGACCAGCGGGAGGCAATCCTGCACCTGGTGCGTGCCCACAAGGGTCGCTCAGTGGCCGTGGTCGGGTCCGTCGCGCGCCGTGAGAACACCGCTGACAGCGATATCGACTTGCTCGTGGAGTTCGAGCCCGCGAGTTCGCTGCTGGACCTGATTGACCTCGAGGAGGCCCTGCAGCACCTACTCGGAACCAGGGTCGATGTGATCTCCGCCGGCGCCCTGCTGGATCGCGACATCGACATCCGCCGCGACGCTGTGCCCTTGTGAGTCGCTCCGACGCCCACCGGCTGGCGGACATGCTCATGGCCGCCGAAGAGATCAACGACATCACCGCTCGAGGACGCACCCCGTTCGACACCGACGTCGCCCTCCGCCGCGCGGTCGAACGATGCCTGGAGATTATCGGCGAGGCAGCCAAGGCTGTGTCCGACGACTTACGAGCCCAGCAATCGGAAGTCCCCTGGACGTCGATGGCGAAGATCCGCGATCGCCTCAGCCACCACTACCACCGCATCGACCCCGACCAGCTGTGGACTGTCGCCACGACTGACATACCCGCACTCGTCAACCAACTCCGAGGGATGCAGGCAATCTGACCCCACCGACCCGACAGCCAACAGGCCGACCGGGACCGCCCCGTTCGATCGTGCCGATGAGCGGACCTTGCAGAGCCTGCGATCATTGGCCGTTCTGCTCAACCGGTGTGCGAGCGCCTCGCCGTCCAACGCACGAGCGCTAGTGGGCGTTTGAACCCAGACGTCCGAAAGGAGCGCTGATTCCGCTGGCAAGGCCCGCCATGGCGGACTTTCGCGGGAGTTCGACGAGTCGAGACTTGGCTATGCGAGCGTCGAGGTGGGCTTCAATGTCGAGGTGGGCTTGGATGTCGAGCAGGGTCGCAAGCGGTCCGTGGTCAGAAGCGTTTCGCATAACACCCCGGCGACGAAGACCCCGGCGACGCCACGAACCATCACCATCGCGAAGCGAGCCAACGCGGCGACGGCCGTGGAGGGTCGCGACCCCGACGGACTGTAGGCGGGCGGCTACGGGCGATGACGCGATGGCCGTGCCGGTCTCTACTCCGAATAGGGAGCTAGCCGCGTAGCGCCAGCTACGACGAGGGCGTCCACCACTTGCTGCCACACGGCGCCGAGTCCGGCTTCGGAGGCGGTGGTGCGAATGTGGATGAGCCATGAAGACGTCAAGAAGCTTCGTCCTGCAACCGCGGCGGGGTCGGCGAGCACCAGATCTGCAAGCCAGAGCAGGCCGGTCGTTGCCTGTTCCCCCTCAGGCAGCGGTCGGACGGCACCGATCAGGTGGTCGACACACGTGGGATTGCCGCGGGCGAGACTCAGCCAGCGTTGGATCTGCCCCGTCCATAAGAGGACGCCCCACCATCTAATCGGTGCTTCCCGGGTCTCCGGGTACAGGTACGCGACCTCGCCGGCGTGGTTGGGGAGGAGCGACGCGAGCGTGTAGTCGCCCCAGTGCCGGCGTGAGAACGGAGTGTGACCGGCGTCCAGGAGATCGAGGACGTGCTCGATGACCGTAGGCCACAGACGGCGCGCGGTGGCCGCTCGCTCGGTCGTCTCCTCGGCCGCTGCGGAAGCCGCCCGCAGGAGACCGCCCAACAGGTTGGAGTTGTCGGCGTAGGCGTCGATATGCTCGAACAGTGCGGCGTCATCGCCGTCGCGGGCGAGCGTCAACAGGGCACGCGCCGCGATCAAGGCATGCGTCCCGCGGTGGTCGAGGTTGCGCTCATGGGAGAGCAGCGCGCGCCGTTGCGCTGCCAGCACGACGTCGAGCAGCTCGCGAGCGGGCCCGGACACGCAGATCTTCGTCGCGGCGGCGGGGGCGAGGCCGCGGATCGCCCCGTCAACGCGCGAGACGTAGATGGCGTCGCCGGGCGTTGCGGTGAGTGCCTGCGGCACGGGGTCGGTGAGCGTCAAGACCTCGCGCGTGCCGGTCTCCGGATCCCATCCGCCGAACGCGCTGTCACGCATCGACTCGACGAGGAGGCGCAGACCGATCTCATGAGGGCAGCCGCTGCCCGGCGCACACGGCGCGCGCCAGAGCCGGTCCAGTCCGCGCGCGAGGTGCACACGGGTTTCGTTCGCGGTGGCCCTCGCAAGTATCGACCCTGCGGCGGCGACGCGCTCATCTGCGCCATTGTTGTTCAACCGGGACCGCATGTCGGCGCCGGCAGGCGTCAGGAGCAGTCCGATCACGCGCGCGGCGCTCCGGTCCGCTCCCAGCTCGAAAAAGGACTCCTCGAACTCGTGCTGGCGGGCTGACGGAGCGCCCTTTGCCACCTGAAGAACGGTCTCGAGGGCGAAGGCCACGGCGTCGTCTGGGAGAGGGAGGTCGTCGAGGAGACGGCTTTCGAGGGCCTGGGCCGCGACCGCGGCGGGCACGTCCCAGCGGGCCGACGCGCCGAGCGCCGGGGGGTTGATGAGGAGGTCTTCGGCTATGGCGAGGTCCGCCACGAGTTGGTCCGCAGCGAACGGCTCCGCCGCCGGACCGCGTCGGTTCGCGTCGTAGCGGAGCATGAGGCGCGTGCTCTCTGGCGCGCGCTGGATGTCGACGTTCCCAGGCTCGAGCACGTGGACGACGTCCGCCGGTGGTCGGCTCTGGATGAGCACGCCCTCATCTGTCGCCGTGGCTTCATACGTACCTCGGTCGAGCGCACTCGCCCAGGCACGCACTGGGGCCAGATGTTCGTCGAGTGTCGCCGCGTCCGTGCCGTCCGCCTGCAGGACCAGTGAGCGGCCCGCCGCGACGAGCCGCTCGCCTATCTCGCGAAGCTCGTCGGAACGGCCATCGTCGGACCGAAGCACGAGGGTCATCACTGCTTCGCGCAACGACCATCCCCGGCGCTCCGGCGCGACGAGCCCGTCCGACGGCGCGCGCAGGCCGCCGTGCTCGTGGACTACGCGGGTGAACTCGTTGTGCCAGACCATCGGCTCCGCGAGGAACGGATCCAGAAGCCGTCCGGCGCTCTCCAGGTGGCGGACCAACAGCCCGACGACCATGCCGACCATCGCTAGGTTCTCGCAGCCGTCGAGGAGCATCGGGACAAGCTCTGCGACGGGGAAGCCGATCTCGATGATCTGATCGCAGACGCGTTCGAGTGCCTGCAGCGCGCTCATGCAGGCGTACGGGCCGACGCCGGTGCCTCGGTACCAGAGCCACACATGTTCGTCGCCGATGTACTTGCGGCAGGACCGCGTGATGTTCAGCTCGGTCCGGTACTCGTCCAGCGGGTCGCCCTCGGACGGTGCGCCGAAGGGCTGGCCGAGACCGGCGAGGGTCCGTGCGCGTGCGAGTGCGGCGTGGTTCAGCATGCGGTTGAGGACGGCGACGCCGTTCCGGAAGTCCGTCTGGAACAGGGGCATGAAAGGGCCGCGGTACCAGGCGGCCAGCGGCGTCACGCCCATCCCCCGGGCGTGATGGTCCCGTATGCCGTCTTCTTGAAAGCCGGAGCCGTCCTCGTCGTCGACGTAGTAGGCCTCGGTCAGTTCTGCGAGGAATCCGCGGCGGTACATCGCGAGCGCGCGGCCCGTGAGCGGCTCTTCGACCGCTGGCCGCGCCCAGGAGGGCGCGTGCTGCGCTACCCGACGCAGGAGCGCCGCGCGGGAGCTCGGCCCGAGAGCGCCGCCGCCGGCGCGGGTAGCCGATCTCGCCGAAGGGGACGCCGCGGGCCTTCATGAGGGCTTGGCGCTCTGCGATCTCCTCTGGTGAGCGCGCCGCCAGGGCCGCGGTGCGTTCCTGCTGCAGTTTCGTGTCCGCGTCCGCGCACGCAGCTACGAGCCGGTCGCGCAGCCGTCCGCGCGGGGGGTGCCCCGCTGGGGTGTCGGCCGCGGCGAGGCCGCGCAGCCAGTCCCGGAGCAGGTCGTTGACATGTTCTCCGGATCGCCATGGCGTCTCGTCGTCGAGCAGCAGGCCGATGAGCGGCTCCACGGCGACGTCGCGGACGAGGCCCGTTTCGTCGCGGAGCCGCTGGTCGACCAGCCGGCTCAGTCGCTGCAGCCCTTCGCCGGAGCCTGCGACCAACCCGGGCCAGGCGTCGCGTAGAACTTGGTCGGGATCGCCGAGCCCTAGCAATGCCTCGCCGGGGACGTCGCCCCACCGAGTCCCGTGACCTGCCGCGGCGAGGCCGTCGAAGGCCCGTTGCAGCCGGGCGAAACGGCCGCTCCGCGGGCTCGCGGCGCTTTGCGGCGCGGCCAGCAAGGCCTGGCAGGCGAGCCGCGCCGCGGCCAGCGCCCACCGAGGGACGCCGGCGTCGAGGAGCTTCGCCGCAGGGTCCCCGCCGGTCACCAGACGACGCGCGATCGCGTAACGCCGCAGCTCGTCGTGGGTGAACTCCGGCCCGATCCGGAACGGGTCGTCGTGCGGCGTGCGCAGCAGGCCGTCGCGCCGCAGCCCGTCGACTGCGGTCGGGTCGAGCCCGCTGAGCACCTCGAGCGGGTCGCCTCCCCTGAGCGCGAGGTCGGCCAGCCGCAGGAGCGCCAACTCGCGCGCGTCGGGCGTGCCGCGGTCGGCGCGCTCATGGCGGCGCACCAGCCCGTTCCAGACCTCGTCATCGCGTCGGCGTCGCCGAGCGGCGTACCGGACAGGCCTCCGCGCACGAGTAGGTCCACTACGACTGGCCGACGGAGAAGCTCACGTGCCCGGGGGTTCGTCGCGAGCGCGGCCACCTCGGGGAACGTCGCGACGACGTGCTCGATCTGGTCGTCGTTCAACGGCGGGATGAGGAACTCGGTGACGTCGCGCTCAGGGAGGGCATCCCGCACGAGCTGGCGCACGTCGGCGGATGTCACGGCGAGGACGGTGACGTCGCTGCGCAGCGCGGCGTCCGCGAGGTGCCGAAACGGCTCGAGCATGCCCTCGGCGATTGCGTCGGCGCCGTCGACGACGAGCAGCCGGATCGGCGCGGTCATGCCCGTGAGCAGCGTGCTCAGGCCGACGCCGAGGGCGGCCTCGAGCTCGACGGTCGTCGCGGGAAGGTGCCGCAGGTTGATGCACAGCACCTGGGTGTTCGGGTCGGCAGCCGCGCCCAACGACGCGCGCCGATGGCGAGCGCGCTCTTGCCGACACCGGATTCGCCGTATGCGACGACGGCGGAGTGCCGCGACGCGACGTCGAGCAGCCCAGCCGCCAGGTCGCGCCGGTCCACATGGGCGGTCCGGGCGCCGTCCGCGGCGGCGATCTCGTTTCGAACTGCCGCGATCGCGCGGTCGTGCAGGTGCTCGAGCATTTCCCAGCCGCTGGGGTGGGGACGCAACGAGCCGTCGAGCAGCTCGTGCGCGTCGCGCCGCAGGACGGTGCTATCCACCGTGGCCGCGTGCATCGGATAGTCGCTCGCGAGCGCGATGAGCCGGTCCCGCAGGCGGGATGCGCCGTAGAGGTCTCGGCCGCGAGCGACCAGCCTCAGCGCGTTGGTCACGGCGGCCCAATCCGCTTCGTCGGGCGCCTCGAGCCGTGGCATCAGCACGTGGAGACGGCTGAGGAGCTGCCAGGTCTGGTCCTGGACCGTTGAAGGCTCGGAACTGGTGGACCCGAGATCGGCGAGAGCCAGCTTCACGAGGCTTTCGACGTTGCCCAGGCGGTTGCGGATGGGTCTCGTGAACTTTCCGGGGGTGCGTACGAGCTGGAAGAACTTGGCAGGGTCGGCCTGCTTGGCTGCAAGCACGGCAAGGGTCGCGAGTTGCTGTGCGTGCTCCTGCGGGCCCGCGACCGCGAGCGCAAAGCGGCGCTCGGGACCGGGTGACGGCGGAGCGGCGAGCCCCCGCACGAAAGAGCGGATGAGCGTGTTCGAGTGGGCGTCGCTCGGCACGAGGTTCGGGGCGCGGCGTACGGCGACCGCGAGCACGAGCGAAGGTTCGGCTTCCTCCGGTCGGGCGGCTGTACGACCAGGTCGTCCACTGCGTGTTCTGGAGCCTGTTGAAAGTCGACACGAACCACTTGACGGGCGCCGCCCATCTCCTGCGCGCCGTCGCCGGTCAGGAGCCGGGCGAGGTACTGCACCGCGACCTTGCGCTCGAAGGTGACGCCGCCGCCGCCGGTTGAGTACGGGCTTGACCCAGCCGGCGGTTCGTCCGCGGACTCTGGGCGCCGGTCGTGCAGCCAGGACCGGATCAGGGGGTGGTCGGCACGCAGCGTCCACTCGTAGGCCCTGCCCCGCCGGCTGGACATGGCGAAGCCGGCGTCTCGCAGCTTCGACAAGGCCGCCGTCGCGGTCGTGGGAGCGACGTCGAGCAGGCGGCTACCCTCCGCCCGGACAGCGGTCTCTGGCTGTCCGCCAACGCGCCGAGCGCGGAGTACGCCGTGTCACCAAGCGTCGCGAGGAGCGTTGCTGCGGACGTCGCCATCCGCGGACACTAGGGGCTTGCGAAACAGGATCGACAATTTGTTGTCAGGCTGCTGCCGTGTCGATGGCGAGGTCGTGAAACAGGGTTCGCATCCCGGTGCGGAGTTGCTCGTAATCGCGGTCGATGCGGGTGTGTGTCTTGGGCGGTCGTCCTGGCCCGGGTCGGCGGACGCCCGCGAGGATCGGTGCGATGACGTGATTGCGCAGGGCGAGTAAGGCGGCGATGGTGCGGGCGGACTGGCCGGGCACGTGGTAGCGGCGGGTCCGCTCGGGTTTGACGACGAGGTGCTTGCCACGCAGTTTGCGTAGGTCGTAGGCGGCCTGTCGGACGGTGTAGTCCTGATCGGTCTGGCCGGCGAGGGATCGCACCTTGTCGGTGAGCTCGGTGACGGTGAAGCCGTCGGGTGCGACGGCCAAGGCGAGTACTGCGGCGAGGGCGTCGCGCATGCGGGGCCGGTTCAGGTCGATGCCGCCGACCCGGATGGCACCGATCTGCGAGGCGAGCGGCAGTTGGTCGAGGATTCCGTCGGGTAGGAAGCCGACGTCGACGCAGTCGAGCATGCTCGCCAAAGATCCTCGATGCTCGCGCCGCAGGCCTCGAAGATCCGCAGGCCGAGCAGCCCCAGCATCACCACCAGGGCGAAGTCGTTGCGGTTCGGTGACACGCGAGCGGTGGCCAGCATGGCCTCGAACTGCAGGAGCACGGCCATCGGGTACTGAGAGTCCGCGGCAAGGGCGGCAAGGTCGTCCTCACTCCGCTGCCGCCGGCAGTGGCCCGCGCGATCGAGCGCGCCGTGGACTGCCGGCAGGCCGGGCCTACTCTGCGCACCCGGCGCGGAACCCGGACGGACCGCCACTGCGCCACGCGCCGCCTACACCGACTCGCCGAGAGCGGTGGCGTGCACGCCGCGCGCATGCACCGCACATGCTGCGGCACACCTTCGTCACCACCATGTTCGACACCGGCGTGAATCTGCGCGACGTGCAAATCGCCGCCCGGCACGCCGGCCCCCGCACGACGATGCGCTACGACCGGGCCCGCAAGAACCTGGACCGCCACCCCAACTACATCCTCGCGGCTTTCATGGCGTCCGGGACCTGACCGAGAATGAGACGGTGCAGTACCGCCTGTAGTACCATCGGCTGGTGGCGACCGTCGCGGACATCCTCATCGCCACGCGCGCCAACCCCAAGAACGTCCGCTACGCCGACCTGCACCGGGTCTGTGAACACTACTTCGGCCCACCGCGCACCACCGGCTCGCACGCGGTGTTCCGCACGCCCTGGCCCAGCGACCCGCGCGTCAACATCCAAAACGACCACGGCAAGGCCAAGCCCTACCAGGTGCGGCAGGTCCTCGCAGCCATCGAAAAGAAGGAGGCCGGCTGATGCCAAAGACAACCGCTGACATCTCGCACTACACCTACCGGATCACCTGGTCGGTCGAAGACAACGAGTTCGTCGCCACCTGTCTGGAATTCCCCTCGCTCTCGTGGCTCGCATCCACGCAGATGGACGCCCTCACAGGCCTCGAGAACGTCATCACCGAAATCGTTCGGGACATGAACGCCGAAGGGGAGGACATCCCGAGACCACTCTCCAAGCGCAGATTCTCCGGCAAGTTCAACCTCCGAGTCGGAGAGACTCTGCATCGCCGACTCGCCGTCGAAGCAGCCGAGGAAAAGATCAGCATCAACCAACTCATCGTCCGCAGACTCAACAACGCCAGCTGACTCGAATCGTCCGCTATTGCCGCGCTGAGAGGACGTATCCTTCGGGTCGTCCGCTCGTACCGCACCACCCTCCGGGTCGTCCGCCCCTGCCGCGCAGCATGGAGGCCGGACTCAGTGCCAATGCTGACTCGGCGAAGTCCTGCTGCAGAGCAGGGTGTCGACGGTCAAGGCCGTGACCGCGAGATTTTGTCCCACGGAGGCGCCCTGAACTGAATGAACGCACGGTGTCAGCCCTGCCCGGTCGCGAACACCCGCGCCCGAGCGACAGCTTCGGCGGCACGTCGACCACCTGCTCGCCGTCGGTCAGCAGCCGGTTGGCCACGTGCCGGCCGATGCCCTGACAGCCCTCGATTGCCCACACCCGCTGCGGCCACGCCCGCACGCACCGCAGCATCGCCGCGTACCCCTCCCCGTCGGTGGCGAACCGGCCACCGCCCACGACCCTGTACTCGCCGGTCATCACCTCGATCGTGACCGACCGCTTATGCGGATCCATCCCGATCACCACTCGCGGTGACGTCGCCTGCATGCTGTCCTCCCAAACTCGAACCTGAAACGGGGACGTCGAGCAGGGAGGGCATCACTACTTCGAGCTAGGGCATACCCCTCTTGAGCCTCTCCCGCCCTGGCAGCGTCCGGGCATGCGCAGGCCAAAGAAGAGCCACACCGAAGGTGGACAGCCGCACTGAGCCTCGATCCACCGGTGAATATGGCGTCTTCGAGCGGCTCGTGACAGACGAGTATCCTTCTGACCTGGGACGATGGGGTTTCTGACGACACGAACGGACCAATAGATGGACACCCGGTAGATGCGAGTTTGCCATACCGCTTCGGCGGGTTTCGCTGAGGTCGCCGAGATCAGCTTCACCGCGTTCACCTCCCGCCGTCTCGACGAGCACATCAGCGCCCGCCTGATCGTGCGCGCGTCAAACGCCTGAACCCCAAACAAGTCCCGGCCGGGCAGGGCGCCTTGTTCTACACCTGGCGCCACCACGCGGTCTTCACCGATTCTCAGGAGTTGATGCTCGCCGCGGAGGCCACCCACCGTGACCACGCGATCGTGGAGAAGGTCATAGCCGAGCTCAAGAACGGCCCGCTCGCCCATCTACCTTCAGGGCGGATCAACGCCGCCGCATGGCTGGTCCGGCAGCGCTCTCGTTCAACCTGACCCGCGCCGCGGGGACCCTGGCGTCGAGGTTCCACGCCCGCGCCACCACAGCCACGATCCGCACCCACCTCATCGCGGTTCCCCGCCCGCTTCGCCCGCTCGCGCGCCGGCTCCGACTGCACCTGCCCGAGCGATGGCCCTGGAAGCCGCCTGGCAGGCGATGTTCACCGCCGCCGCGGGACCACCCGCCAGCGCGACCTGACCACCCAGCCCCAGCGGGCGACCAAGGACACCAAGTGGAAGACCCGGACCCAGACCGGCACCTGCGCCCGAATCACAAACGACGCTGCACCGGCCCGATCGGACCCTCACCGAAGCCGACCGGTGGATCGAGGCTGAATGTCAGCTTCCGACCCGAGACTCAGCCTTCCCCCGGCGTCCACCCACCACCAACGCGCAACCGCTCCCGCAACACCGCCACAACCCCCTCGTCATCCAGTGCGAACGGCGACGAGGACCCCGCCAGGTCAGCCGCGACGTCCCGTATGTCCTCCACCACGAAATTCACCCGCGCCAGCGTCTCCTGATTGAGCAGCGCCTCGCGTACGGACTCGATCACCCCGTCGCGTACGGCCACCTCCGCCCAGTTCCACGCACCCCCGCAGCTGGGGCAGGTCCACAGGTGCAACAAGACGACCGCCTCACCGGGAGCAGGCTCCCGGACCAGCAGATAGTCCGCCTTGAGGGCGCGCTCGGTGTCGACGGGCAGCTTGTCGCCGACTCCGAGGAACGCCAGCCCCGGCTCGTCCCGCAGCCGGGTGGTCATGTTCGTCCGCTCGTCCGCGCCCGACACCGTGTCGCAGAAGGCGCACCGAAGCTCACCGACGAGATAGTCGAACGTGTATCCCACGACGCTCCTTGCTAGAGGGCTTTGGGGGCTAGGTCTTCGGCATGGGCAGGACGTGAAGGGTCCGGCCCTTGATGGTGACAGGAAATCCGTTGGGGAAGAGGTCGGGAAGGCCCGGCGGCGCCATGCCCTTCTTCTGGTTCTTCTTGATGAGCTCGACCAGGGGAGTGGCGCCCTCCTGATCGACCTTGACTCCGTACAACCTCTTGTAGACCCCTTCGTCCATCGTCGCGTACCGCGGCGTCACTCCGGACTCGCCCGCGCCGAAGAAAGAGTCGGCCACGATCGACCGGTCCGCGGCGCCCTTCTTGCCGCCCACGCTGGCCTTCTCCAGCACGTCGAAGACGTCCTTGTACTCCTGGCTGGCCCGGTCGACGCCCACGCCGAAGCCGCGCTGAGGTCCCTCACCCCCGCCTTTGGCGGCGGCCTCGCCGATGGACGTGTCCGCGACACGTACGTCGGTGGGATTCATCGCGTCGTACCTCTTGAGCAGCGCGGTCTCGCCCGGCTGCAACGCCTCACCCGCCGCCCGCTTGCGCAGGGCGATGGCGATATTGGCGTCGATGATCAGCGAGCTGGAGGTCAGCGCAGGCGACACGACCGGTACGCCGTCGAGGCCGCGGGTGAGCACGAGGGTCTCACCCCGCCCCAGCGTCCCGACGCCCTTGAGTTGCAGCGCGGTCAGCCCGGTCATTGTCGCCGCCTGGATTAGCAGCAGCATCTTCGCCCGGCTCTTCTCACCGGGATCGGCGTCGCCCTTCTCGATCGCGTCGAGCTGGCTCGTCAGGCCCGACCCCATGACGGCCAGTGTGACGACGTCGGCGGACGCGCCCGCCACGACCAGTGGCACGTACGACCGCTGCGCGAGCATCGCCGCCTGCGCCCACGCGCCCGTCCACCGGGAGGCGGCGTTCGCCGAACCGGCAGCCACCACGATGCGCCCCGCCGCGAGTGCCCCCGCGGTGGCGATCCCGGCCACGATCTGGGCGAGGTCGAGGACCGCGGTCTTGGCGTCGAGGTTGTCGTGCTGGATGTGCTCGGCGAGGTCGATGCCGGCGACGGTGGCCCCGGCGAGCGCCGATGCACCGAGCGCCCACGCGGCGGGTACGGCCGCGGAGGTGGCACCCGCCGACGCGATGACCGAGAGCGTGACGCCGATGACGGCGAGGGTGAGCCCCAGGTATGTGAAGAACTTCTTCCACGTCAGCCGGTCGCGTACGCCGATCCGTCCGGCCACGCCGCCGGGCACCTGGACGTTGATCGCGCCCGCCGGATAGTGGTCGGGGTCGTCGAGCTCGGAGAACAGGCGCAGCGGCGGCAACGTCTCGCCGTCCTGGGCCTTGACCGAGTACGTGTACGGCTTGGACGGGTTGGTGACGTCCTTGACCTTCCACTCGCCGTCGTCCTTCCACGCGTACAGTTGCAGCGGCAGCATCGACACGTAGCCCTGTTCGCTGCGGAACTTCTCGTCGGGGTGGTAGGTCCCGGCGACCCGGATCGCCTTCGCGCCCGCCGGGATCTCCTGCAGCTCACTGCGCAACTGCCCGAGCTGCTTGGCCTCGACGAGGTCCTTGTCCGACTCCCCGCCGACCTTCTCCATCCGGTCGCGGATCGTCTTGTCCACGGCGGTCATCGCGGTGCTGTACGCGCCGAGCGCGGACGCCCAGCCGCCACTGCGCAGACCGGCGGTGACGAGTACGGCCCCGAGCGACTGCGAGAACGTCGCCTGCGGCACCTCCTTCGCCCACGCCGCCTGGAACGCCTCGGCCTTCTTCAGGGCCTCGTCCTTCAGTGCGGGGGTCACGCCCTTCGCCGCCTGCGCGCGTACGCGGACCAACGCCTGCCACAGCGCGAGATTCGTATTCAACGTCTCCTGGGTGAGCAGGCCGCGTTTGGCCGCCCGGCTGCGCATCGACAGCATGGCGATCTCGATCTGGTCCAGCGAGGCGTCCAGGGTCGTGGTCTTGCCCTGCTCGGCCAGGCTGGTGACCGCCTCGGCATTGCGGCCCGCCTCGGTGTTGACGGCACCCGAGACGCCGTTGACTCCGAGCATGCCGCCGAAGCGGTACTGATAGCTGTACGTCCGCTCGGCGCCGATCGCGGGGCCCATCACGCGCAGCTCGTGGTTGCGCGACTGCGCGGGCGGGCCGCCGCCGTCGACATCGGACGGTGTGGTGAGCCGGTCGAAAATCTGGAGGTCGGGCTTGCCGTCGCCGTTGAGGTCGATGCCGATGCTCGTCGGGCCGGTGTCGACCGGGGAGTACTTGATCGGGCCGGTGAGGTTTAGCTCCGCGCCGACGGTGTCGCGGGCCTTCCCCGCGTTGACCGCCGAGAGCCCGAACGTCGTCTTTCCGTCGTCGAGCTGGCGGAATGACAGGCGCCACACGTCTTTGTACGCGCCGAGGGTGATGTCGGCGGCGAGGATGCCGCCGGCGATCTGCGGGGCGCCCGCCTCACCCAGCTTGCGCCGCGGCGTCGTCTCAGCCGGAAACACCAAGTCGGCGGCGCCGCCCCCCAGCGTGGCGCGGTACGAGCTGGTGGCAGGGGAGTGCACGCCGGGCGCGAGCAAGAGCGCCGGGTCGGGCTTGCCGAACAGTGTCATTTTGGTTGGGACGTAGCCGTCGGTCACCTCGGCGACGTGTGGGATCAGCCAGCTGCCGAGACCGGGAGGCAGGGCCAGCTGTGCGGTACGCGCCTGCTTCGACGACCGCTGCGTTGCGGTGACGAGCAGCTTCCGGTCGTCCGGATTCGGCGTCTCCGGCGCGAACTTGATGCCGAGCTCGAGCTCCTTGTCCTGGTCGCCGTCGCCATCGAGTAGCCCGGTCCAGCCGTCAGCGCCGAAGCCCTTGCCGGTGAACTGCGGATTGGCCCCGGGATTCTCGGCCTTGGGTGCGCCCGTTAGATCGGCCGGCGTCGCCTTCGGATCGAAGACCGTGAGGCTGGTGCCGGACCGGAACTGCTGATCGAGGTAGGCGTCGAGGTCGTGCGACCGGCCGGGCCCGCCGGGCAGCTGGCTCATCCGGGCATCGTCGCGCAGCCGGACGACCGTGCTGCCGTCGCCGTACAGGTCCAGGGTGATGCCGGCCGGGTCGAGGCAGAGCACACGTACGGCCAAGGGCTTAACGCCGATGCCGATCGTGGCGGTCGCGGTGCCGGACGCGAAGACGGTCAGCGGGCCGATGTACTTGACCATGATCTGGAACTTTGGGTTGAGCGTTCCGCCGACGCGGGCGAACGTCACCTCGAATTTGTCCTTCGACCAGGTGGCGATGCGCGGGTCGGGGAGTACAATCTGCCACCGGCGGGTCGTCGACCGCGCCGCGCGGCGGGTCCCGCTGCACGTACGGCCCCCCAGCCGCGACGAGGCTCCTGGCCGCGGAGTTGCCGGCTGTGCGTTGAACCCGGAGCAGGTAGTCGGCCACATTCGCGGGCGGAGCGGGTTTGGCCGGCTCGCTGCGGTGTGGCCGCGCGGCCGGTGCGTCGGTCTCCTTCGTACGCCGGGGTGCCGGGCGTTGGTCCACTCGTCGGTCCTCCCGCACACGTCGGCAGAGGACTCAGCCTGCCGCCGCGAGGCGCCGCTGTCGAGGGATTTGCCCGAAGGGGCGGGTGAGCCTGCGCGGGAGATGCGGTCTTCGACAGGTTCGACCCAGCAGGTGGCGGCCTGACCGAGCCGTGCCCGGTCACCTTGCGCAACCGGGTGCTGGAGACGCTCCGGGTCCAGTGCGGGACGTCCGCGACCGACGAGACTCGAGCCGCGATCTACCTGTTCTCGGGCGAAGCCGACCTGCGTCGGACAGACTGGGTAGGTCGGAACAAGACACCCAGGGACGCCTTCCGAGCGAGCGACGTGCCCTACGGGAGGAACGTCACCGAGTTCGCGGCGACAGCCAGGGGGAGGTGGACCGGGTCCCGGACGTCAAGGCGGATCGAGCCGCACGCGGGGCCGTAGGGCCGACCGCTGGCAATCGGAGCTCGGTCGTCGAGCCCAGATATCCAGGAGGCAAGCACGGCACCTTCCAACTGCCATTCGGTCTGGCTTGCGAGAGACCGGCTGCGACAGCGCCGCCTGCCACTGAGCCTCGATCCACCGGTGAGGTTGGTCTCGGAGGCTATTAGAAACGACGAATGCCCCTCTGACCTGGGACGATGGGACTTATCAAGGGTTCCAGCGCACCCAAAAGAAGGGCATCCGACGCATGCGCTTTTGTCGCAGTTTCTCGGCGGTTTTCGATGACCCCAACCTCGTCTCGCGCGGGCTGGTCCCGGTCGTGGCGTTGGCCGAGCGGGCCGGGCTGCACAGGCTGATCCGGAGCATCTGCGGGTCCCGGGAGTCGCCCGGTCGGACTCGGTGACCAAGGTCGTCGCGCTGATCGCGGGGGCGGACCACCTCAACAAGACGGACCTGCTGCGCCATGGTGCGATGGGCCGGTTGTTCTCCGAGGTGCGGGCACCCTCGACGCTCGGCACGTTCCTGCGGACGTTCTCATTCGGGCACGTTCGCCAGCTGGACGCTGTCGCGGCCAGGTTTCTGGTGAGCCTCACCAGTATGGTGCCGGTGCTGGCCGGCGCCGACCAGGTCGCGTTCCTCGATATTGACGACATGATCGAAGCTCGACTTTCGTTGAGGCGCTGGGAGGTTCACTCCGGGGTCGGGGTGTGAGTGCAGGGGTGCCGCAACGCTTGGGCGAGTCTGCGCTACCAGTGGGTCTGGAGTGACGATTGTGGCGGGATGGCTTCCTCGCCCCGGCGGTTGACCCAACCGGTGAACCACGCTGCACGTCAGCACCAGAGGCTGAAGGGAACATCGGCGCGGCTCGATGGCTTCCTCAAGTTTCGAGCGCGCCGATGCTCCGGGGTGGCAGCGTAACGTTGCCGCCGTCGTTGCTGGCACTGCTGGTCGCGTTCCAGCCATGTTTCACGCAGCCGACGTTCCGTACCTTCTGCGCGCTGGCCGGCGGGTTCCTGGCCCAGACCCGACGGCGCACGGTCTGCGGCATGCTCACCGGAGCGGCCTGGCCGGCGCTGGTCGCACCATCGGGTGCATCGGTTCTTCTCCCGGGCGCGGTGGTCGCTCGATGAGGTCAGCGCGGCGCTGGCCGGGCTGGTCGTCGACCTGCTGATCCCGGCCGGGGAACCGGTGCTGGTCGCGGTGGACGACACGCTGCTCCGGCGCAGCGGGCGCACGGCGTCCTGGTTCCACGACGGGTCGGCCACCGGGCGGGACAAGGTCGGGTACGGCAACAACTGGGTGATCGCCGCGGTCGTGGTGCGACTACCGTTCCTGGACCGACCGGTCGCGCTGCCAGTCGGCTTTGCCTTGGTACGCGGGGGAACCGACGCGGCCTCCCGACTGGCTCTGGGTCGCCAACTGGTCGGGCGGATCGCCGCCGCGGCGCACGGGCGAACCGTGCACGTGGTCGCCGACAGCGCCTACTCCGGCCAGGTACTGCGCAGCCTGCCAGCCGCGATCACCTGGACGACCCGGCTGCGCGCAAACGCGGCTCTGTCCGAGCTGGCCCCACCGCGCACCGGCAAACGCGGCCGGCCCCGGCTCAAGGGCGAGCAGCTGCCCGACCTGAAAACCCTGGCCGCCACCACCGGCTTCACCCCGACCACGGTTGCACCGCTACGGGGCCACGGTGCAGGTCCACGCCGCCGGCATCGTCTGCCTGTGGTACGGCGTCTTCGGTCGCCAACCGGTGCAGGTCGTACTGGTCCGCCACCAGGCCAGCACCGGCTACGACGTGGCACTGGTAAGCACCGACCTGGCCGCCACCTCGGGCAGGCGGACTGCGATCTGGGTCGTCATGTCTTCATCATACCGCTCTGCATCCCAAAGAGGGATGCATGCGTATGCCGCGCCGCGTGCGGGGGGCGCGACCGGCACTGGGGTGCATCGATAGGCGGTTCAAACAGCCGTCGATGCGACTGTTTCGCCTTAGTGGTCTCGCTCGTAAGTTCGTCGGGGGTCAGGCGGCTTGAGCGGGGCTGGCGGGGTGGGGATCGTGCTGGTCGAGGCGGGTCAGGAGGTCGGCCAGGTCGGTGGTGGTGAACTTCCATTTGAACGGGCCGGCGGTGGCGTTGTAGTGGTTTTCGAAGTTGGCGAGGTGTTCCTCGATCATGGTCAGGTCGGTGAAGTCGTTGGGAGAGAGGACTTTTCGCTGGAGTATCGAGAAGAAGATCTCTACCTGGTTGAGCCATGACGCGTGCACCGGGGTGTGCACCATGATGGCATTCGGAAACCGCTCGGCGAGCCGATCGATGGCTGCTTGGCCGCGGTGTGAGGAGCCGTTGTCCACGACCCAGAACACGCGCCGCGCTGAAGCGTAGGGCTCGAGTGTCATGACTTGGTCGACCAGCGCGGTGAACGGGACGATGCCGGTGGTGTCCTCGCATCGTCCGAACACGTGGCCGCGATGGACATCGTAGGCGGCCAGATAGGCCAGCGCGCCATGCCGGTCGTAGTCGTGGTTGACGCGCATCATCCGTGAGCGACCAGGCGGCAGGCTGGGGTGGCAGCGGCAGCGGGCCTGGATCGAGGTCTTCTCATCCGCACTGATCACGTACTCGTTGGCGCCCAGGGGCGCTCCGTTCCATGTCCGGGCGTACAGATCCAGCACTCGGGCGGCCTTGCCGGCGAAATCGGGGTCACGGATGAAGATCCACGACTGGTGCTGCCACGGTTTGATCGCGTCCTCGGACAGCCACCGGCGCACGGTGGGCGCCGAGAGCGAGGCGCAGATCCCGCCGGTGACCGCTTGGCGGGCCAGCTCCGGGCATGACCAGCGGGAGAGCGGCACCACGGCATCCCTGGGCGGGGTGCAGGCCAGCGCCTTGACCTGCGCGACCTGCACCGGGGTGAACCGCGGCGGGCGACCGGAGCGTTTCGCATCGCCCAGCGACGCCGTCCCGGGACTGGTCGCCCAACGGTGCCGCCACTTGCGCACCGTGTCCGCACAGGAGGCGACCGCTGCGGCGATCGCGGTGTTGGACTGTCCAGCGGCGGCCAACAACACGATCCGCGCCCGCAGCACCACCCGCTGGGCCGTACGTCCGGCGCGGACCAGCCCGGTCAACTCCTCCCGTTGCGCGTCGGTCAACACGACGACATCCGCCCTGGACCCACCCATCGCAGCACTCCCCGAGGCGACTGGACATCACGAATCCCTCCAGCCTCACCCGCCACAAGCCGTCGTCGCGGTTGACACGCCGATCCGGCAGCATGACCACATGGCATTCCCACCGGAATCAACCAAGACATCTCTGCAACAACGGCTCTCGGCCCGCGCCCGCGAACGGTGGCCCCAACTGTCCGGGCTCGACGTTCGCTTCCGGTCAAACTTCGCCTACATCACCGGCCGCCTACCCGACGGCGACACCATCCCCCTGATGCGACTGCGCTACGGCGGCTCCGCCGCACGCTGGGGCTTCGCCATCTACCTAGCCAGCCAAGACGGCTACCAAGACTCCGTCCTGCCCACCGGGTACACCGCCGGATCACCCGAAGACGCCCTGGACTGCGCCTGCGGTCTCTACCTGGGCGACCCCCCGGCCTGGATCTGACCCCCGACGAACTTACGGGCGAGACCACTCATATGGTGTCTCGGGTTGTCAAGGGGCGTGCAGGGATGTGCCGCTGGAGCTGGTGTGCCAGAGCGGTTTCCGGGTGAAGGTTTGAAGCTGTGTGGAGCCGGTGGGAGAAGGTTTCCCGGTTCGGGTCGTCGATCGACGCGCGGTCGAGACTCATATGCGCGGGTTGGTTACCTGCATGACCGGGTGTTCGTCGGGAACAAGCCGCTGTCTAAGCTCGAGCGTCACCTTCTGATGTCCTGGGAGGCACCGAAGTGGCTCGTAGTGGTCTCGCGGATCGTTCCTCGCGCTGCCCTGGCCGGATCGTTCTCCCACCGGCTCGTTCTGTTGACCCCGCGCACGCCGCAGGCGCGGATGGCGGGGGTGGGGGGTTGTCAGTCGGGCATGGTGGCCAGGCTCCAGCACCAGCCGGCCAGCTCGCGGGCGATGGCCACCGCGATCACCGGGGGCTCCTTCTTGCGGGCTTGCAGCGCCGTCCACCGCCGGCGCAGCCGCCGGTCGGCGGCCTCACCGCGGGCCCGCACGGCCGGGGAGAGTGCGGCCCGGCGCGCGGCCACGGCGCTGCCGGCCGGGCGCAGCAGACGCTGCTGGTGCCAGGCCGCCTCGACCAGCAGCCGCCGGGCGTGGGTGTTACCGGTCTTGGTGATCGACCCCTGATGGCGGCTGGAGCCGCTGGAGGACTCCGAGGGGACCAGGCCCAGGTAGGCGCCGATACTGGCACCGGTGAACCGGTCCCAGTCCCCGATCTCGACCGCCAGCCCCAACCCGGTCAACGCCCCGATCCCGCGGATGGCACCCAGCCGGGACACGATCGGCGCCCACTCGGGCCGGGCCGCGGTGGCGATGATCGCCTCGTCCAGGCGGTCTCGGCGGGCGGTCACCGCCAGCACCGCGTCGAACGCCTCCTCGAACGCGGCCCGGGTGCCGGGCAGCTCGAACCGCTGCGAGCGCAGCCACCGCTGGTGCACCCCGGTCCAGGCCCGCCCGCCGCAGTAGACGATCCCGTGGCGCAGCAACAGTTTCGAGAGCCGATGCCTGGCCCGCATCAGATCGACCCGGGCGTCGTCGCGGGCCCGCACCAGGTCCCGGCCATCCTCCTCGACCACGGTCGGGACCCGGATCGCGGTGACCTCCCCGATGTGCAACAGCCGAGCCAGCCGCCGGGCATCGCGCCGATCGGTCTTCATCCGATCCCCGGGTGGGCGCTCCAGCTTGGAGGGAGCCACCACCACACAGCGAGTCCCCGCCGCGGCGAACGCGCGGGCCAGCCCGAACCCGGTCGGGCCGGCCTCGTACGTCACCGCCGCCGGCCCGGGCAGCCTGCCCACCCAGGCCAGCACCTCCTCGGTGGCCGGGACCAGTCGCTGGCTGAACACCTGCCCGGTGTCCCAGTCCACCGCCTCGGCGACCACCGACCGGGCGTGGACATCCAGCCCCACGGTCGTACGCTCGTCAGTAAGCATCCGCGCCTCCTGTCATCTGCGGCACCACCGGAACCCGACGGATGACGGCCGATGGTGACCCGCGAGCAACATGCCAGCCGCAGGCGCGGGTGCCACACCACCCGCCACGATCACACCGCCGGCATCATCCGATCGTGGCAGCCCTTCGCGTCCTGGTCACCGTGTCAAGGCACGCTCTCCCGCCTTGACACGGCGAGCAGGACGCGGATCATCACCCGGTCGGATGATGCCGGACCCCAAGGGCCCGACACTCCATACGGTCTAAGTCGAACTACGCCGCCGCCGGGACTTCGCCCGGCGGCGGTGGCCCCTTCGGGGCAGCTCTGGTCACCGGGGGTGGGTGATCCTACCGTTCGTGGATGGCCGATGAATTCACGGAACGGTACGGGGATCTGCTGACCGGCTCGTATGACTGCGTGGACCGGATCGTGCTCAACGCGTACTTCTCGATCGGGCACAGCCCGGGCGGGTTCCGGACCTGGTGGCGGCGTTGGCATGACGAGGGCGACGATAGTTTGGACAACGCGCACCTGATGCGGCTGGCTGGCCGGTTCGCTCGGCGGGTCCGGGCCTGGGCCGGTGCCAACGAGGTGCCGGTGATCGACTGCAAGGCCGACGAGCGCAAGCACCGCATCGCCGAGGACTACCTACGCGAGCACACGGTCGGGGTGGGCGTGTTCCTGGTGCTGGTGGCCCGGGCGCCGGCGACGGTCTGGAAGGTGACCCGCACCAGCGGCGGGAAGATCCGCAACCTGGAGAAGACTCGACAGTTCGTCAACCACTACTCCTTCCACATCATGGACCCGACGTTGGGGCATCTGACGATCAAGATGAGCGGGCACCCGCCGTTCGGTGCGCAGGTGATCCTCAACGGCCACGAGTACGTCGCCTGCCAGGCGCACGCGGCGGGCATAGCCTTCGCGAAGGAGGGCAACTGCTTCACCAGAATCGGTGAACCCGATCGCCTGGCTCAGATCGCAGACACCTTGTCCCAGCCCGGGGCTGTAGGGCGCCTGAGCCAGGTCATCGACCGATGGATCTACACCGCCTGCCTGTGTTTCGGTCTGGACCTGGACGAGCAACGCCGCAGCGGCTTCGGCTACGCCTACTCGATCTACCAGCTCGAGTACAGCCGCAACCTGATCTTCGCCTCCGGTGCGGTGATGGAACACGTGTTCGACACCATCGTGGACCGGACCCGCTCCCGGCTGGACGTGCCGAAGCTACGCACCTTGTTCGGGGTCGGTGCACGCCCCCGCTGGCGCGGTGAGGATCTGTCGCCCCGCCAGGCAGTCGTGATCGAGAGACCACGGTGGAACCTGACCTTGTTCAAGGTCCACTTCGGGCTGTTGACCCTCAAGGGGTACACCAAGGGCGAACACGTGCTGCGTTTCGAAGCGATCGTGCACAACACCAACGCGTTGCACACCGGCCGGGTGCTCGAGAAGTTCCCCACCATCGTCGCCCGACTGGCCGCCATGGTGGACCGGTTCACCAGCATGCTCGACTGCGTCGACGTCGGCTTCCTACCCGACGGCATCCTCGACCAACTGCCGCTCGCCTCGCAGATCGGTGCCACCCGGGTCGGCGGCATCGACCTGAACCAGCCCCGCATGCGCGACGCCCTCGCCGCCGTACTCGCCCTGGCCGTCGCACCCGACGGCTTCACCGTCGCCGAGCTCACCGACAAGGTGCGATCCCTCACCGGCCAGACCGATCAGGACTACACCGTCCGGCAGGCCGCCTACGACCTGCGCAAACTGCGCGGCAAGCACCTCGTCGTCAAACCCGAGCGGACCCGCCGCTACCACGTGCCCGGCCAGTCCGCCCGCACCATCGCCGCCCTACTCGCCCTGCGCGATCACGTCATCGCACCGATCCTCGCCGGCGTCCGCCGACCCGGGCCAGGACGACCGCCCAAGACACACACCCGCATCGACCGCGACTACGAGCAACTCCGCACCGGGATGCGAACCCTGTTTCACGACCTCGCCATCGACACGGCAGCAGCCTGACAACAAATTGTCGATCCTGTTTCGCAAGCCCCTAATCAAGTGGCTCAACTCGATCTTCGGGCCGTTGGTCGACGCGCTTTGCCGGGCGGTACGCAGCGAGAGGCATCCCCCGCCGGGCGTCGAGACGTGCCGCCGCCCTGCGCAGTGCGGCCGGATACGCTGTCGGTCGTGTCGGAACGGGCGCGGCGTGCGGCGGACCAGCTACTCGGGCTTGCCAAGACGGACGCGCTGGCACAGCTGTGCTCGCAGCTGGGCATCGAGCTCATGGTGCTGTTCGGCAGCGCCTTCGCCAATGACGACCCGAACGACGTCGACCTTGCCGTCCGCTTCGCGCCTTCGGTCGATGCGGACCTGCTGACCCTGCTGGACAAGCTCTACCAGCTGACCCGATACGAAGGCTTCGACGTGCTCGACCTCGGTCGCGCCGGCCCGCTGGCCCGCGAGCGGGCGCTCGTCGGCGGTGTGCCGCTGCACGAGGCGCGACCCGGGTTGTTCGCCAACAGCCAGATCGCGGCCATCATGGAACGCCTCGACACCGACGAGATGCGCCGTGTCGAGCTGGCGCTGCTGGCCGAATGACGCCACCCGCCTTCGACCCGCTGGTCGTCCAGTCGAGGTTGGCTCTGATCGGCCAACTGCTGGGCGACCTGGAGCAAGCCGGAGCGGTGAGCGCCGCAGCGCTGGCCGATGACAGAATGCTGCGGCACGCGATCGAACGCATCCTCTCCCAGATCGTCGAGTTGGCTGTTGCCGTGAACTCCCACGTGTCGGCCACGCAGCTGGCAAGAGCGCCTCAGGACTACCGCAGCTCGTTCGACCTGATCTGTGCCGCCGGTGCCATCGAGGCAGAGCTGGCGCGCAGGCTCAAGCCTTCCGTCGGCCTGCGCAACGTCCTCACCCACGAGTACGTCGAGGTCGACCTCAGGATCGTCGCCACGGCGGTGGGCACCGCGAGGATCGACTACGGCGACTACGTCCGCGCGGTGTCGTCCTGGCTGAGCCAGCGATAGCGGGCCCGCGGACTGGGGCCATAGCCATTGCGGAAGATCGTCCACTCTTCCAGTGTGGAGGATCTTCCACAGAACGTGGGCGTGGTCGCGAAACGCAGCCACTTACCAAGGCGCGTGGCCAACCGAGTCGGGCAGGCGACATACCGATTCGACTGTGTGCTAGACCACGACGTAGCGTGAGGCATGCGCGACCACCCCGCCATCCGCACCGTCCGCGAGCTGCGCGCCGCCGGCCACCAGCACAAGCACCTGCGCCAGGAGATGCGCGACAACCTGCTCGCCGCCCTCGCCGAGGGGCGCGACCCCTGGCCCGGCATCCACGGCTTCGGCTCGACCGTCATCCCCCAGCTCGAACGCGCCCTGCTCGCCGGCCACGACGTCGTCCTGCTCGGCGAGCGCGGCCAGGGCAAGACCCGCCTGCTGCGCAGCCTCGTCGGCCTGCTCGACGAGTGGACCCCGGTCATCGAGGGCGCCGAGCTCGGCGAGCACCCCTTCGCCCCGATCACCCACGAGTCGCGCCACCGCGCGGCCAACCTCGGCGACTCGCTGCCGGTCGCCTGGCGGCACCGCGACGAGCGGTATGCCGAGAAGCTCGCCACGCCGGACACGAGCGTCGCCGACCTCATCGGTGACGTCGACCCGATGAAGGTGGCCGAGGGCCGCAGCCTGGGCGACCCGGAGACGATCCACTTCGGGCTCATCCCCCGCTCGCACCGCGGCATCGTCGCGATCAACGAGCTGCCCGACCTCGCCGAGCGGATCCAGGTCGCGATGCTCAACGTCATGGAGGAGCGCGACATCCAGATCCGCGGCTACGTGCTGCGCCTGCCGCTGGACGTGCTCGTCGTCGCGAGCGCCAACCCCGAGGACTACACCAACCGCGGCCGCATCATCACCCCGCTCAAGGACCGGTTCGGCGCCGAGATCCGCACCCACTACCCGGTCGCCCTCGAGGACGAGGTCGCCGTCATCCGCCAAGAAGCGCACCTGGTCGCGGACGTGCCTGACCACCTGCTGGAGATCCTCGCCCGCTTCGCCCGCGGCCTGCGCGGTTCCACCAGCGTCGACCAGCGCTCCGGAGTCTCGGCGCGGCTGCCCATCGCGGCCTCCGAGACCATCGCTGCCGCGGCCCTGCACCGCGCGACGACCCAGGGCGAGCACCAGCCGGTCGCCCGGGTCGTCGACCTCGACAGCGCCGTCGACGTCCTCGGCGGCAAGATCGAGTTCGAGACCGGCGAGGAGGGCCGCGAGCGCGACATCATTACCCACCTGCTGCGCGTGGCCACTGCAGAGACGGCCCGCGAACGGCTGCGCGGCATCGACCTCTCGCCTCTTGTCTCGGCGCTGGAGCGCGGCGCCTCAGTGACGACGGGCGAGCAGGTCAGCGCCCGCGACGTGCTCACCGGGCTGCCGGTCCTCGGCGAGTCCGAGCTCTACGACACGATCATCGACCGGCTCGGCGCGACGACCGACGGCGAGCGCGCCGGCGCGATCGAGCTGGCCTTGGAAGGGCTGTACCTCGCCCGCAAGATCTCCAAGGAGCACGTCGACGGACAGACGGTGTACGGCTGATGGCGAGGTTCACGGGAAGCGGGCCGGCCGGCATACCTGGGAGCGGGGCGCACGGCATACCGGGGCGCAGGGCGCGCTACGGCCGGTATGCCGGCGGACCCGACCCGCTCACACCTCCCGTCGACCTCGCCGAGGCGCTCGAGGCGATCGGGCAGGACGTCATGGCCGGCCACTCGCCGGAGCGGTCGATGCGCGAGTTCCTGCGCCGGGGCGGGCAGGCGCACAAGGGCCTGGACGAGCTGGCCGCCCGGGTCGCTCAGCGGCGGCGCGAGATCACCCAGCGGCACAACCTCGACGGCACCCTGCAGGAGATCCGCGAGCTGCTCGACCGGGCCGTGCTCGAGGAGCGCAAGGCGCTGGCCCGCGACCTGGACGACGACGCGCGGTTCGCCGAGATGCGCCTGGAGGAGCTGCCGCCGTCGACGGCTGCCGCGGTCACGTCGCTGTCGGACTACCAGTGGCGCAGCCCCCAGGCCCGCGAGGACTACGAGCGGATCAAGGACCTGCTCGGGCGCGAGATGCTCGACCAGCACTTCGCCGGCATGAAGCAGGCCCTGGAGAACGCCACCGACGAGGACCGGGCCCGCGTCAACCAGATGCTCGAGGACCTCAACGACCTGCTCGAGGCGCACGGCCGCGGCGAGGACACCGAGGCGCAGTTCCGCGACTTCATGGACAAGCACGGCGACTTCTTCCCGGAGAACCCGCAGAACGTCGAGGAGCTGCTCGACTCGCTCGCATCGAGGGCGGCCGCGGCGCAGCGGATGCTCAACTCGATGAGCGCCGAGCAGCGGGCCGAGCTGATGTCGTTGTCGCAGCAGGCGTTCGGCTCGCCGGCGCTGCAGCAGTCGCTCTCCCGGCTGGACGCGAACCTGCGCGGGCTGCGTCCGGGCGAGGACTGGGGGTCGTCGGAGTCGTTCAAGGGCGACCAAGGCCTTGGCCTCGGCGACGGCACCGGGGTGCTGCAGGACCTGGCCGAGCTGGACGCGCTCTCGGAGCAGCTCTCGCAACAGTATGCCGGTGCGCGCATGGACGACGTCGACCTCGACGCCTTGCGCCGCCAGCTCGGCGACGAGGCTGCCGTCGACGCCCGGACTCTCGCCGAGCTCGAGCGGGCGCTCAAGGACCACGGCTACCTGCGGCGTGGCTCGGACGGCTCGCTTCGCCTGTCGCCCAAGGCGATGCGCCAGCTCGGCAAGGCGCTGCTGCGCGACGTCGCCAAGCGGCTCTCCGCCCGCCAGGGCCAGCGCGACGTGCGGCTCGCCGGAGCAGCCGGCGAACGCAGTGGCGCGACCCGTGAGTGGGCGTTCGGCGACACCGAGCCGTGGGACGTCACCCGCACCCTCACCCGCTCCATCCAGCGCACGGCGACCGAGGGGCGCGACCCTCGGGACGGCATACGCATCGGGGTCAACGACATCGAGGTGACCGAGACCGAGGCCCGCACCCGGGCGGCCGTCGCGTTGCTGGTCGACACCTCGTTCTCGATGGCAATGGATGGGCGGTGGGTGCCGATGAAGCGCACGGCGCTCGCGCTGCACCAGCTCATCTCGAGCCGGTTCCGGGGCGATCACCTGCAGCTTATTGGGTTCGGGCGTTATGCCAAGGTCATGGACATCGAGGAGCTCACCGGCCTGGATGCCATGTGGCAGAAGGGCACCAACCTGCACCACGCTCTACTACTGGCCAACCGGTTCTTCCGCAAACACCCGACCGCCCAGCCGGTACTGCTCATCGTCACCGACGGGGAGCCGACAGCGCACCTGGAGGGAGACGGGGCCGTCTTCTTCGACTACCCGCCGCACCCGCTGACCATCGCCAACAGCGTGCGCGAGTTGGAGGCGGCCGGCCGGCTCGGGGCGCAGACGACGTTCTTCCGCCTCGGTGAGGATGCCGGGCTGGCGCGCTTCGTCGACTCGATGGCCCGGCGGGTGGACGGGCGCGTCGTCGCTCCCGAGCTCGACGACCTGGGTGCCGCCGTGGTCGGGTCGTACCTGCGTGGACGGCACCGGGGAGCCTCGGGGTTCGGGACGTACGGTGACTGGTTCGGCGGGCGCGGCTTCTGGGTCGGAGACGACTGAAGTCGCCGCGCCGCGCATTGAAGGTATCGGCGAATCCACTGAAGCGGGTCTGGACAGGCGGCACCGCTCGCAGTCCTGCCCTTCGCTACGAGTGTTGGGGCGTAGGCGTGCGTTTGCTTTCTTGGTTGCACTTCAACGCACGCTTAGCGTTAGCCGGATTCGTGGCTTCCAGCACAGCGAACGCCCCCAGTCACATGGGTCCCTTCCGTTCCATACAGGTCACCAAATTCCGGAACAACCACCGGATCCGGAGGTTGTTTCGGAATCTAGTGACCGACCTGAAACTGCGGTGATCAGTGGGGTTGGTGAGACCCCGCGCCCGCGGCGCGGCGCGGCGCGCGGAAGCCGGTATACGCCATAACGTAGGCAGGCTGCGCGATGGCCCGGCAAACGCAGCTCGCCTGGCCAGCACAACGCCCCACGGCCCCTGCCAACCGCTCGCGGGCCAGTCCCAATCCCTTCCCGGGCGTGAAGACGTGCGATAGAGAGCCTGTTGAGATTCGTTCCGCTCGAGTATGCCGTCGGGTGGCCCAAAGGGGCAGTCAGGCGGCAGGTAATCCTGGTTGGGTCATGCCAACTGCGCGTAATACCACGCGATTGGCATGACCGACGGCAGCGGCATTTCGCGACAGGCTCTAGAACGCACGGTTTCACCTCCATCGCTCGGTTTACTCGGGAGTGCGCTTTGCCGCAGGTGTAAACGTTTGAGAGCGCTCGTTTCACCTCCACGCTCGGTTTTGCTTTCCACCCGCCCGATGTGATCTGTCCGGCACGGGACTGGTGCACGGGACCCATGATGAGATGGCGCCCGTCACGGCCGTCCGAGAGCTGGAAGACCGGCTGCGGCAAGCCGGTGTGCCAGTGGCAGCTGCTTACCTTCCCCACACCGACCACATGTTCGACCTGGTCGGGACCGCTTGGTCGCCCGCCGCCCGCGTCGCCATCTACCTGCTCGAGCGCTTCCTCGCCGTACTCGCCAGCACCGGCACCTCGCGGCTCGCGGGCTCGTATGCCGCCGACCCGAGCCACGACTCGGGGCTGCAGCTCTAATGCCCCTGGCCGACCTGCTTCAGGTTGCCCCCGGATTGGGTAGAGAATCCTGCGCGTGACTGCCGCAAAGGAGCACTCGTGCAGGACATTGAGCTGCTAGGCAAGCAGTTGACCGAGGCGGCGTGCGGCGCCGGGCTCACCGTCGCCGCGGCCGAGTCGCTGACGAGCGGCGCGTTGGCGAGCGCGCTCGGGCGCGCCCCCTCATCGTCGGACTGGTTTGTGCCGGCGTCGCGTCGCCGTCACTTCTGGTCATCAGGCGTCCGGCAAGGCAACCGGCCGCGCGACGACGTCGACCAGGGCATTCCGGCGCCAGACCGTGATGAGCAGGTCCTTGCCGATCGCCTCGGCGAACATGAGCCGCTGCAGCGTGTATGCCGTCGACACCGGCTGGCCGTCGACGCTGAGCAACACGTCGCCAGCCAGCAGCCCCGCCGCGGCGGCAGGGCCGCCCGTGACAACCTCGACGATGCGCAGGCCTTCGCGCCGGCCGAGGCGTTCGGCGAGCGTTGGGGGCAGCGGCGTCGGCGCGCTGACGACACCGAGGAAGGCCCGCTGCACCCGCCCGTCGGCGAGCAGGCTGGCTATGATCCGGCGGGTCGACGCGTTCATCGGCACCGCCAGACCCAGGCCGCGGCCTGCGATGGCGGTGTTGATGCCGATCACCGTGCCCCCAGCTTCGGCCAGCGCGCCGCCGGAGTTGCCGGGGTTGAGGGCGGCGTCGGTCTGGATGACGTCCTCGATGACCCGCGCCGCCGAGCCGTTGCTCGTCGGGAGTGACCGGCCCAGCCCGCTCACGACTCCCGCGGTAACCGTGCCGGCGAGTCCGAGCGGGTTGCCGACCGCGACGACAAGCTGGCCGACCCGCAGTCGCGACGCCTCACCGAGGCTGGCCGGTGGCGGGGTGGGCCCGTCCACCCGGATGATCGCCAGGTCAGACAGCGGGTCGCTGCCGACGACGTGGAACGGGGCCGTCGTGCCGTCGGCAAAGGCCGCCTTGCCCTCGGACGCCCGCCCCACGACGTGGGCGTTGGTGAGCACAAAGCCATCCCCGGTGAAGACCACGCCGGAGCCCGAGCCGACGACGCGCCCCCGCCGCTCGACTGCGAGGGCGGCGACGCGCGGCGTCAACGCCGCTGCGACGTCCACGATCACTCGCGAATACGCGTCCAAGGCCGAGGCCTCAGACTCCCTCGGCAGCTGCTTCGGCGGCTGACCTGGTCCCGCGCCGACGGCTGCCTGCGACGGCGTACCCGGGCTCGGGTCCGCGATTTCGCTGAGCTTCATGTCTGCCCTCGATCCCAACGCGTGTTACATGATTACGCCGTTGGGTCAGCGGATGTTCCCGGCTGTTGATCGCCCACGGCGAACACCCCGGCGGTCCGCTGGAGTCGCTGTGTGATGGCCGGGTCAGCCCGCGCTTGCCGATGGCACGACGTTCGCGTTGTGGCGAAAGACATTGGTGGGGTCGTCGCGGTCCTTGAGAGCAGTGAGCCGAGCCAGCCGCGAGCCGTAGGCCGAAGCGACGTCGGTGTGGCCCTCGTCGCCGGGCTGCTCCGGCGGAACAGCAGGATGGTCGACGGTTGCCTGGGTCGGCGCCCGCTTGTGGGTCAGCCGACTGGGTGCTTGACGGCCTCGATGCGCAGCATCCGGGCGATGACCGAGTCCAGCTCGCTGTCGGCGAAGATCTTCTTCCAGTCGTCCTGGATGACCGTCTCTCGCCCGTAGGTCATGGCGATGTGGCAGGCCTCGGAGAACGGGTTGGACCCCTTGAGGGCGTTGGCCAGCGCCACCTGGGTGTGGCCGTAGAGCATCGCCCTGGCGGCCGGCTCGGGGACGCCGACGGTGTGGATGGTCTCCTCGAGGGCCTCCTTGAGCAGTGCGCCGATCATGCAGGCGATGGTCTCGACAAGGGTCGGCTCGAGCACCGCCAGCTGCTTGACGCTCACCCAGTGCACGTCGACGACGGGCGCGTACATGGTCCGGATCACGGCGTCCGCGATCGCCTTGGCCCGTGAGTCGTCGGACTCGATCGCGGCGACGACCTCCTGCGGGGCCGCGATGCCGCCGAAGGTGTCTTCCCACTCCTCCTTCGTGGTGCGCTGCAAGAAGATCGACGGGTGGCACGGGTGCGCGACCGCGGTATGCACGCCTACGCGTGAGGCAACCAGCCCGGCGTAGGCCGCGGCGGGGTCAAGGGTGAGCAGCACCGACTCGGGCTTCATCACCGGAACGAGCTGCTCCGAGACCGTGCCCAGCACGACATCGGGCACCGCGAGGATGACGACGTCGGCCTGCTCCGCCGCGCTGAGCGCGTCGACGACCTCGCGGCCCAGGCCCTTCAGCACCTCCTGGCCGGCCGGCGAGCTCTCGCTGAAGAGCACGCGGTACTCGCTCTTCTCGAGGTTGTTCGAAACGCGCAGGCCCATCTTGCCGGCGGCGCCGATCACGGCGACGGTGAGCTGTTCGGATGTCATGCTGTGCTCCTCAGGATGTTGATGTTGTGCCGGGTCCATTGGTCTTCCACCAGGGCGGTGGTGTCGAAGCTGTCCTGCCAGGGCAGCCAGTGCTCGACGATCTGGTTGACGCCCGGGCCGGGCCGCACGGCGGCGATCATGCCGCCGTAGTCGAGCAGGCCCTGCCCGAGCGGGCAGCCGACGAGCGTGAAGCCCACCCAGCCGGCCTGACGGGTGAACTCGAAGTCCTTGACGTGGATGTTGAGCACCCGCCGCGAGGTGCCGGCGATGACGTCGGCGGGCAGCTCGAGCCGGGCGACGCAGTTCGCCGGGTCGAGGCAGACGCCGAGGTTGGGGCTGTCGACACCGTCGACGACGGCCATGAGGTCGGCCGTGGACACCTGCTCGTAGGTCTCCAGCGCGATGCTCACTCCCGCGTCCTCGTATGCCGGCAGCACCTGCTTGAGCAGCGTCGTCGCCTCCTCGATGCTCGGCTTGTGGTCGGCGGTCCGCAGCATGCTGCGGACGGTGGTCGCGCCGAGGGCTCCGGCGAGGTCGAGGAAGCGGCCGAGGTGGTCCGGCCGGACGCCCCTGGTGCCGAGCTCCAGGCTGATCCCGCAGTCCGCCGCGCCCTGCCGTAGCTGCTCCAGCTCGGCGGTAGTCCAGGACTCGATCGCGGGGTAGTCGCAAATCTGGAACACCGGGACGTCGAGGTCGCGAGTCTGCTCGATCATGTCGAAGAGGGTGAGTGGACGCGGCGCTCGGTCGGACCAGCGCCAGAAGAAGGCGTAGGTGCTCAGGCCGATGGCCATGGGGCTCTCCTTTCCGTCCGGCCGGGCGGTTCGGTCGAGGGTGGGGTCAGCCGACGAGGCTTCGGGAGTGCAGGGCGAGGACCTCGTCGAGGACCTGCCCGACCGCGTGGGGGTCGTGGGCGAACCGGCCGAGGAACAGTCCGTCGACCGCGCCGTCCAGCTGCTCGAGCAGGCCCGGGCCGGCGCTGCCGCCGTAGATGACCCTGCTGCCCGCCAGGCGGGGGTCTGCGTCGAGCGCGGCGCCAAGCGCCCGGCAT
Source organism: uncultured Actinomycetota bacterium (assembly GCA_963769085.1). GTDB lineage: Bacteria > Actinomycetota > Actinomycetes > Actinomycetales > Dermatophilaceae > Phosphoribacter. The sequence goes on along the minus strand of CAVYKM010000010.1, from coordinate 54,071 downwards.
ACCTGCTGGATGTGCTCGCAGCTCGCTGGCTCGCTTGCCCCGATCGCCCAGCGCGGTTCGTAGGCAACGACAACCGGCGCGAGCAAGCCGTCGCGGTCGGCATCCTCGAGGGTTCGGGCCAGCTCCGAGGTGCCGGCCACGGCCGCCTCGCTGGCACCGACCTGGTCACGTTCGCCGACGCAGATGACCGGGGTGAGCCGGTTGCGCAGCGCGGCCGCGACTTTGGCCGAGACGACCTCGTCGGTCTCGCCGAGGGCCCGGCGTTCCGCGTGGCCGACCTCGGCGAACCGCGCCCCTGCCTCCCGCAACACCGGACCGCCGACTTGGCCGGTCCAGGCGCCGAGGTCCTGCCAGAACAGGTCCTGGGCGCCGACCGCTATGGGGGTCCCGGCGAACACCTCGGCCGCGGGGACGAGCGCCGGAAGCACCGGCAGCACGAACAGCTCAGCGGCACCGGATCCGATCGCCTCGTGGTCGGCCGCGATCCGCGCGACCGCTTCGCACCACTGCAGGGTCTCGCGCAACCCGAAGTACATCTTCAGGCTCACCCCGATCGTGTATGCCGCGTGGGTTCGTCATCAGGACACGCCCGCCGGTTCGTCGTCGTTCTCGTACGCGGTCAGGACCGCGACCTTGTCGGCGCTGGGCGAGGTCTGGTCGAACCGGTAGGTCAGCCACTCCTTGGCCAGCCGCCGGGCCAGCTCCAGCCCGACGACCCGCTGCCCGAAGGTGAGCACCTGGGCGTCGTTGCTGAGCACGGCCCGCTCGACCGAGAAGCTGTCGTGCGCGGTGACCGCCCGGACACCCGGGACCTTGTTGGCGGCGATGGCGACACCGAGGCCGGTTCCGCACACGAGCAGGGCCCGGTCGGCCTTGCCGTCACGATCAGCTCGGCCGCGGCGATGGCCACCTGCGGGTATGCCGTGTGGTCGTCGGGGCCGACACCGACGTCGACGACACTCGCCACCAGGTCGCTGGCGAGCAGGTCCTTCTTGAGCGTTTCTTTGTACTCGAAGCCGGCGTCGTCGCACCCGACGACGATTCGGAGAGGCTCGGTCATCTCGGTTCTCGCTTTCCAGGGGATAGGGGTGCTCAGTGTGCCGCGATGGCGTCGTGGACCGAGCGGACGATGAGGGCGAGCGACACCGCGCCGGCGTCGGGGGTCCCGACGCTGCGCGCCGCGAGCGGGCGGGCCCGGCCCATCCGGGGGTGAGTGCAGCAGTCTGCTCGGCCGCCGTGGCCGCCACCTGCGCGGCGTGCGACGAGGCCTCGATGAGGCCGTCGCCGTTCTCGACTGCGGTGCTCAGCGCCTCGCTGAACGGCACGAGGACATCGACCATTGTCTTGTCGCCGGGCACTGCCTTGCCCAAGGTCATGACCGACTCGGTCGCCAGGCGCACGCCTTCGGCGACGGACTTGCCGTTGGGCGTCTCGTCGTCGCCGAGAGCCGCGCCCAGGCTGCGCAGGGCGACGCCCCAGAGCGCGCCCGACGTTCCGCCGGCAGCGTCCGCCCACGCGTCGGCAGCCCACTGCAGTACCGTCCCGGCGCCGCCGCCGAGGGCGAAGGTCTCCTGCGCGCGGGCTGCGGCTGCGACCGAACCGCGCTGCATGCCGATCCCGTGGTCACCGTCGCCGGCGACCGCATCGATGCGGCCTAACTCGTCCGCGTTGGTGTCGATGACCTCGCGTACGGCCTCCAGAGCGGCGACGACCGACCGGGCGGCGCTGCGGGAAGGGTCGCTCGCCCATGGGATCGCGGGAGTGGCCTGCGGGTCGGTCAGGGTCTCTTCGTCGGCCGACAAGGAGGCTGTCGTGGCTGGCTCGGCGGCGGTGACCGAGCCCTTGCGGAAGGCCGGCGTGTCGGCGGGGGCGGTCCACAGCGGCTCGAGCTCGTCGTCGAGCCAGAACAGGGTCAGTGACGCTCCGGCCATGTCGAAGCTCGTGACCAGCTCGCCGACCTCGGGGTCGACGATCTCGCAGACCGGCGCTCTCCAGCAGCTGGGCGACGCGGCGGTAGACGACGAACAGCTCCTCGTACTTGACCGACCCGAGGCCGTTGAGGATCGACGCCGACCCGGTGCGCCTTCGGCGGGTCTGCACGCCTGCCGGCAGCTCGGCGAGCAGGCGTCGTGACGAACAGCTCGGCGAGCTCGTCCGCGGTGGGAACTCGGTGCCTCGCTGATGCCCGGCTCGCCGTGGATGCCCAGGCCGACCGCCATCCGGCGTTCGGGGACCGTGAACAGCGGCTCCACCGCGCCGGGAAGCGTGCAGCCGGCGAAGGCGACCCCGAACGAGCGGGTGCGCTCGTTGGCCTGGTGCGCGATGCGGACCACCTCGTCGAGGTCGTGCCCGGCGTCGGCGGCTGCCGCGGCGATCTTGAAGACCGTCAGGTCTCCGGCGACGCCGCGGCGCTTGGCCGCCTCGTCCACGCTCGCGCTGGCGACGTCGTCGGTGACGGCGAGCGAACGGCAGACGATGCCGTCGGCGTTGAGCCGCTCCTGGGCGAGGTCGAAGTTCAGCACGTCGCCGGCGTAGTTGCCGTAGAGCAGCAGCACCCCGCCGCCGGCCGACACGGCCCTGGCGACCGAGCAGACCTGCTGCGCCGACGGTGAGGCGAAGACGTTGCCGACGACCGCGCCGTGGGCCAGGCCGGGGCCGACCAGGCCGGCGAAGGCCGGGTAGTGGCCGCTGCCGCCGCCGACGACGACCGCGACGTGGCCCGGGACCTTCGGGGTGGTGCGGACGACGCCGCCGGGCACCTGGCGGACCCAGCGCCGGTGTGCGGCGACGAATCCCTCGAGCGCCTCGTGGGCGAACTCTGCTGGGTTGTTGGCAAGTTGTGTCATGAGAGGCGGCCTCCGTGCCGTTCTGTCGCGCAATGACGATTGCTGCTGTGGGAGTGGCTCACTGGGTTCGGGTCGTGGCGTCGACTCAGTGGCCGGCGGCGACCAGCTCCGTGGGCGGCTCGGGCACGGCCTCGCCCCGAGTCCGCCGGCTCAGGCCGATCATGAGGACGGCGGACAGGATCATGAGGCCACCGACGACGAACATCGGCAGGACGTACGAGCCCGAGAAGTCCTTGAGCCATCCGGTGACGTAGCCGGCCGCGAACCCGGCGACGTTGCCCATCGTGTTGATCAGGGCGATGCCGGCAGCGGCTGCGGCACCCGTGAGGAACCGCGTGGGGACGGTCCAGAAGGTGGGCAGCGCCGCGAAGATCGAGCAGGCCGTGACCGTGATGACTGCGATCGTGGCGGCGGGCGAGCCCATGTACAGGGCGAGCGGGATGCTCAGGCCGCCGACCGCGGCCGGGAGCGCGATGTGCCAGGTGCGCACGCCGCGCCGGGTCGCGTCGCGGGTCCACAGGTAGAGGACGAGAGCTGCGGGCAGGTAGGGGATGCCGGTGATCAGGCCCTTCTCGAAGGTGGTGAACTTGGTGCCGAACTGGGCCTCGAAGCCGGAGATGATCGTCGGCAGGAAGAAGGCCAACGCGTACAGGCCGTAGATGAAGCCGAAGTAGATTCCGGACATGACCCAGACTCGTCCGCTGGTCAGGGCCGCGCGGACGTTGCCGTGCCCGCCCGAGCCGGTCTTGCCCTTGGCGTCCGCCGCGATGGCGTCGGTGAGCCAGACCTGCTCGTCGCGGCTGAGCCACCTGGCGTCGGTCGGCCTGTCGGCCAAGTAGAACCACGCGACGACGCCGATGACGATGGCCGGAATGGCGACGCCGAAGTACATGAACCGCCAGCCCTCGAGACCGAACACGCCGTGCTGGCTGATGAGCCATCCGGCCAGGGGCGCGCCGATCACCGTGGTCAACGGCTGGGCCAGATAGAACAGGCCGAGGATCTTGCTGCGGTACTGCGCGGGAACCCACAGGCTGAGGAAGAGGATCGCGCCGGGGAAGAAGCCGGCCTCGGCGACGCCGAGGAGGAAGCGCAGCGTCGTGAGCTGGGTGAAGGTCTGGACCCACGTGAACAGCAGGGCCACGAGCCCCCAGCTGACCATGATCCGGGCCAGCCACCGGCGGGCGCCGAACTTGTGCAGGGCCAGGTTGCTCGGGATCTCGAGCAGGATGTAGCCGATGAAGAAGACCCCGGACGCGAACCCGTACTGCGCGGCGGTGAGGCCCAGGTCTTCGTTCATGCCGTTCGGGCCGGCGAACCCGATGGCCGTGCGGTCCAGGTAGTTGATGAAGAACATGAGCGCGACGAACGGAACGAGCCGCAGGGAGACCTTGCGAATCGCTGAGCGCTCGACCGACGGAATGGTTGGCGTGGCCACGGGTCCTCCTCGTTGACGAACTCGGTTGTCGGTGCTTGGCCGATCGGCTGGGTTGCCCTTGGGAGCACTGGCCACGTCGGCTGCTGGAATCGACCGTAGGAGTGGCCTGGGCGGCGGCCCGACCGTTTGTGAACGAAGTTGCAAGCATGTGCGCCGGAGGACGCTGGTCCCCCAGAATGGCCGGGTTCTGGGGCCAGACGGCTGAACGGATTCTCACGGCTGGCGTTACGCCAGACGCAACCGCGAGCGGCTTACTCTCCCCGGTTTGTTACCCGGATACCGGCCGCCGCAATCAGTCCCCCACCAACTGCTCGGCGACGTCGACGTCGACCACCAGCTCGGTGACGCATCCGGCGAGCAGGGCAGCCCGCACGATCGCCGCCTTCGCCGCGCCGGTCGCCACACACGCGCGGCGAGGGATCTCGTTGAACCGCTCGAGCGGCATACCGCTTGCCCGATGGTTCATCTCGATCCCCTCGTGGGACCCGTCGGAGCGGATGAAGATCGTGTTGACGTCGCCAGCGACCTGTTCCCGGGCCAGCGCGCGCAGCTCCTCGCGCCCCAGGTAGCCCGCGCGGTAGAGGTACCCCGGAACCTCACCGGCCACCGGGGTCACCGAGAACAGCGCCGCGTCCGCGCGACGTTGCAGGGCCAGGACGCGCTGGACGCTGCGCTCCTGCCACACAGCGGCGCGGGTGGCGGGCCGGTCGAAGAACGCGGGCACCGGGTAAAGGTGCACCCGGGCTCCAAGGGCCGCGCCCAGCCGTTCCAGCACGACGGAGGCGGACTCGATGCCGGACGAGAAGGTGTTGCCCGACCCGTTGAGCTGGACCACTTGCAGGCCGGGAATCACGCCCTTCGTGAGATGGCGGGCGATGGCGGTCACCGTTGCGCCCCACGCGACGGCCACTGTCGTATGCGGTTCGAACAGCGAGCGCACGGCTGTCGTGGCGCGCGCCATCAGGCCGGCGAACCGCTCGGCCTCGGTAGGGGCGTTGACCCGTGGGATGACGGTGACCTCGACGTCGTACTCCTGCTCGATGGCCCGCTCCAGGACGGCCGCTGCGCGCGTCTGGTGATGGACGATGATCTCCACGAGCCCGATCTCGCGCGCCTCGCTGATCATCCGCGAGACGGTGGCCCGGGACAGCTCCAGCTCGGCGGCGATGACGTCCATCGTCAGCCGGTCCTCGTAGTACAACGAGGCCGCCTTCAGGACGGCGGCGCGGCGGTTGGGCTGCTCGCTCACGGGAAGTGGTCCGTGGCCGCGGCGACGACGACCGCAAACGACACCGCACCCGGATCGCGGTGTCCGAGACTGCGGCTGGCCAGGACCCGGGCCCGCCCGAGGCGCGGGGTGAGAGCCGCGGTGGCATCCGCGGCGGCTGCCGCGGTGATCGCAGCATTGGCCCACGCCGCGCCCGCTGGCAGCCCGCCCTCGAGGTCACCGGACAGGGTCTGCATGAACGGGTCGAACGCATCGATGAGGGTCTTGTCCCCGAGCCGCGCGTTCCCGTATGCCGTGACCGACTCGATGGCCTCGCGGCACGCCGCGACGAGCGCGTCGGCTGGCACTTCGTCGTCCGAGAGCGCCCGGGCGGCGGCGCGCAGCCCGGCACCCCAGAGCGCTCCGGACGTGCCGCCCGCGCGGTCCCCCCAGGCGTCAGCCGCGTGCAGCAGCAGGGTTGCCGCTCCGGCCCCCTCGGCCAGAGCCCGCTCCGCCGCGCTCGCGGCGGCCCGAGCCCCACGGGCCATCACCCGACCGTGGTCGCCGTTGCCGGCAACACTGTCGAGGACGTCGAGCTCGTCCTGATGCGTCCGCAGCGCCTGGGCAGCTGCTTCGACGGCCTGCGTCAACAGCGCGGCGACGTGGCGCGACTCGGGCGACGATCGCGGGATCGCCGCCATCGGCGTCGGCGTGGGCTGGCGCCGAGCGGGCGCCGCTTCCGGCACGTTTCCCTTGCGGTATGCCGCGCCCCGGGCCGGTGCCCGCCACAGCGCCTCGAGCTCCTCGTTGAGCCAGGTAACGGTGAGCGACAGACCGGCCATGTCGAGACTGGTGATGAGCTCGCCGACTTCCGGTTCGACGAGCGCAACCCCTTGCGCTTCAAGCCTGCCCGCAACCTCGTTCCAGACGATGAACAGCTCCTCCGGCGTCGTGGAGCCCATCCCGTTGAGCAGGACCGCCGCCCGGGTCGCGCCTCGAGGACGCTCTTCCAGCACGCGTGCGACGAGCATGGCCGCGACGTCGGCGGCAGTGCCTAGATCGGCTTCGGCGATGCCCGGCTCGCCGTGGACTCCGAGCCCGACACCCATCCGACCGGGAGGGAGCGTAAAGAGCGGTGCCGACGCACCAGGAAGCGTGCACCCCGAGAACGCGATGCCCAGTGACGCGGTCCGGGTGTTGGCCTCGTCGGCGACCCGCGCGACCTCGTCGAGGTCGTAGCCGGCCTCGGCGGCCGCGCCGGCGACCTTGACGACGACGAGGTCGCCCGCCGCGCCCCGTCTCGAGGAGCGTTCGGCCCGTGGGGCGCTCGCGATGTCGTCACTGACGACCACGCTGCGAGTGCGAAGTCCGCGAGCCGCGAGCTCGGTCCGCGCCGCGCCGAAGCTCAGCACGTCGCCGGCGTAGTTGCCGAAGCTGAGCAGCACTCCGGCGCCGTCGTCTGCCGCGGCCGCGACGGACACGATCTGCTGTGCGGACGGGGAGGCGAACACCGGACCCACGACGGCGGCGTCGGCCAGACCGATGCCGACCCAGCCGGCGAACGCGGGGTAGTGGCCGCTTCCCCCTCCGATGACGACGGCGACCTTGCCTGGCCGGGTCGCCGTGGCCCGGATGACGCCGCCTGGCAGTGGCTGAACGACATCCTCGTGCGCCCGAAAGAACCCGGCGAGCATGTCCTCGGTGAAGTCAGCCGGGTCGTTCAGGATCGTGGTCACCGCGTTGCTCCTGATCGACTCGACTGCCAACGGGAAGGTCTGGGACATGGTGCCTGCGCTCCATCATGCATCGTGCGGCTGGCGACACGTTCGGGAGGCTGGACGCAACCGATGCTGTCCGGCCCCGGGCATCGGGTCGGGCTAGGGTGGAGGCAGAGGAGTTGCTCATGACGTCACGCATCAGGAACGTCGCCGCGGCTGGGGCGCTTTCAGCGGCTGCGGCAGCCGTGGGCGGCCTGGCCACCGACCCGCAGAGCGCCTGGTACCGCTCGCTCAAGCTGCCCCCGTGGCAGCCGCCCTCCGTCGCCTTCCCTCTCGTGTGGACCGGCCTGTACGCATCCATCGCGGGCGCGTCGGGCCAAGCGGTCACGGCATACGAGGCGCAGGGTCGCAACGACGAGGCGAAGGGTATGTGGCGTGCGCTGGGCGCGAACCTGGTCCTGAACGCCGGCTGGTCGTTCACGTTCTTCGCCCGCCACCGCCTATTCGCCGCAACAGGGGTCGCCGCCGCCCTCGCCGCGAGCTCGTGGGACCTGTCCCGCCGGGCCGGCCGCGCCGACCCTCGCGCGGGCCGGGCCCTCGTGCCGTATGCCGGGTGGTGCACCTTCGCGACCGTCCTCACCGCGGAGATCTGGCGCCGCAACCGCTGAGCTTCGCCCACACCCGCGGCACCAGTCGGCAAGGCGACGCACAACGCGAGCCGGGCTCGACGTGGTGGGTCGGCGTGAGCAGCCGGACGTGGGTGCCCATCACCTCGCTTGGCGGCAGATGCGACCCCAAGCCGGCAGAAACAACCGCCGCCTTGCACACCATCTGCCGAAGACCGGATGCGCGTTGGCTTCGCGGGCGAACGCCTGCGGCGGGTCGCAGCCCGGCATGCCGAGCGTTGTCACTCCGGCCGCTAGGCTCGGGCGATGGCTCCCTCTGCAGCCTTGGACCTGTACCCGTACTGGCAAGACCGCAGGAACCGCGGCTTCGGCGACGTCCAACGAATGTCTGACCAAGTGCGCCAGCGCTTCAGCGTCGCCGGGCAGGAGGCTGCCGACAACCTGCTGGTCAAGGCACTGCGCGCCATCGAGACTGCCGATCACGCGCGAGCGGCTCGCTACATCCAGCGCGCGGTCGACCTGCCGTTCGACGAGCACGAGCAGGCCTACCCCGCGCTGATTTCGGCGCACATGGCGCTCTTCATCGTGGTCACCGACATGCTGGACGAATGTCCGGAGGGCGACGCTACGTGGCTCGATGCGGCCTCGACGTGCTCGGTTCGGCAGCAGTCGAGGCGAGGTTCGAGCTCAGGGACGTCCTGGCGGCCATCGACGAGGACTATCTGCTCCCGGACCCTGAGCGCCGTCGGCTGCGGGCTGCCATCTCGGGTATCCCCCCACGTCCCTGACACCTGGGACCTGCTCTTGCCGCCGGAGCAACAACGGCAGTTCGTGACTGAGGTCCTCACGGCCTGCACGGCATACGAGCGCGCCCTCGCGCAGAGGGTAGGCGAGTGAGCCGTCGCTGGTCGTCCGTCAGCCCAGCTCGACCAGCTCGAAGCGCTCGTCCGGATGGGCAATGGCATTCTGCTCGGCAACCAGCCGCATCTCGCCGGCCCCCGCCGCATGGGTCGCGTCGAGCACGGCATACATCGTCGCGGCGGTACGCGAGAGGGCCACTCGTGGCCCGTCCGTGAGCATGTGGGCGAGGAAGACCGCAGCGGTCGTGTCACCCCCGCCGCGGACCACCATGTCGAGCATCGGTGTGGTCACCAGCCAGGCGCCCGAGTCCGCGACGCAGGCCATCTGGATCGTGCCCGCTGGCGTGTCGTCGGTGACGACGCTGGTCACGAGCACGGTGGCCGGCCCGGAGGAGCGAAGCCGGCCCACTGCGTCGAGCAGGTCGCGCTGAGTATGGATCGTGGCGTCTGCGAGGTACTCCAGCTCGAACTGGTTGGGCGTCACGATGTCTGCGCGCGGCACCACCTCATCGCGCAGGAACTCCGGAATCCCCTCGCGCACAAAGAAACCCCGCCCGACATCGCCCATCACCGGGTCACAGCAGTAGACCGCACGCGGGTTGGCGGCCTTGACCCGGCTCACGGCGTCGAGGACGACCGCACCCATCGTCTCGGCCCCCAGGTACCCGGACAGGACCGCATCGACGTCCGGGAAGGCGCCGCGTTCCTCGACCCCCAGCAACACCTCCGCGACGTCCGCCGGCGCGATGAGCGGGCCCCGCGTCGCCCCGTAGCCGGTGTGGTTGGAGAAGGTCACCGTGAGCACGGGGTACACGTCGTGGCCGAGGCGTTGCAGCGGGAAGACGGCCGCCGAGTTGCCGGCATACCCGAAGGCGACATGGGACTGGATGGACAGGATCTTCACGTCATCACCCTCACAACCGGCCCGATCACTTGAGCAGCCGCGACATCCGCCGGTCGGCCAGCGGCTTGCCGCCGGTCTGGCAGGTCGGGCAGTACTGCAGCGCCGAGTCGGCGAACGACACCTCCCGCACGGTGTCGCCGCACTCGGGGCACGGCATACCGGTGCGGCCGTGGACCCGCATCCCGGCCCGCTTGGCGTCCTTCAGGTCAGCAGCCGGCTTTCCCGACGCCGCAGTTACCGCAGCCGAAAGCGTCTCGCGCAGAGCGGCATACAAGCCCTCGACCGCCTCGGGCGAGAGGCTGCCCGCGAGCGCGAAGGGCGACAGGTGCGCGACGTTGAGCACCTCGTCGGAGTAGGCGTTGCCGACCCCCGCGAGGAACTCCTGGTCGCGCAGCAGTCCCTTGACCTGGGTCCGGCGTCCGGCGAGCATCGCGGCGAACGTCTCGAGGGAGAAGTCCGGTGCGAGCGGGTCCGGTCCCAGGCGGGCGACGCCGGGCACCTCGGTCACGTCGCGCACGAGGTATGCCGCGAGCGACTTCTTGGTGCCCGCCTCGGTGAGGTCGAAGCCGGATCCGTCCGAGAAGCGCACCCGCAGCGCGATAGGGCTCTTGCCCGGCCGAACCCGCGTCGCGGGCATCGCGTCGGACCACCGCAGCCAGCCGGCCCGGGCGAGATGGAAGACCAGGTGTGTGCCGTCGACGTCGAGGTCGAGGAACTTGCCGTGCCGATGCACCCCGTCGACCGGAGCCCCGACGATCGCCGAGGGCCGCGGGTCGAAGGTCTTGAGCACCGACACGGAGCCCAGCTCCACACCGGTAACGGCCAGGCCGACGAGCCGCTCGGCGAGGAAGTCGACAAGCGCCTGCACCTCGGGAAGCTCAGGCACGCCAGGTCTTCCCCTCACGCAGCCGACCGACGCTCGGTTGCGGAACGGCCGACCCGACCCGCCCGGCGGCACGCAGGATCCGCAGCAGGGCGTACCCGTCAGACGCGTAGAACACCGGCACGTCACCACGCTCGCGGGGCCGAAGCGCCAGGTCCGCATTGGACAACGGCAGCCCATGCGAGAGCACCTGCTCGGTGGCGGTGAGCTGACGGATGGCGATCGCGTCGACGCGCTCGGGACGAGCCTCGGCGAAGTCCTGGTAGATCTTCGGGTCGTGCTGGCCGTCGTCACCGATGAGCAGCCAGCGGATCCCCGGGAAGTCGCGCGCCAGCCGGTCCAGGCAGGCCCGCTTGTGCTCCTGCCCGCTGCGGAACCAGCCCGAGTTCGTCGGGCCCCAGTCGGTGAGCAGCAGCGGGCCGCGCGGGTAGCCGTGGTTCTTGAGGAACCTGGTCAGGGTCGGCGCGGTGTTCCAGGCCCCGGTCGAGACGTAGACGATGGGCGCACCCGGGTGCTCCTCCAGCAGCTTGCGGTAGAGCGGTGCCATGCCCGGCACCTCGCTGCGGGCGCCTTCGTGCCGGACGAAGGTGTTCCAGGCGGCGAGCATCGGCCGGGGCAGCATCGTCGAGATGACCGTGTCGTCGATGTCGCTGACCATGCCGAAGGTCTCCCACCGGTCGACGATGACGACCGCGGCCCGCACTGGCTCGGCATGCTGCGCGCTGATGATCACCTCATGCCAGCCGGGCGAGAGCCCGTGCCGGTGGAAGGTGACATCGACGTGGCCGCTGCGGTCGCTGCGCCCGTGTGCGACATGGTTGCCGACGCGGATCTCGATCGGTGTCCCCATGGCTGGCGCGGTGAAGAAGGAGCGCCAGCCCCGACGCAGCACGTACGGCGAGCGAAGCCCGCCGTACGTGACGTCGTCGCGGTCGGCATGGTCGGAGTGGTGCCGGGCCAACAGGACCCGGGCGAAGACCCGGACGAAGTCCGACCCGCCGTACCCGGTGTAGCCGATGATCCGGTTGCGCCACTTGCGCCGCCGCAACGCCCGCTCCAGCCAGCGGTGCCAGGCGTCCTCCACGAGCGCCGCAGCGTGCGGGCGAGACATGCACCCACGCTAAGGCATTCGGGTAGGCGGCACGCCCGACTCAGCTGGGGCGGTTTGCCTGCTCGTCCTGGCGGCGAATCTCAAGTTCGTGGCGGATGCGGGAGAGGTCGGCGTCGGCCTCACGGTCGGCGCCGAAGGGTGCACGAGGCAGGGTGTCGTAGGCGCGCCGGTGCGTCCGTTCGAGCAACCAGATGATCGCCCCGGCGATGGCAATGAGAGCGATGTACACGTCCATGGCAGTAATCATGTGATGGTTCAGATCACGCCACGAGTGGCTGTCCTGACGCCTATCGCAAATTATCTGCCATAATGGTCTGTATGCCGTTGCGCTCCGTTGCCGTCGTCCTGCCCGACGCAGCCCGCGATCTTCGAGCTTGGTTTGCTCTGTGAGGTTTTCGGCATCGACCGAACGGCCGACGGCATCCCGCCGATCGACTTCCGGGTGTGCGCCACCCGGCCCGGCACCCTTGTGCCGATGCGCAACGGGATGGCCCTGGTCGCGCCCTTCGGCCTCGACGCGGTTGCCGGCGCCGACGTCGTGGCCATCCCGGCGACCCAAGCCACCGAGTTCCCGCCGACCCTGCTCGATGCGGTCCGCTCGGCCCACGCCGACGGCGCCATCCTGCTGTCGGTGTGCTCGGGCATCGAAGTCCTTGCCGCGGCCGGTCTGCTGGACGGGCGACCGTGCGCCTGCCACTGGTTCCATGCCGACGAGTTCGTCAGCCGTTATCCCAAGGTGCGGGTCGACTCCGACGTGTTGTTCGTCGACGACGGCGACATCGTGACCAGCGCCGGAACCGCGGCGGGCATCGACGCGTGCCTGCACCTGGTGCGCCGCGAGCTCGGCGCCGAGGTCGCCACGCGGATCGCGCGCCGGATGGTCGTGCCGCCGCAGCGCGACGGGGGCCAGCGTCAGTTCATCGACCTGCCGATCCCGCCGACCTCTGCGGACAGCCTGGCCCCGCTGCTGGCCTGGATGGAGGAGCACCTCGACCAGGAGCAACCGGTGCGTGAGCTGGCCCGCCGGGCTGCGATGTCTGAGCGCACCTTCGCCCGACGGTTCGTCGCCGAGACCGGCACGACGCCGGCCAAATGGCTTGCCCTGCAACGGCTGCACCACGCCCAGCGGCTGCTGGAGGAGACCGACCTGGGGATCGAGTCGGTGGCAGCTCGAAGCGGCTTCGGCAGCGCGGCGCTGCTGCGCCACCACTTCGGCCGGGAGGTCGGCATACCGCCTGGCGACTACCGCCGGGCCTTCGCCCACAACGGCGCCATTCCTGAGTGGAACCACCCGTCCTGGCACCCTCCCGTCCTGGCACCCTTCCCTCGGTGGAGGTAATGACGAGCGGTGGAGGTGATCCCGAGCGTCCTAACGCTCGGTAACACCTCGGCCGGCTCGGCCAGAACGCCCCCGGTGGAGGTGAAACCGAGCAACGGAGGTGAAAGGGAGCCGTCTTGCGCACGTCTGTACCTCCATGGACGGTGTCAGCGCCAGACAGTGGTCAGCGTCGATCCGGGATGTGGGCGGAAATGCGCTCAGCCGTGAGCTGGGCGTGGGCCTGGCAGACCTGGTCCATGAACTGGTCAGAGCAGATGCGCAGCCCGATCAGGTCGACTCGAAGGACGACGTCGCCGGTGAGCGAGATGGCGTTCTGGCGCAGGTTGTCTTGGGTGAGCGCCAGCCCGGTGCGGTGCTGGGCACCGTCGATCTCGACGACCAGTCCGATGGACGACCACCGCACGTCGAGGTAGATGCGCCCGTTCGGGCCGCGCCGCAGCACCTGGCGGTCCGGCTCAGGCAGGTCTCGCCGGCGGCACATCGCCGCGAAGTCCAGCTCGCCGAGAGACTGGGCACCATTGGCCAGGTCCGCGATCACGACACGTAGGAACGCTCGGCGTCGACGGCCGCCGACCTGGGTGACCACCCGACGGAGCGCATCCGCGGTGACGATGCGCTGCTGCACCGCCAGGCACAGGATCAACGCTGCTTGCCGGTCAGATCCGGCCCAGTAGGCCGCACGGACTGCGGCGACCTCGGGGCGGACACGGGGAATGCCGTTGGTGAGCAGGTGACTGAGAGGACGCCTCCGCACTTGATGCACCTGAACGCCCGGCACAGCCAAAGGACGAGAGCCGTGCGGGATCGAGACCTGTATGTCTGAGTCGTCCAGTTGGACCAGCCCGGCCGCCTCCAACGCGGTGACGCCATCGAGGGCAGCGATCCGGTGACCCACTTCATATATCGCACGCCAACGCCGGGCTAGCTCGCTGAGCTGACCGGTGTGTGTGCTCACCGTCTGCCGGCCGTGGGTCTTCCACCGCCCGGCCCGGACCTGATCGCGCACCCCGAAGCGACTGATCCCCAACGCTCTCAGCTCTCGGCGGCTGATGACACCATCGCGCTCCTGAGCAGACTGCTGGGCACGCTGCACCGCATCCGCGGGTCGACGGCGTGGGCTCACAGCACCAGCGTCGAGCAGGCTTGCGGCTCGTGGGCTGTCTCAGTTGTCCGCTTGTGGATGGTGTGACGACCCGCCAACCAGATGTGGAGAACGTTGCCTCGGCAGCGGCGCCTGGCGCCGAGCTGTGGAGGTCCAAACGTGCGCTCTACCGCTCAGTTTCACCTCCGACGCTCGGTTTTACCTCCATGCGAGGCGGTGCGGCTCTTGCGCACGTTGCCACCTCAACGGCAGGTCGGGAGGAGTGGGCGTGGCAGGGTGAGGCCATGCACGAGGCGCCGGACCCACCGCCCCGCGCGCCGGCATACCCTCATCTGCACAGGCTGACCGCCGAGCAGCTGCGCGCGCGGCGCACCGCCAAGTGGTCGCACTACCCGCCGGACGTGCTGCCGATGTGGGTTGCGGAGATGGACTTCCCGGCAGCCGCACCGGTTCGAGAGGCGGTCGAGCGGGCCGCGCGCGTCGAGTCGTTCGGCTACCCCGCGCCAGCCGTCATGGCCGAGCTCACCGAGGCATTGGCCACCTGGCAGCACGACACCCACGGCTGGCACGGTCGACCCGCAGGGCATCTTCGTCCTCGGCGACGTCATGCAGGGCGTCGCGCTGGCGATCGAGCACTTCACCGGTCCGCACGACCCGGTCATCATCCCCAGCCCGGCCTACCCGCCGTTCTTCCACGTCGTCGCCCTGACCGGCCGCCCGCAGGTGCGGGTGCCGATGGCCTGGCAGACCGGCCGCTGGGCTCTCGACCTCGACGCCATCGATGCCGCCCTCGCCGCCGGTGCCCGCACGGTACTACTGTGCAGTCCGCACAACCCGCTCGGCCGCGTGTTCACCCGCGACGAGCTGCTCGCGCTGGCCGACCTCGTCACGCAGCACCGCGCGCGGGTCGTCGCGGACGAGATCCACGCACCGCTCGCCTTCGCCGGGCGGCACACCCCGTATGCCGGTCTCTCGCCTGAGACAGCCGCGCACACCATCACCGTCGTGTCGGCCTCCAAGGCCTGGAACCTGCCCGGGCTCAAGTGCGCGCAGGTCATCACGTCCACCGAGGAGGATGCCGCACGCTGGCGCCGGATCCCATTCTGGCGCACCGTCGGGGTGTCCACCCTCGGTATGGAGGCCGGCCTCGCGGCATACCGGCTCGGCGACCCCTGGCTGGCCGAGGTCAACGCCACCTTGGCCGAGCACGCCGTCCGCGTCGTCGAGGCGGTGGACGGTATGCCGGGCGTGCGCGTCGTCGCGAACGAGGGAACGTACCTACAGTGGATCGACTTCACCGAGCTCGATCTGGACCTCGAGCCCGCGCGATGGCTGCGTAGGGACGCCGGTGTGGCCCTTAGCGAGGGCCCGCCGTTCGGCGCACCGGCCCACCGGTTCGCCCGGCTCAACTTCGCGACCCCCCGGCCGCTGCTCGAGGAAGGGCTGGCTCGCATCGGGCGAGCCGTCCGCGGCGCTGTCAGCAACACACCGGCCGGCGAGGAACAATAGGGCCATGCCAGCTCGTCGGTTCCTGGGCGCGGCCGCGGCGATCGGGATCGGCGCGGCCGCATTGTCCGGCTGCGGGCTGATCAAGCGGGCGCCCGCCCCGGACGCCAGCGCCCAGGCGCTCGCCGAGGGCCTGGCCGGCGCCGACCTGTCCAAGGTGGCCTTCGACGGAGCCACCGCGCAGGCGGCGACGGCGTCGGTCCAGGCCGCCTTCGGCGACCTCACCCAGACCACACGCACCGTCACCGTGACCCACGTGGCCACCAAGAGCAACGACGAGCGCAAGGCCACCGCGACGCTCGCCTGGACGTGGGACGTATCGGCCGCCGCGACCGACTGGACCTACTCGACCGAGGCCGCACTTGCGCTCGCCCAGGACGACACGTGGCACGTCGCGTGGTCCCCCACCCTCGTCGAGCCCAAGCTCACCGCCACCGAGAAGCTGCGCGTGGACCACACCCAGGCCAAGCGGGCCGAGATCACGGGGGCCAACGGTGCCGTGCTCATGGGCCCGCGCGACGTGTACCGGATCGGCATCGACAAGGGCAAGATCCCGCCCGAGCAGGTCAGCTCCTCCGCCGCCGCGCTCGCCGGCCTGCTCGGCATCGACCCAGCAACGTACGTCAAGACCGTCACGTCCGCCGGGGCGCAGGCGTTCGTCCTCGCCCTCACGGTGCGGGTCGACGACCCGGTTGCCGTGACCAAGCACGACGCCATCGCTGGTATCCCGGGCGCCTCGCAGGTACCGGACACGGCGACCCTGGCCCCCACCGCTGGCTTCGCCCGCGCCATCCTCGGCACGGTCGGTCCGGCGACCGCGGAGATCGTCCAGAAGTCCGGCGGCAAGGCGGCCGCCGGGGACCAGGTCGGCCTCTCGGGGCTGCAGCAGCGCTACGACGCTGTGCTGGCCGGTATGCCGGGGCTCAAGATCCGAGCGGCCGGCACCGACGCCGCGGGCGGGCCCACGTCCCGGCAGCTGTTCTCGCAGGACCCGACGCCTGGGCGGCAGCTGGCCACGACGCTCGACCCGGACGCCCAGAACGCGGCCGAGGCCGCCCTGGCCCCGACGACGGTCCCCACGTCCCTCGTGGCCATCCGGGTCTCGACCGGCGAGGTCGTGGCCGCGGCCAACGGCCCAGCGACCAACGGCGCGGCTCTGGCGACCACCGGACGCGCCGCGCCCGGGTCGACGTTCAAGGTGGTGAGCTCGCTCGCCCTGCTGCGGGCCGGACTCACCCCCGACTCGTCGGTGCAGTGCGACCCCTCCGTCGTTGTCGACGGGCGGGCCTTCAAGAACTACGACGACTACCCGGCGGACCGCTTGGGCCGCATCAGCCTGCGCACCGCCCTGGCCAACTCGTGCAACACCGCGTTCATCTCGCAGCACGGCACCGTCTCCCAGGCCGAGCTGGCCAGCGCGGCCGCGGCCCTGGGCATCGGCGTGGACTGGGAGCTGGGCCTGCCGGCGTTCGTCGGCTCGGTGCCGACCCAGGCGACCTCGACCGAGCACGCTGCCTCGATGATCGGGCAGGGCAAGGTCGAGGCGTCGGCGTTGACCATGGCGACGGTGGCCGCCTCGGTTGCCAAGGGGAGCGCCGTGGTCCCGCACATCGTCGAGATCCCGCCTCCGGCCTCCAGCTCGGAGGCCAGCGGCACCGCTACGACGAGCACCCCGGCGACCGGCATACCGGCAACGTCGACCAGCACGGCGACCGCGAGCGCCCTGCCGACCAAGCCGCCCGCTCCGGCCGCGCCGCTGCAGCCTGCGGAGGCCGACGCGCTGCGCTCGATGATGGGCGCCGTCGTCAGCGAAGGCAGCGGCCGGGTCCTGGCCGGCGTCGGGGTGAGCGGGGCGAAGACCGGCACGGCCGAGTACGGCAGCGACGACCCGCCACGCACCCACGCCTGGATGATCGCCATCCGAGGCGACTTGGCCGTCGCCGCCTACGTGGAGGACGGGCAGTCGGGCTCGAAGTCAGCGGCCCCACTCCTCGCGAGCTTCCTCACAGCCTTCGGCGGGTGAGGCCCCCAGGTTGCTTTCGGGCCAGGATTGCAGTGCGATGGAGGCCAGCACGCAACCCCCGTCGCGGCCCAGCGGGCCGCACGACCAGGAGGCAGGAATGTCGGAAACGCAGCAGTCCGGGGTGGTCGACGAGGAAGGCGCAAGCGGCGCCGTCGAGGTGAACGCCATCCTCTCCCACGACATCGACCATGTCTGGAGGGTGCTGACCACCAACGACGGAGCCGCCGCCCTGCTCGGCGAGGGCGCGCAGCTGGGCAGCAAGGGCGAGCCCTGGCGGGCGGCCGATGGCAGCCACGGGGTATGGCGCAGCTACCACCCGATGGAGCAGGTGCGGGTGTCCTGGCACGCCTCCGAGGACGCTCCGCGCAGCCTGGTCGACCTGCACCTGCAGCCAGCGGGCGACAAGACAGCTGTCAGCGTCCGGCACGAGCCCGTCGAGGGTGACCACGAGGCCCTTGCGCAGCGGTGGACTGCCGCGCTCGCGCGCATCGACGCCCTCGCCGGCGACTGAGCACGCGACCGACCCGGTGACCGACTGGCCCGCAACCGTCATCTGGTGGCACGTCTACCCCCTTGGGTTCGTCGGGGCCGAGCCGCACCTGTCCGACTGCGCTCCCGGGCAGGTCCACCACCGACTCGACCACCTCGTCGGGTGGCTGGACTATGTCGTCGAGCTGGGGTGTAACGGGCTGTTCCTCGGGCCGATCTTCGCCTCGACGTCGCACGGGTACGACACCCTCGACCACAACCGCATCGACCCGCGCCTCGGGGACGATGCGGATTTCGCCGCGCTCATCAACGAGGCGAAGACACGCGGTATTCGGCTGTTGCTCGACGGGGTCTTCAACCATGTCAGCCGCGACCACGAGATCGCTCAGCGGGCGCTGGCCGGCGGCCCCGACTCGGAGGCCGGCCGATGGGTGCGCTGGGTCGACGGGTACGTGCGGGTCTTCGAGGGCAACGCCGACCTGGTCGAGCTGGACCTGGACCATCCGCCGGTCGCGGACTACGTCGTCAACGTCATGACCCACTGGCTGGGCCGCGGCGTGGACGGGTGGCGGCTTGACGCGGCATACTCGGCGGGCGCCGCCCCCTGGAAGCCGATCGTCGAGCGGGTCCGGGCCGCCTACCCGGACTGCTGGGTCCTCGGCGAGGTCATCCAGGGCGACTACGTCGCGTTCGTGCAGGAGTCGGGCGTGGACTCGGTGACCCAGTACGAGCTGTGGAAGGCGACGTGGAGCTCGCTCAACGACGCGAACCTGCACGAGCTGGCCTGGAGCCTCAAGCGGCACAGCGAGTTCCAGGAGCACTTCCGCCCGCAGACGTTCATCGGCAACCACGACGTCACCCGCATCGCGACCAAGCTCGCCGACCCCCGGCATATGGGGCACGCGGTCGCCCTGCTGCTGCTCGTGCCCGGCATCCCGTCGATCTACGCGGGGGACGAGCAGGGGTTCACTGGGGAGAAGCTCGACCAGCCACGCGGCGACGACTCGGTGCGGCCGCCCTTCCCCGAGACGCCTGAGGGGCTGCTGCCGTTCGGAGCGAAGATCCTCGAGCTGTACCGGCGCGTCATCGGGCTGCGGCGGCGCAACCCATGGCTCGTTGACGCCACCGTGACGACCCGCCGGGTGACGAACGAGGCCATCGTCCTGGACCTGCAGGGGGACGGCCAACGGCTCACCCTGGCCCTCAACGTCGCCGACAAGCCGCTCAAGGTGGGCGGGAAGAGGATCCGGCCGCACGACTGGGCGGCGTGGTGACTGACCGGATGGGCGGTGTGGTGCGGTCGGTCAATGTCGGACGGCCCCGCCCGCTGCCCGGGCGGCCCGACCACGTCAGCGGCATCGACAAGCGCCCGCTCGACGGGCCGATCCAGCTCCGTGACCCCGGAGACAAGCGCACCGGTCTGGGCAGTGGGGTCGTGGGGGACCACGTGCACGAGCGGCGCCACCATGGCGGCACCGACCAGGCCGTGTATGCCGTGGCGCGAGAGGAGCTCGACCACTGGGGCGAGGTGCTGGGTCGCGAGCTGCGTGACGGGATGTTCGGCGAGAACCTCACCACCGCCGGGTTCGACGTCGACGCAGCGCTCGTCGGCGAGGTGTGGCGGATCGGCGATGTGGTGCGGCTGCAGGTGACTGGGCCTCGGATCCCCTGCGAGACGTTCGCCGCGCAGATGGGGGAGCAGCGCTGGGTCAGGCGCTTCACCGAGCGAGGCCGCACCGGCGCGTACCTGCGGGTGCTCGCTCCCGGCGAGGTCCGCGCCGGCGATTCGGTCGTCGTCGTCGACCGGCCCGACCACGACGTCACCGTGCCCGTCATGTTCCGGGCGCTGACGACCGAGCGGCACCTCATGCCGCTGCTCGCCGACGTCGGCGACGACCTCGGCGAGGAAGGCCTTCGCCACCTTGAGCAGTGGCGGCGGCGCCAACGGGCCGCTCCTAGCGGCTGAGTCGCGTCAGTCGGGCAGTCGCACAATCCGGTCGAGGGCGCCGATCACGTCGCCCAGGCCGCTCATCATCGCCTGCATCTGTTCCGGCTCGATGGCATCGGCGTCGCCGGTCAGGGGCGCCTGAAATGCGGAGGACGCCGTCAGCGACGTGATCGCCCCGACGACGGCACCGGCATACATCCGGATATCCGGATCCTCGGGGTCCCGGCCCAGGCGCAGCGCGACCGCCTCCGCGAGCATCCCCATCGGCCGGGTGAGCTCGGCGAGCATCCCGCGTCGCAGCTCGGGCACGTTGTTGATGAGCTGGTTGCGGGTCAGCTCAAGGCGCAGGTCCTCCTCGGACATGGAGCCGAAGGTGCGCTCCACGGCATTGCGCAGGGCCTCCAACGGGGACATCTCCGCGGGCGCCTGCACCATGAGGCGGAACGCCTCGCTGTCCAGGAACTCGGTGAGGACCGTCTCCTCCTTGGTGGGGAAGTAGCGAAAGAAGGTGCTCGGCGAGACCTCGGCCGCCTCGGCGATCTGCTCGACCGTTGTCTCGGCGTAGCCCTGCTCCTGGAAGAGGCGCAAGGCATGGTGCTGAATGGCGGCCTTGGTCTTTGCCTTCTTGCGCTCACGCAGTCCGAGGACTGCCGGCTCATCGCCTCTCGATGTCGAGGACGTGGTCTGTGCTGGCGCCATGGTCCGATTCTGGTGCACACTGCTCGTCCGGCGCGCCCTGCTGAGTCCGATCCGCGAGCGCGCGCCCGTCCGGCAAGTTGCGCCAGACGAGTACCGCGCCGACGAGTGCGACCACGACCGATGCCCAGAGCGTCATGCTCATGCCCTGGACGAACGCGCTGTGGACGATGTTCGCCAGCTCGGGCGAACCGACGTGCTCGGCGACGATGGCGCCCGAGACGACGTTCTGGCCCGCCGCGTCGGCGACCGGTGCCGGTAGCCCGGCGACCGCCGTAGCGACGTGGTTGCGGTAGGTGTCGTTGAGCAGCGCCCCGAGCGTGGCGATGCCAGCCACGCTGCCCACCTGGCGCAGGGTCTGGATGAGCGCCGAGCCGGATGCCGCGCGCTCCGTGGGCAGGCAGCCGAGCGCCTCGTTCTGGCTGGCGAACAGGGCGGCGCCGACTCCGGCACCGGTGACCGCTGTCCAGCAGGCCGTCAGCCAGTAGCCGCTGTCCACCGAGACCCGAGTGCCGAGGGCCAGACCTGCCGCTGCGACCAGAAAACCGGCCGTCCCCAGGGCCTTGGCACCGAAGCGCGGCAGCAGCAGCATCGTGACCCGCAGTCCCGCGATCAGCGTCACGACCATCGGCAGTGAACGCAGCCCGGTGCCAAGAGCATCACTGCCCAGGACTCCTCGCAGGTACTGCGGGACCACGAACATCACCCCGAAGAAGGCGAGGCTCGCCACCGCCGCCCCCAGGGTGCCCCAACGGAATGCCGGGACCCTCCACAGGGCCGAGTCGAACACCGGCTCGGCCCCGCGCAAGGTCCGCTCCCACAGGAAGAAAGTGGTGAGGACCACGACGCTGCCGGCCAGGCAGCCGACGACAAGTGGGTCTGCCCAGCCACGCTCGGGCCCCTCGATCACGCCGTAGGTGAAGCCCACCAAACCGGTCGACGAGAGGACGACGCCGACCCCGTCGAAACGGCGTGCCCGGTGCGAGACCCCAGCCCGCGACTCCGGCAAGAACGCGAGTACCAGCCCGAGCGCCGCGGCGATGACCGGGACGTTGATCAGGAAGACCGAACCCCACCAGTAGTGCTGCAGCAGCACGCCGGCCACGATCGGGCCGAGTGGCAGGCCGATCATCGTCGCCCCTCCCAGCACGACGATCGCCTTGGGCCGCTCGACGGGCTCGAAGAGCACGACGACGGACGACATCGCCAGCGGCACCAGTACGGCGGCGCCTACGCCGAGCACCACCCTGGCGGCGATAAGCGCCTCGGGCGTGGCGGCAAAGGCGCACCACAGCGACCCCGCTCCGAATACGAGCAGCCCGGCCACCGTGAAGCGCTTGCGCCCGAAGCGATCACCGAGCATCCCGGACGGAAGCAGGAGCGCACTGAGGACGAGCAGGTACGCATCGGCGAACCACTGCAGCTGCGCTCCGGACGCGTTCAGGTCGACTGCGATGTCGGGCAGTGCGACGTTGAGGATCGTCATGTCGAGACCGACGACCAGCAGGCTGGCGGCGGTGGCGCCCATCGCCCACCAGCGCCGGTCCATCCCCATCCGTGTCATAGTGAGTTCTACTCCTAGATAAAAGTGACTACTGTTTGATAGTGACTCGCACTAGGGATCTTGTCAAGGGCTTGGGCACGCGGGACGGACGTTGCGGAAGATCACCGACGTCCTAGGGTGCACCGGTTTCCGCAATAGGCGACGCCCGGCATACCTCCGACACTCGAGTCAGAACCGCGAGTACACGACCCGTCCCGCCACCAGCGTGGCGCCCACGCTCATCGTCCTGAGCCGCTCCGCCCGCTCAGCGCTCGACCCGCTGGCCAGTGGGTCGGCGTCGAGCAGGACCAGGTCACCGTGGCTGCCGACACCAACCGTGCCGTGCCCGTGGGTGCTCGCCTGCAACGCCTCACGCGGGCTCAACGACTGCTCGGGGTGCCACGGCTCACGCTCGTCCCCGCTACGGTGCACCGCGGCCGCCATCGCGAGCCACGGGTCCAGCGGCGACACCGGGGCGTCGGACCCGAGCACCAGACCGATGCCTTCGTCGTGGAGGCGTCGGAAGATGAAGCAGCGGTCGGACCGGTCGGGCCAGCACTGCATCGTCACGTCGCGGTCGTCGAGCAGGTGCGCCGGCTGCACGCTCGCACGAAGGCCGAGGCGGCCCATCACCGGGACGTCCTGCCACCGCATCAGCTGGGCGTGCTCGATGGAACCGCGCGCGCCGACAACGCGGAACACCTCGAGCGCCTCGGCAACCGCCTCGTCGCCGATGGCGTGCACCGCGCTCTCGAGGTCGTGCTCATGGGCCGCTTCGACGAGCTCGCGCATCTGCTCGGGGTCCAGGTTGCGCTTGCCGTACGGGAACGCCAGCGCGGCCGCGTCGGCGTACGGCTCCCGGCAGTATGCCGTGCGGGTGTTGAGCGAGCCGTCGGAGATGATCTTGAGCGGCCCGAGGGTGACCAGGCCGCGACCGCCTGGCAACGGCATACCGTGCTCCAGTCCGGTCGCGAAGGCGGCATCGAGGTCCGCCGCGTAGAACCCTGCTCTGACCCGCAGTGTGTCGATCCCGGCCGCGACCCGGGCTGGCCAGTCGGTCAGCGTGCCCTTGAGCTCGAAGTCGGTGATCCCCACGAGCCCTTTGGCGTTCGCGCCCGCGACGGCGTCCCGTACCGCCTGCTCCTCGTCCGGTCCACCCGGCAGCTCGCCCAGGCGCGCGAACGCGTCGAACCACTCCGCCTCGTCGACGACGTTCTGCCTGGGGGGCAGGCCGAGTAGGTCCAACGCGCGGGAGCTGAGCCAGCCGTGGTGGCCGTCGCCGCTGACGAGCACGACGGCGCGCCCTCCGCTCACCTCGTCGAGAGCGGCCACGGTCGGCTGGGGTTCCCAGCTCGCCGACCGGTGACCCCAGGCCACGACGACGGTATGCCGGTCGGCCTCGGCCTGGCCGGCGAGGTGCTCGTCGACGCGGCGCAGCGCATCGGCGACACTGGCCGCACCGCGCAGGTCCAGACGCGACGCGGCGAGGGCCCACTGCGTCAGGTGCACGTGGCCGTCCCACAACGCCGGCGCTACCCACCGGCCGGCCGCCTCGACGACATCGTCGGCGTGGGTGTCGTCCAGGTCCGGCCCGATCTTGGCGACGACCCCGTCGCGGACCAGCAGGTCGACGGGGCGGTCTGGGACGTCGGTGTCGGTGAGGGGCAGGATGCGCACGTCACGGATGACGGTCGTCGGCATGAGCTGGCTCATCGGGGTCTCCCGTGGGGTCGCGTCTGACGAGGACGCTACTCCCGCTCGCGCCAGTCCATCCGGCGCCGTTGCGTCCGAGACCATCGGGCCGCGGGCGACCCGGCATACTGAGGAGCGTTCCAGCCAGGAGAAGCTTGTGACCACGTCCACTCACCTCACCACCGCCGACTACCTCACGCTCGAGCAGGAGCGGATGGCGCACAACTACGCGCCGTTGGACGTCGTGCTCACCCACGGGGAGGGCGCGTGGGTGCAGGACGTCGAGGGCCGACGCTACCTCGACGCGCTGGCGGGCTACTCCGCGCTGAACTTCGGCCACCGGCATCCGCGGCTCGTCGCAGTGGCCCAGGCGCAGCTGAACCGGCTCACCCTGACCAGCCGCGCCTTTCACAGTGACCAGCTCGGCCCGTTCGCCCGGGATCTCGCCGACCTGGCCGGCAAGGACAAGATCCTGCCGATGAACTCCGGCGCCGAGGCCGTCGAGACCGCGATCAAGGTGACCCGGCGCTGGGGGCACCGGGTCAAGGGGCTGGCCGAGGACTGGGGCACCATCATCGTCATGGCCGGCAACTTCCACGGCCGCACCACCACCATCATCTCCTTCTCGACCGACAAGGTCGCCCGCGACGGGTACGGGCCATACACACCAGGATTCGTCCTCGTGCCCTACGGCGACATCGAGGCGCTACGAGCCGCCGTCACCGACGACACGATCGGTGTCCTGCTCGAGCCGATCCAGGGCGAGGGCGGCGTGATCATCCCGCCGGACGGGTTCCTGCGCGACGTCCGCGAGCTGTGCAGTGCCCGCGGCATCCTCATGGTCGTCGACGAGATCCAGTCCGGGCTGGCTCGCACCGGGCGTACCTTCGCCTGCGACCACGAGGACGTCGTGCCGGACATCTACATCCTCGGCAAGGCGCTCGGCGGCGGCATCGTGCCGCTCTCGGCCATCGTGGCGAACGACGACATCCTCAGCGTCATCACCCCCGGCTCGCACGGATCGACCTTCGGGGGCAACCCATTCGCCGCAGCGATCGGGCGCGAGGTCGTCGCGATGCTGGCCACCGGCGAGTTCCAGGAGCGCGCGACCCGCCTTGGCGCGAGCCTCGCCGAGGAGCTCGACGCGCTCAGCGTGCACGGCATCACCGAGGTCCGCCACCGCGGCTTGTGGGCCGGCGTCGACGTTGACCCTGGACTGCTCACCGGCAAGCAGCTGTGCTACCGGATGGCCAAGCGAGGCGTGCTCGCCAAGGACACCCACGGCTCGACGATCCGGCTGGCACCCCCGCTCGTCGCCACGGAGGCGGACATCCACCACATCGTCGCGGCCATCCGCGACTCCCTCACCTGACGCTGGTTATACTTGTCGGTATGACTCATCGGGTCGGGCCCAAGGGACAAGTCGTCATACCCAAGGACCTGCGTGACGCGATGGGCATCAAGCCCGGCGACGAGGTCAGCTTCTGGGCCCATGACGACCATGTGGCAGTCCGTCCCGTGGGCCGGCCACAGCTCAAAGGCAGGTTCCGGGGGTTGCCGCTGGTCCAGTCCCTGGAGGCAGACCGCAAAGCCGAACGGCGCCGCGGCCGATGACCGTCGTCCTTGACTCCTGGGCCATCCTGCGCTTTCTGGAAGGCCAGGGGTCGGCGGCCGACGAGGTGTCGGCGTTGCTGGCGCGAGAATGGCCAGTCGTCAGCTGGATCAACCTCGGTGAGGTCTTCTACGTCGTCCGCCGGGCAGCCGGTGAGACGGCGGCGAGCGAGGTCGTCCGGGACTTGCTCGATGTTCTTCGCGCTGAGCTCCCCGACGGCGACCGCGTGCTCGGGGCTGCTCGCATCAAGGCCGAGCATCCGCTCGCCTATGCGGACGCCTTCGCGGCGGCGACCGCCATGGCTCACGAGGCCGAGCTGTGGACTGGCGATCCTGAGCTGTTGGTTCCCGCCGTTCCGTGGCAGTGGCGAGACCTGCGATAGGGGCTCACCCCAGCAAGGTGCGCACCTCGGCGGTGAGCCCCAACTCAGCTGGGATGCGCCGACAGGTCCCTAGGAGTCGCTCGGCCACCTCACGCTCGCGGCCGGGGAAGCGTTGAGTAGGCATCGGGACGCTGATCGCCATTTGGGTGCCGTCACCGGTGCCGACCGCCGCGCCGACCGCGCAGATGCCCAGGGTGTGCTCCTCCCGGTCGACCGCGTAGCCGCGTTCCCGGACGGTCTTGAGCTCGCGGCGCAACCCGCCGAGCGTGGTGATCGTGCTGGGGGTCAGCGCCTCCAGCCGGCCCGGCAGCACGTCGCGCAGCGCCCCAGGGCTCAGCCCGGACATCATCGCCTTGCCTGGCGCGCAGCTGTGCGCTGGGAACGACTCGCCGACCGCACTGACCGCCCGCAGCATGTGTCTCGCCACAACCTGGTCGAGGAAGGTGACCCGGCCGTGGTCGAGCACCGACAGGTCCACCGTCTCGTCTAGCTCGCGCGACAGCGCCTCCAGGTAGGGCCGCACCCGGCCGATGAGATCGACCCGCATCGACTCGGCGAGCCGGGCGATCTGTGGACCGAGCCGGTAGCGACCGCGGGAGCGGGACACCGCGACCAAGCCCTCGTCCTCCAGGGCGCCCAAGATGCGGTGGACCGTCGTGCGCGCGAGCGAGAGCCGTTCGGCGAGCTCGGCCTGGCTCAGCCCTCCCGGAGCCGCGGCGAGAGCCCGCAGCATCTCGCCGGCCCGGGCGATGACCTGGATGCCCGTTGCCGGACGGCCTGCGGTCACGGGCGGCCGGGCAGGGCCAGGATCTGCTCGGCCTCCTCCACCGATGCGATCGGCCGGTCCAGCGCCCGGGCCAGCTCTGCGGTTCGGGCGACGAGGGGGTCGTTGCCCGGCGACAGCTCGCCCTTGCGCAGGTAGATCGTGTCCTCCAGGCCCGCCCGGGCGTTGCCCCCGAGCGCGAGCCCCACCGCGGTGAGGTTGAGGTTGTTGCGCCCGATGGTGACGATCTGCCAGATGGCCCCCTCCGGCAGTCGCCGGTGGATGGTGAGCAGGTTGTCGGCGCTCGCCGCCGCGCCTCCGACGACGCCGAGCACGATCGAGAACTGCAGCGGCTCGGCCAGCAGGCCCTCGTCGTAGAGGCGCAGGCACTGGTCGAGGTGGCCGGTGTCGTAGATCTCCAGCTCCGGCTTGACGTCGAGCTCACGCATCCGGGCGGCGAGGCGACGTACGCCCGCGGGCGGGTTGAGGAACTCGCCGGCCCCGAAGCTCATCGAGCAGGGGTTGAGCGTGGCCATCCGCGGGCGCAGCTCGACGAGCTTCTCGCGCTCCTCGAACGGCACCCCGAGCCCGACCCCGGTCGACATCTGGATGAGGATCGGGCACCGCTCGGCGATAAGGTCCATCGTGCGCCGCGCGATGCCGAGATCCCCTGTGGGGCGGTCGTTCTCGTCCCGCAGGTGGATGTGCGCGACCGACGCGCCCAAGTGGTAGGCCCGCTCGACCGCGTCGGCGATCTCGTGCGGCTGGGTGGGCAGCGACGGGTTGTCGCTCTTGAACGCGATCGGCCCGGTCGGGGCGACGGTGAGGACGACGCTCATGCCTGCGCCTCCGGGTGCGCGATGACGACGAGCAGCCGAGCCGGTATGCCGGTCCGGTTGGTCACGCTGCGCACGGTGCCCTTGGGCAGGTGAGCCGAGTCACCGGCATACAAGGTCTCGTCGATGCCGTCGGCCTCGACGACGAGGCGCAGCTCGCCGTCGAGCACGACGTAGACGGTCTCCTGCGCCGCGGGGGCCGTCGTGGCGGCGCCGCCCGGGTGGTAGACCGACAGGCCCGACCCAGAACCGCTCGGTCGGGCCGGCCTCGTGGCCCTGCAGCCGCCGGGCATCGACGCCCTCGTGCAGCGGCGGGTAGTAGGGCGGCGCCTGGTCGGCGCGGGTGATCCGTGCAGCCATGGTCGGTCAGCTCCCGGGCTCGAGCCGGTACTCGCCACTCGGGTCGGTGATGGCGACGAGCCGCACGATACAGCCGTCCCCGCCGACCCAGCGCCACGGGAACGCGGCGAAGGTGACCCGCTTGCCGGTGACCGCGTCGAGGTCGCCGCCGATGTTCTCGAAGCCGTAGATGCCGTGCGAGAGGATGGCGTTGTGGCAGGGCTCCCAGTAGGGGAAGTCCTGCTTGACCGGGTGCCCGGTCAGCTCCTCGTACTCGCGGCAGGCCCAGGGCAGCAGGCCGCCGGTCTCCTCGGCCGGCCCGTGCGGGCCGATGGCCGTGCCGAGCGGGTGGTCGAGGGCCTGCGGTGTCGGCGCCGACCGCCTTGACCTTGCGCTGGACGAACCACTCGCCGGCCTCCTTGTAGTAGCCGGGCGAGTAGGCGTAGTACTCCGACGAGTCGGCGTACGTGTGGTGCCAGCCGGTGTTGACGATGACGATGTCGCCCTCGCGGACCTCGGTGACCTGGCTCGCGGCCTCGAGGTCCTCGGCGGTGATGACCTCCCACTTGCCCTTGGGGATGTCCAGGACGACGCCGGTGCCGAAGAAGTTGCGCAGCGGGATCTCGTGGATGAGCGGGGTGCCCTCGCACGACGTGACCGGGCGCGTCGATGTGCGTGCCCGAGTGCATGACGGTCGTGATCTTCTGGGTGAGCACGCGGCTCTTGGCCATGCCGTGGAGGCGCTCGATCTTGACGTCCTCGAAGTAGGGCCAGCACGGCACGCCATGCCCCCACGGGTGGGACAGGTCGTAGAACTGCAGGCCGCTCTCTTGCGGGCTCTCGGCCCAGGTGTACGTCATCGGTGGAGCCTTTCGTTGTCGGGCTGGTGGGTGTGCTGTTGCGGTGTGGGTTGAGTGCGGGTCAGTCGCTTGGTCGGGACAGCTGCGCAGCGACGTGGGAGGCGAGGCGTCGACCAGCCTGCTCGCGCTGGCCGGGACCCCAACGCAGGAACCCCTGGCCGGTCTTGGCGCCGAGGTTTCCTGCCGCAGCGAGGTCACGCAGCAGCGGGTTGGGCTCGGTCGAGCGGTCAAGACCGGGCAGGACCGCGTCGTGGATCGCGATGGTGAGGTCGAGGCCCACGTAGTCGGCGTTCTCGATCGGGCCCATCTGGCCCAGGCGCAGGCCGATCGTATTGCGCACGACCAGGTCGACGGTCTCGGCGTCGGCAACCCCCTCGGAGACGAGGGCGAACGCCTCGCGCCACAGTGCGTGCTGCAGCCGGTTGCCGATGAATCCGGGGACGTCCTTGTGGACCAGCACCGGGAGCTTGCCGAGGTGCTGTAACAGGGCTGAGACGCGCTCTGCGACAGCGGGATCGGTATGCCGGCCGAGGACGACCTCGACGACCGGGATGAGGTCCGGAGGGTTCCACCAGTGGGTGCCGACCACCAGCTTCGGGTCGGCCGCCTGTTCGGCGATGGCGGTGACGGGCAGCACCGACGTGTTCGTCGCGAGTACCGCGGTCGGCACCAGGCGGGACACCTGCCCGAACAGCGCCGCCTTGACCTGTTCGTCCTCCACGACCGCCTCGACGACCAGGTCGGCGCCACCAACGGCCTCGTCGAGAGCCGATGCGGCCTGGACGGTTCCGGGGCTCGTTCCGCGGTCTGCCGCTCGCGCAGCAGCGAGCCCCTGCGCGGTGGCGGTCGCCTCCCCGAGCACGCCGGGCTGCGAGTCGGTCAGCCGGACGTCGAGCCCACCGGATGCGAGGACGCCCGCGAGACGGCGCCCCATCAGCCCAGCGCCGATGACGCAGGCGGTGGCGAACCCGTGGCTCGGCGCTGCGCCAGGCGGCGGACCGGCAGTCAGCATGACGTGTAGCCGCCGTCGACGTAGAGCACCTGGCCGGTGACGAACGACGACGCCTGGCTCAGCAGGTAGATGACGCTGCCGACGAAGTCCTCCGGCTCGGCCAGGCGCGCCAGCGGGATCCGGCTCAGCATCGCCTCGCGTGTCGCCATGCCCTTGGGGTCGTCGGCATACATCCATGCGGTGAGCTCGGAGCGGAAGACCGTGGGGGCGACCGCGTTCACGCGGATCCCAGCGCGCCCCCACTCAGCGGCAAGCGTCTTGGTGAGCAGGTCCACCGCGGCCTTGGACGGGCAGTATGCCGAATAGCCGGCCGGGTGCCCTAGCTTGCCGCGCGTCGAGGAGACGAGCAGGATGCTGCCGCCCTCGCCCTGCTCGAGCAGCCGGGCGCCGGCCGCCTTGCACACCAGCCACGAGCCTTTGACGTTGGCGTCCATCACCGACTCGAAGACGTCCACCGGCATCTCGGTGATCGGCGCGACCTTGTTCATCCCAGAGGCGACGAGCACGCCGTCGAGCCGCCCGTACGCGCCGACTGCGGCGTCCACCAGCGAGGTCGCGTCGGCCTCGCTCTCGGGCCGGATCGGGACGGTGGTGATGTTCGAGGTGTCGACCGCCTCGACGAGCTCGGACCGCAGTGTCTCCAGTGCTGCCGCGTTGCCGCCGGCAAGAGTGAGCCTGGCTCCAGCGGCAGCCAGCCCTCGGCTCGCCGCGCTGCCGAGGGCACCGGTCGCGCCGGTGATGAGGATGGACCGGCCCGCGACGCTGAACCGGTCGAGGGGGTTGGCGGTGGTCATCGTCGACTCGGTCACGAGTTCCTCCCGGATTGCGGAACATATCGTCTGCGATACGGAAGGACGATAGGTTTGCTCGCAACGGGTGTCAAGGGGTTGTGGCCGGCCGCGGGTTGCGACGTGAGGGCAGGCAAGCGTGCCGAGCGCCCCTGACGTACAGCCCTCTCGTTGAAGTCCCTCACCCAGTAAGCGGCGCCAGTGCGCGGCTGCCCACAAGCGCCGAGGCCGGATCCCTTCGGAGCGGCGCCAGACTGGTGAATCCAGCACCAAAGCAGACGAAACCAGCGGCGGCGGCATAGGCAGGCAGGTCATGAGGATCGACCTGTTGCTGAGCCTGAGCCAGCGCCACGGCTACCTGGGTCCCGCGCGATAGGAGTCGGTGAAGGCGTTCCATTACCGGCGTGGTTGCGGCGTCGGGGATCGGCACAACGGATGCGACGACATGACGCGTCTCTCGTGCCAGGAATGAGGCGCTCAGGCCGAGCATCTCGTCTCCGGCAAGAACGACGTCATGGCCCGCCTCACAGGCTGCCAGGACCACGGTGTCAGGGCCCCGGTCCAGTCGTTCGATGTCGTGGACGGTCAGCGGACCATCAGCCATTCTCAGTGACGAGAACAGCGGGTTGTCCGCGCGGATCGTCCCGTGCGCCGCAAGGTGCACCAATGCAGCGCCGCGGATGGCGCCTGTCACCGCGGCCACGGTCGCCAGTCGACCGACCAACGGCGTCTCGACCCCATAGGCACTGGCGACGCCGAGCGCTTCGTCATGCGCGCCGGGAAGGGCCGGACCCGCTATGACCGCGCAGTGGCCGGGTTCGGGCACCCGCGAGATACTCCGGTGCCACAACGCAGCCGACGGTGACACGGTCAGTGGACGGTCGGCGGTGGTCGGCAGAAGGGACCAGGGCAATGACTGTAGCCGCCCGGTCGGCACCACGACGACCGGGCGGTTTCCCATGCGGGACCTCAACGGCTGGAAGAGGATCTCGTCGAGTTCGCGTCCCTTATGACGGATCAGGCTCAACGCCGCCGCCGCGCTCGCCTGACTGGTCTGCTGCCGGGACAAGCGGGCCAAGGCAACGCGCAGCCAGGTCACCCGCTCGTGCACCGCGCCCGTCCCGCCTAGGCAACACCAGCTCGTCCGGCCCTCGACTACGCACACGGCATACAGCCTCTTGTCGAGCTCCAGGAACTCCACCAGGACCCCGTTGCCAAGCCGGTCCGCGAGCAGAGCCGGGCTAGGAGGCGCCAACGGCCGGCCGGAGGGTGACCCGATGCTTTGCCGGGAGGCATCGCGAATGGCTCGTTCAAGGGAGAGTTGCCGCTGCGCGAAACGGGCGGTTGATCCTGCCTCCTTCGAGGCCTGCTGCCAGTCGGCACTCACCGCTCGCAGCTGGGCGAGCAGTTGCGTGACAACCGCGTCCTCGGAGGGTGATGCAGGGGGGGCCATGAGCTGTCTCGCGCGCCCACGCTCAGCCCACAGCAGCAGCGCTCGGGGGGACCCCCGCGCGATGGCGTGGCTCAGACCGAGCTGGGCCAGGTCCTGCCCCAGTCCGGAGGCACTTGCCCTCAAGTCGGTGGCGCCGATGGTCCTGCAGTGCTCTTCGATGACGGCCAGTCCACGGGCGGCCGCCCGGGTGGCCCCCCGGCGGTCACCGGCATCCGTGCACAGCAGCGCCTTTGCGAGCCACCCTCGAGCGCGCCGCTGCGCCGTCCCACGTTGCCGGGACGCACTCACCAGCTCAAGCTGGGCAAGCGCGAGGTCGCGATGATGCCCATGCAGACCCAACCGCCCCGCTAGCAACTGGACTTCCTGCGCGGTGGCTGGCCACCCCGCCGCTTCGGCCTCCGCGGCGGCAGCAACCAGCCGCTTCACCCCAAGGTCCTTGGTCATCCCCGCGGCGTACTTGACCAGAATCAGTTCGCATCGCGAGAGCACAACCCATTCGCCGCGCCCTTGCCGGTCAAACTCCCGCAACGCAACGGACACTTGATGGACCGCCTGATCGGCCTGGCCCTCGCGCACCGCAGCCCGGGCGAGCATCAACCGCGCCTCCGGCACACTCAACTGACGGTCAGTGTGCCGAAACTCCTCGACAGCCTGCGCCGCCGCCTCCCGGGCCTCCCCGAAAAGGCGCATCGAGAACATCAGCTCGCTGCGCTCCAACAGCAGCGATCCGGTTGGGGCGCCGAGCGACTGGTACAGCTTCTCGGCGCGGCCAAGGTGAGCGAGTGAGCGCGGCACATCGCCGAGCCGCCGTTGCAGGAGCAGCATGTTCTCCTGCACGAAGGCAGCGGCGAGGGTCAGGTCAAGCCGTTGGCACAGATCCTCGGCTTCCGAAAGGTCCTGCAACGCCGCATCGAACTCGTACCGAAAAGCATGCAGCACGCCCCGGTTGGACAACACACGTTGCACCCAAACCAGATCATCCGCTCGACGCAGGGTAGGTAGCGCGCGGTGGTAATCGGCAATCGCCTCGTCGAAACGACCCAGCTGCTGCAGGATGGCGCCCCGCTGGGCGAGTCCTTCGGCATGGCCCACCGCATCCAGCGCATCCAGAGCCGCACTGATCTCAGTGAGTGCAGCGCGAGCCCGCCCCTGACGATTCAGCGCAAAGGCCAGAGTCATCCGAGCCTCGGCCACGAGCCGAGACGAACGCGCGCGCCGTCCAAGGGAAATGGCCTCGCGCAGATGTCCGGTGGCTGTCCCAAGGTCCTTCATGTGAATGGCGGCCAACCCGAGGGCCCGTTCGGCGGCGCTGGCCGCGTCAAACTGGCCGCCCTGGCGCGCCACCAGACCTGCCTCCCGAGCCAGCGCGATGGACTCAACGGGGTCGATGTCGACCAGGCGCAGCGCATCCCGAGCCTGTTGTAGAGCGCCGCTCATCGCCACTCACGTCAGTGTAGGGGTCCTATTCGTCCCATCCCTACCCCTTCATTGCCTCCCGCTCAGCGCTCGGGGTGGCTCGGCACCTGGGCTGACTGCTCCCAGGGAGCCTGCTAAAAGTCTGGATTCTGCGGACAAAACTCGCCATGCGGGCCAACATGTCGACTGTATTTTCCCGCGCCAGGAGACGTTCCGACAGAAGGACGCGTTTCCTGCAGGCAGATCGGCATGCCAATGAATACACACACACAGCCCCCTCCCTTCTTCGAGGCCTCGCCAGGCGCGTCTTACCGTGTCGACGAGCTGGTGGTCGCCCTGGCGTATGACCGTGTCGTTCTCGAGCAGCTCATCCAGTGGAATGCTGCCCCACTGACCGACGACCGCGAGTACGACGAACAGGTCACAGGGCCGAAGGTCGACACCCGCCTGGCTCTTCGGCGAGTGCCTGTGAAGGCGGACCAAGCAGTCGCTCACCTGCGAGGAGAGCACGGCGACTGGGTCGAGCGGGCAACCGACGGCGCCCGTGATGCGGGATACGCGTCGAGCGACATCGACGTCCTCATCCGGTGCTTACGCTATGCGTTCCAGCGGCGCTTCAACGGGTGGGTGCCTGGGATCGGCAAGAACCGCCTGGTGTCGCGCCCGACCGGGTCTTATGTCATCCAAGGCGGCGGCGCGCCAGGGCCAGTGCCACAGCCCGACTACGTCATCCAAGGCGGCGGCGCTACGCCAGGGCCAGTGCCACAGCCCGACTACGTCATCCAAGGCGGCGGCGGCGCGCCAAGGCCACTGCCGCAGCCCGACTACGTCATCCAAGGCGGCGGCAAAGGGTCGGCTCCCGCGACCGTTCGTCGGGTCGTCCAGCGGCGCAAGGCGCAACCCGGCGCAGGGGTGCACATCGGGGTCGTCGATACCCCGCTGGGCGAGAACCAGTGGTTGGCCGGCGGATACCTTACGACGGCGGATGCGCTTCTGCCGCCTAACCTCAATGGGCAGCTGCCGCCGAGCCTTGACCACAGCACCTTCGTGGTCGGGATGATCCTGCGGCAAGCTCCAGGAGCCACTGTCGTGTTACGTCGTGGTTTGGGGCTGGACGCGACCTCCGACAGCTGGTCTGTCGCCCGGGCGATCGCCGACCTGGCCTCGAGCTCACCCGCGGTCGTGAACCTATCGCTGGGGTGTGTGACGGACGACAACCAGGCTCCGATGGTGCTGACTGCAGCTGTCAACGCGCTCGGCCCGCACTGCCTCGTTGTCGCGGCCGCCGGCAATCATGGCGCGCCGAATGAGACGCCCCGGCCGACGTGGCCTGCCGCAATGGACTCGGTGGTCGCTGTTGGTGCGCTCGATGCGCAGTTCCGACGGGCTGAGTTCAGTCCAGACGCGACATGGGTCAACGCTGTTGCCCCGGGTGTCGACGTCTTCAGCACGGTGGCACCGCTGCCGGGCCGTGGTGACGTGCTCTTCGGTACCTGGAGTGGCACCTCATTCGCGGCTGCAACCGTCACTGGGGAGATCGCGGCAAGGGTTGGCCCCGGAACGTCGGCCACGCAGTATTGGGAGGGGCTGCAGAAGGGGACCTCAATCAACGTGGAGGGACGCCCTGTGTTTCTCCCGGCGCCACGCGACATCTCCTGATGACGTCTCGCCAGCAGCGACACCGGATGAGCGTCTATCGTCCCGGCTGATAGCTGATCTCACGGACGGCTATTTCCAAACCGGCGGGCCGTCGGCCAGGCTGGGCCGGGCTGGCTCATGCCGGCCCGGCCTAGGTTTGCGTGCACGCGGACGGGAGCGGACGAACATGAAGGTTGCGGTCATCGGACACACCGGCATGGGCGGGCGCGCCCTCACCGACGTGCTGCTCGGCAGGGGGCACGAGGTGACCGGGATCGCCCGGACCGCTGACCAGGTCCCCTCAAAGACGGGCCTTACCAGCCAAGTCGGCGACATCTGGGATGGCTCGCGACTGGCCGGCCAGCTGGCCGGCCACGATGTCGTCGTCTCGATGTTCTCCGGTGGCCACGACGTCGACATGGGCGTCTACTACCGCCAGGCCGAAGGGACCCGCCGGATCATCAAGGCGTTCAAGGAAACCAACGGCCAGTACCTGATCTACATCGGCGGCGCGGCGAGCCTCTTCGTCAAGCCTGGCGTGCAGATGTTCGACGACCCGCGCTTCCCCACGTGGTACTTCGGCACTCACCCGCCGGTGCACCTGCGCTGGCTCGCCGACATCATCGGCCCCCCTGGCGCGTTCTTCATCGAGGCGGCCGAGCGCAAGGAGCAGGGCGTCATCAAGCCGGGCGAGAGCGACCCACAGCTGGAGGCGGCGGTCAAGGACTGGACGCAGGTCCCGCTGCTGGAAGGCTGCCGCATCGCCCTCGACCTGTTCGAAGGACGCACTGACTTCCGGTGGAGCTTCCTCTCGCCGCCGTGGCGCTACCGGCCCGGCGAGGGCACCGGCAGCTACGAGCTGGGCGTGGACTTCATGATCTTCAAGGACGGCATACCGTCGGGCATCTCGGTACCCGACCTGGCGCTCGCCGTCGCCGACGAGGTCGAGAACCAGGCCCTGGTGCACAAGCACTGGACCCTCGCCGGCGTTCAGCAGGACTGGTGATGACCGGGCCGCCGCCACGCCCCGAACCGGTCCGCAGCGACAAGGAGATCACCGTCGGCGGCCAGACCTTCCCGGTCGTGTACCGGGAGGCGAACCGGCCGGGGCCGGTGCCGCCGGACCTCGACCTGTCGCAGCTCGGTGGGCTCGCCGCGACGGCGCACGGCTTCATCGCCCCGTTCAACCAGCGCGTCTACGACGCCGCTGCGGACATCGTCTGCGAGCAGGACGTCGCCGTCACGCTGCGCGACGGGACGACGATCTACTGCGACATCTACCGGCCCAAGGACTCCGGCCCGGTCCCGGTCATCGTCTCGTGGAGCGCCTACGGCAAGCGGCCCGGCGACGCCATGTCGCAGTGGGTGATCCCCGGGGTGCCGCTCGGCACCGTCTCGACGATGGCCAAGTTCGAGTCGGCCGATCCGGCATACTGGTGCCGCATCGGGTATGCCGTGGCGAACGTCGACCCGCGTGGGGTCGGCTACTCCGAGGGCGACATCGAGCTGTTCGGCCCGCAGGACGCCCAGGACGGCTACGACTTCGTCGAGTGGGTCGCCAGCCGGCCGTGGTGCACCGGCAAGGTCGGCATGGCCGGCAACTCGATGGTGGCGATGACCCAGCTGCGCATCGCCGCCCAACAACCCCCGCACCTGGCCGCGATCGCGCCGTGGGAGGCCAGCAGCGACATGTACCGGGACCTGCTGCTGGAGGGCGGCATCCCGGCGCTCACCTTCAACGAGTTCATCGTCGGGTCGCTCAGCGGGCAGGGGCTGGTGGACGACCTGGTCGCCAACGCGCTGCGCTACCCGCTGATGCACCCGTACTGGCAGTCCAAGATCCCCGACTTCACGAAGGTCACGGTGCCGGCATACGTCGCCGTGGGGTGGAGCCACATCCACCTGCGCGGCACGATGAACGCCTGGCGGCGGATCGCCTCTCCGGACAAGTGGCTGCGCTGCTACCGCGAGCACGAGTGGCCGGTCTTCTACGTCAGGGAGAGCGTCGCTGACCTGACGGCCTTCTTCGACCGGTACCTGCGGGACATCCACAACGGGTGGGAGCTGACACCACGGGTGCAGCTGGACGTCATGGACGCCTACGACGTGGACTACCAGACCAGCCGGCCAGAGACCGCCTTCCCCATCGAGCGCACCGAGTACCGCAGGATCTACCTCGACACCAAGGTCCGGGCCCTGGTCGAGAACCCACCCTCGGCAAGCGCATCAGCCTCATACGATCCGCAGACCGAGGCGCTCGTGTTCGACCTGGAGTTCACCGACGAGACCGAGCTCAGCGGGTACCTGCTGCTGCACCTGTGGGTGGAAGCCGACGGCCACGACGACATGGACCTGTTCGTCACCGTGAAGAAGGCCGACGCCGACGGCGGCTTGGTGCCGTGGAGCATCCTCGGCCAGCCCCACCCCGGAGCGTGGGGCAAGATGCGCGTCTCGCACCGTGCCCTGGACCCCGCGTTGTCGACCGAGTTCAACCCGGTGCAGTCGCACGTCGCCGAGGAGAAGCTGCGGCCCGGGCAGGTCGTGCCGGTCGACATCGAGATCGTCGCCAGCTCCCGCGTCTGGCACCAGGGTGAACGGCTGCGCCTGGAGATCGCCGGGCGCTACATCCGCGGCGACTGGTTCGAGCCGCTCAGCTGGGAGACGGACAACAGCGGTCGGCACGTCGTGCACACCGGCGGGGACTACGACAGCTATCTGCAGATCCCCGTCATCCCGCCCCGGCGCAAGGTAGGCGGCTACCTCGCTCGGTGACCACAACCGCTCTCAGCCGTGCGAGACGACGGCGTCGGCCTCCAGCTCGACCAGCCACTCCGGCTCGATGAACCGGGACACCTCGACGAAGGTGCAGGCCGGCCGGACGTCGGCGAACCGGTCGCCATGGGCCCGCGCCGCCTCCTCCCACCGGGAGATGTCCGTGAGCATCACCCTGGTCCGCACAACGGCGTCCATCCCTACCCCGACCTCGTCCAGGGCCACCTGGATGAGGTCGAGGCAGCGCGCGGTCTGCTGGTAAAGGTCGCCCGCACCGACCACCCGGCCGTCGGCGCCGATCGGCGCCGTCCCCGACACCGCGACGACGTCACCCACCCGGACCGCGCGGGAGTAGCCGACCCGCGGCTCGTAGGGCGACCCCGAGGAGACCAGCTGCCGGCTCATGCGCCCATTCTGCCTGGCTTCGGCCTTAGTTTAGTTCAGCCCGAGTGCGCCCAGATCCGGTGGCTGCGGGACGCTGCCCAGCCGCCCGACCAGGGCTCGTTCGCGCCGCACCAAGGCAAGCGCGACCCGCAGCCGGCTCGTGACATCCGGCGCGTCCAGGACTCGTTGCCGGTCGGCCAGCCCGAGCGCGACCGCGTCGACGGCGACGAAGCCGGCAGCCCCCGGGTCCACGTCTGCCCGCAGGCCCGCCGTGTCGAGAGCCGGGGCGCCCAACACGGCACGGTATGCCGTCACCTCGGCGAGCAGGGTTGCGGCCAGGTCACGGTCGGCGTGGGTGACCTGGGCCTCGTCGAGCCAGCTCACCTGTCCGGTGAGGTAGGGCGTCCCCGCCGACTCGTCGATCCCGTCCAGGTGAAACCGGCGCACGCCCGTCGTGAGCAGTTGGACCCGCGACGGGGGGCTCGTCAGCACGGCGACCGCGTCGATGCGGGCGCTCGTTCCCGTGTCGAACAGCTCCCGTGCGGCA
Source organism: uncultured Actinomycetota bacterium (assembly GCA_963769085.1). GTDB lineage: Bacteria > Actinomycetota > Actinomycetes > Actinomycetales > Dermatophilaceae > Phosphoribacter. The sequence continues at coordinate 15,338 of CAVYKM010000010.1, read as the reverse complement.
CCGGGCCCGACCTCGTGCCCGCTGCGGATCGCGACGACCCCGAACACCCGCTCCTGCTGCGGGCGGTCCTGCAGGTCGCGCACGAGGGCGAGGTACCTCGGCTCGAACACCTGCAGCGGCAGCTGGGCACCTGGGAACAACACGGTGCCAAGCGGGAAGAGCGGCAGCCCCGGCATACCACCAATGTAGGTGGCTTCGCATGCCGGCCGACCAGCCCAGCCCGGGCGCGGCCCGCTCGGACACTCCCGTGGGAGAGGGTTGGCCGGTACCTGGGGTGGTGCGTCCGGCCCGGCGGGTAGTCAGCGAGTAGTCACATCTGACCGTCCGAGAAATGACCCGAGACAATTTCGCGACACGCCTGCATCTAGCGGGCATTTTCGGTCTCCTTAGGGGTAGCAACGAATAACAAGCGAGTGGGCCAGATCACTCTCCTCGGGAGGACATCGTGAGTGACATGAGCAGCACCACCTTGGGGCGTCGCGGACGCCCGCGGCTGAGCCTCGCGACGAGTGTCGCGTTCCATTCGCCGACGATCTCACTCTTCGAGGCGCTCGACGCGCTCGCCAGCCAGCTGCTGGCCCTCGGCTGGATCGTGCGGATGCCGCGCACGTCCTGGGACTGTGAGGTGGGTGTCCTCGCGGTCAGCGCGCAGGCCTTCTCGCCCACGACATACGTCCAGCTCGATGCCGAGCGTCATCTCTCGCTCGTTCGCGACACTGGCGAGCGCGAGCCCGTCTCCGACGTCGCCGACCTCGTGTGCAAGCTGCGGCACTGCCAGAGGGTTTCTGCCGGAACCCACCGCGAAGCGGTGCCCGCCTGATCTACAGTGCAGGGGTTGTGCCGGGGGGAGATGTCATGAGCTACCAGATGGTCTTGGGGGTCACGGTCCGTTGTGACGACTGCTACGCGGCAGCCGCTCGGGGCGACCAGGCGATCGGAGTCTGGCCCAGTACGGCCATTCCCCGCGACGAGCTGCCGGGCTGGGAGTCCGAAGGACCCCGGCACTACTGCCCGGCCTGTGCCCAGCGCCGCCGGTGTGCCGCTGCCGGGCACCGGTTCGGTCCGTGGTTTCCCGCCCCCGACGAGGGACGGGTCCCCTTGATCCACCATGTATGCCGAGTGTGCGGCGTCGACCGCGCGGCACCGGCATACTGCGTGCACACCGTGGCCGCACCCGCGCCCGCGCCGCTTCTCGCCTCCTAGCCCACTTGTCGCCTCCCGTTTCCCCCGACGGTTGAGGCGCTAGCGCGCGCCGTCCCCTCCCAATGCGGACGGCGCGCGTGCGCCGCGCTACCTGCGGCCCAAAGTAAGCGACTGCTCCTCGGTCGTATCCAGCGGGCCACTGTCCGACTCCACTTCACATCACCGCCGCGCGCCCAAGCGGCGGGCCCTCGTGAGGAGTCCACATTGAGCGCCCACGCCCCAAGGCACCGCGTCGACTCGTCCCCCACCCACCGACGCCGCCCGACGCGCACCACCCTGGTCGCCGCGACCGCTGTGGGCCTGCTCGCTGCCGTGGCCGTGGCGGCCGCGGTGAGCCGGGCAAGCTCGCAGACCCCTTCTGCAGCGTGCCCGTCGGGCAGCCGGCCACTGCAGGTGGCCGCCGCCCCGGAGATCGCTCCAGCCGTCACGGCTGCCGCCGGTCGGGGCGACGACGCCGCCGGCTCGGTGCCAGCCGGCTGCCCCGCTGCCGCTGTCACGCCCGTGGAGCCCGCGGAGACTGCGGCGGCGCTGCGCGGCGGGGGCACCGCCCCTGATGTGTGGGTGCCGGACTCCTCGATCTGGACCGCCCAGCTGGCTGGCTCCGCCAAGGTCGACGTCCCCAAGGACAACCCGTCGCTGGCCCGCTCGGACTTCGTGCTCGCCGTCCCGGGTCCGCTGGCCGCAGCGCTCAACCCCTCGGGGGCGACGCTGACCATGGCCCAGCTCGTCCCGGCCGCCGGCCAGGCCGCCGGCCCGGTGCAGTGGGTGCTGCCCGACCCGCAAGCGTCCGCCGGCACGGTTGCCGCCGTGATCGGGCTGCAGGGTGCCGTGTCCGGACGGCCGGACGCCGCCGCGGCCCTCACCCAGGTCATCAGAGGCAGCAAGCGAGACCTCGGAACGACCTCCGGTCCCGACAGCCTCGCGCAGGCCGCGACCTCGGGGCTGGCCGTTCCCGCAACCGAGCAGGAGGTCGCCGCGCACAACGCACTGTTCCCCGCTGCCCGGTTCGTCGCGGCATACCCGAAGTCCGCGGTGCCCGCGGACTACCCGTTCGTCGTGCTGACCACAGACCCTGCGAGGCGGGCACAGGCTGGCGAGCTGCTCACGCGGCTGCAGTCTGCGCAGAGCCGGGAGCAGCTGGCCCAGGCCGGTTTCCGCGACGGCGAGGGAGCGGCGGGCTCGGGCCTGACCGGCCAGCCCGGAGTCGACCCGAACCAGCCCGGCTCCGGCGCGAGCCCCGACGCCGCTGGTGTCAGCGCCGCGTCACGCACCCTGACGAGCATCACCCGAGGCTCCAAGCTGCTCGCGGTGCTCGACGTGTCCGGCTCGATGGGCACGCCGGTTCCGGAGGCCCGGGGGGCCACCCGGCTCGACCTCGCCCTGCAAGCGGCGGTCAACGGCCTCGCCGTCTACCCCGATGACACCGTCGCCGGCCTGTGGACCTTCTCCACCAACCTCACTCCGACGACCGACTATCGACAGGTCGTGCCGATGGTGACGCTGGGCCGGACCGTCGACGGCAGCAACGGGCGCCAGCGACTGGCGCAGGGGCTGGCGAGCGTCAAGGTGACCGACGGCTGGACCGGCCTCTACGACACCGTCCTGGCCGCCGTCCGCGAGGCGCGCAAGGAGTGGGACCCGCAGCGGGTCAGCTCGGTGGTGCTCATCACCGACGGCGCCAACGAGGATCCGCAAGGCGGCATCGACCTGCCCGGGCTACTGGCGACCCTGCACCAGGAGAACGACCCGACCAAGCCGGTGCCGGTCTTCGCGATCGCCTACGGGCCGTCTGGTGATCTCGCCGCGCTGCAGCAGATCACCCAGGTCACGGGCGGGCAGGCCTACGCCGCGCGCGACCCGCGCACCATCGGCTCGGTCATGCTCGACGCGATCGGAAGGCGGGCCTGTGCTCCTGGCTGCTGACCACAGGCAACGCGCGGGTGGCGCCGATGTCGCCGGTATGCCGTGCTGGGGCCTCCCGGCCCCCGTCGCCCCCTCGGCCGCCGACACCCCCGCTGCAGCAGCCCGGCTCCCCCGGCGTGCCGATCGCGAGTTCGACGTGGTCATCGTCGGCGCCGGCCTGGCCGGCAGCGCCACCGCCCTGCGGCTCGCCCAGCGCCGACCCGACCTTCGCGTGTGCCTGCTCGACGCACTGTGCGCCGGCGGTGGGGCGAGCGGGCGAGGCACCGGGCTGCTCGGCCCCCGCATTGGCCCGCCGATCGACGTGGCCCGACGGCGGTTCGGCGACTTCGGGGCCCGAGTCCTCTTCCAGCGCAGCGAGCAGGCGGTCCGCGACGTCATCGACCTTGCCGGGCGCTACGCGCCGGAAGCGCTCAGCCCATGCGACGGCCAGCTGGTGACCGGGTTCACCCCCGCAGGAGAGGCGGCGGTCCGCCGCCGCGCGAAGGCCTACCTCGACCTTGGCCTCGACGTCCCACTCGTGCCCGTTCACGGCCGGGCCTTGCCGGCCCGGGCCGACGCCCCGGCCCTGCACTACCGGACCGCTGCTGGCGTCGACCCTGCCGCGCTCACCCGCGCAATCGCCTCCGCCGCAAAGGGGCTCGGCGTCCGTCTGCTCGACGGCACGACGGTCCACCAGCTTGTTGGCCAACCGGGCCGGCGCACCCGGCTGGAGACGGCCAGCGGTGACATCGTGGCCCGCGCCGTGATCCTCACCGTCGACGCGGCAGCTCCCGGCCTGGCTCTGCCGACACCTGGCCTGCTTGAGCTCGAGGTCTGTGCCTCGGCGACCGCGGTCCTGCCTGCCGGGCTGCTGGCGGCTCTCGGTGGGCCCGCAGCCGCGCAGGTCCTGGCCGCAACCCCGTTGGGCGCGTACCGGCGCATCACGCCGGACGGACGGCTGATCATCGGCGGCGGCCCGGCAACCGCGTGGCGCGGGCTGAGCGCCACCGCGTTGGCGCGGCGCCGGGTGGCGGCCTGGACCTGGCAGCGCACCTGGCTGGACCACACCCACCCTGCCCTGCGTGAGGTTGCCGTGACGCACCGGTGGAGCGGGCGCATCACGGTCACGGCCGACGGCCTTCCGGTGCTCGGTCGCGCCCCCCTGCCCGGGGAGGTCTGGTATGCCGGTGGCTGGAACGGACACGGCCTGGCCGCGACCGTGGCCGCCGGAGCCCGGCTCGCCGACACGGTGCTCTCCCATCCGGCCGGTCGGGGGCGCGTCCGGGTCCCTGCCGGGTCGCGCGCCACCCCCTACCCCAGCGCTTCAGCCACGCCCCAGACCGATCCCGCCCTGCTGTGGCGACCGGCCCGGCCATGGGCACTAACCCACCCGGTGCTCTCCCCCGCCGTGCGCCGCTACCTGGCCACCCAGGTGCCCCGATGACGAGCACCGGCTCTCCCGTGCGGCGTCGTCGGCCGGACCGGCTCGCCCCGTGGGCGGGCCGGCTGGTCCAGTCACGACGCGCCGTCGTCACCGGCTGGGTCGCCATGCTGGCGCTCGCCGCGGTCGGCGCGCTCGGGCTGACCAGCCAGCTCAGCGGCGGCGGATGGTATGCCGAGGGGTCGCAGTCCAGCAACGCCGTCGCGGCCACCCAAGCGGGTTTCGTTGGCCGCGGCCAGACGACGATCACCCTCGTGACCCGCGACGACCGGCATACCGCCATCGACCCGGAGTTCTCGAGGCGCGCTGCCGAGGCGTACGCCTATGTGGCCAAGCTGCCCGGACTGCACGTGGCCAGCGCGTACGGCTGGGCCACCAGCGACGGCCAGCAGCGGGCGCCCTTCGTTGGCGCGAGCGGGCGCACCGCGGTGACGACGCTGGGACTGGATCTATCCGACGGAGACGCACGGCGCGAGGTCCACGGCATCCAGGCGAGCATCGACGAGCACTTCGCCGGACAAGGGCTGCTGGTATCCCTCGTGGGCCCGGCGTCGCTCTGGGGTGAGATCAACGTGCTCTCCGAGCACGGCCTGCTTCGCGCCGAGCTGCTCGCCCTGCCGCTGCTGCTGGGCATCATGCTGTGGATCTACCGCGGCTGGGTGGCGGCCGGGCTGTCGCTGCTCGTCGCGATCACGTCCGTCGTCTGGACGCTGGGGGTCCTGTCGGTGCTCGCGCGGTTCGTCGAGCTGTCGATCTTCGTCCAGAACGCCGCGACGATGCTCGGGCTCGGTGTGGCAGTGGACTACTCGCTGTTCATCATCTCCCGATACCGCGAGCAGGTCGAGAACGGCGAGTCCCAGGATGCCGCCCTCACCTCCGCGCTGCGGACGTCCGGGCACACCGTGCTGGCCTCCGGCGCGACCGTCGTGCTGGCGATCTGCACGCTGTTCCTCGTCGACCTGCCGGTGATCCGGTCTCTCGCGCTGGGGGGGGTGGTCGTCATCTCGGTCGCCCTGCTCGTCAACCTCGTCGTCCTGCCGGCGCTGCTGGCACTCGTCGGCCACCGCGTCACCCGCAGGCCGGGGCGGCACCGGCATACCGAAGCCGGCGCCAAGCGCTGGGAGCGCTGGGCCGCGACTGTCATGCGCCGCCCTGCCGTCGCCCTGCTCGCCGGGGTGGGCATCCTCGGCCTGCTGGCTCTTCCCGCCACCCAGCTGTCGACGTTCACACCCGACGCGCGCATCGTCCCCACCGAGGCCACGACCCGGGCCGGGTTCGACACGGTGCGAACGGATTTCGGGCCAGGGGCCGCTTCCCCGGTCAACGTCGTCGTGCAGCTTGACCGGCCGCTGGCAACCGACCCGGCCGGCCGCGACCTGCTCACCCTGCCGCAGCGGCTGGGCGCCCTTCCGGGCACCGCACGGGTCGAGTCGGCGATGTCCGTGCTGGGCACAGCGGGCGTCGCCGACCCGTTCTCCGCGCTCAGCGCGCAGGGCCGGGTAGCGCTGCCGCCTGCGCTGGCCGCCGCAGTGGGCCACTACCTGTCCGCAGACGGGCGCACCATGGTCATCGAGGTCGTCCCCGACGACACGGCCGCCACCCCCGCTGTTCGCGCCCTCGTCGCCGACGCCCGATCCGAGGTCGAGGGGCTGCGCAAGGACGGGGTCCGGGTCTTCGTCGGCGGCGAGAGCGCTGAGGGCGTCGACAGCAACCAGGCGATCGCCGACGGGCTGCCGTTCGTCTTCGTCACCATGCTCGTCGTCATCTACGTCCTGCTGCTGCTGACCTTCCGGTCAGTATTCCTGCCGCTCAAAGCGATTGCCATGAACGTCGCGTCCGTTGCCGCGACCTACGGGGTTCTCGTCGTCGTGTTCCAGCACGGCCTCGGAGCGCGGTTGCTCGGCTTCGAGACGAGTGGGCACGTGACCAACTTCGTCCCAGTGCTGCTGCTCACCCTGCTGTTCAGCCTGAGCACGGACTACGAGGTGTTCCTGCTCAGCCGGGTGCGTGAGGAGTGGCTGAAGACCGGTGACGACCGGGTCGCAGTCGCTCGGGGCCTGGCTCTCACGGCGCCGCTGATCTCCGGTGCCGCCGTGCTCATGGTGGCGGTCTTCGCCGCCTTCGCGCTCGCGAGCGTCCTGCCGGTGCAGGAGCTCGGGCTGGGGATGGCGGTCGCCATCGTCCTGGACGCCACGCTCGTACGGCTGGTTCTCGTCCCGGCCTCGATGCGGCTCATGGGGCACTGGAACTGGTGGCATCCCAGCCTGCGGCCCCGGCAGGCACGGCAGCCGGGTGCCGCAGCCGACGAATGGCCGACAGCCGTGGTCATGGAGGCGGGCGCGATTTCCTTCGCGCTGCCGGATGAGACAGCAACGGTGCGGCTTCGCTAACCCGGCGCTCACCGGCGAGGACCGGTTAGGCGGCGTCGTCGTGCAGGTTGTGGGGGTGGGTGGTGTGGCTGCGTCCGTTGGGGGCGGTCCAGGTGCACACGCCGTCGGGGGTCATGGTGACGGTCCAGCCGCCGTGGTGTTTGAACCCGTGATGCGTCCGGCAGAGACTCTGCAGGTTGGCCGCCGTCGTGGGACCGTGCGGGTAGGCGATGACGTGGTCCAGGTCGCACCGTTGCGCGGGGGTGGCGCAGCCCGGGTAGCGGCAGGTGCCATCCCGGGCGCGCACCAGCCGGGCCAGCTTGGCCCCGGGCCGGTAGGTCTGCTCGCTCGAGCTGTCGACGGCGCCGGTGTGCGGGTTGGCTGTGCCCGAGGCGGATGATGGTGTCCGGGTCGGCCAGGATCGCGTTCACCTGCGCCGGCAGCAGTAGGCCGACCGGGGGGCTGGTGACCGGTTTGGGCACGAACCAGACCCGCCCGTGCCAGTCGCGGGCCAGGTGCGGGTTGGCGTCCACCTCGATCGCCTGCTGCACCGCGGTCGCGTACCGTCGTTGGACCGGCGGGTCGGGCAGGTCGCCCGCCCACGGCCCAGCAAGCACCACACCCGGACGGTCGAGCGCTGCCAGCAGGTCGACCCAGGACCGGGACCGGCTGGCGCAGTCACACGGCGGCGGGGTCAGCCGCCGGCGACGACCCGGCCGATGCTCGGCCGGCTCGGGATCCGGGTCGCTGGTCGTGACGCTTGGTCCGCCGTCCGCAGGCCCGGTCGGCTCATCGCTCTGGCGTGGCGTCGTGGTGCCAGACGCATCAGGCATGGTGCGGGTCGTCCTGGCCCGGGTCGGCGGCTGGGTCGGATTCGGCGGTGGGGGCTGAGGCGGTGGGGATGATCAGGGTGGCGGTGGTGCTCACCTGCACGTCGGAGAGGACCAGGTCGATCAAGGCGTCGGCGCGGGACTGGGCCACGGTCAGCTCCGGGTTGTCGGCCCGGTACTGCGCGGCCAGGGTTTCCATCGCGGCCCACATCGACACCGACGCGTCGGTGGGCAGCAGCGCATCCCAGTGGGTCAACCCGGCCTGATCGGCGGGACCGACCCGCACCTCCCGGTGCGCCGCGCTCGCCGGCTGCGCGCTGCCTGGTCGGGGTCGGCGGGTCGGGGTCGGGGGCGAGCCGGGCGGCGATCAGGCTCGCCCGGGTCTTCACCCGCGAGCCGGGCAGATCGGCGATGTCGCCGTGGTGCAGCCGCGCCTCGAACTCGCTCAGCTGCTCATGCCCGACCTCGCGGGCGGCCCGGGTGATCACGCTGGCCCGGTACGGCTCCAGGTCCCCGGCCCAGGCCATCGCGGCGGTGCGCGGCAACCCACTGAGGGTCTGCGCGGTGTGGATCCGGGTCGACCATGGTGCGCGGCGCGATCCGCAGGATCGGCGCCAACCCCGCGGCGGCCTCCTGCACCGGGGTGGGTTCCCCCACCGGCAGCCGGCGCCCCAGTCGCGTACCGGGCCGCCCGCTCGGCGTCCCGCGCGATCGAGCACGTGCTCGGTGCACCGAGTGAACGCCACACTCTGGCGAGCGGTCACCGCGTTGAGCATCCGCTGGGTCGCCGCGACCACACACTCGGCCTCATCGGCGCTCATCGCGCCCAGCTCATCCTGGGTCACCCTCGCCAGAGCAGCGGCCAGCGCGAACGGGTCCGCGGCCTGCACCGCGGCCACCGTCGGCCCACACACGCCCTCGAACATGTGGCCTATTCTACTCGTAGTCTGACTGAACACAAGTCCTATGTGGATGTTGTTTCGAACAGTTCTGGGGTGGCGACGACCCGATCGGCCCCAGCCCGAGGTCGTGCCAAGGCTGCGCCGGGCGCCGGGTATCTGTCGAGCGACTCGAGACTCTCTGTTGTTGTCCGCATCACCGAGTCCGACACGACCTTCGCAATAGCTAAGCGGCGCACCAACCAGGTTCTGGCGCAGCGGCTTTCAGCCGACACCAGCAGAGCCGCCAACCGCACCGAGACCACCGCACTCAGCCGTCCCCCGGCTCGGCCATGCCCCTTGGTGGATGGCCGCGCACCGCGGCTTACAGGAGGACACGTCCGCATGAGAGCCTTTCTCGCCCCTTCGACGGGCCGTTCTGTCCTGCTCACAGGTATGCCGCGGTGAGCCGCTCGTACGACTACCTCGTCGTCGGCGCTGGGTCGGCCGGCTGTGTGCTGGCCGCACGGCTGACCGAGAACCCAGACGTCTCGGTGCTGCTGCTGGAGGCCGGCCCATCCGAGCGGCGGCCCGAGGTGACGGTGCCGCTGCTGTTCCCCAGGCTGTTCGGCACCCGTCGGGACTGGGGGTACCGAACCGAGCCGCAGCCCGCGCTGGACGGTCGGCGGCTGTACTGGCCGCGTGGACGCATGCTCGGGGGCAGCTCATCGCTCAACGACATGGTGTGGATCCGGGGTCACCGCAGCGACTACGACGGGTGGGCTGCCGCAGGTGCATCGGGCTGGTCCTACGCCGACCTGCTGCCCTACTTCCAGCGCGCAGAGGACGCTCCGGACGGCGACCGGGCCTACCACGGGCTCGGAGGGCCGGTGCGGGTGGAGCACAACCGCGGCGTGCTGCCGGCCGCCCACGCGTTCCTGCGCGCCGCCGAGCAGCTGGGGCTGGCTGAGAACGACGACCCGAACGGCGAACGGCAGGACGGCGCGTTCCGCTACCCGGTGTCCCAGCGCGGGGGCCGGCGGGAGAGCGCCGCCACGGCATACCTGCGCCCCGCGATGCGCCGGCCCAACCTCACCGTGCACACCGGCGCGCTCGTTCTCGGCATCGACGTGCAAGGCGGGCGGGCGACGGCGGTGCGCTGGGCGTCTGGCGGCCGGGAGCACCGCGCGGTCGCTGGCCGCGAGGTCCTGCTGTGCGCGGGCGCGGTCGGCTCGCCACACATCCTGCTGCGTTCGGGCATCGGGCCGGCCGACGAGCTTGCGGCGGTGGGGATCCCGGTTGTCCACGACCTTCCCGGGGTGGGCAACGGCCTGGTTGACCACCCGGTGGTCCCGGCCTCGTTCCGGGCCGGTGCGGGCAGCCTGCTCGACGCCCAGTCCGTGGGCGCCGTCGCCCGCTACCTCGTGCGCCGGGCCGGCCCGCTGGCGTCCAACGTCGCCCAGGCCGGCGCGTTCGTCGCCAGCCGGGACGGGCTGTCGGCGCCGGACCTGCAGCTCACGTTCGGGCCGGTGTTCCTCGGCGACGTGGGCGACTCGCACGTCGTCAAGCCCACCGAGCACGGCGTCACCCTCGGCGCCATCCTGCTGCGGCCGGCCAGCCGCGGCCGGGTCACCCTTCGCAGCGGGGACCCGGCGGCGCCGCCGCGGATCGACCCGGGTTACCTCACCGAGCCTGCCGACGCCGAAGCGCTGCTCCACGGGCTGCGGCTGCTGCTCGATCTGGCCGGCACCCCGGCGCTGCGACCGCACGCCCAGACTCGGCACGCCCCGGCGGACACCTCCGCAGCCGGCCGGCGTGCCCACCTGCGGGCCGCCACCACCACGATGTTCCACCCCGTCGGCACCTGCCGGATGGGGGTCGACCCGACGGCCGTCGTCGACCCGTCGCTGCGCGTGCACGGCCTGGCCGGGCTGCGGGTCGTGGACGCCTCGGTGATGCCGACGATCCCCGGCGGCAACACCAACGCCCCCACCATTGCCATCGCCGAGCGGGCCGCAGACCTGCTGAGAGACCGGGTGCCACCAACGCCTGTGGCCGCGACCCGGACCGAGCGCGGAGGGCGGCCTTGAGCGGGCTGACGATGACCGTGCCGTCGGCCCGGCGGCGAACCGTCGGCGTCCTGCTCGCCCAACTGGTGGTTCTCGCCCTCGCCCTGCTGCTCGTGCACCTTCTGCTCGCCGCGGGCAACACGAGCGAGCAACCGGCGCCGGCGGTCAGCGGCGCCGCCCCGACCGCACCCGGCGGCCTCGCCGGGCAAATCCTGCTGGCCGCCCTGGCGGTCATCGTGGTGACGCGCGTGTCCGGGTGGTGCGCCCGACGAGTGGGGCAGCCGCGGGTGGTCGGCGAGATCGTCGGTGGCGTGCTGCTCGGCCCGACTGTGCTCGGTGCCCTGGCACCGGCTGCGGCCGGGTGGCTGCTGCCGCAGGCGGTCATGCCGGTGCTGGACGGGCTGGCCGACCTTGGTCTTGTGCTGTTCATGTTCCTGATCGGCCTGGAGCTGGACACCCGGCTGGTGCGCCGGCAGGGTCACCAGGCGGCGACGCTGGCCAATGTCGGCCTGGTCGTGCCGTTCACGCTCGGCGTCGCGGTGGCGCTGCTGTTGTACCCGACATTCGGTGCCGGCATCGCGTTCACGCCCTTCGCGTTGTTCCTGGGCGTCGCGATGGCGGTCAGCGCCCTGCCGGTGCTGGCTGCCCTGCTTGCCGAACGCGGCCTGGCCGGCACCCGCCTCGGGACGCTCGCGCTGAGCTGCGCGGCCGCCGAGGACGTCGCGGCCTGGTGCCTGCTCGCGGTGGTCGTGGCCCTGGCCCAGGCGACGAACCCCGCCGCCGCACTCGGCACGATGGCGATGGCCGCCGGGTATGCCGGGCTGATGCTCTGCGTGGTGCGGCCCCTGCTGCGCCGCGCCGTCGCCCGATGGCTGCCCGACGGGCGGGTGACCCCTGCGGCGCTGGCCGCCGTCGTCGTCGGCCTGCTGCTGTCAGCCGCCGCCACCTCGCTCATCGGCATTCACGCCATCTTCGGCGCGTTCCTGTTCGGGGTCGTGCTGCCGGCCCCGACGGCAGCCCGCCAGGCGCTGGTCCGTCGAATCGGCGACCTCACCGGGGTGCTGTTGCTGCCGATGTTCTTCGCCGTCAGCGGCATGCACACCGACCTGCGCCTGCTCGGCAGCCAGGCCACCGCATGGGCCGCCTTCGGCCTGGTGATGCTGGCCGCCGTCGGCGGCAAGCTCGGCGCGGTCACCCTGGCCGGGCGGGCCACCGGACTGGCCTGGCGTGAGGCGAGCTGCCTCGGGGTGCTGCTGAACACCCGCGGGCTCACCGAGCTGGTCATCCTCGGCATCGGTCTGCGGCTGGGCGCCATCCCCGAGCCGATCTACGCGCTGCTGGTCCTCATGGCGGTCGCCACCACCATGGCCGCCAACCCCTTGCTCACCCGCATCCTGCCCCGATCACACGAAGGAGCCCAACCATGACCGACCACCCCAACCCAGGCCACGGCACCCCCGCCGGCTGCTACGACGCCATCGTCCTCGGCGGAGGCCTCGCCGGGCTCACCCTGGCGCTGCAGATCAAGAAGGCCCGCCCCAACACCAGCGTGCTCGTGCTGGAGCGCCGACCGCACCCGGTCCCCGAGGCCGCGCACAAGGTGGGCGAGTCCACCGTGGAGATCTCGGCGCACTACTTCACCGACGTCCTCGGCCTGGCCGAGCACATCCGCACCCATCAGCTGCGCAAGAACGGGCTTCGGTTCTTCTGGCGTACCCGGCGCGACGAGCCGTTGCACGCCGGCCTGGAGATGGGCTACCGCACGGCGCTGCCGACCCCGTCCTACCAGCTCGACCGTGGCGTGCTCGAGAACTACCTGGGCGAGCACGCCCGCCAGATGGGCATCGACTTCGCCGACGGGGCGCGAGTCACCGGGGTCACCCTGGGGGGCGGACGCGACGACCACGAAGTGGCCTGGACCTGCGGCGACGAACCGGCATCGGCGAGCTGCCGCTGGGTGCTCGACGCGTCCGGCCGCCGGGCAATCCTCAGGCACCAGCTGGGGCTGTCCCGCGAGACCGGCCACCTGGCCAACGCCGCCTGGTTCCGGGTGGACACCACGGTGGACATCGAGAGGTTCTGCGACAGTGCGGCGTGGCGCCAGCGCGGGCAAGGGGACGGTCCGCGCTACCTGTCCACCAACCACCTCATGGGCCGGGGCTACTGGGTGTGGCTGATCCCGTTGTCCTCCGGCTCGACCAGCATCGGGATCGTCGCCGACCCGGCGCTGCACCCGCTGGACTCCTACAACACGTTCGACAAGTCGATGGCCTGGCTGGACCAGCACGAGCCGGCCTGCGCCGAAGCGATCCGGGGCGCGCTGGCGGACGGTGCCGCGCTGCAGGACTTCAAGGTGCTCAAGCGGTATGCGCACGGCAGCGACCGAGTCTTCTCTGCCGACCGGTGGGCCTGCACGGGAGACGCCGGGATGTTCCTCGACCCGTTCTACTCGCCGGGCAGTGACTTCATCTCGATCAGCAACACGTTCATCACCGACCTGGTATGCCGGTCGCTGGAGGGCCGCGGCGTGCGGGTGGCCGCCGGCCTGTACGAGCGGATGTACCAGACCTTCTTCGCCACCGGGCTGACGCTGTACCAGGACCAGTACCCGCTGTTCGGCAACCCCAAGGTCATGCCAGTGAAGATCCTGTGGGACTACTGCTACTACTGGTCCATCTCCGGCCCGCTCTTCTTCACCGGGAGCCTGACCTCGGTGCAGGTGCTGGCCCGGGCCGGGCGCGATCTCACCCGCGCGGTCGACCTGAACCGGCGGATGCAGCAGTTCTTCCGCGACTGGGACAGCGTCGAGCGCGGCCCGGTCCAGGACGCCTTCCTCGACTGTGCGCAGGTCGACACCGCCTGGGACCTCAACGCGCGGCTACCCGAGCAGCTCGATGGCCGCGGCGTCGCCGGCCGGCTACAAGCCAACATCGACACGCTCGGTCGGATCGCGGCCGAGATCGTGGGCGTCGCCCAGGCCGACCACCCGAGCCTCACGGCCCCCCCAAGGGTGCGGCCGCTGCTCCGGCCCGACGGCCGTCTCACCACGGCATACCAGGTGCTCGGGCTCGGCACAGGCGCCCGTGCCTCGGATGCGCATCGCGCGGCAGCAGTGGCCTAGTCAGGAGAGAACGAGATGGACTCACACAACACCTTCTACACGGCGCGGACTGCGGCGCTCGCGCGCCTGGAGTGGGCCGGACTGCTCGTCGTTGCAGCCACGCTCACGCTCATCCACCGCAGCGAGGTCAGCTGGCTGCTGTTCGGAGCACTGTTCGTCGTCATCGACGTCGTCGGCTACCTGCCTGGCATGCTGGCCTACCGGCGCAGCGGCGGCGGTGGTATCCCACGCGCCTACTACGTCCTCTACAACACCATGCACAGCCTGGCGACGTGGATCGCGCTGCTTGGCCTCGCGGCCCTTGTGTGGGGCTGGCAGTGGGCGTTCCTGGCCGTCCCGATCCACCTGCTGGGTGACCGCTCGCTCTTCGGCAACGCGCTGAAGTCCTTCGGGGTCTCCTTCGAACCGACCACCCACCCCGCCTTCGCCGAGTTCCAGAACCAGTATGCCGTCGCCGGACCGTGGCGCGGCGCGCCCCGCACCGACGAGCGGCAGGAGCCCCAGCATGCGCACGCCTGAGGCCGTCACGCCTGACCTCGGTACGGACCTGGACCTGCGCATCGGCGCGCTGTCTGCGTGGTCCGACGACCCGAGCGCGATGCTCGCACTCAACGAGGGCACCGACGCGTTCCGGGCACCCGGCATACCAGGCTTCATCGCCTACCGGCGCTCGGGCCGCTGGCTGGTCCAGGTCGGCGGTGCGCATGCCCCCGAGACGTCCCGCGCGACGCTCATCGAGCGGTTCCGGGTCTTCGCCCACGAGAACCGTTGCCGGGTGCTCGCGGTGCAGCTGCAGCACCGCGATGCCCGCGACCACGCCGCTGCCGGCTACACCGTCAACCAGCTCGGCGCCTCGTACGCGCTGCCGGTGGCCGAGTTCACGCTGCGGGGCAAGCCGTTCGTCAGCCTTCGAAACAAGATCTCGAGGGCCCAACGCGCCGGTGTGCAGGTCGAGTTCACCACTGCGAGTGAGCTGTCCGGCGCCGACACCACCGCCATCGAGGCGCTGGACGCGCAGTGGCTGCGCGCCAAGGGCCGGTTCACCCGGCCGCTGCACATGCTCGTCGGCGAAGTCGGCGGTCCCGCGGTTCACCTGCGCCGCCTCGTCGTTGCCCGTCAGGACGGCGACCTCCTCGGGTACGTCAGCCTCAGCCCCGTCTTCGGCTCACGACCTGGTTGGCTACACGACCTCAGCCGTCGCCGCGACGGAGCGCCCCCAGGCGTCATGGAGCTGCTGGTGAGCCAGTGCATCCAGCGCTGTGTCGACGACGGAACGCCTTGGTGGCACTTCGGGTTCACCCCGTTCACCGCCCTCGACCCGGCCGTCGAGTTCCCCGGCGCCAGCCCGGTCGTGACCCGGCTGGTGCACCTTCTGGCCGACCACGGCGCCCGCGTGTACCCGGCCGCCAGCCAGGTCGACTACAAGCGCAAGTGGGGTGCCCTGCACACCCTGCCCGACTACCTGGCCTTCGACGGCCGGCCGAGCGTGTCCGGGGTGTCCCGCCTGCTCAAGGTGACCAACCTG
>CAVYKM010000009.1:0-22176 GCA_963769085.1 uncultured Actinomycetota bacterium | reverse complement strand
AGCCATCGAGCGCGTCCCCGCTGCCCATCAGTCGCTGTGGTTGCCTAGCAAGCATGTACCTCGAGCAGTTCGCCTTGATCGTCGAGGACTACGACAGTGCCCTCCGATTCTTCGTCGATGCCCTCGGCTTCGAGCTTGTCGAGGACTCGCCGTCCCTGACCAACGACGGCCGGCCGAAGCGGTGGGTCGTCGTGCGACCGCCCGGCGCGACGAGCGCGCGCTGCTGCTCGCTCAGGCTGATGGCGGGCCGCAAGCGCGTGCGGTCGGAGGTCAGTTCGCGGAACGCGTCGGCCTGTTCCTGCGGGTCGACAGCTTCAAGGCCGCCCACGACCGCATGCGCAACATGAGGGTCGAGTTCGTCACCGAGCCGCGGCACGAGCCCTCTGGGCAGGTCGCAGTGTTCGTCGACGTCGGGGAATCGCTGGGATCTGCTCGGGCCCAAGACCGGCCCGCTGACCGATCCGCAACTGCAAACGCCGGCCAGCGCGTTCGATTGGGTTACACCGTCGCGGTGGCTTTGAAGAAGGTGTAGCAGAACACGCCGTCGAGTTCGGTTGTTCGGAGCAGGTCGCGGATGCCGGTCTCGAAGCGGTCGGCGGTGATGAGCCCGGCGGCGAGCGCGGGTTGCCGGACGCCGTCGATCATGGCGGTGAACGTCTTGCGAATGAACCCGTCGACGAGGTCGGGGCGGCTGGCGTCGACGTAGACCTGTCGCGGCGAGACCGCGACGGTGTGGTAGCCCGCCTCGCTCAGCAGCGGGTAGAGGCGCCGTCCGATCAGCGCGTCGCCGCCGGCGTGACGTTGCAGCCTCACCTGGCAGTCGATCGCGTCGCGTGCGGCGTCGCTGTCGGGATGGAAGTAGGTCGAGCCATGGTCGCCCTCGATGACAGTGATTGTGCCGCCGGGCTTGAGCATTGACCGGAGCCGGGTCAGCGCCTCGACCGGGCGGGATAGGTGTTCGAGCAGGAAGCACACGAACGCGTGGTCGAATGTGCCAGCCGCCAGCGGACCCGTGGGATGCGGAAGATCGAACACATCGGCCTGCACGAACACGATCCCCTCGTGACCGGCAGCCTTCACTCGGCGTCGGGCCTGCTCCAGCGAGTCGGGCGACACATCGAGACAGGTCAGCGCCACGCCCGGGCTGCGCGAGGCCAGCGTGACCGTTTGGGCTCCGACGCCGCTGCCGACTTCCAGCACCGTCGCGCCCGGCGGATAGGCGGTGTCGCCGTGCAACAACTCGACCAGCGTGCCGGCCTGGTCGTGCAGCCGTCGGTTCTCCTGCTGCTGGTAGCCGTGCACGTACTGCTCGAACATCGTCATTGTCTCGATCACCTTCATCAGCAACCCGTCATTCCGATCATCGCTCGCCTCTGGGTATTCGAGCTGTGCGAGCACTCCAGCGAGCCGGTCGCGTAGCTCGCTGCGGTGACGCAGGTCGGCATCCAGCTCGGCCACGTGCGCACGCAGGGTGCTGGCCGAATCGGGATCCTGCTGGTCGAGCAGGGCCGCGATCTGTCGCAGGCCCAGGCCGGTCCGGCGCAACGCCAACGCTCGGTACAGCCGGGTAACCTGTGCCGGGTCATACCGCCGGTGCCCGTTCGGGGTCCGGTCGGCGCTGAACACGCCGACGTCCTCCCAGTGCCGAAGCACCCGCACCGACAACCTGCTCGCCTGAGCCAGATCACCGACCGACCACGACGCTGCGCTCGGTCGACACGATTCGGTGCTCACCGCGCAACGATAGGACCTCACACGATGTCAGCTTCAAGACACTGTGCAGCAAGGCATGCTCGACGCCGGCCGTCCTGCGCGTCGCCGTCACGCCCACACTCATCGATCGTCCTCCGGCGTCGAGTATTCAGTTCGCCCCGGAGCGTGGACGGCGGCCCAGCAGTGTGGCGGTCGTGACTGCAGCGATCAGGACGAGCGCTGCGGCGATTCCGCTGGCCAGGTTTGATGCCGTCGGTGGAGGCGGCCGACGCGGCCGCAACCACATCTGGTGGCGCGGTGGCGGCGCCTTGTAGCGCTCCGGCGAGGTTGTCACCGGCTGCCGTTGCCACTTCAGGTGGCTGTCGGTCGAGGGTGGGGGCCATCTGGGTGCGGTAGGTGGCTGCGGCGATGCTGCCGAGAATGGCGATTCCGAGGGCTCCTTCGAGTTCTTGAGTGGTCTCGGAAGGGCGGCTGCGGCGCCGGCGCCCTCGGGGTCGACAGCGCCGGTGCACGGTCGGCTCGGTGCTGTTGGTGAAGAACGGGTGGTAGCGCCAGAGGGGGAAGAGCTCATCGAGTTTGGTCTGGTCGCGGACCCGGCGCACGACCAGCCGAGCGGTGACCGGACGGTCCGTGGAGGCGAACGCGGTGAAGGTCGTCTCGGCGACCTCGGCGTCGGAGAGCAGCTTGCCGGTGTCGGGGTCGAGCACGGCGCCGGGGTACTGCACTGCACCGACGTCCACGCGTCCTCGGGGATGGCGCTGATCGCGGCAGCCACCTTGCGGTTCTTGGTCAGCACCACCGAGAACCGCACCTTCGCCTTCAGGCACGCGCCGACGACGGCGCTGTTGCCGTAGGCCGAGTCGCCGCGCACCAGGATCGGCCCGGTTGCCCCGGCGGCACGGGCGGTGCTGATCGCCTCGCGGACCATCGACGCCGCGCCCTTACCCGAGCCGGCCTTGCCGGCCCGCAGCCGGATCCCGGCGATCACCGGCGCCGCGGACCGGGTGCTGATGGTGCTCGCCAACGGCGACAGCCCCTTACGCAGGACCTGCTTGCCAGCGATCTTGGTGTGCCCGAAGCTAGCACCCTGCTTGGCGTGCCCGTACACCGGCCGCAGTAGCGAGTCGACGTCGATGAACGCCTGCTCGGCGATCCCGGCCAGCAGGTTAGTCCGCGTGGCCAGGTTCACCAGATGCGCCCGCGCCACCGACGCCAGCTGCAAGCAATGCCCGTGGGCCAACTCCCGCAGGAACTGCCCCAGCGTCGCCGGCGCATACACCTCGGCGAACAGCCGCTGCATCCCACCAGAGCGGATCACCTGCAGATCGTCGATGCTGTCCGCGCCCGCGGCCATCCCGGCAATGATCGAACTCAGCTTCCCGGCCGGGTTCACTCCTGCCGAGACCACCCGCGTCTCACCGAGCTCGACCCGCTCGGCGACCAGCTCCGAAAGCCCCGCCTGCTCGGCCAGGGCCATCACCGGGACCAAGCCGGCGTCCGACACCAGATGCTCATCGTCGAACAGCGGTCTGGCCATGGACCACGGGTGCGATAGTTTGACTTTCAGCGCCTTCTGGCTTCGGGATCGATCAGGACTTCGACACTCCCGATTCTCCTGTCCCAGAAGGCACTTCCACGTTAGCCCCGCCGCATCAGCAGCGTTCCTCCCCGGGGTCGGTACACGGATCCAGGCCAAGAGATGAGCCGAGTGCGCTCGGCATACCGCCTCGCCCGGGCCGACCCGAGCCACGCTCCCGTGCTCAGGCCTTCGCCGCGCCCTCGTGGTGGCGGGCGTAGTCGTCCTCGAGGCGCTCGATGTCGGTCTCGTCGAAGTAGCCGAACCCGACCTCGAGCAGCCGCCCCGGAGCGGTCCCGCTGTTGCCCATCCGGTGGATCGCGCCGTGCGGCACCCAGACGGTCTCGCCCGGCGAAGCCGTCCACTGACGGTCATCGACGGTGATGTCGATCGGCCCGTCCAGCACCTGCCACATCTCGCCGCGGTGCATGTGCCGCTGCAGGCTGAGCCGATGGCCCGGCTGGACGGTGATGATCTTGACCGTGACGGTCTCGTTGGAGACGAACTGCTCGAACTGACCCCACGGTCGGTGGACCGTGAAGACGTCGACCGCCGGGTTGCGCTCCCCCTCAGTGTCGTACTCGTCCCGATGGTGCTCAACCGGCGCCTGTGGCCGCTCGATCATGAAGGAGTCCTCAAAGCTCGTCTGCCGCATCGACCCAGTCTGCCGTATTCCGTTGGGCAATCGCCCGTTGAGCGCGTCCAACGCCCTCACCAGGGCCCGTAGGGCCCCTGTCGGCCACCGCCTCGGCCGGTCACCCTGGCGAGCGCGGGCCGCACGTCCGCGAGGTACACCGCCGCGGCGACGAACGGCGCAATCCCGAAGATGCTCAGCACGTTTCCCAAGGAGATGAAGCCCACAACGACGGCCCCGCCGAGGATGGCCACCCAGAAGGTCTTGGTGCGCTTGCCTGCTGCGACGTATGCGTCCGGCCGGTGCCGGACGGCGCCGACCAGGGCGTACACCTCGGCGGCCAGCGCGGCCACCCCGAGCAGGAGCAGCAGGCTGCTCTGAGCCGATCCAAGCATCGTCATGGCCTTTCCATCGGGCGCGAGGGATCCCAGGGTATGCCGGGCCGGGCCCTCCGCGCTCACGCATCGAGAACGAGGGTCACTGGTCCGTCGTTCACCAGGTGAACGGCCATGTAGGCGCCGAACGTTCCCGTCTCGACGGGTATGCCGCGCTCGCGCAGCTGCGCAACGACCGCTTCGACAAGCGGCTCGGCGACCTCACCGGGCGCCGCAGCTGACCAGGACGGACGGCGTCCCTTGCGCACGTCGGCATACAGGGTGAACTGGCTGACGACGAGCACCGGCGCGTGCGCCTCCAGGACTGAGCGCTCGTCGGGCAGCAGCTTGAGCTCGGCGATCTTGCGCGCCATCCAGTGCACCTGCGCCGGACCGTCGTCATGCGTGACGCCGAGCAGCACGGCGAGCCCCGGCCGATCCAGGGCTCCGACAACAACGCCGTCGACCTCGACCCGCGCCTCGCTCACCCGTTGGACGACCGCCCGCACGTCAGATTCCCACCGCGACCGTCGCTCCGACGGGTGCGCCGTGGCCGAGCACGGGCGCGTGCTCCAAGCGGGACCAGATCTCGCTCCGAACCGACATCCAGGCGACGGAGCACGGCGGCCAGCACGAGCGGCTTCACCCGCGGGTTGCCGTCGGCCATCTTCACTGCAACACCGCGCCCGTCAGCCAGCCCGACGGCATACACCCCGGCCGCGCCGTCCTTGGCCACCAGGCCCGGCACTGCTCGGATGAGTGCCGTGACGTCGCGGCGGGTGCCCCCGACGTGGTCCGGATGGGTTCGCATCGCGTCGGCCACTCGTGCCTCGGCGGTGCCGTCGGGCGCCGCTGCGAGCCGGCCGAACGCCCTGGCCAGCCCGACGATCGGCAGGTAGTGCAGCGGCGCCCCGCACCCGTCGACAGCCACGGCCTGGACCCGCTCTCCCGTGAGCCGCTCGACGGTGCGCGTGATCGCGCGCTGAAGCGGGTGGCCGGGGTCGAGGTAGGTATGCGTGTCCCAGCCGGACGCGACGGTCGTGGCGAGCATGGCGGCGTGCTTGCCGGAGCAGTTCTGGGCGAGGGCGGAGGGTGGGCGGGCCGCGCGGACGAAGGCGTCGTGCTCGTGCTCGTCGATGGGGTATGCCGGGGTGTTCTGCAGAGCGTCCTCGGTCAGGCCCGCTCGAGCCAGGATGTCGCGGACTCCCGCCAGGTGGAACGGCTCTCCGGAGTGGCTCGCGCACGCCAGGGCCAACAGGTGCGGCGGCACGTCGAGCCCGGCTTCGAGCATGGCCAGGGCCTGCAACGGCTTGCTCGCCGAACGAGGGAAGATCGGGCCGGTCGGGTCGCCCCAGCTCTGCGTGACGGCACCGTCGGCCGATGTCACGACGGCGGTCCCGTGGTGGACGCTTTCGACAACGCCCGAGCGCACCACGTGCGCGAGGATCGGGCGCCTCCGCCAAGGCGGAGCGACAGAGCGACGGGATCCGGCCAGGAGGGTGCCGACACGGTGGTCCAGTGTGCCAAACGCGCGGCGACGGGCCCGGCATACGGCCCGGCGCGACCGCGGGTGGGACATGCGGGCGGCCGGCACCCCTCCGGGGTACCGGCCACCCGGTCTATCGGGCCGCGTGCGGTCAGCCGGCCTGCTCGACCGCGGCGTTCGCGGCGTCCGCGGCCTTCGCAGCGCTCTTGCGAGCGCTCGTGGCGGTGGCCTTGGCGCGCGAGGAGGTGTTCTTCGCGCCCGACTTGGCCACGCCCGAGGTGCGGCGGGCGGCGGCTCGGGTGCGAGCCGTGGCCTCGCGCACCGACGTGCGGGCGATCTCGACGTCGTCCTTCGCCACCTCGGCGAACTTGCTGGCGACGCCCTCGGCCTCGGTCACCCCGGTCCTCAGGGTCGCGACGGCGGCCCGCTCGGTGTCCACGACGGCGTGGCGAGCGGTGGTCATCGCGCCCTTGGTGATGGACACGGTGTTGTCCAGCTGAGCCACGAAGTCCTTGGTGGCCTGCTGGTTGCGCAGGCGCTCCACGACCTGCTCGCCGCGCTCGACCAGCACGTCGTAGTCGGCCTGGGCCTGCTCGGCCCACTTGCGACCCTGCTTGATGATCATCGCCGGCGCCTGCTGGACCGCCTTGGCGGTCTTCTCCGCCTGGGCCGAGAGCTCCTTGCGCATCTCGACCGGGTCGAAGAGGTTGGCGTCGCGCATCTTCTCGACGGCCATGTCGGTGAGGCCGACCGCGAAGTAAGCGGGCGTCACGTAGACGTCGGTGGCCATCTTCTTCATGTCGGCTGTGATTTCGGCAGTGCTGCTTGCCATGGTGTCTCCTTCTTCTGCGATGTGCCCCGGCTCGGGCGTCGAGAGGTTTCTCGCGCGGAAGCCGAAGGCGTGGGTTCCGAGTGGCCTGGCTCGAACGGGGTTGCCCGCGCCGATCCGGACGTCTGGCTGACGAAGGCTCGGTAGACCTCGGTGAGGACTCCGCGCTGCTTCGGCGTCAGGTTCGGGTCGGCGGCAATGGCGTCGAGCACTCCGGGCGTCGTCGGGCGGTCGGAGCTTTCCTCGAGAATCCCCGCCTTGACGTACAGCGACTCCGCTGACATCTGCAGGCCGTGCGCGATCTGCTGCAGGATCTCGGCGCTGGGCTTCTTGAGCCCCCGCTCGATCTGCGACAGATACGGGTTGGAGATTCCGGCGAGGTCCGACAGCTGTCGAAGCGACAGACGGGCCGCCACCCGCTGTTCACGCAGGTAGCCCCCCAAATCGACGAGAGCCGGTGCCACCCCTCCATTATGCTTGCTGTAGTTAGCAAAATGCAAACCGAGGACAGCGTGATGACTGTCACATACCGGACACACAGCGAAGTCGCGTGGCGAGCCGCCAGCTCACCGGCGGTCCTTGACCCCCAGCATCTCTCGAGCCTCGGTGGGGCTCATGACCGGTCGCTGCAGCAGCGTCGCCAGAGACGCGGCGCGCGCCACGAGCTCGGCGTTGTGCTCGACCGGCCGACCCTTGGCGTAGACCAGGTTGTCCTCCATGCCGACCCGCAGATGCCCGCCGGCGCCGAGCGCCACGGCCGCGATCGGCAGGTGGGTGCGGCCGATTCCGGTGGCCGACCAGCTGGTCACCTCGGGCGGCAGCATCGCCACTCCGGCGAGCAGCGCCTGGGCGGTGCCCGGCATACCTCCGGGCACCCCGGTGACGAAGCCGACGTGGACCTTGCCGCCGTAGGGCAGCCCGCACGTGTCGAGCAGCCGGCGCAGGGCGTGCACGTGGCCGAGGTCGAACAGCTCGAACTCGGGCACCACCTCGCGCTCCTGGGCCAGCCGGTAGAGGTCGACCATGAACCGCCACGGGTTGAGGAAGACGTCGTCGCCGAAGTTGACCGTGCCGCAGGTGAGCGAGCACGAGTCGGGGTCGGCGTCCAGGACGGTGAGCCGGTGCTGCAGCGGGTCATGCACGCTGCCGCCCGTCGACAGCTGGACGACCAGGTCGGTTGACTCGCGCACCGCCGCGACGGTCTCGGCGAGCCGGACCGGGTCGAGCGTGGGCTGGTGGTCGGCGTCGCGCACGTGGACGTGGATCACCGAGGCGCCCGCGCCGCTGGCAGCGCACCGCGGTCTCGACGAGCTCCTCGAGCGTCGTGGGCAGGGCGGGCACGTCGGCCTTGGCCGTCTCGGCTCCGGTCGGGGCGACCGTGATGAGGGTCGACGACGGGCCGCTCATGCGGCTCACGGTGCCGGCGCGGGGCCGGTACAACCGGCCCGGTCACGGGCGCGACGATGGGTTCCTGCGCGGCGCCAACCCCCCCGGCCTGCAGCGGTGCGTCGACAGGGGTGCTGCGCTTGAGCAGAGCGAGGGCGATCGGGCCGTCCTCGTAGTGGCGGGCCACCGAGGTGAGGAAGCCGACCGGCCGCTCGCCGGCCAGCACCGCGCTGCCTCGCTCGGGCAGGGTGTGGCCGGACCCGTCCAGGTGCAGGAAGGCCAGCCGCCGCGGGGGGCGCCCGAGGTTGTGCACCCGGGCCACGGTCTCCTGGCCGCGGTAACAGCCCTTGTGCAGGTGCACGGCCGTGCGCAGCCAGTCCACCTCGTGGGCGATCGTGCGGTGGTCGGTCTCGAAGCCCAGCCGCGGCCGCCAGGCCGCGACGCGCAGCGCCTCCAGTGCCCAGATGCCGGCGAGCGCCCGGTCCCCCACGGCCGCAGCAAGATCCGCGCGCGGCACGATGAGCTCGCGCCAGTGCCAAGCCTGTCCGGGGTGTCCCTCGACCGGCCCGTATGCCGTGGTGTCGCCGACCAGCCCGGGCCACGGGTCGCGCCAGGCGAGCGGCTCCCCCGGAGCCGACTCCGCGTCGTGCGGCTCGCCGAGGACGGCATACTCAGCGGTCCGGTCAGCGACCTCGACGCGAAGCATGAAGCGCATCGAGTCGAGCCACGCGATGAGCGCGGGCGCCGTGCCCGGCTCCACGCTGAGCCACGTCGTCGTCGCCGTCGTCGACGACGTGCAGGGCGTGCTCGATGTGACCCTTGGGGCTCAGGACGAGCGACTCGGCCGAGGTCCGCGGCGGCAGCGCCGACAGCTGCTGGGTCGTCATCGAGTGCAGCCAGGTGAGCCGGTCCGAGCCGGTGACGGTGACGACGCCCCGGTGCGAGAGGTCCACGGCGGCGAGGCCCTCGACGAGCAGGCGCTGCTCGCGCAGGGGGTCGCCGTAGTGGGCCGCGACACCGGCGTCCGGGCCCTCCCCCGCGACCGCGCCCGGGGAGGCGAGCAGCTCGGAGGCAGTCATCGGGTCGGCTCACAGTCGGCGCACCAGCCGTGGATCGCCATATGCGTGACGTCGGCGCGGAAGCCGCGCTCGGCTTCGACCCGGGCCACGAAGTCACCGGCCGCCTGCACGGGAAGCTCGTCGATCACGTGGCAGCTCAGGCAGACCAGGTGGATGTGGTTGGCGTGCCGGGCCAGGTGGTAGGTGGGCGCGCGGTGGTCCAGGTGCGTGTGCGAGACCAGCCCGAGGTCCTCGAGCGCCTCGAGGCCGCGGTAGATCGTGGAGAGGGGCAGCGTGGGGCCACCGTCGCGGGCGACCTCGGTGGCGATGGCGTCGGGCGTGCCGTGCTCGAGAGTGGTCAGTGCGTCGATGATCCGGCGCCGCTGGGCGGTCAGGCGCATCCCCCTCGCGCGCAATGCCTCGACCAGGTCGCTCATTGCACAACTGTAGGCGACGGGCGGTGTATCGGGTGCCGGGCCGGCGGTCAGCCGACCCGTTTGAGGGTGGCCGACAGGTGTGGGGTCAGCGGCTGGCCGACCGCGGCCATGTCCATGGTGTAGAGCAGATCGCCGTTGACCAGCCCGTAGAGGCGGCTCGCGGCGTTGTACTCCTTGGCGTGCGGGCTGCGCATGACACCGTCGGTGCGCAGCTCGATCTTGGCCGGCTCGATCGTGCCGTAGTACAGCTCGAGGATCCCGGTGGGATGGACCAGCAGCAGCTCGGCCTCGGAGCTGTCCTCGCTCGGGCGCCAGAACCCCAGCTCGATGGCGGACGGGCGGATCTTCGCACCGGTGTCGGAGTCCAGCAGCCAGGTCCGGGACTGCCATTCCAGGAAGCCCCGCCCGTCGTTGCTGCAGACGATCTCCTGCCCGTAGTGCCGGGACTCGATGGTGGGATAGCCAAGGACGCCGGCGCCTTCCCAGCGGCCGACGAGCCAGGCCAGCGGTCTCACCGCCTCGGGCAGGTCCGGGTCGATGACGAACATGGCCCTCCTTGCCGCTGCCGAGCCCTGCGCGCCGCGGGCGCTACCGATCGTAGTCTGAGCCGATGAGCCGCTCCCTGGTCGTCAAGGTCACCGTCGGCCCCGAACGGCTCGAGGCGCTGTCCCAGGCGCTCACCGTCTCGCGCGACCGCGTTGGCGAGTGGGGTGCCGGTCAGCGTGTGGCTGACCGGCGACGCGACCTACCTCGCGACGCCTGGGTATGCCGAGAAGCTGGCTTTGCCGCACGCGGCCCCCTTCTCGGACCTGCGCGACGCGCTGCTCGCCGCCGAGGCCGTGACCGTGTGCACCCAGTGCGCGGCCCGCCGGGGTCTGGAGCCGGGCGACCTGCTCTCCGGCGCCCGGATCGCCGGTGCCGCGGCGCTCGTCGAGGAGGTCCTCGCCGACGGCGCCCAGGCCCTCGTCTACTGACGGCCTCGCGTCTGCTGCCGTCGATGACAGAGTCGCCGAAAGGTCCGTAGTTGCTGTCAAACCGGCCTTGAAACTGCAACAACTGACCTCTCGCCGGTGGGGTAGGGCCGGCGCGATGATGTGCCATGACCCCATCGAACGAGGCAGTCGTCCAGGCGATGGTGACGGCATACCTCGACCAGGACCAGGCGACAGCAGAGGCGCTGCTGGCCGATGACTTCGCCTTCACCAGCCCCCAGGACGACCACATCGGCATCGCTGCGTATCCTGACCTGCCCCGTCGAGAGGTCCGTCACGGTTGTTCATGTCAAACTGGCCTCGAAACTGGCCAAGCGAACTGACCTCTCGAGGCGCCATAGGAGTCGAGCGAGGGCGCAGCGGCCGCAAGGGCCGCGCAAGTCGCAGGCACGAAGGCGAGGCGCAGCCAGCGTCAGCGCTCGACCGTGCCGTCAGACGCCGGCGAGGGCACCCATGGCCAGCACGACGACGCCGGGCAGCAGCACCGAGGCGGCGGCCGACGCGGCTTGCGCCGGGAGCGGGTCGCGGTCGGGCAAGGCCCCGAGGATGTGGCGGACGGAGTAGGACAGCGTGGCGACGAACATGCCCAGCCCGACCGCAGTGAGCATCCGCATGCCGACGACGCCAGCAAGCACCGCCGCAGCCGCACCTCCGACCACGAGAACGACCAGCACGGCCAGAGCGCCCACCCGAGGCCAGCGGGAGGTCAGGCCGGCCAGCGCCCCGGCGCCGAGCGCCCCCATCGCCACGTAGACCAGTCCTGGGCCCAGCGGGCGGGTAGCCAGCGGGACCAGCGCCGCCCCCGACGCCATCGTGGCCAGACCCGAGCTCGTCGCCGCAACGCCGAAGGTCAGCCGCGCCCGCCCGTCGGTGCGCAACAGCTGTTGCAGGAACGCCCCGATGATCCCCACGGCCACCGCCACCGGCAGCCACTGCAGCCGCTGCGGCCCGTCGGTCGCGGCGAGGGTGCCCGTGACGAGCAGCGCGCCGAGCACGAGCATCGCTCGCACCCCGTTCGGGGTCGGCGCGTCGAGCAGCTGCGCCCAGCCTGCCGCGAGCCCGAGCGCGAGCAGCCCGAAGACCAGCACGGACACGGCATACCCGCCACCGGCGCCGAGCGCGACCAAGCCGGCCAGGACGACGGTGAACGGGACGATGAAGGCGGGCAGCAGCGTCGCGTCCTGCTCGGCATACCGACGCGCGCCCGACGCGTTCTCCTCGGGCGGGTCGGCCATGGTCACGCCCATCATCGTTGCATCATCCCCCAGCGAAGGGCGGCAGCACCTCCAGGGTGACCCCCGCCGTGACGGGCGCGTCTCGGCCGCTGGCCAGCCCGTCGAGGAGCACCGTCGCGATGGCGGCCACCGGCGCGAGGGCAGGATGCCGCTCGACAGCAGCGTCCAGGACCGCACCAACCGTCGCCCCCGACAGCGCCTCGGCGTCGACCCCGGTCGCCGCCCGCGCGGCCGCCCAGTACCGCACCGTGACAACCGGTATGCCGTTCGCTCCAGGGTCGTGGGACACGTGGTCGCGAGCCTCCCGTCTGGGTATCAGTTGCCGGTCTTGGCTGCCGGTCTGCAACCGCTTCAATTATCCTCGACCCGTGGCCCTGCTCCTGCTCCTGACCAACTCGCTTGGCTCCAGCACGGAGGTCCTGCCGGCGTTGGCCCTGCTCGGCCACCGAGATCCGGGTGCTGCCCGCCGAGCCAGCCGCGCTCGTGCACGCTCCCGACGGCGACGTCGTCCTCGTCGACTCCCGCCGCGACCTGGCCCAGGCCAAGAGCCTGTGCCGCGTCCTGCGGGCGACCGGCAGCTCGGCGCCGCTGGTGGCGATTCTCACCGAGGGCGGCCTGGCGGCGCTCAACGCCGAATGGGGGGTCGACGACGTCCTGCTCGACACCGCCGGGCCCGGCCGAGGTCGACGCCCGGCTGCGCCTGGCTGTGACCAAGGTCGACACCGACGACCTCGAGGACGCCGGCCCGATCCGCGCCGGCGACCTCACCATCGACGAGGACACCTACTCGGCGCGGGTGCGCGGCGACCAGCTCGACCTGACCTACAAGGAGTTCGAGCTGCTCAAGTTCCTCGCCCAGCACCCGGGCCGGGTGTTCAGCCGGGCCCAGCTGCTTCAGGAGGTCTGGGGCTACGACTACTTCGGCGGCACCCGCACGGTCGACGTCCACGTCCGGCGGCTGCGCGCCAAGCTCGGGCCTGAGCACGAGTCGTTCATCGGCACGGTCCGCAACGTCGGCTACCGCTTCGTCCCTGAACGCCCCCGCGAGGACCTCGGGCTGGCCGCCGACGTCGACGCGTAAGCGCCGTCACCGCTGGCGCTGACGGGTCGTGATGGAATCGGCGCCGTGACGCACGTGCGCACCCTCGACACGCTCACGCCCGCGCTGTCGGGGCAGGTTCGGGCGCTCGCCGACGAGGTCGCGTCGGCGGACGGTGTCGCGGCGTTGTCCGAGCAGTTCCTCCTGGACCTGCACGCTGGCTCGGACGCCGCCCATGTGCTCGCCGAGGCCGACGGCCGCCTCGTCGGGTACGCCCAGCTCGCCCACCCCGGTATGCCGGCCAGCGCGGCGGAGCTGCTCGTGGCACCGTCCGCCCGCCGCCGCGGGGTGGGCCGGGCGTTGGTCGCGGCGCTGCCACGGGACGTGCGGATCTGGTCGCACGGCGACCTGCCGGCGGCTCGGGCGTTCGCGGCGGCGCTCGGGCTGCGCACTGTGCGCGAGCTGCACCGGATGCGGCTGCAGTTGGACGCGGCCCCGCTGGAGCAGCCCCGGCTGCCGACGGGCCTTGCCGTGCGCACCTTTCGGCCGGGAGAGGACGACGAGGCCTGGGTCCAGACCAACGCCGCGGCGTTCGCCACCCATCCCGAGCAGGGCCGGCTGACCCTGGCCGACCTGCACGAACGAATGGCCCAGCCGTGGTTCGACCCGACCGGGTTTCATCCTGGTCGTCCCCGACCCCACCGCTGACCCCGACCCCGACCCTACCGCGACCCTCACCGCGACCCTCACCGCGAGTGGTCAGTAGATGTCGAAAAGAGCGCTGAATTCCAGCATCTACTGACCACTCGCGGGACGTGAGGGGGCCCGCCACTCGCGGAGGTGGGGGGCCCGCCACCCGCGGAGACTGGCGGGGCCCGCCATCGCGGCGTTCCACTGGACCAAGGCACCTCCGGCGGAGGTCTACGTCATCGGCGTGCACCCGGCATACCAAGGCCACGGCTTGGGCAGGGCCGTCACCCTGCTGGGCCTGCACCACCTGCGTGACCTCGGCTACGGCGAGGTGACGCTGTACTCGGACGGCGACAACGGCCCGGCGATGGCGATCTACCGCAGTCTGGGCTTCGTCACCATTTACGTGGATCGGATGGTGGCATTCCCGGCTGACCCTGAAGATGCGACGATGGGCACATGAGCACGTCGACGGAGGCCGGCCTTGACCACCAGGTGGAAAGCACCGACACCGGCGAGCCGCGTGCCACCGACCCCCCGCTGTCCGCCACTCGCTCACTGACCAGCGCCCGCGCCCCGGAACGGCGCCGCGCACCGGCGCGAGCAGCAGAGGCCCGAGTCGCCCCGGAGCCCGGCGAGCAGCTGCCCGCCGACCGCTTCCTCGAACGGGAGATCTCGTGGCTGCAGTTCAACGAGCGGGTGCTGCAGCTGGCCATGGACGACAGCGTCCCGTTGCTGGAGCGGGCGAAGTTCCTGGCGATCTTCACCAACAACCTCGACGAGTTCTTCATGGTGCGCGTCGCCGGCCTCAAGCGGCGCATCGCGACCGGCCTCGCCGTTCGCTCCGCGGCAGGGTTGGAGCCGCGCGAGCTGCTCGACCGGCTGCTCACGGTGTCCAAGGAGCTCATGCGCCTGCATGCCTGGGTCTTCTGGGACCAGGTCCGGCCCGCGCTTGCCGACGAGGGCATCTCGCTGGTGCGCTGGGACCAGCTGGCCGAGGAGGAGCAGGTCCCCTTGCACGGGCTCTTCCGTGAATCGATCTTCCCCGTGCTCACCCCGCTTGCCGTCGACCCGGCTCACCCGTTCCCCTACATCTCGGGCCTGTCGCTCAACCTCGCGGTGGTGCTGAACAACCCGGCGACCCAGACGGAGCACTTCGCCCGGGTCAAGGTCCCACAGTCCCTGCCCCGCTTCCTCATGGTCTCCGACATCGCCAAGGACACCAACGGTGACCGGCCGGCCGGCACCCGCTTCGTCCCGCTCGAGGACCTCATCGCCGCGCACCTGGACCAGCTCTTCCCCGGCATGGAGGTCCGCGAGCACTGCACGTTCCGGGTCACCCGCAACGAGGACCTCGAGGTCGAAGAGGACGACGTCGAGAACCTGCTGACGGCCCTGGAGAAGGAGCTGACCCGGCGCCGGTTCGGTCCCCCGGTGCGCCTGGAGGTGGCCGAGGACATGCCCGAGCGGGTGCTCGACCTGCTCACCCGCGAGCTGGGCGTCCACGCCAACGAGGTCTTCCGGCTCCCCACCCCGCTGGACCTCACCGGGCTGTTCCTGCTCGCCGACCTGGACCGGTCCGACCTGAAGGACCCGCCGTTCGTCCCGTCGACCCACCCCGACCTGGCCCCGACCGAGCGCTCCCAGCAGGGCGACATCTTCGCCGCGATCCGGGTCAAGGACGTGCTGCTGCACCATCCCTACGACTCGTTCAACACGTCCGTGCAGGCCTTCATCGAGCAGGCCGCTGCCGACCCACGCGTGCTGGCGATCAAGCAGACCCTCTACCGCACGTCTGGCGACTCCCCCATCGTCGACGCGCTCATCGACGCCGCGGACGCCGGCAAGCAGGTCCTGGCCGTGGTTGAGATCAAGGCGCGGTTCGACGAGGTCAACAACATCAGCTGGGCCCGCAAGCTGGAGCAGGCCGGCGTGCACGTCGTCTACGGCATCGTCGGGCTCAAGACCCACGCCAAGCTCAGCCTCGTTGTGCGCCAGGAGGCCGAAGGCCTGCGTGCGCTACTGCCACATCGGCACCGGCAACTACAACCCCAAGACGGCCCGCCTCTACGAGGACCTGGGCGTGCTCACCTGCGACCCGCAGGTGGGCGAGGACCTCTCCCGGCTGTTCAACCAGCTGTCCGGCATCGCGCCGCGCAGCCGGTTCCGCCGGTTGCTCGTGGCACCTCGCACGGTCCGCAGCGGGCTCATCGACCAGATCGAGAACGAGATCCTGCGCCACCAGGAGCACGGCGACGGGCGGATCCGGCTGAAGATGAACTCGATCGTCGACGAGCGGCTCATCGACGCCCTCTACCGCGCGTCCCAGGCCGGCGTGCCCGTCGAGGTCTGGGTCCGCGGCATCTGCGCGATCCGACCGGGAGTCGCCGGCCTCAGCGAGACGATCCGGGTCCGCTCGACCCTCGGACGCTTCCTCGAGCACTCGCGCATCTACTGGTTCGGCGGCGCGGGCCGCCCGAAGGTGTACATCGGCAGCGCCGACCTCATGCACCGCAACCTCGACCGGCGGGTCGAGGCGCTGCTGCTGGTGACCGACCGGGGCCACGTCGCCGAGCTGACGAGGATCCTCGACGTGGGCATGTCGGACACGACCAGCCGCTGGGACCTCGACGCCGACGGCACGTGGACCCGGGTGCACCGCGACCCCGACGGGGACCCGCTCATCGACGCCCAGACGGCCCTGCGCGAGCAGCATGCCACCCGCAGGCGCAAAGCATTGAGCCGTTAAAGTCCCTCCGTGACCATAGCCGCGGCAGGCACCGTGCCCTGGCGCCGATCGGACGGTGCCCTCCAGGTTGCCCTCGTCCACCGGCCCAAGTACGACGACTGGTCATGGACCAAAGGCAAGCTCGACCCTGACGAGCAGTGGCCGGTGGCCGCGGTTCGCGAGACGTTCGAGGAGACCGGCCTGCAGGTGCGTCTTGGGTCGCCGCTGCCCCCCACCCAGTACCGCGTCCTGGACCGCGACGGGACACCGGCCACCAAGCACGTGCGCTACTGGGCGGCCCAGGTCACCGGCGGAACCGGCTTGCTGGAGAACGAGATCGACCAGGTCGCCTGGCTCGACCCGCCGCACGCCCACGACCGCCTCGACTACGCCCACGACCGCGACCAGCTGCGCGCGGTGCTGCGCGCGGACCAGGCCGGGACCCTCTCGACATGGCCGTTGGTCATCGTGCGCCATGCCCTCGCGCAGCCCCGCTCGAGCTGGAAGCGCGCCGACCACCGCCGTCCGCTCGTCGAGGTCGGCCTCGAGCGCTCCGATGTCGTCGCCGAGCTCCTTGGCGCCTACGGGGTCACCGAGCTGGTCACCTCGCCCGCCAAGCGGTGCGTCCAGACGATCCGCCCGTATGCCGTGCACGCCGGCATCGAGCCGCGGACCAAGGCCTCCGTGTCCGAGGAGGGCTTCGACCGCAAGGGCCCCGAGCCGGCGCGCCGGCTGATGACCCAGCTGCTGCGGGGCGCCACACCCACGGCGGTGTGCACGCACGGGCCGGTCCTGCCGACGATCCTCAAGGTGTTGCGCGCCAACGTGCCGAGGACCACCCACAGCGGTCGAACGGCATACCGGCTGCTCGGGCAGGCCCTGAAGGACAACCTGGACAAGGGCGAGGCCCTGGTCGCCCACGTGGCCGGCACGGACGAGACGGCGCGCATCGTCGCAGTCGAGCGCCACCGCGTGTAAGCCAGCCGGAGTTCACTTCTCGTTTACCCTGCTCGCCGGTGCGCGATACCCACTGCTTCTACGGTGCAGGCGGCGACACCGCCGACCGACGACTTTGCAGGAGAGGTAACACAGACGTGACGAGCACAACTGTTCGCTGGGCAGCCGTGCCCAGCGCGGTGCTGCTGACGGCAGCCCTAGCGGCATGCGGCAGCGACAACACAAGCGGGGGGGCTACGGCCGGGGGGACGTCGGCCGACTGCCCCACCGGGACCCTCAGGGCCGAAGGGTCCTCGGCCCAGAAGAACGCCATCGAGGCGGCCATCAAGTCGTTCCAGACCAAGTGCACCGGGGTCACCGTCAACTACAACCCGTCCGGGTCCGGGGCAGGCATCAAGAACTTCAACGCCGGCCAGGTCGACTTCGCAGGGTCGGACTCGGTCCTCAAGGACGACGAGGCCAAAGCCGCCCAGACCAGATGCGCCTCGCCCGCGTGGCACCTGCCGATGGTCATCGGCCCCGTCGCAATCGCCTACAACGTCAAGGGGGTCGACGGCCTGGTCCTCACCGGGGAAGTCGCCGCGAAGGTCTTCAGCGGAGCCATCACGACGTGGAACGACCCGGCGATCGCCGCGTTGAACACCGGCAAGACGCTGCCCGCGACCCCGATCAAGGTCTACTTCCGCTCGGACGAGTCGGGCACGACGGAGAACTTCACCCAGTACCTCAAGGCCGCCGGCGGGGCCGCCGCGACGGTCGCTCCCGGCAAGAAGTGGGCTGGGCCGGTCGGCGAGGGCAAGGAGAAGTCCGCCGGCGTCGCGAGCGCAGTCAAGGCCCAGGACGGTGGGGTCACCTACGTGGAGTGGTCCTACGCGACCCAGAACGGCCTCGGCATCGCCGCGATCAACAGCGGGTCGGGTGCCGTGCAGCTCACCGCGGCGTCCGCGGGCCAGATGGTGGCGAGCGCCAAGCAGAAGGGGTCCGGCAACGACCTCTCGCTGACCCTGGACTTCGCAACGACGCAGCCCGGGGTCTACCCGATCAACCTGGTGACCTACCAAATCGTCTGCTCCAAGTACCAGGATGCGGCCACGGGTGGCCTGGTCCGGGCCTTCCTCAAGCAGTTCGCCTCGACCGACGTGCAGAAGGGCCTCGAGAAGGACGGCTACGCGCCGCTGCCGGCGGACCTGTCCAGCAAGGTCAGCACGGCCGTCGGCGCCATCGGCTGACCTGGGACACTTGTCTGGGCAGTGACGACGACCAGGGTGGGTGGTGAGGTGTCTTCGGTGACCAAGGTACCCGTGACCGACGAGGTGCCCGACCCGCAGGGCCAGCGCCCGGCGTCCGGCCGAGCCGGCACGCGTCGGCTCGGCGACCGCGTGTTCGGGGGCACTGCCCGGGGCGCCGGCCTGCTGGTCGTCGCCCTGGTGACCCTCATCGGGGTGTTCCTGGTCTCCCAGGCCGTTCCCGCGCTGGCCAGGAACGAAGCTAGCTTCTTCACCTCACGCGAGTGGGAGGTCGGGGGCGACCATCCGAGGTTCGGCATCGTCGAGCTGCTGTGGACCACCGTCGTCAGCTCGCTCATTGCCATGGCGATCGCCGTACCGGTCGGGGTCTGCGTGGCCCTCTTCATCACGGAGTACGCGCCCCAGTGGCTGCGCCGGCCGGCCGCGAGCCTGGTCGACTTGCTCGCGGCCGTGCCCTCCATCGTCTACGGCCTGTGGGGGTTGATCGTCTTTCGGCCGGTCATCGCCCCCGTCGAGACGTTGCTCGCGGCCCGCTTCGGCTGGCTGGCGATCCTCGCCCCGACCGGCATCACCGGCGGGACGATCTTCTTCATCGGGATCGTCCTGGCGATCATGATCCTGCCCATTGTCACGGCGATCTCGCGCGAGGTCTTCGCGCAGACGCCGGTGACCCACAAGGAGGGCGCTCTCGCGCTGGGCGCCACCAAGTGGGAGATGATCCGCACGGCGGTGCTTCCGTTCGGGCGCCCGGGGGTCATCAGCGCAGCGATGCTTGCGCTCGGCCGGGCTCTCGGCGAGACGATCGCGGTGACCTTCATCGTCTCCACCCTGGCGCGCGAGGCCGCCTGGACCTGGTCGCTGTTCAACGGCGGGGAGACCTTCGCCTCGCGGATTGCCAACAACGCTGCCGAGTTCGACTCTCCCCAGAAGACCGGGGCGTTCATCGCCGCGGGCCTGGTGCTGTTTGTGCTGACCTTCATCGTCAACGCGGTCGCCCGTGTCGTCATCGAGCGCAGAAAGGCCTTCACCGAATGACCACGTCGGCCGACGCGGCGCCCGCAAGGCGGGTGACCGGCATACCGCACGAGGGGACGGCGCCGTGGCCGCGCCAGGTCGACGGCCTGGACCGCTCGCCCAAGGCACGCTCACGCAAGGTCAAGGACGTGATCGCCCGGGTCGTCATGTGGGCCTCCTTCGGGCTGGCCATGGTCCCCCTCGTCTGGATCCTCTGGACGGTCGTCAGCCAGGGCCTTCACCTGCTCCTGACCAGTGCCTGGTGGACCCAGTCGCAACGCAACATCAACGCCACGGATGCCGGCGGCGGAGCGGTGCACGCCATCCAGGGCACGCTCATCCAGGCCGCCGTGACCGCAGCCGTGGCGGTCCCGATCGGGATCGCCACGGCGATCTACCTCGTCGAGTACGGCCGTGGGCCGCTCGCCCGCACCGTCTCGTTCATGGTCGACATCCTCAGCGGGGTGCCCTCCATCGTGGCCGCGCTCTTCCTGTATGCCGTGTGGGTCACGACGCTGGGCTGGCAGCGGGTCGGGTTCGCGGTCTGCCTCTCCCTGGTGCTGCTGATGATCCCGGTCGTCGTGCGCTCCACCGAGGAGATGCTCCGGCTCGTGCCCAACGAGCTGCGCGAGGCGGCATACGCCCTGGGCGTGCCCAAGTGGGTCACCGTGACCAAGGTCGTGCTCCCGACCGCGTTCTCCGGGATCGTCACCGGGGTGCTGCTCGGCCTGGCCCGGGTCATGGGCGAGACCGCTCCCCTGCTCATCCTTGGCCCCTACACCAAGAGCATCGCCACGAACCTGTTCTCGGGGTACATGCCGACGCTGCCCACGATGATCAACCAAGACCGAACCGAGATCGGGATCGCGACCGCCGTCGAGCGGATGTGGGCCACAGCGCTCACCCTCATCCTGATCGTCCTGCTGCTCAACGTGCTCGGCCGGGTGGTCGCCCGGATGGGCGCGGTCAAGGCTTGACGAGGGGAAGGCGACCACTGCACGCATGGCCAAGCGCATCGACATCAAGGACCTGGACGCGTACTACGGCAGCTTCAAGGCCGTCGAAGGCGTGACGCTGACCGTCGAGCCGCGCTCGGTCACCGCCCTCATCGGGCCATCGGGGTGTGGCAAGTCCACCGTGCTGCGCACACTCAACCGGATGCACGAGGTCGTGCCGGGGGGACGCGTCGACGGCAAGGTTCTGCTGGACGACCAGGACCTGTACGCGCCGGACATGGACCCGGTCGAAGTACGCCGCACCGTCGGTATGGTCTTCCAACGCCCAAACCCGTTCCCCACCATGACCGTCTTCGACAACGTCGTCGCCGGCCTGCGGCTGAACGGGCTCAAAGGCAAGGCTCAGCTGGCCGAAGCGGCGGAGACGTCGCTGCGCGGCGCGAACCTGTGGGAGGAGGTCAAGGACCGCCTCGACAAACCCGGCGCCGGCCTCTCCGGTGGCCAGCAGCAGCGCCTGTGCATCGCCCGTGCCATCGCCGTGCGCCCCCAGGTGCTGCTCATGGACGAGCCCTGTTCGGCGCTGGACCCCATCTCCACCTTGGCCATCGAGGACCTCGTCAACCAGCTGAAGTCCGAGTACACGATCGTCATCGTCACTCACAACATGCAGCAGGCCGCCCGCGTCTCGGACCGCACCGCGTTCTTCAACCTCGCGGCCACGGGTCAAGCCTGGCCGGCTCGTCGAGATCGACGACACGACGACGATCTTCAACAACCCCGCCCAGCGAGCGACCGAGGACTACATCTCCGGGCGGTTCGGCTGACCACCCTCCAAGCCGAGCGCCTCGTCGATCTCGTCCTGGGACAGGTGCCGATCGGAGTTGGAGACCGCGACGACGAGGTCCGCGACGAGCTCGATCTCCTCCAGCAGAGTCTCGTCGCTCACGGCGGGGTCGGGAGTGCCGTCGTGGGCCATGAGCCAAATCTAGGGCCCCGAGCGGTTCGGCGGGGCGCTAACGAGTGCAAGACTGGGCGCCATGGGCGCATCGTCGGAGGCCGATGACGCGGTGCAGGAGCGACGGCCGTTCGCGCACGCGGTATGCCGGTCGTGCGGCTGGGTCGGTCCGGCGCGCCGCTCGCGCGGGAAGGCCCGCCGCGACCGTGCCGAGCACGACCTCGACGGCCATGAGACGACGGTGGCCCCCTCGACAGGTAGTCACTGCCGCTGGAGGCGCCCGGCCATCGCCGAGTCGGCCGCAGCGTCGGGCCGGGAGCGCCTCTCGGCGCGTGGCCGCTCAAAGCGGCTATCAGTGGGACCCGGGGCTGCCGCGGCCCGACGCTGCCGACCCACCATACCCTGCGGTTGCCGGGCAAAGCCCCCGGCGAGACTGACGAAAACTGCCGCGAAACGCTGTCCGTGCCTCACTTTGGAACGCCCGCGTAACGGTGAGCGCTGGTGGGATATGCGGGAGTGGGTTGTCGATGGCGTCCCGGGTCGAGATCACCTCCGAGATTCGCGAAGGCGTATCGGAAGTCCAGCAAGACGGAGAAGGGCCGGTCCTGGAGCGGTTGGTGGCGGTGACGGGTTGGTCGCGTGAACAACGCCGACGTCATGGTCGCGGCGGCGAGCGGGCATGGGGGCGACGTCAGGGCGCGAAGCCGGTGAGGAAGCGCACGTGCGTCGAAGTACTCCCACGACGCGATGAACGTGTTGCAGCGGGTGTGGGCCGCGTCGGTGGGCAGCGCGGGGAGTACCTCGTGGTCTCGATGCCGACCCAGCTGGACGGGCTGGAACGCCACGGCGAGTTCGTCTTCGCGCTCACCG
>CAVYKM010000008.1:0-42839 GCA_963769085.1 uncultured Actinomycetota bacterium | reverse complement strand
TAGAGACCGTACCGACGATCTGCCACCACATCGGCGAGGTCGGCGCTGAACTCCACCCGGTGGTACTCCCCCAGATCGTCGGAACCCTCCATCGCGATGCCGAGTTTCCCTCGCACCGTGCTGTGCGCACCGTCCGCGCCGACCAGGTAATCCGCCTGCACGTGCTGCAGCTCTCCGGTCTCAGTGCTCAGCACGGCGGAGACACCGCTGTCGTCCTGCGTGAGGCTCGCAAGGGCAACCCCGGACCGCACTGTGGCACTGGGCTGCGAGCCCAGCAGCTGCAGCAGCAGCGGCTCGAGATGGTTTTGCGGGGCCCATGCCGGACCGGTCGGGCTGATCAGCGCCATCTCGTCCGGCGAGGGGTAACCCAGCGGCATCCGGGCCCCCTCTTGCGAGGCGAGCGTGCGGCATACCCAGGCGAAGGGCAGCACGTCGGCAGCCCCACGGCGCACCTGGTCCTCAAGGCCCCACGAGCGCATGAGCTCCATCGTGCGGGTGCTGATGGCCAAGGCTCGCGACAAGGTCGATGTCTCCTGCCGCTTGTCGACCAGCAGCACGTCGACTCCGTACCGGGCCAACACGAGGGCCGTCACCAGTCCGCCTGGCCCGGCCCCGATGACGAGCACCGCTGTGCGAGTGGGCGACGGGTCGGTCGTCCTCTCTTGGTGCTCGCTCACCCGCCCCACCGCCTCGGATCGCGCTGTGTCTGCAGGCTAGTGCGCTGCGCGCCAAGCGTCGACCAACGCGGCCGCATCGCCACCGGTCCGCCCGGCCTGGCGGGCGCGGTGCGGGTCGCGGGTCCGCTCCCAGGCGAGCGTGCCGCAAGCGCAGTTGACCGCCTTCAACTCGGCCGCCGCGAGCCAGACCGGCCGCATGGGCCTGTCGGTGCTCCCCCCTAGCGTCGCGACCATGGCGACGAGGACGAACGGTCGCGCCGCGCCGCGGGCGACGGCATACCGGTGCGGCGAGTGTGGTTGGAGCGCCCCGAAGTGGGTGGGCCGCTGCGGCGAGTGCAGTGCCTGGGGCACCGTGGCAGAGGTCGGTGCGGTGCGCGGACGTACGGTGCCCGCCGTCGCGGGGGCGCGACTGCCCGAGCGGATAGCCGCCGTCGACCTGCGCCAGGCCGCTGCGCGGGCGACGGGGGTGGGCGAGTTCGACAGGGTGCTGGGCGGCGGGCTGGTGCCGGGTGCTGTCGTCCTCGTCGCCGGTGAGCCGGGCATCGGCAAGTCGACGCTGCTGCTCGACGTCGCCGCACGCGCCGCGCGCGAGAACCGCGACATCCTCTACGTCAGCGCTGAGGAGTCGGCTGCCCAGGTTCGACTGCGCGCGGAGCGAATCGGGGCCGTGGCGCCGAACCTGTACCTCGCCGCCGAGACCGACCTGGCGACCATCCTCGGACAGGTCCAGATGCTCGCGCCCGATCTGCTCGTCGTCGACTCTGTCCAGACCGTCGCCAGCGGCGAGGTCGAAGGCTCCGCGGGCAACGTGGCTCAGGTCCGTGAGGTGGCCGCAACCCTCATCCACGAGGCGAAGTCGCGAGGCACCGCCGTTCTGCTGGTCGGGCACGTCACCAAGGACGGCGCGATCGCCGGTCCGCGAGTTCTCGAGCATCTCGTCGACGTGGTCGTGCAGTTCGAGGGCGAGCGTCACTCCAGGCTGCGGATGGTTCGCGCGGTGAAGAACCGGTACGGCGCCACCGACGAGGTCGGCTGTTTCGACCTGACCGACGCCGGCATCGTCGAGCTGCCCGACCCGAGCGGGCTGTTCCTCTCGGCCCGCGACACAGCGGTCCCCGGCACCTGCGTGACGGTCGCCCTCGAAGGGCGCCGACCCCTTGTCGCCGAGGTGCAGTCGCTCGTCGCCGCGAGCAAGCTGGCGGTGCCGCGGCGCTCCACTCACGGCCTCGACGCGTCCCGGGTCGCCATGGTCTTGGCGGTGCTGGAACAGCGAGCGCGTATTCCGTTGGGCAGCAGCGACACCTATGTCGCAACAGTCGGCGGCGTCCGGCTCTCCGAGCCCGCCATCGACCTGGCGGTCGCGCTCGCTGTTGCGTCGGCGGTCGTCGGGCTGGCGCTGCCAGCCGAGTGCCTCGCGGTCGGTGAGGTGGGCCTGGCTGGCGAGCTGCGTCCGGTCAGCGGTATGCCGCGTCGGCTCGCGGAAGCGGCGCGGCTCGGGTTCCGCACCGTCTGGGTTCCGCCGGGCGTGCGCGAGGCCGGGCCGATCCCGCCGGGGTTGACCGTGGTCGAGGTGGCCACCCTGCCGCAGGCAGCCCAGGTGGTCCTCGGGGCTGGGCGAAGGTAGGAGGTTCGACGCCCGAGCGTTGGCCTGCCGCGCAGCTAAACTCGGCGCCGTGGAACGTTCCGCCGAGGACCTGCTCATGGCCACCTTGGCTGCCGTCGCGCCCGGCACCGAGCTGCGCGACGGCCTCGAGCGGATCCTCAGCGGCGGCACGGGGGCGCTCATCGTGCTGGGGGACGACAAGGGCGTCGATGCGGTCTGCTCGGGGGGCTTTCGCATCGACATCGAGTTCTCGGCCACCCGGCTGCGGGAGCTGTCCAAGATGGACGGCGCCATCGTCCTCGACAAGGACGTCACACGGATCGTGCGGGCCAACACCCAGCTGGTCCCCGACCCCACCATCGAGACATCCGAGTCGGGCACGCGGCACCGCACGGCCGAGCGGGTGGCCATCCAGACGGGCAGCCCGGTCATCTCGGTGAGCAAGTCGATGAGCCTCATCGCCCTCTACGTGGGCGGCCGACGCTACGTCTTGGAGGGCTCTGCCGCGGTTCTCTCCCGGGCCAACCAGGCGCTCGCGACCCTGGAGCGGTACAAGTCGCGCCTCGACGAGGTCACCAGCACGCTGTCCGCCCTCGAGATCGAGGACCTGGTCACCGTCCGTGACGTAGCCGCCGTCCTGCAGCGGCTCGAGATGGTGCGACGGATCAGCGAGGAGATCTCCGAGTATGCCGTCGAGCTGGGCACGGACGGTCGGCTGCTGAGCCTGCAGCTGGAGGAGCTCACGGGCGGGCTGGGCGTCGACCGCGAGCTGGTCGTGCGCGACTACCTGCACACGGCCAAGTCGGGCAAGGACGTGCACCAGGCGATGACGGACGTCGTGGCCCTGTCGAGCACCGAGCTGCTAGACCTGCAAGCCGCAGCCGGAGCGTTGGGCTTCGCCAGCCTGGTCGACGGCCTGGACACGCCGGTCAGCCCTCGTGGCTACCGCATGCTGACCAAGGTGCCGCGCCTGCCAGGAGCTATCGTCGACCGCCTCGTCGACCATTTCGACTCGCTGCAGCGCCTACTCGCCGCCAACCTGGAAGACCTCATGGACGTCGAGGGCGTCGGCGAGAGCCGCGCCCGGGCGGTCCGCGAGGGCTTGTCCCGCCTGGCCGAGTCCAGCATCCTCGAGCGCTACGTCTGATCGGTGCCGACCTTCGCAGCCAGCCCACCGGCATCCTCGGTCGGCTCGGTGCGGTCCGACGCCAGCCGGCCGGCCGACCTGCCCGTCGTGCATCGGCGGGTCCTGGGCTGGTACGCCGAGCACGCTCGCGACCTGCCGTGGCGCCGTCACGACGCGAGCCCGTGGGGCGTCTTCGTCTCCGAGGTCATGGCCCAGCAGACCCCGCTGGCGCGGGTCGAGCCGTCGTGGCGCGAGTGGATGGCTCGCTGGCCTATGCCAGCCGCCCTCGCGGCCGAGGCCCCTGGCGAGGCCGTGCGGGCCTGGAAACGGCTGGGTTACCCGCGCCGCGCGCTATGGCTGCACCAGGCGGCCACCGTCATGGTGGCCCGCCACGGCGGACGGGTGCCCAGCACCGTTGACGCGCTGCGCGCCCTGCCAGGCGTCGGCGAGTACACGGCCGCCGCAGTCGCGTGCTTCGCATACGGCATCCCAGAGCCGGTCCTGGACACGAACGTGCGGCGGCTTCTGACGCGGGTCCTGACCGGCGCCGAACACGCGATGCCGAGCGTCACCGGACCCGAGCGCAGGTTGGCGGCCATGGCGATGCCGGCCGACCGCCACGACGCCACGACGTGGA
Source organism: uncultured Actinomycetota bacterium (assembly GCA_963769085.1). GTDB lineage: Bacteria > Actinomycetota > Actinomycetes > Actinomycetales > Dermatophilaceae > Phosphoribacter. Next base: position 38,796 of record CAVYKM010000008.1, on the reverse strand, counting down.
ACGTCGCCGCCATGGAGCTGGGCGCCCTGGTCTGCACCGCACGTAACCCCGACTGCCGGGGGTGCCCCGTGGCACCCCAGTGCGCGTGGCACAACGCGGGTCGGCCTGCGTATGCCGGGCCCGACCGCCGCCGGCAGTCCTGGGCCGGCACCGACCGGCAGGTGCGCGGGGCGTTGCTGCAGATGCTCCGAGACTCGCCCGGCCCGGTGACCGCGGACAGGCTGACGACGGCCTGGCCAAGCGCACCCGCGCAACGACAGCGGTGCCTTGACTCGCTGCTGGCCGACGGGCTCGTGCAGCACGTGGGCGCCCAGGGCTACCGGCTACCCGCCTAACCCAACCGAGGTCGCGGCGGACACGCCCTTTCGCGGCGGACGCGGACGCGCCCTGTCGCGGCGAGCGAGAGGTCCGAAGATGCGGTTATCCGGCCCGCTTAACGACAACAAGTGACCTCTCGTGGGGCTGTGCAGGGCTGTGCACGGCTGTGCACGCCTAGCGCGACGACCTGCGCAAGCCAAGCGCGTCCAAGGTGGCACGCGCGACGTGGTCCGGAGTGCGGTCGGCGCGGACCACAACGCCTGGCTCGTCGGGTGTGAGCGGCTCCAAGGTCTCCAGCTGGCTCTGCAGCAGGGACTCTGGCATGTAGTGGCCCTTTCGCAGCGCCAACCGCTCGTGTAGGACGTCGGCCGATGGCTCGATGTGGGCGAAGCGCACGGGATACTCGATGTCGCGCAGCAGGTCGCGGTAGGCCCGGCGCAGCGCTGAGCAAGTCACGACAACCGAGTGCCCGGCCTGCTGGCGGGCCTGCAGGTGCGCGGCGATCGACCGCAGCCACGGCCAACGGTCCTCGTCGGTGAGCGGTTCCCCGCGGCGCATCTTCTCGACGTTTGCCTGCGAGTGAAACTCGTCGCCCTCGGCGAACTCCCAACCAAGCGTCTCGGCCAGCAGCTTCGCCACGGTGGACTTCCCGCAGCCCGATACCCCCATGACGACGATGGCCTCGGTGCTCATGACCGGACCCTACCCAGTGGCCGCCTCGTCACAGAGTCAGCAGCATTCGGGTGTTGCCCAGGGTGTTGGGCTTGACCCGTTCCAGGTCCAGGAACTCGGCGACGCCGTCGTCGTACGAGCGCAACAGCTCGGCATACACCTCGGGCGGCACCGCCTGTCCCTCGATCGGGACGAAGCCATGCCGGCCGAAGAAGCGCGTCTCGAACGTGAGGCAGAAGACGCGCCGCACGCCGAGCTCCCGCGCGTCGCCGAGGAGGTCGGCAAGCAGCGCTGCGCCCAGGCCACGACCGAGGTATGCCGGCCGCACGGCAAGCGTACGAACCTCGGCCAGGTCCTCCCACATGACGTGCAACGCCCCACAGCCCACGACCTGTGCGCCGTCCTCGACGACGCGGAACTGCTGCAGCGCCTCGAAGTAGGTCACGGCGTCCTTGGCGATGAGCACCCGGCTGGCCACGAGCGGGGCGATGATCTCGCGGATCGCCCGCACGTCACTGGTGCGCGCGCGCCGGGTCGGAAGGAGGTGCACGACGGCTGCCGTTCGTGGTCGGGGCCGGGTCGGCCCATTCTTGCCGCTCAGATGACCTCGACGCCGCCCCCGGCCTGGGCCAGGATGTGGTAGCTGGAGGTCACCGGCGGTAGGCCGCCACCGACCTCCCAGGCCTCGTAGTCCTCGTTCGGTTCGCACCGCAGCACCCGGTCGCCGTCGAACCGCAGTTCCAGCGTGCCGTCCTTACCGGCGTGGGCAGCCGTGACGACGGCCCGGTGCAGGCCCAGTACCGGAAGCATGGTCTCGACCCGCTCGGGCTCGACGGTATGGCGCTGCCCGTCCAGCTCGAGCGTGAACGGCGTGGTCAGCCTGACGGTGTCGGTGCCGTCGACCACAAGCGTGACCGCGAAGTCGATGCACAGCTGGTCGACCTCGCGGCCCACCAGCGGGAGGACCCACTGCTCGGTCTCCTCCCGCAGCTGCGCCTCGGTCGCGGCAGATGCCATCCGGGCCATCGTAGTCGAGACCCGCTACGCAGTGTCGGCGCCGGGTCAGGCCCCGGCCGCCGCCGGTGGGGCATCCTGCGGGCCGCTGCCGACGGTGTCGACGGGTGGCATGTCAGGGATGTCGGGGATCGTCTCGCGCCGCAGCGAACCGGTGAAGGTGAAGGTCGCGTCCTTCTCCTCTCCGGTCGCGTCGACCAGGACGAACTCGCCCGAGGACAGCTCCCCGTAGAGGATCTTCTCCGAGAGCGCGTCCTCGATCTGGCGCTGGATGGTCCGCCTCAGCGGCCGAGCACCCAGGACCGGGTCGTAGCCCTTCTTGGCCAGTAGGTTCTTGGCCGCGACGGTGAGCTCGATGCCCATGTCCTTGTCACGCAGCCGCTTGTCCAGCTTGGCGATCTCCAGGTCGACGATCGCGACGATCTCCTGCTGCGAGAGCTGCGGGAAGACGATCGTCTCGTCGACGCGGTTGAGGAACTCAGGCCGGAAGTGGTTCTTCAGCTCGTCGGTGACCTTGTTGCGCATCCGGTCGTACTCGCTGCGGCTGTCCGGTCCGGCCGAGAACCCGAGCGAGCCCTTGGTGATGTCGCGGGTGCCCAGGTTGGTCGTCATGATGATGACGGTGTTCTTGAAGTCCACGCTGCGGCCCTGCGAGTCGGTCAGCCGACCGTCCTCGAGCACCTGCAGCAGGCTGTTGAAGATGTCCGGGTGGGCCTTCTCGACCTCGTCGAAGAGCACGACGGAGAACGGGCGACGGCGCACCTTCTCGGTCAGCTGGCCACCCTCCTCGTACCCGACGTAGCCGGGCGGGGAGCCGAACAGCCGCGAGACGGTGTGCTTCTCGGAGTACTCCGACATGTCCAGCTGGATGAGGCTGTCCTCGTCCCCGAAGAGGAACTCGGCCAGCGTCTTGGCCAGCTCGGTCTTGCCCACGCCGGTCGGCCCGGCGAAGATGAACGACCCGCCGGGACGGCGCGGGTCCTTCAGACCCGCACGGGTACGCCGGATCGCCTGCGACAGCGCCTTGATGGCCTCGTCCATGCCGACGATGCGCTTGTGCAGCTCGGCCTCCATGTTGAGCAGGCGCGAGGACTCCTCCTCGGTGAGCTTGAAGACCGGTATGCCGGTCGACGCGGCGAGCACCTCGGCGATCAGCTCCTCGTCGACCTCGGCGACGACGTCCATGTCACCGGACTTCCACTGCGCCTCACGCTCGTTCTTCGCACCGATGAGCCGCTTCTCGTCGTCGCGCAGCCGGGCCGCCTTCTCGAAGTCCTGCCCGTCGATGGCCGCTTCCTTCATGCGGCGCACCTCGGCGATCTTCTCGTCGAACTTGCGTAGGTCCGGCGGCGCGGTCATCCGGCGGATGCGCAGCCGCGCGCCCGCCTCGTCGATGAGGTCGATCGCCTTGTCGGGCAGGAACCGGTCGTTGACGTACCGGTCAGCCATCGAGGCGGCGGCCACGAGCGCGCCGTCGGTGATGGACACGCGGTGGTGCGCTTCGTACCGGTCGCGCAGCCCCTTGAGGATCTCGATGGTGTGGGTCAGCGTCGGCTCCATGACCTGGATCGGCTGGAAGCGCCGCTCCAGCGCCGAGTCCTTCTCGATGTGCTTGCGGTACTCGTCCAGGGTCGTCGCGCCGATGGTCTGCAGCTCGCCCCGGGCCAGCATCGGCTTGAGGATCGAGGCGGCGTCGATGGCGCCCTCGGCGGCGCCGGCACCGACCAGGGTGTGGATCTCGTCGATGAAGATGATGATGTCGCCGCGGGTACGGATCTCCTTGAGGACCTTCTTCAGCCGCTCCTCGAAGTCGCCGCGGTAGCGGCTGCCGGCCACGAGGGCGCCGAGGTCGAGGGTGTACAGCTGCTTGTCCTTGAGGGTCTCCGGCACGGTGCCGCGGACGATGTCCTGGGCCAGGCCCTCGACGACGGCGGTCTTGCCGACGCCGGGCTCGCCGATGAGGACCGGGTTGTTCTTGGTCCGGCGGGACAGCACCTGCATGACCCGCTCGATCTCCTTCTCGCGACCGATGACCGGGTCGAGCCGGCCCTCCCGGGCCGCCTGGGTGAGGTTGCGGCCGAACTGGTCGAGCACCAGCGAGCCGGTGGGGGTGCCTTCCGCCGGCGCCTGCGCCTGGCCCACGCCGGCGCCCGCCTTCTCGCCCTGGCTGGACTGGTAGCCGGCGAGCAGCTGGATGACCTGCTGGCGCACCTTGTTCAGGTCGGCGCCGAGCTTGACCAGCACCTGCGCGGCGACCCCTTCGCCTTCGCGGATGAGGCCGAGCAGGATGTGCTCGGTGCCGATGTAGGTGTGGCCGAGCTGCAGCCCCTCACGAAGGGAGTACTCCAGGACCTTCTTGGCGCGCGGCGTGAACGGGATGTGGCCGGTCGGGGCCTGCTGGCCCTGCCCGATGATCTCCTGGACCTGCTCGCGGACAGCGGCCAGGGAGATGTCGAGGTTCTCCAAGGCCTTGGCGGCCAGCCCCTCGCCCTCGTGGATGAGCCCCAGAAGGATGTGTTCGGTTCCGATGTAGTTGTGGTTGAGCATGCGCGCCTCTTCCTGCGCGAGCACGACCACTCGCCTGGCGCGGTCTGTGAACCGTTCGAACATCTGCCACTCCTACCCTGTCGAGTCTCCTCGATCGTAACCGTCCCACCCCCGACGCCCAGTAGCCTTTCGGATGCGTTAAGGCGGTGTAAAACGGTCCGCCGAAGCGGGACCGCTGCTTCGGAAACGCTGCGGTATGCCGTCGTGTTCCCTTTCGCTGCAGCTCGCCAGGGCGAGCGCACGACCTTGCGTTGCCACGATCGTTGCGCATAGCGGAACGCGAAGTGGGGCAACGCTGCCACGCTCGGCCCTGTTCCGCATCCGATGTGGGCGATCTATCAGGCGCTGTGGTTGCCCCGGCCCGCTCGGCCAGCGAAGGATGGACGCATGACGAGTAACGACACCAAAGGCGTTCTGCACGTCCCAGAGGGCAGCGTCGTGGTCGGGATCGACGGGGCCGATCCGAGCCATGCCGCGCTCATGTGGGCAGCGGCCGAGGCCGCCAGGCGAGGAGCCCCGCTGCACATCGTCAACGTCGAGGAGACGCTGGCGCCCTGGCTCCCGCTGGGCGCCGCGCTGGGCGAGGTCACGGAGGTCCTCGACGCGGACTCCACCGCCCTGGTCAAGTCGGCCATCGAGACGGTCACCGAGCAGTATCCGAAACTGGTGGTGAGCTCGTCCCAGCCGGAGGGACAGCCGTCTCGCAACTTCGTCGAAGCATCCCAGCTGGCCGCCCTCGTGGTGCTCGGCACCCACGGCCATCACAAGCTCACTCACGCGGCGCTTGGGACGACCGCGTTCAAGACCGCGAGCCATGCCCAGTGCCCGGTCGTGCTCGTTCATCCCGAGCGCAAGCACGACCACGTCAGCCCGGCCAGGGTGGTCGTCGGGGTCGACTTCTCCCACTCTTCGCAAGAGGCGCTCGACTTCGCCGCGCTGACAGCGGGGCCGGGCGGCACCGTGCGCGTCGTGCACGCCTGGTGGCTCTCCGCGACCGAGGGCGCCATCGTCGGCAGCGGGGACCCAGACGCTGAGCACACCGTCGTCGAGAAGCATGCGCACGAGGTCGACGAGATGACCGCACGGGCCCGCAAGCGCCACCCGGACGTGACGTTCGAGGCCCACCCGATGCAGGGCTCCCCTGTGAACGTGCTCACGGCGGCTGCCGAGGACGCCGACCTGCTCGTCGTGTCCAAGCGTGGCAGGGGCGGGTTCCGCGGCCTGCTGGTGGGTTCGACGGCCTTCAAGATGATGGCGGCCTCGCCCGTCCCAGTCGCCGTGACCCATACGACGGCCAAGGACTGAACAGGGCGCCACCAGGGCCGGACGTGGGAGGTCGTCGCGGTGGCGGGTGGTCAGCGGCGACGCTGACAGCGTCCGCACCAATAGAGGTTGCGCCCGGCGAGGACGCGGGTGCGCACCCGCGAGCTGCACACGTGACACGGCTGGCCCTGCCGCTTGTACACGTAGAAGCGCCGCTCAAGGGCTCCAGTCGGGTTGGGCCGCCATGCCGAGACCACGCCGCCGAGGGCGGGCACGGCATCCGCGTCGTATGCACCCAACAGCGCGTCATGGACCTGGTCGGCCATGGTGACAATCTGGCCGAGCCGCACGCCGATGGGCAGCAGCAGGCGCAGGTCCTCCCAGATGGTCTCCCACGTCGAGCGGCGCACCTGTCGGCCCGGCCGGAACGGGTCGACCCGGTGCCGGAACAGCACCTCACAGCGAAAGACGTTGCCCACGCCCGCGACGACGGCCTGGTCCATGAGCAGCTCGCCCACGATGCGGTTGCTCGAACGCAGCCGGTCCCATGCCAGGTCTGGGTCGGCGTCCGTCCGCAACGGGTCAGGGCCTAGCCGCGCGACGACATCATCCACCTGCTCGGGGGTCACCACCTCGCACAGAGTGGCTCCGCGCAGGTCGGCGACCACTCCCGGCGCGGCCAGGCGCAGGCGGACCTGTCCCAGCAGGAGTGGGCGGGCCGGCATACCTCTCGTATGCCGTGACCTCGAAGACCCCGATGAGCCCGAGGTGCACGTGCAGGTACGCGTCGCCGGCGAACTCGACGAACAGGTGCTTGCCCCACGCCGAGGCATGCTCAAAGCGGCGGCCATTGAGCTTGGCGGCACCTGAGGCAAACCGGCCCTGGGGGCTGGACACCTCCGGCGTCGTTCCCGCGAAGGCGGCGTTGAGCGTCCCTGCCAGCCGGTGCAGGGTGTGCCCTTCGGGCACCCTGGTCAGCTGGCCTTTCGCTTGGCCGCCGTCTTGGCCGGGGTCTTGGCAGCGGTCTTGCGGGCCGGAGCCCGCTTCGCAGGGGCCCCCTTCTTAGCCGGCGCCTGGGCTGCGGCCTGCTTCGCAGCCGCCGGTTCGGTGGTATCCGGCTTGGGCGCGGGCGCCGGCGGTGGTTCCGGCGCGGTTGGCTCACCACGGGAGGCCTTGGCCCGGTCCACGCTGCGCTGCAAGGCCTCGAGCAGGTCGACCACCTCGCCCGAGCCATCCTTGGCCTCGGGAGCGGGGATCGGCCTGGCGCCGGAGAGCTTGGACTCGACCAGGTCCTTGACGGCCGCTGCGTAGTCGTCCTCGAGCTCGTCCGGGTTGTAGTCGCCGGCCAGTGAGTCGACGAGCATGTTGGCCATGGCCAGCTCCTTGTCGGTGGCGTGACCCACATCGCCGAGGTTGGCGAAGTCCGCCGAGCGGACCTCGTCCGGCCACAGCATGGTCTGCAGCACGATGAGCCCGTCGCGCACCCGCAGCACCGCCATGGTCATCCGGGTACGGATCGAGACGGTCACCAGGGCCATCCGGTCGGCGCTGACCAAAGCGTCGCGAAGCAGGGCGTAGGCCTTCGCGGCGCCCTTCTCGGGTTCCAGGTAGTAGGAGCGGTCCAGCAGCATCGGGTCGATCTGGTCGGCCGGCACGAACTTCTCGACGGCGACCTCCTTGCTGGACTGGTTGGGCAGCGAGGCGAGGTCGTCATCGGTGAGCACGACCATCTGGCCGTCTGATTCGTACCCCTTGGCGACATCCTCGTAGGCCACCTGCTGCCCGCACACGCTGCACACCCGCTGGTAGCGGATCTGCCCGCCGTCCTCGCGGTGCACCTGGCGGAACGAGATGTCGTGGTTCTCGGTAGCGGAGTACAGCTTGACTGGCACGTTGACCAGCCCGAAGGACACCGCGCCCTTCCACATGGCTCGCATAGCTGCTCACCTCTCCCACAGGTCACGCGAGAACCCGCACCCCCAGCATGACTCACCGGCATACCCGCAGACAACCAGCGCTGGTGCTGCCGCCCTCGACTCGAACCGAACGGGGCGCGCGGGCGGAGCGGGGAAGAACGTGCACACCCGGCGGGGTCACGCACGGGATCTTCCTCAATGTCATCGACTCACGGCGAGCTGTGGATGACGTCGGCCGTGCGCGTTCGGCCGGGGGCAGCATGTCCGACATGGATGCCTGGGCACTGCCTCGCGAGCTCGGCTTGGTCACTCGCGCGCAGGCGCAGGCCGACGGCTTGAGCGACCGCGCGATTGCCTGGCGGATCCGGTCCGGTCGCTGGCAGCGACTGCATGACGGCGTCTACGCCACCCGGCCTGGACCGCTTGGCTGGCTGACCCGAGCGTCCGGCGTCCTGCTGGCCTGCGGCACCGGCGCGGCCTTGGCCGACCGAAGCGCCGCCTATGTGCACAAGCTGCTGGATGAGCCCGGACCACTGATCTGGGTGGTCGTGCCGCAGGCGCGACGAGTGGTGCAACCCATCGGGGCGCGAGTACGCAGGGCCAAGGCATTTGCCGCGCCGGGGCCGCAATGGCCGCCGAGAACCACGGTGGAGGCTACCCTCATCGACCTCGCCTCGGATGCCAGCGCCGACGACATCGCCGCATGGCTGGCGCGGAGCCTCCAGCGCCGGATCACAACGGCACCTCGACTTCTGACGGAGCTCAGCGGCCGAAGCCGACACCCGCAGCGGGCGCTCGTTTCGGAGATGATCCAGGACGTTCGGGAAGGTGTCGAGAGCACGCTCGAGCTGCGTTTCGTCCGAGGGGTACTTCGGCGTCATGGGCTCCCGCTAGGGGAGGCGCAGATGCCGTTGGCGGTGATCGATCCCGATTTGGGAGCAACCCGCGCGGACCGCGCCTACCGCGCGCTGCGCGTGCTCATCGAGCTGGATGGCGTTCGGCATCACCAAGGGGCGGTGCTTGTGCTTGACCGGCTCAAGAGCAACCGGGCGGCAGTACAGGGGTGGGTATGCGTGCGCTTTGGCTGGGCTGAGACGGTGGACCGCCCGTGCGTCAGCGCCGCCGGGCTCGCTGAGCTGTTCTGGGCCCGTGGCTGGCGCGGAGCGCCGAGGGCATGTTCGCCGGGGTGCCCTGTTGGCAAGCTGCGTCGGGCCCGTCCCGCGTAACCACCGTGGAAGATCCTGGACCCGGGAGTGTGCAGGATCTTCCACGACGATGCAGGGCTGTGCCATCGCAGCGGCGCCCCGACGCGGGGGCGGGCGTGGGCTTAGATGGCGTCATGCGGCCCATGCTCGCCACGCCCACCAGCCGGATTCCGGCCGGTGGCGAGTGGGTGCACGAGGTCAAGTGGGACGGCATGCGCGTCCTCGCCGACGTCCACGAGGGGGCGGTGCGCTGGGCAGTCGCACCGAGCGCGACGTCACGGTGGCCTTTCCCGAGCTGGCTGGGCTGGCCGACCTGTTCGAGGACATGCTGCTGGACGGCGAGGTCGTGACCCTGGTGGACGGCATACCGTCGTTCGCAACCCTGGCCGAGCGCTTTCATGTCACCAACCCGGCCCGCGCCCGGGCCCTCGCCGGCTCCGCACCGGCCACCTACCTGGTCTTCGACCTGCTGCGCCTCTACGGCGTCGACCTCACCGCCCGCTCGCTGCGCGACCGGCGGGCCACGCTCGAGCGGCTCGACCTCGCGGGCCCGCACTGGCGGGTGCCGCCCGTCTTCACCGACGGGCCGGCGTTGTACGCCGCGACACTGGAGCAAGGGCTGGAAGGCGTCGTGAGCAAACGGCTCAGCTCGCGCTACGTGCCCGGCGCTCCGCAGTGACGACTGGCGCAAGCGGGCGCACCGCCGCTCCATCTCCGTGGTCATCGGTGGGTGGCGGCCCGAAACGGACCAGACCGAGCGGCTGGGGTCGGTGCTGGTCGGCGTGCCCGATGTCGGTGGGCTGCGCTACCTCGGGCGCGTCGGGCAGCGGGATCGCCGGAAAGGCCGGGCAGGCTCTGCTGGCTGACCTGCGGCCGCTGCGCGCCGATCAGAGCCCCTTCTCGACGCCCGTACCCGCGCAGGACGCCCGGGGTGCGACCTGGACCCACCCGGTGCTGGTGTGCGAGGTGCAGGCGCTGGGGCTCACCGAGGCCGGCCGGCTGCGCCAGCCGGCATACCGTGGCCTGCGCGCCGACCTGACCCCTGGCGACATCGACCCGGCCGAGCTGGTTCCCGGGAGCGCGGATGCCTGAGCCGTCCCCCAAGGTCACCGTCGAGGTCGAGGGACGCCGCCTGGCCGTGTCCAACCTCGACAAGATCCTCTACCCCGCCACCGAGACGACCAAGGGGGAGGTCCTCAACTACTACGCGCGAGTCGGACCGATCCTGCTGCCCCACCTGGCCCGTCGGCCGGTGACCCGCATTCGCTACCCGAACGGCGTCGAGGCCGCCAGCTTCTTCGAGAAGAACCTGCCCACCGGTGCGCCCGCGTGGTTGCCTCGCGTCACGATCGGGCACAAGGGCGACCGGCTCACCTACCCCCTCGTCACCGGGCTGGACGCCCTGACCTACCTGGCCAACCTGGCCTCCATCGAGCTGCACGTGCCCCAGTGGCAGGTGTCCGCAACCGGCCGGCCGCGCAACCCGGACCGGCTGGTCATCGACCTCGACCCGGGTCCGGGCGCCGGGTTGCAGGAGTGCTCGATCGTCGCGCTTCGCGTCCGCGACCGGTTGGCACACATCGGGCTCACGCCCGTGCCGGTCACCAGTGGCTCCAAAGGCATGCAGGTGTATGCCGCGCTGCCCGGCACGCACAGCAGCGACGACATGAGCGCCCTAGCGCAGCAGCTGGCCAAGGAGCTCAGTGCCCAGGACCCCGATCTTGTCGTCTGGCGGATGACCAAGTCGCTTCGCCCGGGCAAGGTCTTTCTGGACTGGAGCCAGAACGTTGCCGCGAAGACGACGATCAGCCCGTACTCGCTGCGGGCGCGGCAGGCACCTTACGTCGCCACTCCGCGGACCTGGGAGGAGGTGCAGGGGGGTGCGGCCAGCGACAACCTCGAGCAGGCCACCCTCGACGAGGTGCTCGAGCGGGTCCAACGGCTCGGTGACGTGGCCGACGCGTTGCTGCACGGCCCTTGAGTACGCCGAGCGGCGGCCCCCACCCCTGACTGGAGTGAGAGCCGCCGCTCGCTTGGCTGGTCAGGCTTTAGCCGTGAGCCTTGTCGTAGGCGTCCTGAACCGAACCGGGGACCCGCCCCCGGTCGCTCACCTGCATGCCCTGCGCCCGTGCCCACTCCCGGACCGCAGAGACATTCGCGCGCTTGTGCGCCACGGATCCCGTCCCGCGGCGGCGGCCCGCCGAGCGACGTCCGCCGGTCGAACGCGCGTAACCGACCCAGTGCGACAGGTCCTCCCGCAAGCGGGCGGCATTGGCCGTACTCAAGTCGATCTCGTAGTTGACTCCATCCAAGGCGAATGACACTGTCTCGTCGGCAACGGAGTTGTCGGTGTCATCCTCCAGAAGGATCTGAACTCGTTGGGCCACGTGTCCTCTCTCCCGTTCCTGCGCACTGCCGGCTCGTGCGTTGTCGACAAATGCGTCGGAGCATTACTGGTCAATGCGTCCCTTGCTAGCACGTTTCTCTCCAATAGGACGCATGCGCTGTGCCACGCGGCGTTAGCATATCAGTAGTTTGGTTAATGGAAAGTGTTCGCAGCCCGAGAAAACCCGCGTGTCTAGCGCTGGCCTTGGGCGTCTAGTTGTCCTCAGGTCCGGGATCTGTCGAAGGACGGTCACCGTTGCTCCGCGCGCGCTCCGATTGTGACTGTGACAGGTCCTCTTCGCGGGAGCGCGCGGCTTCCCACTGCGCCTGCGCGCGGCGTTCCCGGCGGTCGGCTTCCATAACGCTGCGGATGACGATATAGAACAGGACGAGGATCCCAATCGTCGGAACAAGTGCTGCCACGTACGGATAGACGGTGTCCCACACTGTTTTCAGTCCTCGGGCTTGAGTAAGGGGAAGAGAATGGTCTCGCGGATGCTCGTCGAGCAGAACAGCATGACGAGCCGGTCGATTCCAAGGCCCATGCCGCCCATCGGTGGTGAGCCGTACTCGAGCGCTCGCAGGAAGTCCTCATCCACGGCCATCGCCTCGGGGTCTCCGCCGGCAGCCAACAGCGACTGAGCCTCGAGAACCTCACGCTGCAGGACGGGGTCGATGAGCTCGGAGAACCCGGTGGCTCGTTCCACACCCGCAATGACCAAGTCCCAGGCTTCGATCAGGCCCGGCTCGGACCGGTGCGGCCGGGCCAACGGCTGCGCGGCCGCCGGGAAGTCGCACAGGAATGTCGGTTGCACAATCGCTGGCTCCACCAACGCCCCGAGCAATTCCAGCACCACCTTCTCGGCACCCCACGCGGGGTTGACGTCCAGGCCGCGCGCACCGGCATACCTGCGAAGCTCGCGCAAGGGATGTCTCCGTAGTGACCGCCTCCCCCACAGCCTCGCTGACCGCGTGGTAAACCGGCAGCCAGCGCCACTCTCGGTCGAGGTCGACCATTCCGTGGGGCGTGTCGATCTGCCTGGAACCGAGCGCGTCAGCGACGGCGAGGATGAGCTCGCGCGTCAACGCGGCAATCGTCCCCTGGTCGCCGTAGGCGTGATACGCCTCGAGCATCGTGAACTCGGGGCTGTGGGTCGCGTCGACGCCTTCGTTGCGGAAGATCCGGCCGATCTCGTAGACCCGGTCGACCCCTCCCACGACCGCCTTCTTGAGGTTGAGCTCGAGGGCTATTCGAAGGGTCATTTCCTGGTCGAAGGCGTTGAGGTGAGTGTGAAATGGCCGGGCCGCAGCGCCGCCGTGGGTCAGCTGCAGCGTCGGTGTCTCGATCTCGACATAGTCCTGCTGGTAGAGCACCTCGCGCAGCGCCCGGGTTGCCGTGGCACGCGCGCGGACCATGTCGCGTGCTTCCTGGCGCACGATGAGGTCGGCATACCGCTGGCGCACCCTCGTCTCCTCCGACAGCTCCTTGTAAAGCACCGGGAAGGGGTCGCAGCGCCTTGCTGGCCATCTGCCACGACGACGCGAGGACCGACAGCTCGCCGCGCCGGCTCGTCACGACCCGGCCCTCGACGGCGACGTGGTCACCGAGATCGACGAGCGCCTTCCAGTCCGCGAGTGCCTGCTCGCCCGACCTCGGCCAGGCTGAGCATGACCTGCAGCCGGGTGCCGATGCCCTCCTGGAGGGTGGCAAAGCACAGCTTGCCGGTGTTGCGCAGGTGCACGACCCGCCCGGCGATGCGCACGACATCCTCGGTCTGGGTGCCCGGCGCCAACCCGCCCCACAGCTCGCGAACCTCGGCCAGGCTGTGGGTGCGCTCAACCCAGACCGGGTATGCCGGTCGGCCGGCCGCCAGCAGCCGCTCACGCTTCTCTCGCCGAACCCGCATCTGCTCCGGCAGCTCGTCGGTCGTCGGCTGGTCGACGTCGGGTTGGTCCGTCGGCAGGCGGGCACTCACACCTTCCAGCGTAACGAGGGGCGCGCCCAACTGTGCCGTCGCCGTTGCGCTACGACGGGCGCTCGGCCAGGTCCATCGCGATGTCGAGGATCGGCGAGGAGTGCGTCAGCGCGCCCACCGACAGGTAGTCGACGCCGGTCTGGGCATAGGCGCGGGCGACGTCCAGGGTGAGCCCGCCGGTCGCCTCGATCTCGACCGGTTCGTCCTCGCCCCGCAGGGCCGTAACGGTCGCGGCGAGCAGGTCGACCGACATGTTGTCGCACATGAGAAACCGCGCCCCGGCGGCGTAGGCTTCGAGCGCTTCGGCGACGGTCGTCACCTCGACCTCGACCTGGGCCGCGGGAAACCGGCTGCGCACCGCCTGGTAGGCCGCCGACACGGAGCCCGCAGCCAGCTTGTGGTTGTCCTTGATCATCGCGACGTCGTAGAGGCCCATTCGCTTGTTCAGCCCGCCGCCGGCGCGCACAGCGTACTTCTCGAGCTGGCGCATTCCCGGCGTCGTCTTGCGCGTGTCCAGGACCATCGCACCGGTCCCCTCGAGCGCATCGACCCACGTGCGGGCGTGCGTCGCGACCCCCGAGAGGCGCGAGACGATGTTCAACAGGGTGCGCTCACCCATGAGCAGCACTCGGGTGGACCCAGTGAGCCGGGCCAGCACGTCGCCACGGACGACCCGAGCCCCCTCGCCCGAGAGCACGTCCACCTGCGGTTGCTCGGCGCCGATCAACCGCGCGACCGCTTCGAAGACCAGTGGGGCAACCGGCATACCGGCCAGCACCCCGGCACCCCGCGCCACCAGCTGTGCGCTGCCTCGCATCTCGGCCGGGATCGTGGAGAGCGTCGTGAGGTCGAGATGTCGCGGACCGAGGTCCTCCTCGAGCGCGACCCGCACGAGCTCGCGCGCGGCACCCGTCGGAAAGGCCAGGTCGACGCTCACGTCCGAGCCTGGCGGTGGGTCGGCACGAAGATGGTGTCGACGTGTCCGTCCGGACCCCGCACGGCATGGGTGTGACCGAGAAAATGGCGGTCGTCACGGGCCGGGAAGTCGCTGCGGACGTGTCCGCCCCGGGTCTCCGCCCGCAGGCTCGCGACGTCGGTGAGCACCTGGCCCAGGTGCAGCAAGTTGGTCGTCTCCCACGACTTCGGACCCCCCTCCTGCCCCGCGGCGGTCCGGGCGATCTCAGCCAAGGTCGCCGCGGTGGCTGCCAACGACTGGGCCGACCGGACGACCCCCGACCCGGCCGTCATCGCGCGCTGGATGTCGCGTCGGCGCGCCGAGCGCAGCAGAAAGTCGTCGGCGCGGTCTGGCTCCGTCGGCACGGCCGGAGGCAGCTCGGCCGAGGCGAAGCGTGCCCAGATGTCGTCGGCGATGCGATGGGCGAAGACGAGCCCCTCGAGCAAGGAGTTGGAAGCCAGCCGGTTGGCGCCATGGACGCCGGTGCAGGACACCTCTCCGCAGGCGTACAGCCCCGGCAACGACGAGCGCCCCCGCAGGTCGGTGAGCACGCCCCCACTCGCGTAGTGTTGGGCGGGCGCTACGGGGAGTAGGTCGGTGGCGGGGTCGAAGCCGTTGAGGCGGCAGCTGGCGACGATGGACGGGAACCTGGAGTCGAGGAAGGTCCGGCCCAGGTGGCGGCAGTCCAGGTACACGTGGTCGGTGCCCGTGCTGGCCAGCTGCTCCACGATGGCGCGCGACACGACGTCGCGCGGGGCGAGGTCGGCCAGCTCGTGGACCCCTTGCATGAACCGCTTGCCGTCCTCGTCGACAAGGAAGGCGCCCTCGCCTCGCACCGCTTCGGAGATCAGCGGCTGCTGCCCGGTCAAGTCCTCCCCAAGCCAGAGCACCGTCGGGTGGAACTGGACGAACTCGAGGTCGGCGACCACCGCACCCGCGCGCAGGGCGAGGGCGAGGCCGTCACCCGTTGCTACCGGCGGGTTGGTCGTGGACGAGTAGATCTGTCCGAGGCCGCCAGTGGCGAGCACGAGGGCTCGACAGTATGCCGCGCCGACGCCGTCAATCTGCCCCTCGCCGATGACGTGGATCGTGGCGCCACAGACTCGCCCCTCGTCGGCCTGCAGCAGGTCGACGACCAGGGCGTGCTCGACGACCTCGATGCCCGGGTCGCCGGTGATCCGGTCGAGAGCGGCAAGCAGGGCCCGGCTGATCTCGCGGCCGGTCGCGTCGCCGCCGGCGTGCATGATGCGGTCGCGGTGATGGCCGCCTTCGCGGGTGAGGCTGATCTCGCCCTTGCTGTCGCGGTCGAACTCGGCCCCCAGCGCGACCAGCTCGCGCACCCGTTGCGGGCCTTCGTTGACCAGGGCCGTGACCGCGTCGACGTCGCACAACCCCACTCCGGCGACCAGGGTGTCGCGCAGATGCTCCTCCGGTGAGTCCTCGTCGGCCGTCGCTGCGGCGATGCCCCCCTGCGCCCATGCCGTCGAGCCTTCGTTGAGGACGGTCTTGGTGACGAGCAGGACGGTGGCCCCCAGCTCGCGCAGCCGCAAGGTCGTCGCGAGCCCGGCGATCCCCGACCCGGCGACGACCACGTCGGCGGTCGTGCTCCATCCGGGTTGGGGCGCCTTGAGCCAGCGCGGGATTCGCAGGCTCACTCTGGCCCCTCGGCATCGTCCGGGGTCCCGGCTGGGCGTTCTCGGACCACGCTCCCGGGCGCGATGGCATGCTCGAAGGCAGAGCTCACCAGGGGGGCCAAGATCCGGGACGGCTGATCGAGCCCGCAGTCGACCAGCACCCGGGCGGCGGCCGCGACCACACCCTCGACGCCCTCGCACACAGCCGCCAGCGCGGCGGCATACGCCGGCCGATCCTCCTCCTCGACCCATACCGGCTCGCCACCCATCTCGATGACGAGGGCCTCGCCCAGCGGGCGCAGCGACTTCACCGTGGTGACCGCGAAGCTCACGCCTGCCAGCCGGTCCAGGTCCGAGCGGGTGCCGTTGAACACCATGGCGGGGTGCAGAGCCACGGGCAGCACGTCGTGCTGGATGGCCGGCTCCAGGACTGCGATCCCAAACCCGGCGCTGGTGTGCACGAGGACCTGCCCTGGGTGCAGGGCGCCGGTGGCCGACAGCCCCGCGACGAGCCCCGGCAGGGTCTCGTCGGGCACGGCGAGCAGGACCAGGTCGGCGACGCCCACGACATCCGGAACCTCGCGGACTGGTATGCCGGGCAGCAGCCGCTCCGCGCGGGCAAGCGAGGCGTCGCTTACCGCAGACACGGCGACCACGGCGTGGCCGGCTCGGTTCAAGGCGGACCCGAGCACGGCACCCACCCGGCCCGCGCCGACGACGCCGACGTCCAGACGCGCGGCGGCGGCCGGTTCGGGGGTCACCGCTCGAACCTACCCTGGCCGCTGGCCGGACGGGGCGTGGCACATCCACTGGCCGCTCGCCTGAGAGCCGGCGCGGCCGAGGGGCGGCCCACCTACAGTGGGTCAATGCAGGTCGACGCGGCCCTCGAGCGTGCTCGGCAGCTGTATGCCGAGCGGGCCTGGGCCGCCGCCCGGACCGCGCTTCTCGACCGGGACGCAGTCCGCCCGCTCGAGCCGGGCGACCTCGTGCTGGCCTCCATCGCCGCGTACATGACCGGGCGGAACGCCGAGAGCGTGCAGCTCATGATTCGCACCTACGAGGGGTTCCTCGCCGCGGGAGACGAGGCGATGGCCGCCCGGGCCGCGTTCTGGTTGTGCTTCACGCTGCTGAACGCCGGCGACGTCGTGCACGCGGGCGCCTGGGCGGAGCGCTCGAAGCGGCTGATCGGGGACGGCGAGGGCTCGGACGCGGCCCTGCGCGGCTACCACGAGAGCCTGCGGGCGCACCAGCTCGTCGGTTCTGGCCACCCGGACCAGGCGCTGGCCCTGTCGCTCGCGCTGATCGAGGTCGCATGCGACGCGGACGAGCCGGACCTCGAGGCGCTCAGCAGGGTCAACGCGGGCCAGGCGCTGGTGGCCCTCGGCCGGGCGCAGCAGGCCCTGGCCCAGCTCGACCAGGTGATCTTGGCGGTGGAGAGCGACCTGCTCAGCCCACCGGTGGCGGGCCTCGCGTACTGCGCCGTGATCCTTGCTTGCCTGCGCCTGTTCGACTTGCGCCGAGCCCGGGACTGGACCGCGGCGCTCACCGCATGGTGCGACGCGCAGTCCGGGGACGTGCCCTACCGCGGCCAGTGTCAAGTGCACCGGGCCCACCTGATGACACTGCAGGGCGACTGGGTCGGCGCCCTGGCGGAGGCACGGGCCGCCGTCGACCGCCTCGACGGGCACGTGCTGGGCGAGGCGTATTACCAACTCGGCGAGCTGTACCGGCTGCGGGGCGAGACCGAGCCGGCCGAGCAGTCCTACCGCCAGGCGAACTCCTGCGGCGTGCAGCCCGAACCGGGGCTGTCCCGATTACGCCTGGCCCAGGGCCGCGTCGACGCCGCGGTCCGGACCGTCCGTGCCCTGCATGCCGAGCCCGGACGCTCCGACCGGGCCGAGATCCTCGCCGTCTACGTCGACGTCATGCTTCAGGCCGGCGAGGTCGAGCCAGCCGCCGACGCGGCGGCGGAGCTGGCCACGGTCGCCGCCGGCAGCGCCGTCCCGCTGCTGCACGCCCAAGCGGACGAGGCTACCGCCGGCGTGCTGCTGGCCCGCGGGGACCCGGCGGCCGCGTTGCCGTTGCTGCGCACCGCATTGCGGCGCCGACAGGAGATGGGAACGCCGTACGAGGCGGCTGCGATCCAGGTGCGGATCGGCACCGCCCTGGATGCGATGGGCGATCCGGACTCCGCGCGGATGAGCTACGACGCGGCGCGTGCCGTCTTCGAACGCCTGGGCGCTCGCCCCGACCTTCGCGCGCTCGAGCCGCCGGCCCCCGCCCGCGACGGCGTGCTGACCGCACGGGAGATCGAGGTGGTGCGGCTGGTGGCGGCCGGACACACCAACCGCGCGATCGCGCGCGAGCTGATGCTCAGCGAGAAGACCGTCGCCCGTCACCTGAGCAACGTGTACGCCAAGCTCGACCTGCCGTCCCGGGCAGCGGCCACCGCCTACGCCTACGACCACGGCTTGCTCTGACGGCGCTGCGGCGCCGGCGTCTGCACAGAAGTACCCATCCCGCCAGCCCCTCGCATGGGTCGTCCTGTCGAAGCGGCCAGCGAGCGCGCCCTCCTAGCGTCGCTGCCATGACGACCACCTCGAGGAGGACACCATGAGCACCGCACCCACTGCCCCCACTTCAGACATCCGCGACGCACGCCGCGTCCAGACCCTCGTGATCGGCGCCGGGCAGACCGGCCTGGCCACGGCATACCACCTGAGCCGCGCCGGGCACGAATGCCTGGTGGTGCACGAGAACGACCGGGTCGGCGACCAGTGGCGCCAGCGCTACGACTCGCTGCGGCTGAACACCCCAGCCGGGCGGGACGGACTGCCCGGTATGCCGTTCCCGGCGCCGCCACACTCCTTCCCGACCGGGCGCCAGATGGGGGACTACCTGGAAGCGTACGTGCGCGCCAACGGCATCGAGGTCGCGCACCGCGCCCGCGTGCAACGCGTCGACCGGCTGCCGGAGGGCGGGTACCAGGTCACCTGCTCGGGCATGGTGGTGCATGCCGACCAGGTGGTGGTGGCCACCGGCGGCGAGCACCACCCCCGCGTGCCCGGCGTCGCGTCGCGCCTGGACCCCGGGATCCGCCAGATCCACTCCGGCCGGTACCACGGCCCGTCGCAGCTACTGCCTGGCCCCGTGCTGGTCGTCGGCGCCTCGCAGTCCGGTGCCGACCTGGCGCTGGAGTGCGTCCAGGCCGGCCACGAGACCTGGCTGTCCGGCACGGTGAAGGGCGAGATCCCGGTCGACATCGAAAGCCGCCGGGCACGGCTGGCGGTCCCGGTCCTGTTCTTCGTCGCCACCCACGTGCTGACCGAGCGGACGCCCGTCGGTCGTGCCATGCGTCCGCGCATCCGCGCCGGCGGCACGCCGTTGATCCGGGTCAAGCGCCACCACCTGGACGAGGCCGGCGTGCACCGAGTGGAGAGCCGGACCACCGGCGTCGTGGGCGGACGCCCGCAGCTGGCCGACGGCACCGTCCTCGACGTCGCCAACGTGCTGTGGTGCACCGGTTTCGAGCAGAGCTTCTCGTTCATCCACCCGCCGGTCGTCGGCGAGGACGGCTGGCCGCGCGACAGGGGCGGGATCGTCCCCGAGTCGCCCGGGCTGTACTTCGTCGGCCTGCTCTTCCAGCGCGGCTTCTACTCCATGCTCATCGGCGGTGCCGGTCGCGACGCGAAGCACATCGCCAAGCACATCCTGGCCGCCGACGCGAGGCGGCCCGCCCGGCGCCCGGCGGTCCCGGCGGCCCGCGGCGTGACGCGGGTACCGTCGAGACGTGGTGGCGGTCCCCTGGCGGGTGGCCTGGCACGAGGCGTTGTACGGGCCGGCCGGGTTCTACCGCCACGAGCCACCCGCCCGGCACTACTCCACGGCGACCCACGGCCCGCCGGGGGCGGTCCTGGCGGAGGCGCTGTGGCGGTGGGCGGACCGCCTCGGTATGCCGGGCATCGTCGACATCGGCGCCGGACGTGGTGAGCTGCTGACCCACCTGCATGCCGCGCGCCCCGACCGGCCGCTGCTCGGGTGCGACGTCGTCGACCGCCCCGGCCTGCTCCCACAGGCTGTCGGCTGGCTGCGCAGCCCGGGGGGCGCCGCCCTTCCTGACCAGCTGCGCGACCTCACCGACGTCCTGGTCGTCGCTCACGAGTGGCTGGACGTCGTGCCCTGCGACGTCGCGCGGGTCGACGACGACGGCACCCTGCGGCTGGTCCATGTCGACCCGGCCGGCGGGGCTGAGTCGCTGGGTGAGCCACTCGGCGAGCAGGACCGGCTCTGGTGCGAGCGCCACTGGCCTGGCAGCGCCCCCGGCGACCGGGTCGAGATCGGGGTCACCCGGGAGCGACGCCTGGGCCGACCTGCTCTCACGCGTGTCCAGTGGGGCCGTGCTGGCCGTGGACTACGGACACGAGCGCGACCACCGGCCTGCCGACGGGACGCTCACGGCATACCGTCACGGCGCTCAGGTGCACCCCCGTGCCGGACGGGACATGCGACCTCACCGCCCATGTGGCGGTGGATGCACTGTGCCACGACCGCCTGCTCACCCAGGCGGAGGCGTTCCGCGAGGTCTGGCCGGGCGTCGAGCGCGCCGACCCGGCCCGAGCCGGCGACGACCCGCGGGGCTTCCTGCTTGGCCTCGAGCGCAGCGCGGCAACGTGCCGAGCTGACCCGGCCCGACGGGTACGGCGGGTTTCGCTGGGTCCTCGCGTGCCTGCCCGAAGCAGGGCCGCGGGGTGCGGCAGACTGGCCGCCATGACGTCCGCGGGGCCTGCGATGCAGCGGGCCACCGTCGGCACCGGCCCGGACGCTCTCGTGCATGCCGACCTGGTGCTCAGCCTGGGGCCGCACCATCCGGCCAACCAAGGCTCGCTGCGCCTGCGGGTGGTCGCAGTCGGCGAGCGGGTGGTCGCCGCGGAGCCGCTCGTCGGGCTGCTGCACCGGGGAGCCGAGAAGCTGTTCGAGGTCCGCGACTACCGCCAGATCCTGGTGCTGGCCAACCGGCACGACTGGCTGTCCGCGTTCGCCGGCGAGCTGGGTGCGTGCCTGGTCGTCGAGGAGGCGCTGGGGCTGCCGGTGCCGGACCGAGCGGTGTGGATCCGCATGCTGCTCGCCGAGCTGACTCGGGTGTCCTCGCATTTGGCCTTCCTCGCCGCCTTCCCGACGGAGGTCGGCACCGCCCCGGTAGCGGCTCCGAACCCGCTGCGCGAGCAGGTGCTTGCCTTGTTCGAGGAGCTCAGCGGGGCCCGGATGCACCTGATGATCGCCCAGCTCGGCGGGCTTCGCGCCGACCTTCCGGCAGGCTGGGCGGCGCGCGCCCGGCATACCGTTGCCCAGGTGCGGGCCGGCCTGGCGGCCGTTCGTCGAGCCGGTGGAGGCCCCGTCCGTGCGGTCCCGCACCGAGAATGTCGGGGTGCTCAGCGTCGAGCAGGTGCACGCCTACGGCGCCTCGGGGGCGATGGCGCGCGCCAGCGGCGTGGACATCGACGTGCGCCGGGACGAGCCGTACCTCGGGTATGCCGAGCTGTTCGCCGAGGGCGGGCCGGGCCGGGTGGTGACCCGTTCGGCCGGAGACTGCCGCCGCGCGGCTGCAGGTGCTGGCCCAGCAGGTCGAGGTGGCTCTGGACCTGGCTGACGCGTGCCTGGACCGGCTCGCGTCGCTGCCGCCGGGCCCCGTGGCGGTGCGGCTGCCCAAGGTGGTGCGAGTGCCGGAGGGTGAGTGGTACCGCGCGACGGAGACCCCGCTCGGCATGGCCGGGTACTACCTCGTGTCGCGCGGGGACAAGACCCCCTGGCGGCTCAAGCTGCGCTCGGCGTCGTTCGGCAACGTGGAGGTCCTCGCCGAGCTGCTGGTCGGATGTGACCTCAGCGACCTGCAGACCGTCGTCGGGTCGTGCTGCTTCGGCATCGGGGACGTGGACCGATGACGCGCCCTCGCTGGTATGCCGTGCTGCTGGCGGGCGCGGCTGCGCTCGGACTGGCCGGCTGCGGCAGCAGCTCCACCGAGGGGTCGAGCGCCGCCCCGACCGCCGCCAAGAGCAGCGCCAAACCGACGGCCACCGCGACCAGCAGGAGCACGACCAAGACCAGTGCCAAGGTCACCACGAGCACCCTGGGCGCGATGCCGCCGGTGCTCTCGTCCGGCCCGACGAAGGTCGATGCCGGCTCCATCGGGTCGCTGGCCGACGTGCCCAAAGCCTTCCAGTGCCCGAGCAACGTCACGCCGATCGACCTGCCCGCCACCCCAACGGCCCCCGCCGGGGTGGTCTGCCCAAGCAAGCTCGCCGGCGACGAGGCCCTGTTCCTCTGGTACGTCGGCAACCCGGACGAGCGTTACCTG
Organism: uncultured Actinomycetota bacterium; assembly: GCA_963769085.1. Classification (GTDB taxonomy): domain Bacteria; phylum Actinomycetota; class Actinomycetes; order Actinomycetales; family Dermatophilaceae; genus Phosphoribacter. The sequence continues at coordinate 16,559 of CAVYKM010000008.1, read as the reverse complement.
GCCCTGCAGACGGCGCTGGCCAAGGCTCGGTATGTCCACGGCGGCTCGAACTGGGTGGCCGGCGGCATGCTCAGCGCCTCAATGGGCGAGGTTGGCGGCGACGTCTACAAATAGCCATCGAGTGGTCAATAGATGCTGTTATCCGGGCCGGATAACAGCATCTACTGACCTCTCGGCGACAAGGAGGGGCGGGCCCCGGGCCCGGGGGGGCCTAGACGCCCACGTCGTCGTCCTCGTCGTCACGCTGGTCGCGCTGGTCCTCGTCGAGCCGGCACATCCGCTGCACCAGCAGCCCGCTCACGACCAAGCAGCGCCGACGCGACGAGGACCGCCGCGAGGGGAACCAGCCGCCCGCGCTGCGACTCGACGTCCAGGTCCGGCACGAGCAGCAGCACCTGCGCGGCATACCAGCCGATCAGCGCCGCGCCGGTGAGCGCGGCCGCCTGGGCGAGAACGAGGGTACGTGCGGCCCGCAGCGGGCCGATCTTCGGCGATGGCCGGCCGGAGCGCATCCGCTTCACCGGTAGTCCGGCGAAGTACACGCCGACAGCCATGAACACCAGCAGCAGCACCGCCGCCCAGCCCGGGGGCGGCACGGCACTGCCGGTTCCTTCGAGCAGGCGCAGCAGGACGAAGGCGAGGCGCCCCGACGACGAACGCGACCACCGCGAGGTGCCGCGACCGCACCCCCTCGCGCGTCACCACGGTGACCACCCCGCCGGACCAGGGCGCACCCCTCGACGGTCCAGGCCGGCCAGGACGTCGACGACCCGGCGAACCGGGTCAGCGGGCGACGGGCCGAGACGCAGCACTGCGTCCGGGTCGACCTGCGCCCACGGCTCGAGCACGAAGGCTCGCTGCGCGGCCCGCGGGTGCGGAAGCAGCAGGTCGGGGTCGCGGCTGCGCCGTTCGCCAGCCGTGCCGGGCATGCCGTACTGGATGAGGTCGAGGTCCAGGGCCCGGGCCCCCCACCGCTCGTTGCGTTCGCGTCCGTGCCGGTCCTCGACCGCGTGCAAGGTCACGAGCAGCTGCTCGGGGGCGATGACCGTCGTGGCCAGCAGTATGCCGTTGAGGTACGTGGGCTGGGCCGGGCCGCCGACCGGGTCGGTCTCCACCAACGCTGACACGGCCGTCACCGTCAGACCCGCAAGCCGGCCCAGCTCCGCGATGGCAGCGGCGAGGGTCGCCGCTCGGTCCCCGAGGTTGGCCCCGAACCCGATGACGACAGCGACGCCGCGCTCGCGGCGGATGTGCACCGCGAGGTCACCGAAGCGGCACCCCGATCGGCGCTTGCGGCTTGTGGACAGTCACCTCGACCGCGTCCACGCGCCCATCACTGAGCAGGTCGGCGGCAATGACCTCGGCGAGGCGCTCGATGAGGTGGTACGCCTCGCCCTGGATGCGCTCGACCACTCGGACGGCGACCTTGGCGTAGTCGATGGTGTCGCCGCAGGTCGTCGGTTGTGCCCGCCTGGCGCAGGTCCGCCTCGATGGCGACGTCGACGACAAAGCGCTGGCCGGCGCTGCGCTCGACCCCCAGCACCCCGTGGTAGCCGGTGGCCGCCAGTCCGGAGAGCGCGATGCGGTCGCTCATGCGCGCCTCCCGGCATGCGCTCGGACTGCCTCGACAACATCGAGGGCCCAGCGGGTCGAGACGACGTCGTGGACCCGAACAGCCCACACCCCGGCCAAGGCGGCGAGCACGCTCGTCGCCACGGTCGCGTCGTCGCGCTCCAGCGGCGGCGCGGGAGGCTGCTGCCCGGGTCGTCCGAGCCGGCCGAGGAAGGCCTTGCGCGACGCCCCGATGAGAACCGGGTGGCCGAGATGGCCGAGGGCGTCGAGGTGGGCCAGCAAGGTCCAGTTGTGCTCGGCGGTCTTGGCGAAGCCCAGGCCCGGGTCCAGGACGATCCGCTCGGGCGCGACCCCCGCGCCGACGGCCGCGTCGCGACGCTCGGCGAGCTCACGGCATACCTCGGCGACGACGTCGTCGTAGACCGCCCGGGACTGCATGTGCGCGCTGTGCCCGCGCCAGTGCATGGCGACGTACGGCACCGCACGCTCGGCGACGAGCCCCAGCATGCCGGGATCGGCCAGCCCGCCGCTCACGTCGTTGACCATCGTCGCGCCGCACTCGAGCGCCTCGGCCGCGACCTCGGCGCGCATCGTGTCGATGCTGACGACGGCTCCCGCCCGCGCGAGAGCCGCCACCACGGGCAGCACCCGGCGCATCTCCTCCCCAACCGGCGGCCGCTGCGCGCCCGGGCGGGTCGACTCTCCGCCCACGTCGATGAGGTCGGCGCGGGCGGCGAGCAGGTCCTGGCCGTGGCCGACCGCGGCCTCGGGCTCGAACCAGGCCCCGCCGTCGCTGAACGAGTCTGGCGTGACGTTGACGACGCCCATGACGAGCGTGCGCGTGCGCTCGCCGAGCAGGTCGCAGGCCGCGGCCGAGGTCACCGTTTGCCGCCGAGGAGCAACGACATTGCCTCGGCGCGGGTGGCGGGGTTGCGCAGCTGGCCGCGCACGGCGGACGTGATGGTCCGAGAGCCCGGCTTGCGGACTCCGCGCATGGACATGCACAGGTGCTCGCACTCGACGACGACGATGACGCCCTCGGCGTTCAGGTGCTGGACGAGCGCGTCGGCGATCTGCGTGGTCAGCTTCTCCTGCACCTGCGGGCGGCGCGCGAAGACGTCGACGAGCCGGGCGATCTTGGACAGGCCGGTCACCATTCCGGACGCGCACGGGATGTACCCGACGTGGGCGACCCCGTGGAACGGCACGAGGTGGTGCTCACACATGCTGTAGACCTCGATGTCGCGCACGATGATCATCTCGTCGTGGTCGATGGCGAAGGTCCTGGTCAGCAGCTCGGCCGGGTCCTGGTCCAGGCCTGCGAACATCTCGACGAAGGACCTGGCGACCCTGGCCGGGGTGTCACGCAAGCCCTCGCGGTCGGGGTCCTCGCCGACCGCGATCAGCAGCTCGCGGACCGCGGCCTGCGCGCGGGCCTGGTCGACCGGCATACCTCAGCGCCCGTCGCGGGGGGTGACCTGCTCGCCTGGGGGGACCTGGATGATCTCGGTCGTCGGGTCGTCGGCGTACGGGCTGGCGCCCGCCGACGCCGCCTTGTCGATCCGCCCGGCCAGGGTGGCGTCCTCGCTGGCGGTGCCCGGCGGGGGCATGAGCGGGTCGCTGCCGTTGGTGGCCACGGCCTGCTCGGCGGGGGTGAGCACCGGTGGGCGGTCGCTGAGAGCACGCGCCTCGCTGGACAGCCACGTGGGGCGCAGCGGCCGCTTGACGATCGGGGCGAAGATCGCGGCGAGCTCCTTGGTGCCGAGCGTCTCCTTCTCGAGCAGCTCGAGGACGAGCCGGTCGAGGACGTCGCGGTTGTCGTTGATGACGTGCCAGGCCTCGTCGTGGGCGTTCTCGATGAGCTTGCGCACCTCGACGTCGACGATCCCGGCGATCTCCTCGGAGTAGTCGCGCTGGTGGCCCATGTCGCGCCCGAGGAACACCTCGCCGGTGCCCTGGCCCAGCTTGATCGCGCCGACCCGCTCGCTCATGCCGTACTCCATGACCATCTTGCGGGCCATCGCCGTGGCCTTCTCGATGTCGTTGGCGGCACCGGTCGTCGGGTCGTGGAACACCATCTCCTCGGCGACCCGGCCGCCGAGGGCGTAGGCGAGCTGGTCGAGGATCTCGTTGCGGGTCGTGGAGTACTTGTCGTCCTGGGGCATCACCATGGTGTAGCCCAGGGCTCGGCCGCGCGGCAGGATGGTCACCTTGGTCACGGGGTCGGTGTGGTTGAGCGCCGCGGCGACGATCGCGTGCCCACCCTCGTGGTATGCCGTGATCTTGCGTTCCTTGGCCGACATGATCCGGGTGCGCTTCTGAGGGCCGGCGACGACCCGGTCGATGGCCTCGTCGAGGGCGACGTTGTCGATCTGGCGCTTGTTGGTCCGGGCGGTGAGCAGGGCCGCCTCGTTGAGCACGTTGGCCAGGTCGGCGCCGGTGAAGCCCGGGGTGCGCCGGGCGACGGCGAGCAGGTCGACGTCGGGCGCCATGGGCTTGCCCTGCCCGTGCACCTCGAGAATGCGGTGGCGCCCGATCATGTCGGGCGAGTCGACGGCGATCTGGCGGTCGAAGCGGCCGGGGCGAAGCAGCGCCGGGTCGAGGATGTCGGGCCGGTTGGTGGCGGCGATGAGGATGACGTTGGTCTTGACGTCGAAGCCGTCCATCTCGACGAGCAGCTGGTTGAGGGTCTGCTCGCGCTCGTCGTGGCCGCCGCCGAGGCCGGCGCCACGGTGGCGCCCCACCGCGTCGATCTCGTCGACGAAGACGATGGCCGGCGCGTTGGCCTTGGCCTGCTCGAACAGGTCGCGCACCCGCGAGGCGCCGACGCCGACGAACATCTCGACGAAGTCCGACCCGGAGATCGAGTAGAACGGCACCCCTGCCTCGCCGGCCACCGCACGGGCGAGCAGGGTCTTGCCGGTGCCGGGCTGTCCGTAGAGCAGCACGCCCTTGGGGATCTTGGCCCCGACGGCAAGGAACTTGGCCGGGTCCTGCAGGAACTCCTTGATCTCGTGCAGCTCCTCGACCGCCTCGTCGCATCCCGCGACGTCGGCGAAGGTCACCTTCGGGGTGTCCTTGGAGGCCAGCTTGGCCCGCGACTTGCCGAACTGCATGACCCGCGAGCCGCCGCCTTGCATCTGGCCCATGAGGAACCAGAACAACCCGATGACGATGAGCAGCGGGAAGATCGTCATGAACATCGAGGCAAGGATGTTCTGGCCTTGGATCTCGTCGGTGTAGCCCTTGGGCGGGCGGTGCGCGTCGAGGGCGGCGACGACACTCGGCCCGCGAGCGTCGACGTAGTAGGCCTCGACCTTCTGGGCGTCCTTGATGCGTGCGCCGTCCGAGTAGGCCTGGCCGTCCTTGAGGACGAGCTGGATCTTCTCGTTGTTGACGAGCTTCGCCGAGTCGACCTTGCCGTCGTTGATGAGCTGCATCACGGCGGAGGTGTCGATCCTCGTGTAGCCCCCAGTGTCCGAGAAGAGGAAGAAGGACAGCACGAGGGCAAGCACGAGTATGACCCACGTCGTCGGCAGGCGAAGGATTCGCTTGGCGTTCATGGTCTACGGGGCCCGGCCCCCAGCCTCCTGGTCAGCAAGGACGACCACCGGTCTCGGTGATGCGGACATCCTCGCAGGTGAACGCCCGGCGCAGGCGCGGTGTTCCGCGTCGAATCCCGCAGGAACCGCTGTACAGGTGGTCCTACTGCCTCGGTCAGCCGTGGACGGACTCGGCGAGGGTGCCGATGCAGCGCAGGTTGCGGTACCGCTCGGCGTAGTCCAGGCCGTACCCGACAACGAACTCGTTGGGGATGTCAAAGCCGACATACCGCACGTCGATGGCCACCTTTGCCACCTCCGGCTTGCGCAGCAGCGCGCAGATCTGCAGCGACGCCGGCCTGCGGCTGGCCAGGTTCGCCATGATCCACGACAAGGTGAGGCCGGAGTCGATGATGTCCTCGACGACCAGGACGTGCCGGTCGGTGATATCGGTGTCGAGGTCCTTGATGATCCGCACCACACCTGAGGACTTGGTCCCCGACCCGTAGGACGAGATGGCCATCCAGTCCATCGGCACGGACATCGGCAGCGCGCGCATGAGGTCGGCCATGACCATGACCGCACCCTTGAGCACACCGACGAGCAGTAGGTCCTGATCGGCGTAGTCGGTTGCGATTTGCGCCGCCAGCTGATCGAGCCGGGCCCGGATCTGCTCTTCCGTGATGAGCACCTTCTCCAGGTCGGTTCCCATCTGGCCGGCATCCACGGGGCCCTCCTCGGCGTCGCCCTCCGGAGCGACCCTACCGAACGGCCTCCGCCCGCGACATGGACAAGGCCGTTCCGCGGCGGGCGGCCACGACCCGCCCCGGCAGGTCGACCGGGCCCTGTCCGTGCCAGTCGTTGACGAGGGCGTCGACGTCTCTCAGGTGGCCGGAGGACAACGACCCGGGCAGGGCACCAGCCTCGACCGCGAGCAGCCGCAGCACTCGGCGGCGCACTGCCCCGGGCAGCTCCCGTAGCGCCAGGACGTCGACGGGTCCGCGCCCCAGCCGCCCCCGGGCCTGGGCGGCGAGGGTGTCGAGCAGCTCGGCGTCGTCGCGCAACAGCGCGGCCGACCGGGCCAGCGCCTCGGTGAGGCCCGGTCCGAGGTCGGCCTCGAGGTGGTCGAGCGCCTGGCGGGCGCGCACCCGAGCGTAGGAGCGGTCCGCGTTGTGCGGATCCTGCCAGGGGCGCAGGCCGTATGCCGTGCACACCGCGGCGGTGTCCCGTCGCCCAAGGCCCAGGAAGGGCCGGGCGAACCGGCCGCGACGCACCGGCATACCGCCGAGCGAGCGAGCGCCCGACCCGCGGGCCAGCCCCAGCAGCACCTGCTCGGCCTGGTCGTCCTGAGTGTGCCCGAGCAGCACCAACGGTGAGCCGAGCCGCTCCGCGGCGGCCTCCAGCGCGGCGTAGCGCGCCGCGCGCGCCTTGGCTTCCGGACCGCCCCCCGCACCCGGCTCGACGCGGACCGCGAGGACCTCGACGGGGTCCAGGCCGAGGGAGCGGCATACCGCGGCCGCGGTGTCGGCGATGTCTTTCGATCCGGGCTGCAGGGCATGGTCGACGACGAGGGCGCCGCCCCGCACGCCGTGATGCTCGGCCTCGAACGCGAGCGCCGCGGCCAGGGCGAGCGAGTCGACCCCTCCGCTGCACGCGGCGAGGACAAGGGTCTGCGGGCCGAGGCCGCCCAAATGCGCCCGGACGGCCAGCCGGGTCGCGGCGACGGCCGGCGGCGGGCCGGCCATCAGCGGTGGACGCGCGAGACCCAGAGCGCCGGGTCGGCCATCTCGGCGGCCGAGGGTAACGTCTCAGGCGAGGTCCACACGGCGTTGAACCCGTCAAGCCCGACCTTGTCGACGACGGCCCGCACGAACGTGGCGCCGTCGGCGTACTGACGCATCTTGGCCTCGAGCCCGAGGATGCGCCGCAGGAACCGGTCGAACTGGCCCACGCCTTGCCGGCGGCGGGTGAACTTCTCGCGGATCGCGGCGACTGAGGGAATCACCGCCGGGCCGACGTCGTCCATGACCACCTCGGCATGCCCTTCGATGAGGGACATCACCGCGGTGACCTCGTCGACCTTCGCCTTCTGGGCGGAGGTGAGGAACACCTCGGCCAGCCCCGTGCTGCCGGGGCTGAACACGTCGGGAAGCCGGGTGACGAACTGCTGCAGCCGCTCGGCCAGCTCCGACGGGGTCGGAGCGAGCTCCAGCGAGAGCGCCCGGGTGGTGTCGACCATGTGGTCGCGCAGCCATGGGACCGCCGTGAACTGCACCCGGTGGGTCTCCTCGTGCATGGCCACCCAGAGCCGGAAGTCGTGCGGGTCCACCCCCATCTCCCGCTCGGCCTGCACGATGTTGGGCGCGACGAGCAGCAGCGCCGGCTTGCCAGCCGGAGCCAGGTCGTACTGCCCCAGGATCTTGGTGGACAAGAAGGCGAGTATCGCGCCCACCTCGGCGCCGGTGATCTTGCCTCCGAACGCCGCAACGGTCGCGTTGGTGGCACCGGCGGTGCCGGACTGGACCTTGGCGATCACCGGGTCGAGCAGGGAGCGCATCGAGCCGATGTTGGCCTGAGTCCATCCCGGTCGGTCGACGACAAGGACCGGCGCAGACCCGGGTGGCGAGACGAGGCGAGAGGTCTCCGCGACCGGTGCGTGGGCCAGCCGCGCCGTCTCGTGCAGGTCGGCCACGATGTCGGCGGCCTCCTGCGCGCTCACCCGCGGACCCGACCCGCCCAGCCGCCGGGCCATGGCCCCTGCGAACTCCCAGTCGACGAGCGACGGGCGCGGCGCCTCGGCGTCTCCCGAACGGGACGGCTCAGACTCGGCGGGCTCGGACATGGGCTCCCCTTCGCGGTCAGCGACAACCGCACTGCGCGAGCGCCGCTACGAACCGATCCAACGCCCCTCGCGCGGCCGGTGTTCCCCCCGGGCCCTCGTGCATCACCGTGAAGGTGAGCAACCGACCGTCCAGCGTGACGACCGTCCCAGCGAGCGTGTTGACCCCGGTAAGCGTACCCGTCTTGGCACGGGCCACTCCCGCGCCGCTCTGCGACTCCGACCCGTCGAACCGGTCGGCAAGCGTCCCGGTCAGGCCGGCTACCGGCAGCTGGCGCAGGGTGTCCTTGAGCCCTTGAACCCGCCCGGCGGTGCCCAGCGCCAGCACGTCGGCCACGACGCGAGCCGGCACGGCACTCTGGCGGGTCAGCCCGCTCGCGTCGTAGGTGGCCACCCCGGAGACATCGACACCGAGCCCAACGAGGACACTGCGCACGTATGCCGCGGTGGCGGCGAAGTCGCTGCCGGCCCCTGAGCGGAACGCGGCTTGGCGGGCAAGCGACTCGGTGAGCGCGTTGTCGCTCTCGACGAGCGCCAGGGCCAGCACGTCCGCGACCGGAGCTGAGGCGACCGCACCGAGGGGCCGCGCGCCCTGTGGGGCGGCGCCCGAGGCAGGGTCGAAGGTCGCGGTGACCTGCTGCTCGCGCAGCCGCGCCACGAATGCCCGGCCGGCCTCGGCGACGGGGTCAGCGGGGCCGGGCTCGCCGGGGACCGCTCGCTGGGTCGACAGTCCGATCGCGGCCACTGGGCCGGTGAGCCCCCTCGCACGGTAGGCGGCCGGCCAGGTGGGCGCCGTTGCCGGGCCGCTGGCGTACGAGCTGTCCACGGAGACGGTGACCGTGGTGACGCCTGCGGTCTTGAGGGCCGACGCAGCCTGGGTGGCGAGGTCGGCCAGGCCCGCTCGACCGGGGACCGCCTGGGGGTCGCCGGCGCCTGGGGCCAAGAGCGTGTCGCCGCCGGCGACGAGGAACACGTGGGCAGCGCCAGGGTCCAGAACGGCGCTGGTCGTCAGGGTGCTGCCGGGCGCAAACGCCGAGTCGACCGCGGTCGCGGAGAGCAGCTTGAGGACGGATGCGGGAGCAACCGCAGTGTCCGCGTCGTCGTCGAGCAGGTGAGCGTTGGTCGTCGCGTCGCGGACGACTGCCGAGACCGTGCCCCGGAGGGCCGGCGACGTCAGGGCGGGGGCTACTGCTGCCTGCAGGGCCGCCGCGGACGGCACAGGCGCGGCCTCGCCCGCTGGGGCGAGCGGCATACCTGAGGGGGCGGCCGAAGGCGCGGCAACCGAGACCGTCGGCGAGGGCGCCGACGAGGCTGAGACCGGATCCGCAACGGGTGCAAGGGTGAAGATGCCTGGAGCCCGGTCGAGCACGTCGAGGGTCGCGTAGCCGGCGACGAGCACGGCCCCGATCATCGCGGCTGCTGCCGGTCGCCGCATTGCGCCACCCCCTACCCTTGGTGTCGGCTTACCTGAGGCAACCTGCAGCGTAAGTCATGCCGACCAGCACCCATCGGAGGGCAGCCGTGGAGTTCGACGTCACGATCGAGATCCCCAGGGGGCATCGCAACAAGTACGAGGTCGACCACGCCACCGGGCGAATCCGGCTGGACCGGATGCTCTTCACCTCGATGAGCTACCCCGCCGATTATGGGTACGTCGAGGACACCCTCGGCGAGGACGGTGACCCGCTCGATGCCCTCGTCCTGCTGGAGGAGCCGACCTTTCCCGGCTGTGTCGTGCGAGCCCGGCCGATCGCCGTCTATCAGATGACCGACGAGGCCGGCGGTGACGACAAGATCCTGTGCATCCCCGCAGGCGACCCGCGCCAGGCGCACATCACCGAGTTCGAGCACGTCAACAAGTTCGACACCGCCACGATCGGCCACTTCTTCGCGACGTACAAGGTGCTCGAGCCTGGCAAGCAGGTGCATTCTTCGGTGTGGTCGGGCCGCGTCGACGCCGAGCGGGTCGTCCGGGAGGCGCTGGACCGCGCGACGGGCGCCGGGCTCACCACTGCTCGGTGGCGGTTGCCCAACCTGCACTGAGGTCAACCAGCGTCCCCGTCCGCAGGGCCTCGGTCATGCCAAACGTGCGGAATACGACGCGTTTGGCATGACCGACCGAGACGCTTGTAGGTTCTCCCGGCACTTGCCATCTCTCGTAAGGTCTCGTGCGACGAAGTGAGGCGGTTTCTCACCGTGTCATCCCGCTGATTCTCATCGAGTTGGCAACTCTTCGGGCGCCCCGTCCCTTGGTGGGCCCAGAGAGGCCCGCGCGCCGTGAGAAGAGGTCTGGGCCGGGGCAAGCGCGGGGCAAGCGCAGGCAGATGCTGCTGCATTGCCCGTCCCAGCTGCTTCACCATCGTCGCGGCTGTGACGAGCTGCATTGCGTGGTGAGCGTTCGTGGTCCTCCGGCCCGGACAGCACTCGACGGCGCATGACGTGCGGCTCATCCTCGGTGAACCGTCGCGTTGTCAATCCAGCGGGACGACAGGCTGAATGCGGCCAACGCCTCCAGCGCTTCCTGCTCGGTAATGCCCGAGTGTCCGGGAGCCTCGTGGGCAAGCGGGTTTCGAACAGCGCCGAAGAGGCCTTGGCCGAACTGAGTGATGCCGCCGTAGATCGCCTTGACTGTCTTCTCGGCGGAGTTGTTTGGAAGCGGGAGCCGTAGCCGAGGGTGGGCCTCATCGCCGGGTCGCTGGCTGAAGACCTGGCCGATGAGGTCCCCCTCCCCAGGTCGCGGCGGCTGACCTTCGCCCGCAGCCGGGTGTTGATGCTTCGAGCCGCTGCGTCCACGGCGTCTTCGTACAGGCCCGCCTCCCACGCCGACTTGGCCGCCTGCCACACCCACGGATGTAACGCGCCGGCGCGCAGGGTCGGGCCCGGATCGGCCAAGTGCTCGGTGAGTTCGTCCTGCGCCTCCAGCAGCGCGATACACCGTTGCGTCGCCTCGTAGACGCCGCGGAATCGGTACCGCTCGTTGTTGTCCTGCTTCACCTCGCGCCACGTGAGGGTGTAACGATCCAGGATCTGCTCGATAACGGCACTGCTCTTGAGGACCTCATCGGTCGGCGCCGTCGGCTTGTAAGAGTGAAACCCCACCGAGTGGGGAGGGCTGGGCACGAAGATGGGCGTCGCATCCCTTTCGAACTGGCGCAACTTCCCCAAGGCCCACGCGATGCTGTCAGTCACCAGATCACCCTCGCACGCGCGGCGGACAACCCAGCCGCCCAACACCGCAACGCGATCCGGGCACTTGGCGTCAGGGTTCCCTCGGCGTTGGCCCGTCACGGTGCCAGGTCACTTCAGCCCTGGGTGGCCTCACGTGGCACCTAACGCGAGGATCATTTGCCCCTGGTTGGCCGTGATGATCACGCTGTTGGCGGCGGCGCAGGGTAGGACTGCTGTATGAGCACGATCAGCCTGCCGAGGTATAACGACTTCCACTGGCCGACTGTGGTGGCGCTGCGTGCGCTGGGCGGATCGGGCTCGAACGCCGAGATTGATGAGAAGGTCGTCGAGCAGCAGGGCTTCACCGAGGAACAGCAGTCCATCCTGCACAACGACGGGCCAATGACCGAACTCGAGTACCGCTTGCACTGGGCGCGTTCTTACCTGAAGGGCATGGGACTGGCGGACAATCCGAGGCGCGGGGTGTGGACGCTGACGCCGGCAGGTCGGGAGGTTACCGAGTCTCAGATCGCGCCCCTGCGCGCCAAGTACCTGAAGGACCTGAAGGCCATTCGTGATGTGCGTGCCGCCAGGGCCACCGAAGGGCTCGACGTTGCAGAGGAAGCCGAGGAGGCCGACTCACAGGCCGAGATGACCTGGAAGGACCGGCTCCTTGAAGCTCTGCTGGACATGCAACCAGCCGCATTCGAGCGGCTGTGTCAACGGCTGCTGCGCGAGGCTGGGTTCAGCCGCACCCAGGTCACCGGCCGTAGCGGCGATGGTGGGATCGACGGACTTGGGGTATATCGCGTGTCGCTGGTGTCCTTCCAGGTTTTCTACCAAGCCAAGCGCTGGCGCAACGCGGTGGGCGCCAAGGAGGTGCGCGACTTCCGGGGCGCCATGTCCGGTCGCGGGGAGAAGGGCCTGCTCATTACCACGAGTACGTTCACTTCCGAGGCCAAGGCCGAGGCCACCCGGGACGGGGCGCCACCGGTTGACCTCGTCGACGGGGCGGCACTGTGCGACCTGCTCGTGCAGCACCGCCTGGGTGTGTCAGTTCGCGAACGCATCCATCTGGACGTGCAGGTCGATCAGGCAGCCCTAGACGCGATCTGAGGAAAGAAGGTGATCCTCATCCGCGCGGAGTGGGAGTACGGAGTCGCCGCTAGGGGTCAGTAGCGTCGATCGCCCGGATTCACGGCTCGTCATGGCGGGGTGTGTTGACTGCTGGAGGCTGAGGGAGGGCAGCCTCACAGCTGAAGTTTCGCAGTTTGTTGTGGGGCCCTTGGGGCTGATGTGCCGAGACACACCAGTTGGGGTGCGTGAGTATGAAGTAACATGAGGGAAGCATCGACGTGTCTTAAACGTCCCAACGGGAGGTTTCGTCGATGCTTCCGACGAGCACGGTACCGGGTGGTCTGCTGCAGGTGCTAGCCGGATGCCGGGGCGTGTTCACCGCGCCAACATTCGCGACCTTCACGCTGCTGGTGACTGGGGTGTTGAGCGGGGTCGGCCCGCGGACGGTGACTGGGATCTCGGTCCGCGGCCGGGATGGCCACCGCGGGGCATTGGTCGCGGGCGCGATCGGTCCTGCTCGATGCCCGATGGGACCTTGACGCCCTTGGACTGGCGCTGGCCCGAATGGTCGTGGCGGCGTTCGCCTCGCCGGACCAGGCGCTGACCGTCGCGGTGGATGACACCCTGTTCCATCGCTATGGCCGCACGGTGTTCGGGGTGGCCTGGCAGCACGATGGGTCGGCCAAGGGCCGCGACGGGATCGGGCGTGGGAACTGCTTCGTGATCGCCGGGCTGGTCGTGACAGTCCCGTTCACCGATCGGAAGGTGTCGCTGCCGGTGCTGTTTCGGCTGCACCAGCCCAAGGTCGACGGCTCCAAGCCGGAGCAGGCCCGCCACCTGGTCGACCTGCTGGCCGGCGCGTTTTCCGACCGGCAGGTGCACGTGGTCGCCGACAACGCCTACCGCAGCCGAACCTGGCGGACCGTGCCAGGCAACGTCACGTTCACCACCCGCCTGGCCCACAACGCCGCCGTGTACGCCCCGGCCCCACCGCGCACCGGCAAGCGCGGGCGCCCGGCCGTCAAGGGCCCCAAACTGGGCACCCCGGCCGACCTGGCCGCCAGCGCGACCTGGACCGAGGCGACCGTGACCTGCTACGGCCAGATCGCCACCGTGCAGCTGGCCGTCATCACCGGGCTCTGGCACGGCAGCCTGGGTCAGCTGCCGGTGCAGGTGGTTTTGGTCCGTACCACCGCCAGCGCCAAGCCCTATGACATTGCCCTGGTCAGCACCCAGCTGAGCGCCACCCCCGCGACGATCGTGCAACGCTACGCCGACCGCTGGTCCATCGAACAGTCGATCAAGGACGGTAAGGACCTGCTCGGGGTCGGCCAAGCCCACAACCGGCTTCCGGCCGCCGTGGCGCGCACCGTCCCGTTCATGATGCTCACCCTGACCATCCTCACCCTGTGGTACCACCACGCCGGCACTCGCCGCCGACGACGTCCACACCCGCCGCGTCCACGCCCCCTGGTACCGGCACAAGCGTCATATTGCCGTCTTGGACATGCTGATCGCCTTCCGCCGCAACCGAATTACCGGGGCCACCCCTGGCCACACCGCACCCCACCTAAACGATCACGAGCGCCTCACCAGGCACACCACCGCCGCATAACTGGGGGAAACTTCAGTCACATGCTCAGCAGGTATTTTGCTGCCCTGGTTCCTTCGGCGGTCAGGTGGTGGTAGCTGCGTAGGCGGCCTTCGCCACGTTTGTGGGGCACTCGAGCGTTCCACTCGCCCGGGGTCTCGCGGCGTGTGCTGGTCCACCCGGCGTCGTGTAGCCGGGTCATGATCTCGGTGACGGTGCCGACGGGCAGGCCCAGGTTCGTGGCTAGGGCGTAGCCCCACTGGTCGTGGCCGGGCCCGGCAAGCAGGTGGGTCAGGATCGCCGTCAGGGCCGGGGTGAGCTGTAGGGGCTGGACGTCGATGCCGGGGTAGGCGGCCGTGCGCCGGGCGGGTGCTCGGGTTGACAGGTTGGCACGAAAAGCGTCCAGGGTCGCGGGGTCAGGCGGCGGTGGTGCCGGCCCGGTGGCCTGGCGTAACGCGGCCGCGGTGGCGGGCCGATCGAGGGCGGCAAGTAGCGCCTTGCCGTGCGCGGTGGGCCGCTGCGGTTTGCCGAAGGCGGCGCGGGTGTAGAGCTGGCCGCAGGTGTTGCGTTCGAGGCGTTGGATTTCGACGGTGAGGGCTGTGACCGCAATACCGAGGTGGGCCGCGGCGGTCTTCATGCTCGGGTAGGCGATCGCGGCTTGGAATCGGGCCAGACGCTGCCAGCCGTGCAGGGTGCCTTCGACCGCGGATCGGACGATGGCGGGGATGGTCGGGTCGAACCGGGCGTGCATCTCGAGGCGAGAGTGCACACCGGGTGCGCGTACCGGGATGTCGTGACGGCGTAAGGCGGCGGCCAGGGCCATCTGGGTCACGCCGAGGTCTGCGGCCAGGGCGGTGGTGGAACGGCCGGCAACCAGGTACTGCTGGTACAGCCAGTCCCGGTCGATGTCCAGGGGATTCTGCGCGTGCCGCAGGGGGATGCCGTGCAGCTGGGCGAAGGTGGCCAGCACGTGCCGGGGGATGCCGGTCTGCTCTTCCACCTGGCGCAGCCCTAGCCCAGCGGTGAGGTACTGCCGTTGGAAGAACTCCGGCGTGCACACCGCCCTGGCACGCTCGATGGTGTGCAACCGTGCGGTAGCGATCGAGCCGAGAGGTATGTGGGTGGGCAGGTCGAGGAACTCGATGGCCAGCCGTATGTGGTCGACGTGGAACCCGAGCCGGGTCGCGGCCTGGGCGAGGGGTTGGCCGGCTCGGCTGCCCGCCAGGATGGTGTCCGGGTCCAGGGTGGCTGGGCCACCCCCGGCAGCGTGATGCCATCGGCCAGCTCGGCCGGCGGGGTCCAGGTGAGCGGTTCGTCGATACCAGCAGCGGCAAGCAGGTCGCGGGCGTGGCTGCGCAGCAGGCGTCGCAGCTGTGGCGCCATCGTGCTGGTGAACCGGTGGTAGCGGCTACGGTCCGCGGGGCTGGTCCAGGCCAGTGGGTGGCCCGGGTTGGTCAAGTCCCCGCCGGTGATGAGGGTGTGCAGGTACCGGCGGGCGTGGACCAGCCGCGGAGTGCCCCGCGGGCCGGGCGTGTCGGGCCCGTTGCCGGGGTGGGTGTCGGCCTCGACGCTCAGGCTGCGCCACTGGCTCCAGGTGAGCACCTCGCGATCGGGGAAGGTCTCTCGACGGCGCTGGTAGTCGATCGGGCCAGGCCGCTTATCGACATGGTCGGACAGGCGGGTCAGCAACCGAAGGACGTTGGTTTGGGTGTCCGTCGGGTAGCCGCGCAGGACGGTCGATAGGGCGATCCGGCCGCGGTGGGCGTTGAGGGCGCTGATGGTGGGATGCACCTGCCGACCGGTGAGCCCGGGCAGCAGCAGTGCGTTGGCGAAGGTCGCTCGAGCCCGATCGCCACGCAGTCCAGCGGAGGGCAGCAGCCTGGCGTACCAGTCCGGCCACAGCAGCTGCGGGATGCTGCGGACACGCTCGGGTGGCACACCCTGGGGTTGGCGGGCGTGCTGCACGGTGGCGCGGTGCCGCAGCCGGTCGGCCGCGTCAAGGTGAGGGTCGACGGCACGCCGGTACCGGCCTGGGAACGGTCCCTGCAGGGTGGCGAAGGTGCCTGCCAGTCCGCGGGGGGTGACGGTGACAGGGCCGCCGGCGCGACGGATCAACTGCTCGATGCGGGTGATCGCGGCATGGTCGTCAACACCAAGGACGACGGCCGTGTCCGCCAGCAGACGCGCGGTGGTGGCCGCGTCGCGGTAGCGGCCGGGCCGGACCTCGACGCCGCAGTTGAGGTCCAGCTGGATTCTGTTCGACCCAGGCCAAGACAGCTGCAGCGTCGGCTAGCCGTGCCGCGGCAGCGTCATCGTCGGCCACCGTAGCCAGCAACGTCGACGCCCACGCGTACTCGCCCGCGGGGTCCGCGGGCGCCGGCACGGTGGCGGCCAGGGTCAGGTCGGCGCCGCACCGGGACCGGTCGGGCAGGCGGGCGGTGCAGTGCAGCGGGGACGGGGCTCCGGTCAGCCGCACCCGCGGGAAGGCACCGCAGGACGGGCACCGGTCGCACAGCAGCAACCGGTGGGTCTCACAGACGGCGACCACCGCGGCCCGCCAGGCCAGCTGCCACCGGCCGCCGGTGACCGCCAGGCAGACCGGGCAGTAGCGCGACCGGCACCCCGCAGCACGCGGCGGACGGGACGCCGGACCCGGCCGCCGCAGCCAGCTCATCGGAGGGCACACCGGCCACGTGGGCGGCTCGCCGCAGCACGGTGGGAGGTAGCCGCAGCAGCACCACCGGCATCGTGGACAGCACCCGGATGCCTA
>CAVYKM010000007.1:0-21613 GCA_963769085.1 uncultured Actinomycetota bacterium | reverse complement strand
CGCGCATGCACTACATGCGCCGGCGCAGAGCCGGCATACACCAGCCGTCGGGCCCGGCCCAGAGCGAGCGCCATGAATCGACCCCGGCGCAGGTCGGTTCGGCTGAGCAACCCTGGTGCGTACTCGGCGAGCGCGCTGTGGAACGCGACGACCTGCCGAGCCTGCTCCTGCGCCAGCTCGACGCTCCACTGCTGCTCGCTGATGCGGAAGGCGGCGAGCGACTTGTCCACGGCGAAGAGGTCACCGCGCAGCAGGACGCGGGCGTAGGTCGCCTCGTCGATGACGTACGGGAACTGCGACCACCAGCCGCCGACCTCGGCCAGCACCGCCCGGCGGATCAGCACCGACGCCGGCTCGCCGAAGATGTTCGTACCGGTCACGACGGCGCGCCGGATCGCGGACCGGCCCCCGTGGTAGCCCGATACCCTCGCCATCCCACGGCCGCGGAGAACGGTCGCCCCGCGAGCGTCGATGAGGTCACGACGGGAGCACACCAGGGTGACATCCGGGTACGCGTCCATGGCGTCGACCTGGTCGCGCAGGCAGGTCGGGTAGACCACGTCGTCGCCGCAGACCAGCTTGACGAACTCACCGGTGGCCGCGTCGGTCACCGCCTGCCAGTTCGCGGCAGCACCGCCTCCCGCGGGTGTCTGCCACACCCGTACGCGCGGGACACCGACGTAGCGTTGCAGCGCCTGCCAGGTGCCGTCGCTTGAGCAGTGGTCGGCGATGAGCAGCTCGAAGTCGGTGAAGGTCTGCGCGAGGATCGAGTCGACGGTCGATTCGATGAAACCCGCGTTGTTGTAGCTCGGGACGACGACCGAGACGCGCGGGGTCACCTGTGGATCTGGTCCTCGGGACGGCGGAACGAGAAGTACTTGTGCCCGAACCAGCTGAACACGCCGGTGACCAGCACGATGATCGTCTGGGCCAGCTTGGGCGTCAGCCGGCCCAGCTCCACGAGGAGGTTGAGCAGGACCCAGTTCACCGCGACCGAGGTGAGGTAGACGCTCTCGAACCGGGCGAGGTCGCCCCAGACCTGGCCCCGGACCCGGAACACCAGCCGACGGTAGAGGCCGAACGCGCACAGCACGGTCACGATGTGGGCGCAGGCCAGCACGACGGTGTTATGCGGCACACCCTGCCAGCTCGGAACCATCGTGCTGAACAGATCGTCGAACCCGAAGAAGGCGACGAACCCGATGGCCGTGTTCGCCGTGCCGACGATGACGAAGGCCAGCCGCTGGTCCTTGACCGCGCTCAGCAGCCACCCGGGCCGCTTGCTGGCGGTGCCTTCGGGGGCCGCGGAGGTGGGCTGCAGCGACATGTCGCCCGCCAGTGTAGGTGCTCGCGCTGTCCTTATCCGCGACATGTCACACTGGCACGGCCCAGCAAGAACATGAGGAGTCCGACGTCGTGAGTGGTCCGTACCGGGGGTCCGATGACGCGCAAGCGATCCCCCAGCACGTGCCGGGCGAGGACGTCGTCACGGTCGACACTCGCAAGTCGTTCAGCTTTCGCCGTCCCGAGCGGCCCTCCAAGGAACCCGGCTCCGCCGGCCCGAGCGAGCAGCCACCCACGCCCGCGCAGCCGGCTCAGCGCTTGCCACGGCGGATCCGCGTTCGACGCATCGTTGCTGTCGGCGTCGTCCTGGTCGTGGCCTGGCTGGCCTTCATGGTGTGGGTCCCCTTCAGCGCTTGGCGGGGCGTGCAACGGGTCGACAACGAGCCCGCCTCCCGCCCGGCGGACGTCGGTGGGAAGAACTACCTGCTGGTCGGCTCGGACAGCCGCGCGGGCATCACCGACGCCGAGGCCAAGGCGCTCGGCACTGACAACGAGGACATCGGCCAGCACACCGACACGATCATGCTCGTCCACGTGTCCCAGCAGGGCCATCCCGCGGTCATCGTCTCCATCCCCCGCGACTCCTACGTCGCCATCCCCGGCAAGGGCAACAACAAGATCAACGCCTCGTACGCGCTGGGGGGCGCCAAGCTGCTGACGAACACGGTCGAACAGGTCACTGGGATCCACATCGACGGCTATCTTGAGGTGGGGTTTGCCGGGTTCGCCGGGATCGTCGACAGCCTGGGCGGGGTCGAGGTGTGCGTGCCCTCGGCGATGAAGGACGACTTCTCGGGGCTCAACGTGCCGGCCGGCTGCCAGATGATGGACGGCAAGACCTCGCTCGCGTACGTGCGCTCCCGGCACGCCGACGTCAAGGGCGACCTGGGCCGCGCTGAGCGCCAGCGCCAGTTCCTCGGGGCGGTCATCAAGAAGGCCACCTCGCCGAGTACGGTCCTGGTCCCGACGCGCTTCAAAGGGTTCGCCGACGCGGCCAGCCAGGGTCTGGTCGTGGGCGAGACGACCTCGCTGTCGGACGCCATGACGATCTTCCAGGCGATGCGCCAGGTCAGCGCGGGCGAGGGGGTCTCCACCCAGGTACCGGTCGAGAATGCCGCCTACCAGACCCGCAACGCTGGTGTCGCCGTGAAGTGGAACGACGCGAAGGCCAAGGCGCTGTTCACGACGCTCAAGAACGACGAGGCGGTCACCGCCCCCTCGAGCTGAGCTCACGCGGCTGGAAGACGCGAGCGGGATCACCCTCCGGTTCAGGACACCCCTGCACGAGGCCGACCTGGCGTGCCTAAGGTGGCATTCGGGGGATGTGCCAGAAGGAGGGGACCATGGGCCGGCATGAATCCGTCACTCCGAGCGCGCGGCCCGGATGGCTACTCCCAGCAGCCGCCGTGGGCGTGGTGGCGCTGCTGGGTGCCGGGGGGTTCGCCGTCACCCAGCTGCGCTCGCAGCCGGCCAGCAGCGCGGCAGCGGCCGTCACGTGCAGCACCACCGCGACGGTGCAGGTGACGACATCGCGCGCCATGGTCCCGGTGGTCCAGTCGGCTGCCGAGGCGGCCGGCCGGGGCGGGGCGTGCGCCACGTATGCCGTCACCGACCAGCCCGAGGCCGACACCGCGGCGGCGGTCGCCTCCGGGGCGCACCCCGACGTCTGGGTTCCGGACGCCTCGGTCTGGCTGGACGAGGTGCGCACCAAGGCGCCGCAGGCACCTCTGGTCGCCGGTCCGTCCGTCGCGAGCTCACCGCTGGTCATCGCCCTGCCGACCCGACTCGCCGCGACGAAGCCGTCCTGGGCGGGGGCGGTCGCCAAGGCGTTCCCGATGCGCACCGCCGACCCGACGCGCAACGCCTCGGCCCGGCTGGCGCTGTTCAGCAGCTATGCGGCGCTGGGGACAAGCGACCAGGCCCGGATCGCGCTCGGGGGGGCGATGATCCAGCTCAGCCGGGTCGCCGCGGACTCCGACGCCGCGCTGCTGCAGCGGGCCAAGGACGCCCCTGACGCCGCCGAAGCCTTCCCCGTCGAGGAGTCCGTCGTCGCGGCATACCTCAAGGCCAACCCGGGAGTGGGGCTCACCGCGGCGCTGCCCACCGACGGGACCGCCCAGTTCGACCACCCCTTCGTCACCTTCTCGGACGCCGCGCCGGGCGTGGCGAGCGCAACGCAGGCGCTGCAGAGCGCGCTGACTAGCGGTGACGCGCCGGCTCGGCTCAAGGAGGCCGGGTTGCGGTCCGGCCCAGCCGATGCCGACGCCGCGGTCACCGGTATGCCGGCCGGTGTCCCCACGTACCTGCCCGCACCGGCCGCCCCGATCGCCGCCGGCCTGCTGCGCTCGTGGAGCAGCGTGCGGACCGAGATGAAGATGCTCGCGGTCATCGACACGTCCGGCTCGATGAAGTCCCCGGCCGGGGCGAGCACCCGGATGGCTCTGGCCCATCAGGCGGGGCTCATCGCCCTGTCGGCGTTCCCCTCCGGGTCGTCGATCGGGCTGTGGCAGCTGGGCTACCGGCTCGGCGGCATGGACCAGGACTGGCGCGAGCTGGTGCCGACCCGCGACCTGACGCAGCTCGTCGACGGCCGTGACCAGAAGTCGATCCTGGCGGACGGGTTCACCATGGCCGCCAGCATGCCCGGCGGCGGCACCGGCCTCTACGACACCGTCCTGGGTGCCTACCAGGCGGCCCAGGCCGGGTTCGACCCCGCCCGGGTCAACTCCGTGGTCGTGCTCACGGACGGTTTCAACGACGACCCGTACTCGATCACGCTCGACCAGCTCATCGGCCAGCTCACCGCCCTGCGCGATCCCAACCGGCCGATCGTGCTCATCACCGTCGGGATCGGCCCGGACGCCGACCAGGCGGTGCTGAAGCGGATTACCGACTCCGTTGGGGGACAGTCCTACTCGGCGGTGCAGCCCGAGCAGATCATCCCCGTCTTCGTCGAGGCGCTGCTCAACCGCAGCCGCGGCTAGCCGGCCAGTTCGGGGATGACCTCCCGGGCGAACAGCTCGATCCCGGAGTAGTCGTAGGCCGCCTCGGGAAAGTAGGTGATCGCGTACCCCAGCCCGACGTCGCCGAATGCTCGAAGGTCCTCGACGACCTTCTCGGGCGTGCCGACACCCGCAGCGCCGCGCAGGCCCTCGACCTCCGCGCGAACCCGGTCCTCGCGCAGCCCGGCACCGGCTCGACGGGCGACGTACTGCTCCAGGCGGTCGTCGACCTCGCCGTCGTTGCGCCCGATGAAGACGTTGACGTTCATCGAGCGCACGATCTCGTCGCTGTCGCGTCCGAGCGCCGAGCAGTGCCGACGCAGCACGGCGTCCTTGTGGCGGAACTCCTCGACGCCGCCGAAGAAGTTCGTGTAGTCCGCGTACTGCGCGGCGATCCGCAAGGTCACCTTCTCGCCGCCTCCGGCAACCCACATCGGTATGCCGTTGGCGCCCGACCCGGGCACGCTCGTGCCTTGCAGGGGGCGCGGCGCGCAGATGGCGCCGTCGACGGTGTAGTGCGTCCCGGCATACGTCGCCGTGCCTTTGGTCCACATCTGCCGGAAGATCTCGACGCCGTCGCGCAACCGCCCGAGCCGTACCCGGGCCTCCGGGAAGCCGTACCCGTACGCGCGCCACTCGTGCTCGTACCACCCGCCGCCGATGCCCATCTCGAGCCGACCGCCAGAGACGACATCGATGGTCGCCGCCGCTTTGGCGAGGTATGCCGGGTTACGGTACGTCATGCACGTGCACATCTGCCCAAGGCGCACCCGCCGAGTCGAGGCGGCGTATGCCGCCATGAGCGCCCACGCTTCGTGGGTCGCCTCCTCGGACGGCCTCGGGACGGTGTGGAAGTGGTCGTAGACCCACAGCGAGTCCCATGCGGGGTCGGCGTCGATGCGCTGGGCGAGGCCGTTCATGACCTCCCAGTGCCGCTGCGGGTCTATGCCGACCAGGTCCATGCGCCACCCTTGCGGCACGAACACGCCGAACCTCATCCCAGCCTCCTTGTCGTCGAACCGCCTGGTTTGGCACCCCTGCGCCGAGAACCCTCCGGACTGCTACCCGGCCACCCCGTCATCATGCCAACCTGCCGATGCCCGGCCGACTCCGGCACCGACCGGGTGGGCGCGGTATGCCAGGCTGTGGGCATGGCGGGCTACAACGACCCCCAGGTCATCCGCGACCTGCTGACCAGGTCGACCACCTGGGCGGTTGTGGGCCTGAGCGAGAACCGCTCGCGCACGGCATACCGCATCGCGCAGTACCTGCACACCGAGCTGGGCAAGCACGTCGTGCCGGTGCACCCAGCGGCCGTCCCGGTCTTCGACAGCCCGGGGTACGCGACGCTCGCCGACATCCCCAACCACACCCGCGTCGACGTCGTCGACTTCTTCGTCAACTCCCGGCGGGTCGGCGCGATCGTCGACGAGGCCATCGCCCAGAAGGACCGGCTGCACATCACCGCCGTGTGGCTGCAGGTGGGCGTCATCGACGAGGCCGCGGCCGCTCGGGCCGACGCGGCCGGGCTCGACGTCGTCATGGACCGGTGCCCGAAGATCGAGTACCCCAAGCTGCGCCCCTTGACCGAGCCCTCCTAGCGGCGTCCCGAAGGTCCTCGAGCACGTCGGCAGAAGCTCCATGGTGCGGCAGTCGTTTATGCCGGTTTATGGCACTACTGCCGCTTTGCGGTCCTATCCCCGGCCCTCGCGCAGCGCCGCGCCCTTGGCGAGCGCCTGCTCCCGCAGCCCGGCCTGGAAGGTGCCCATCTGCTCCCTCAGCCGCTGCGCCTCGGCGCCCTCCCCCGCTGCAAGGATGCGGACCGCCAGCAATCCGGCATTCCGGGCGCCACCGATGGACACGGTCGCCACCGGCACGCCGGCCGGCATCTGCACGATGGACAGCAGCGAGTCCAGCCCGTCGAGGTGGGCCAGCGGCACCGGCACGCCGATGACCGGCAGCGGGGTCACCGCCGCGAGCATGCCCGGCAGGTGGGCCGCTCCCCCGGCGCCCGCGATGATGACCCGAAGCCCACGCTCGGCGGCACCGGCCCCGTAGGCGATCATGTCGGCCGGCATCCGGTGAGCGGAGACCACGTCGGCCTCGTAGGCCACCCCGAACTCCTCGAGCGCCTCCGCGGCCAGGGACATGACCGGCCAGTCGCTGTCGCTGCCCATGACCAGGCCCACGACCGGGTCGTCGCCGTCGGGCTGCTCACTCATCGATCGTCTCCTTGCAGGTAGTCGGCCGCGTACCGAGCCCGGGCCCGGCAGTCGAGCAGGTCCGCCCCGCTCACGCTGACGTGCCCCAGCTTGCGCCCGGGGCGCACCCCCTTGCCGTAGAGGTGCACCTTGGCTGCCGGGTCGCGGGCCATGATGTGCCGGTATGCCGGGTAGAGGTCCTCGTGTTCGCCGCCCAGCACGTTGGCCATGACCGTCCACGGGGCGTTAGGCGTGGGGTCGCCGAGCGGCAGGTCGAGCACCGCCCGCAGATGCTGCTCGAACTGGCTGGTCACCGACCCGTCGATGGTCCAATGGCCGCTGTTGTGCGGACGCATCGCCAGCTCGTTGACCAGGTAGGCGCTGGGGTGGCCGTCGTCCGGGCGGACCTGGAACATCTCGACGGCCAAGACGCCGGTCACCCCCAGCTCCCCGGCGATCCGCAGGCCGGCGTGGGTTGCCTCCGCCGCGGTTGCCGGGTCCAGGCCCGGGGCGGGGGCGATGACGTCGGTGCAGATGCCGTCGGTCTGCACGGTCTCGACGACCGGCCACGCCGCGCCCTGCCCGCTTGGGCTGCGGGCGACGAGCACGGCCAGCTCGCGCACGAAGGGCACCAGCTCCTCCAGCAGGATGCCGTCGGCGAGCGGACCCGAGCCGGCCGATGCGTCGCGTTCGACGCCCTCGAGCCAGTCGGACAGGTCCTCGGGAGCCTCGACCCGGCGCACGCCCTTGCCGTCGTAGCCGCTTCGGGGGAGCTTGGCGACGAACGGGCCGCTGACCGCCTCCGCGAACGCCTTGACGTCCGCGAGGTCTCGGGCTCTGGCCCAGGTCGGGCAGGCGACGCCGAGCGCGGTGAGCCGCTCGCGCATGGCGAGCTTGTCCTGGGCGTAGACGAGCGCCTCCGGCGTCGGGTGCAGGACGGTGCCCTGGGCCGCCAGGGCCGCGAGCACGTGGGCCGGGACGTGCTCGTGGTCGAAGGTGACGACGTCGCAGGAGCGAGCAAACCGGCATACCGCCTCGAGGTCGGCGTGGTCGCCCACCGGCGCCGACGGGATGACCAGGGCAGCCGAGGCGTCCGGCGCCTCGGCCAGGACGCTGAGCTGCACTCCCAGGGCCACCGCGGGGGGCGCCAGCATGCGCGCCAGCTGGCCCCCGCCGATGACGCCGACTACCGGGAAACCCCCCGGCGCGCGGCGTGGCTGACTCATCGCGGCAGCCTATCGGTCGGTTTGACCACGTCTCGCCACGCGGGCCAATGCCCGGTCGGGACAGGTTGGCCAGATACAGTGACCCGTGTGACCCCGCAGCAGCTGAGTCTTGCCGACCGGATCCGAGCTCTCGTCGACGTCTTCTGGCGCGAGCTGGCCAAGTTCGGAATCGTTGGAGCGATCGCCTTCGTCATCGACTTCGGCGGGTTCCACGTGCTCTTCTACGGGCCGCTGGAGGGCCACCTCGCGACGGCCAAGATCCTCTCGGGCGTGGCCGCCACGACGTTCGCGTGGGTAGGCAACCGGATGTGGACCTTCCGGCACCGGCGCAACCGCCCGATGCACCACGAGGCCATGATGTTCTTCGTCGTCAACGGCATCGGCCTGGTCATCGCCACGCTCTGGCTGAACTTCACCCACGACACCCTCGGCATGGACTCCCGCACCGCGGTGAGCGTCAACACCGTCGTGGGCATTGCCCTAGCGACCGTCTTCCGGTTCTGGGCCTACCGCGAGTTCGTCTTCGCCGGGGAGCACCCGGGAGACCCCGCTGAGCTGGAGTCGGCCCCGGAGCAGGCCGAGCACGCGCAGCTGCAGGACCGGGAGCCGGCCGACACGGTCAGCGAGCCACGGACCGCGCGCTAGTACTCCCCCAGCCGACGTCGGCCTCGGAAAGAAAGAGCGCGAAGGTCGCCGGCTGGGTGGCCACCAGGTCCAGCCGCCCGCCACACGACTCGGCCAGGTCGCGCGCGAGCGCCAGACCCAGCCCGGTGCTCGTCCCCGTCCCGCTACTCACCGACCGTTCGAAGATGTGCGGCGCGAGCGCTGCCGACACCCCTTCGCCCTGGTCGCGGACCTCGACGACGACCGACGGCCCGCTGCGCCGGGCCTGCACGTCCACCGTGCCCCGTCCGTGCACGAGCGAGTTCTCCAGCAGGGTGCTCAGGACCTGGCTCAGCGCCACCGGTGTGGCCTTGACGACCAGCCCACGCTGGCCGTGGACCCGCACGCTGCGCCGCGCCTTCTCGAACGCGGGCTGCCACTCTCGCTGCAACGAGGCGATGACCGTGTCGAGGGCGACCTCGGGCTGGGCGGCCTCCGGGTCGGTGCGCCGGCGCATGAGCAGGTCGTCGACGACGCGGGTCAGCCGCTCGACCTGGGCGATCGCCGCGGTCGCCTCCTCGTGGGCGGCGTCCAGATCGGGGGTGACCGCGATCTCCTCAAGGCGCATGAGCAAGGCGGTCAGGGGGGTGCGCAGCTGGTGGCTGGCGTCCGAGGCGAACGCGCGCTCGGCGGCCAGCGACTTGGTCATCTGGACCGAGCTACGGGCCAGGATGTCGGACACGCGGTCGATCTCCGGTATGCCGGACCGCAGCGGTTCCAGCCGCGACGCCCCCTCGCCCAGGTGCTCTGCGATGCTCGTCAGCTCGGTGAGCGGCTCGGAGATCCTGCGAGCCTGGCGTCGAGCAGTCGCCGTGATGAGCAGAAACGACGCAGCCAGCAGGCCGATGGCGGCCAGGACCGTCTGGGCGCCGCGCACCGGGGCAGGCTGGCCCAGAAACACCTCGATGAGGTCCGGGCGCCGAAAGGCCAGCACGAGCGCGAAGATGACGACCGGAAGCCACACCACGAGGACCGCCACGAGCACGGCGCGCAGCGTCGCTCGGACGAGCAGCTTCTGCACGCCTAGTCCTCGGGCCGCTCGAAGCGAAAGCCCAGGCCGCGGACCGTGGCGATGTGCCGTGGCTGACCGGCGTCGTCGCCGAGCTTGCGCCGCAGGACCGAGATGTGCATGTCGAGGGTCTTGGTCGACCCGAGCCACGACGTGTCCCACACCTCCCGCATGAGCTGCTCGCGGCTGACCACGCGGCCCTGCTCACGCACGAGTACCCGCAGCAGGTCGAACTCCTTGGCGGTCAGCGCCAGCTCCTCGCCCTTGAACCAGACCCGCCGCCCCTGCGGGTCGATGCGGATGAGCGGCACCTCGGCGGTCGCCGGCTCGGGCGAGCGGCGCATGAGCGCACGCACCCGGGCGAGCAGCTCGGCGAGGCGAAACGGCTTGGTGACGTAGTCGTCGGCCCCCGCGTCGAGCCCGACGACGGTGTCGACCTCGTCGGCCCGGGCGGTGAGGATGAGCACGGGCACGGTCATGCCGTCGGCGCGCATCCGCCGGCAGACCTCCAGCCCGTCCAAGTCCGGCAGGCCCAAGTCGAGCACGACGAGGTCGGGGTTCTCGCGCGCGGCTTCCAGCGCGGCATACCCGTCCTCGCGCACGTCGACGACGTACCCCTCGCGCCGCAAGGCCCGAGCCAGCGGTTCCGAGATGGTGGGGTCGTCCTCGACGAGCAGCACCCTGGTCATGGCCGGATGGTATGCCGGAAATCATCCACCCGGCCACCGGGGCGCGCGCTTCTCGTTGAACGCGCGCACCCCCTCGGCCCGGTCGTCGCTGAACGCCGTCTGGCGCCAGCAGTTGTCCTCGATCTCCAGCCCGCTCTGCAGGTCGACGTCCAAGCCAAGGCGCATGGCGCGCTTGGCGTTTCGGCAGCCCACCGGGGAGTTCGCGGCGATGGCATGGGCGATCTGCAGGGCCCGCTCGCGAGCGGTGCCGGCCGGCACGACCTCGTCGACCACCCCGAGGCGGTGGGCCTCGGCGGCCGAGATGCGACGGGCGGTGAAGACCAGGTCCGCTGCGCGGGACCAGCCGACCCGCCGGGTGAGCAGCTGCGTCCCGCCACCTCCCGGGATGACGCCCACCGAGACCTCGGGCAGCCCGACGACGGCGTCCTCGCCCGCCACGATGAGGTCGCAGGACAGCGCCAGCTCGAACCCACCTCCCGAGGGCGAACCCGTCAACCGCCGCGACGGCGGGCATCGGCAGGGCAAGGACCCCGCCGTATGCCGTGCGCGCCAGCGGCCGCTGGCGGGCCAGGTCGGCGTCGGTCATGCGTGCTGCGTTCCTTGAGGTCGGCGCCGACGCAGAACGCCTTCTCGTGCGAGGACGTGAGCACCACGCAGCGCACCGACGGGTCGCCGGCCAGCTCGCTGGTGGCCGCCGCGATCGCCTGCGCCATGGCCGTCGAGACGGCGTTGAGGGCGTGGTGGCGGTCCAGCACCAGCTCGGCGACGTGGCCCTCGCTCGCCGTGGCGGCGGACCTCGACAAGCCGCTCGGACGGCATACTCTGCGCGTCGGCCGAGGTGGGCGAAGCTGCGGTCACGGTTGCCTCCTGAGCCGGGAGCTGGTCGTCTCTCGGGTGACGATGTGCGGGGTGACCATCCCGACCCCCCGCAGGGTCCGGCGCCGCAGCGGCTTCACGTGGAAGCCGGACTGGCTCACCAGCGCGGTCGCCAGGCCGGAGTCGGCAAGGACCGCCCCCGCGTTGGCGATCGAGGTGAGCCGAGCGGCCCGGTTGACCGTCGTGCCGAAGACGTCGCCGAGGCGGGAGACGACCGGGCCGTAGGCGCAGCCCACCCGGATCTCCGGCAGGACCGCGTCGGTGGCGAAGGCGTCGATGAGGTCCAGGCCGATCGCCACCCCGGGGACGGGCGTGCGCGTCGTGTAGAGCACCTCGTCGCCGACCGTCTTCACGACGCGCCCGCCGTGTGCGGTGACGATGTCGGAGGCCACCGCCTCGAAGCGCTGGACCGCCGCGGCCAGCTCGGAGTCGGACAGGCGCCGCACCACCGAGGCGAACGAGACGAGGTCGGCGAACCCGACGAACCGCGGAACCCCGACGAGCGACGTGGTCGCCGTCGTCGGCTCGTCGCCGCGTCCGAGAGCAGCCGGCCGACCGCGTCGACCAGGTGGCGCCGCCACGCGTAGACGAGCATCGGCTCGAGGTCGTCCGCCAGGGCGATGACCTGCGCCGCGACCCGCTGGGCGGTCACCGGGTCGGAGAACTGGGCGTCGTCGTTCGGGGCCTCCGGGTCCTGCCCGAGGTGCTCGGCCAGCAGCGTGACCTGCCAG
Organism: uncultured Actinomycetota bacterium; assembly: GCA_963769085.1. Classification (GTDB taxonomy): domain Bacteria; phylum Actinomycetota; class Actinomycetes; order Actinomycetales; family Dermatophilaceae; genus Phosphoribacter. The sequence continues at coordinate 9,872 of CAVYKM010000007.1, read as the reverse complement.
GACCCGAGCCGGTCCGCGGTGCGTCCCACTGCCCGGGTCATCGCCAGCGCGGTGGGCTTGGGCAACCGGTTGTCGCGGACCAGCTCGGCGAGCCGGAAGAGCGCCAGCAGGTCGGCCTCGGTGAAGCTGGCCTGGTCGAGGTCGTCGACCGGGAACCCGAGCGCGTGCCAGAACCGGCGCGCGTCGGAGAGCGACACCCCGGCCAGGTCGGCCACCATCGCCCGGCTCAGGGTGCGGCGCCCGCCCAGCAGCAGCTCGGCGACCTCCCCGGGGTCGATCGGGTGCGGCGGCTCCAGGGGTGACGCCAGCACCGGCTCCGCGTCAGAGGCGGGCGCGCGTGGCGTCATGCGTGCATCATGCCAATTCGGGGCGGGTCGGTGCCCGGCGAGCGCAGATGCGTGACGTCACCGGCGGCCCAGGCGCGCTCACCGGTCGTTTCGCGCACGACGAGGCACCCCGGCGTCGTCGACGGCAACGGCGACCCCGAGGACGTCCGGGCCTCCGGGGCGTTCGACCCGCACCCGCGAGCCGATCGTCGCGCAGTGCTGCCGGTATGCCGTGCGCACGCCTGCTGCGGCCTCCTCGCCCCCGGTGAGGGCCCGCGTGCAGGTCGGCGAGCCGGTCGAGCAAGCGCCAGCAGCAGGTCCTCGCGGGTGACCTGCCCTCCGGCGAGGGCGACCGAGGTGGCCAGGTCGGTCGGCAGCTGCTCCCTCGTCTGGGTGACGTTGATGCCGATGCCGAGGACCGCGACCGGCTGCCTCGTTGCCGGTCGGGCTGGCGCGCCTCGCAGAGGATTCCGCAGACCTTGCGGTCAGAGTCGGCTGGGACCAGAACGTCGTTGGGCCACTTCAAGGTGGCCGTGATCCCGGCGGCGCTCTCGCAGGGCTTGGGCGACGGCGAGGCCGGCCAGCAACGGCAGCCAGCCGGGGGCCGGTCCGAGGGGGACCGTTGCCGACAGGGTGAGCGCCACGCCGGCGGGGGTCTCCCAGGTGCGCTGCAGCCGGCCGCGGCCCTGGGTCTGGTGCTCGGTGACGACGACGTGCCAGGGGCGGGCCAGCTGCAGGGCCCGCGCGTTGGTCGACCCGAGCCGCTCGTGGATTTCGATGCTCCACGGGCAGGACGGCGGACGGGCGGGACGCGCGGGACGCGCTGGCGAGCTCGGCCCCGAGCCGGGCCGCATCCAAGCGGGATGCCATCCCTCAAGGCTAACGATTCGCCTGGGCACGTCCTGCCCGGCAGGCACTGTCGCCCGTCTGCCGGCAGGCGCTGTCCCCCGCTCGAGCGATGCTGGCTTCCATCGTCACCTCCTTAGGCCGAGCATGCAGTCACCTGGTTCAGTGCGGTGTCGTAGCTGCCAGGCGTCGTGTCCCAGCGCACGCCGGTCGGACTGACGGTCGCGATGAGCCGGTCGCGGTGCACGATCGTGTGATGGCGTCCGCACAGCAGAGCGGCGTTCAGCCAGTCCGTGGGCCCACCGTCGGCCCAGTGCACGACATGATGCAGGTCGCACCAGAAAGCCGGAGCGTCGCAGCGGGGGAAGGTGCAATGCCGATCCCGCAGCAGCACCGCACGGGCTTGCGCTGGGGTGAACAGCCGCTCGGCGCGACCCAGCTCCAGCACCTCGCCCCGGCTGCCGAGGACCACGGGAATGACCCGCGCGTCACAAGCCGCTCGCCGCACCGTCTCGGGAGCGAGCAACGCGTCGTCCTCGATGGTCCCCAACACCGTGCCAGCCCCGACACGCTCTTGCAGGTCGCTCAAGGGCATGGTCACCATGAGAGTGGCCTTGGCGCCGCCGGCACCCAACCCGGCCAACGCGGCCTGCACCATCGCGGCGTCGCAGTCATCCGAATCCGCGTCCGGCGAACCGAGCGCTCGATGAGCGAGTCCGGCGGCGGGTCGGCGCCCGGCGGACCAGTGCGCGGCGGGTCGGCGCCGGCGGGTCGCGCCGCGGTCGCGCCGGCGGGTCGGTGCCCGGCGGACCAGTGCGCGGCGGGTCGGCGCCCGGCGGACCAGTGCGCGGCGGGTCGTGGTCCGGAATGTCCGTTGCACCCGTCCGCGGCTGGGTTTCCGTCGCCTGGGTTCCCGGCGGTTGGCCTCCCTGCGCCCGGTTCTGGGGCTGGCCTCCCAGCGGCTGGCTGCTTCCCGGCGGTTGGCTTCCCGGCGGCTGCCGATACGTCATGTCGGTGCCCAACGGGTTACTTCCTGCACAGTCGCTCTCGCGGCGGATCGCCTCCGGGCTGGTCGGGTTTCACCGACTCGGTCCTCGCGGCGTTGGCCGGCATGGGGACTCGCGCTCCGTCCGGCTCCTGCGGGTCGATCGTTTGCGCTGCGGATGCCGCCGCGGCTGGCCCTCGCCGGTCGCGGCGGCATCTGCTGAGTTCGGGCGATCTGGGGCCGGCTGCCTCGAACCAGCGCTCGGTCCGGCTGAGCTGTCACTCGTGCTGGCTGAGCCGGCGGTGTCGGTACCAGCGGAATCCGTGGTCGGGTAGCCACCGTAGGGGCCGGCGGCTTTCGCCGCGGCGGTGACTCTCCGGCATACCTCTATCAAGGCCTGCGCCCGCCGCTGCTGCGGGGTTCGTGAGTCGCGCGTCTCCGTCCGGACTCCACGGCGCCGACAACGGCCCGATCGCCGCCTCGAGAACCGCCTTACCCTCCGGATCGAGCGTGAAGCGGTACTCCCACGTGCCGTCCTCGGAGCACCTGCCGTAGGACAGAGCCACCAGCCGGGCCGCGCGGTCCTGGTCGCGCTGCAGCTCGTCGGCCAAGCCGTACTTGGCCAGCAACGCCGGGCGCAGCCGGCGGACCTGGCGGGCCCCATCGGCAACCCCGATCTGGACCAGGCCCTCCAACACCAGGTCTTGAGCCTCCGGCACCACGCGCTTGCGCAGCTTGTCGAACTCGCTCAGCACCACGTGTGCGACCGCGACCGGCAGCTGCCCGGTCACCACCGCGTCCAGCACTGGTGCCAATATCGGCTTGCGCGCCGTCTGCTCCACCAGCTTGGCCACCTGACCAGCGCCTGGCCCATTCGCAAGCGATGTCGCGTGCTGGGCTACCCAGGCTGCTGTGTTCGCGCACTGCGACGAGGCGACCTCGCCACGCTCCAGGGCTGCTGCCGTGACCGCCACTCGCAGGCCAGCCGCCAGCGCTGCCAGCTCGTCAACCTCGGCCAGCAGCTCGCCCATCTCCGACCCGGATGCCTGCCACAACAACCCCGGCGCCGTAGGCAGCAGCGACACCGTCGCCGCAACTGACGCGCGGACCTCGCCCAGCGAGCCGCGCCGAGCCCCCGGCACCCCGCCGATGCCGGTCGCCCGCGGTGGTGAGCACTCCTGCCTCATATCGAACACGCTATCGGTCCCCACCGACAACGCTCCTCAGACGGGGGCGGCCCCCCACGCGCGGCGGAGCAGCCGACCCAGCAACCCCCGTCGGGCACCGAGAGCCGCCCCGACGAGCGCACCGGCATACCACGGAACCACCATGTCGAACACGCTATCGACGGCCACCGACAAGCCCCCCGTGAGTCGGCCGGCTCCGGCCAGCAGGAGCTCGACGCGCTGACCCGGCCCAGGGCTCGTGCGCGTCGTGGCGGTCGTCACCGGTCCCGGCGAAGCGGTCAGACCGGCGTAGAGTCAGGGCCATGTCGGATGACGGTGTTCCCGCGGCTACGACGACCATCGACGGGCCCGACCTCTCCACCACCGCAAGCAAGCTCGCCGAGCTCAAGCGCCGGGTGGAGGAGGTCGCGCGGGGCGTGCCCAACGCGATCGAGAAGCAGCACGCCAAGGGCAAGCTCACCGCCCGGGAGCGCGTTGCCCTGCTCCTGGACGAGGGCACGTTCATCGAGATGGACAAGTACGCCCGCCATCGCAGCACGGACTTCGGCCAAGACAAGCACCGGCCCTACGGCGACGGCGTGGTCACCGGCTACGGGCTGGTCGAGGGCCGCCAGGTGGCCGTCTTCGCCCAGGACTTCACCGTCTTCGGCGGGTCGTTGGGCGAGGTCTTCGGCGAGAAGATCGTCAAGATCATGGACTTCGCCGCCTCGGTGGGCTGCCCGGTGATCGGGCTCAACGACTCCGGCGGCGCCCGCATCCAGGAGGGCGTCGTCAGCCTGGGCCTCTACGGGGAGATCTTCTTCCGCAACGTGCGCTCGTCCGGGGTCATCCCCCAGATCTCCATCATCATGGGCCCCTGCGCCGGCGGCGCGGTCTACTCCCCCGCGATCACCGACTTCACCATCATGGTCGACCACACCTCGCACATGTTCATCACCGGCCCCGACGTCATCAAGACGGTCACCGGCGAGGAGGTCGAGTTCGAGGAGCTGGGCGGCGCCCGCTCGCACAACACCAAGTCCGGAGTCGCCCACTACATGGCCGCCGACGAGGACGACGCCATGGAGTACGTCAAGCACCTGCTGTCCTACCTGCCCTCGAACAACCTGGAGGAGGCCCCGGTCCACGACCTGGACGGCGACCTGACCGTCAACGAGACCGACCGCTGGCTCGACACGTGCATCCCGGACTCGCCCAACCAGCCCTACGACATGCACCAGGTCATCGAGCACATCGTCGACGAGGGCGTCTTCCTCGAGGTCCACGCGATGTTCGCGCCGAACATCATCGTCGGGTTCGCGCACATCGACGGGCACGCGGTCGGCATCGTCGCCAACCAGCCGATGCAGTATGCCGGGTGCCTGGACATCGACGCCTCCGAGAAGGCGGCCCGGTTCGTGCGCACCTGCGACGCGTTCAACATCCCCGTGGTGACCTTGGTCGACGTGCCCGGCTTCCTGCCCGGCACCGACCAGGAGTGGAACGGCATCATCCGCCGCGGCGCCAAGCTCATCTACGCGTATGCCGAGGCGACCGTGCCCAAGATCACGGTCATCACCCGCAAGGCCTACGGCGGCGCGTACGACGTCATGGGCTCCAAGCACCTGGGGGCCGACATCAACCTGGCCTGGCCGACCGCCCAGATCGCCGTCATGGGCGCCCAGGGCGCGGTCAACATCCTCTACCGACGCGAGCTGCTCAAGGCCGCGAAAGAGGGGCGCGACGTCGAGGTGGCCCGCCAGGAGTTCATCGAGCAGTACGAACGCACCCTGGCCAACCCGTACGTGGCCGCCGAGCGCGGCTACATCGACACGGTCATCAGCCCGTCGAACACCCGCATGAACGTCACCCGCGCGCTGCGGGCCCTGCGCAACAAGCGCGACCAGCTGCCGCCCAAGAAGCACGGGAACATCCCGCTATGACCGACGTCGCACCCGATGCTCCCCCCGCTGCGGCCGCAGCCCCGGCACCGCAGACGATCACCGTGACGGCCGGGTCTCCCACGCCCGAGGACATCGCCGTCGTCGTGGCGTTGTTCACCGCGCTCGCCAACGCCGAGACCGTCCCCTCGCGACGTCGGCCTCGGCTGTGGTCCACCCCGTCCTGGCAGCTGCGCCCGCACCTGACGCCCGGTGCCGGGTGGGTGGCGGCTGTCCGGCCTGCGCATGTAGGGCGCTGCGCCCTTTCGTGTGTCTGCCGATGGCCGGGTATGCCGGTCAGGGCGCGGCTTGGGGCGCTGGCGGCCGTGCCGCCCGCCCCGGCCGCCAGGTCAGGCCCACCGTCAGCTGCGAGGTCGTCCCCGCCGTAGCGAGGATCGCACCCGCCTTCGCGCTGGACCAGCTGACCACCCAACCAAACAGACGCTGGGCCGACCTCATCGGCTTCCTCATCGTCGGCACCTACGAGATCCACCCGCGGTAACTGCCCGTGACCACACCCAGGGATCAGGGCCGAGTCAGGTACGCCTCAAGCGCGTCACGCACCACCTCGGACTCGCTGCGCTCGTCCTGCCGGGCACGCTCGGCAAGCGCGGCTCTCAGCTCGTCAGGCACGCGGGCTCGTACCACCGTCGAGGCACCGCGCCCGGACAGCGACGGGCGCCCCCGCGGCCGCGTCTCGATCTGCTCGACCATGGCCGCCACGTCAGCCTCGGTGATCCGCTCGCCGCGCGCGTTGCGCACCACCTCGACGTCCAGGTTGACCTCGCCGCCGTCGATGTACTCGCGGGCTGTCCCATCCGGCCCCATGATCTGTACCTTGCGCGTCACGATCTCCTCCTCAGCGCGGTCGGCATGACGTGAATCACCAGCAACTGCTCGGGCCCGAGCACCACCGCCTCGATCTCAAGCTCGACGCCCCGGTCGTCCGGGCCGACCCAGCGGCGATGCTCGTCTGGCTGGTCAGCGGTGGCGGTAAGGACCTGCGGTGTGGTCGTGGCCATGACGTGCAGAGCGTGTGCCCGGCCGATGCGATGCCTGCGCGCCGACCGTGGACCACCGATGCCGACCTACGAGGACCTGCAGTCGTTGCATCCGGCGGCATTCGGGGATGGCTGGGCCCACGTGGTGTATGCGCCACCAGCGCATCACGTGAACATCCATCCGTTCGGCCGGCACTTGTGGGGCCGGCCGGACGCTAAGCCCGGCTTGCCGATCTTCAATGCCGAACTGTCGGGTTCGATATGAGCGAGCAACCCTGCTGCCGGTTCGATTGCGACTCATGGTCGTGGCAGGTACGCGATAACCCGCGGTGACTGGCGCGGGCCTACTCGCCAATCTGGGTGGCGAACCGCTGGCGGGCGGCCTGTCTGGACACCCCGAGTGCGAGCCCGATCCGGCCCCAGCTGCGCTCGTGCGCCCGCGCTACCGTGACCGCCTCGGCCAACCTGGCCTCAGCCGCCCGGACTGCGTCCGCGGCGTCGGCCACCGCGGCCAGGTCCCGGGTATCGTCGACCCGCACGACGTCGGGCTCGTAGTCCTCAGATGCGAGCTGCTCGGCGTAGCGCTGCAGTTCCGCATCGCTCATGTCCGTGGGTCGCTTCGTCTTCGTGGACATCGTCATCACCTTCGTAGGTATCGCAGGAACTTGGGCCGCATCGGCATCGCGTGAATGATGCGGGGGTCGTCGCCGTCCATGTCGACGACGCCGACCTCCAGGAACCGCCCGCTTGGGTCGGCACCGAGCAGGATGCTCATCCCGTCTGCTTGCTCGATCACCGCGACCGCGTGACGCACGACGTGCCCGATGTCGGCGGTGTCGATGCCCGCACGCTTGAGAGCGCTCGGGAGCATCCTCATGTGACAAGTATGGTTGCCATCCGGCCGGACGACAACTCAGGCTGTCATAGCCGGGAGGACCCCTGGCAGCCTCGCGGTACGCAGCGACGACGGGACGTAGACAACAGCGGGCACGGAGGCGACCAAGACTGCCTGTCGCATCCCTTCCGCCACACAGCGCGTATGCCGTGACGAGGGCAAGCATGACGACGCCCATCGCCGCGACGGTCAGCCCGGTGGTCAGCGCCACCCAGGGGGGGTCCAGATACGCCGGGCGGTCGGCATCGGTTACGGTCTTACAGCCACAGTGCGATGAAGCCCATGGCCACCGAGCCGACCAACCAGATGCGGAAGGCCCACACCGCGTCGTGCGCGCCGGCCCCCTCCAAGTCCGCGGTGACCGGCGAGGAGGTCGAGTTCGAGGAGCTGGGCGGCGCCCGGTCGCACAACACCAAGTCCGGCGTGGCTCACTACATGGCCCTCGACGAGGACGACGCCATGGAGTACGTCAAGCACCTGCTGTCCTACCTGCCCTCGAACAACCTGGAGGAGGCCCCGGTCCACGACCTGGACGGCGACCTGACGGTCAACGAGACCGACCGCTGGCTCGACACGTGCATCCCGGACTCGCCCAACCAGCCCTACGACATGCACCAGGTCATCGAGCACATCGTCGATGAGGGCGTCTTCCTCGAGGTCCATGCGATGTTCGCGCCGAACATCATCGTCGGGTTCGCGCACATCGACGGGCACGCGGTCGGCATCGTCGCCAACCAGCCGATGCAGTATGCCGGATGCCTGGACATCGACGCCTCGGAGAAGGCGGCCCGGTTCGTGCGCACCTGTGACGCGTTCAACATCCCCGTGGTGACCTTGGTCGACGTGCCCGGCTTCCTACCCGGCACCGACCAGGAGTGGAACGGCATCATCCGCCGCGGCGCCAAACTCATCTACGCGTACGCCGAGGCGACCGTGCCCAAGATCACCGTCATCACCCGCAAGGCCTACGGCGGCGCGTACGACGTCATGGGCTCCAAGCACCTCGGGGCCGACATCAACCTGGCCTGGCCGACCGCCCAGATCGCCGTCATGGGCGCCCAGGGCTCACCTTCCGCACTTCTCGGGGGCGATATCCGCCCCCATCCCAGGTGGTCAATGGTGAGGGGGCTGTTTCGGGTCGGCGGGTTGGGCGAGGAGTAGCTCGGCGGCTTGGCGTGAGATCTGGTCCATCTGCTCGGTGAGCTCGTCGAGTCGGCGCCGGTTGGCGATCCACTCTCGGTAGCGGTCTGCCTGCTCGGCGGTGAGTCGACGGGTGAGGGTCTTGCCGTCGATCTTGCGGGTGTACTGGAAGTACGGGCCGTGCCGGGTCGGGGGGTCGGCGTGGCAGCGGCAGGCGGGCGTGCCGCACACGGTGTAGCGCTCCAGCACGCTGCCAGGAGCGACGTACCCGAGCCCGCGGATCTGGTCCTGCAGCGATCGGTACTCGCGGCGCAGCCGGACGAGATCGGCTTTGGTCACCTTGATCTCCCTAGGTTGGGCGCGTCGCGCTCACGCCTGCCTGACAGTAATGAATACTGTCTGGTACGTGGGAGAACGTCAAGGGGAGTAGCGATGGACACGCCGCCGACAGATCCGTCAGGTGCCTCAGGTCCGTTCGAGCTCGCCAGCCAGCGGCTTGGCCCGCTGCCGGTGGTCAATCACTTCCTGGCCCGGCTTGGGCTGCACCGGCTGCTGGAGCAGTACCTACCCGCCGAGGACCGGCGGCTCAAGCTCGCCCCGGCGGCCGCGATCTCGGTGGTGGTGCGCAACCTGGTGCTGCACCGTGAACCGGTGTACGCGCTCGCCGACTGGGCGGCGCCGTTCGAGCCGGCACTGCTGGGACTGGCCGCCGAGCAGGTGCGGCTGCTCAACGACGACCGGGTCGGGCGGATGCTGGCCCGGCTCTTCGACGCCGACCGGGCCTCGCTGCTGACCCGGCTGCTGCTGGACGCGATCGCCGCGTTCGGCATCGACACCACCCGGCTGCACACCGACACCACCTCGATCCGGTTCTCCGGCGCCTACCCCGGCGCGGACGGGCGCCCCCGTGGCGGCAAGCCCACCCCGGCCATCGCCCGGGGCCACTCGAAGGACCACAGGCCCGATCTGAAGCAGCTGGTCTGGTCGCTGACGGTCTGCGCCGACGGGGCGGTGCCGATCTGCCACCGGGTCGCCGACGGCAACACCAACGACGACGTGCTGCACATCCCGACCTGGGACCAGCTGGTGAGCCTGCTCGGCCGGGTCGACTTCCTCTACGTCGCCGACTGCAAGCTGTGCTCGCGGGAGGCGATGGACCACATCCACCGCCGCGGCGGCCGGTTCCTGACCGTGCTGCCGGCCAGCCGCAAGGAAGACGCCCAGTTCCGCGACTGGCTCATCGACCACGACCCCGGCTGGGTCGAGGCCTACCGCCGCCCCGCCCGCCGACACGACGACCCCGACGAAGTCTGGTGGACGACCACACCGCCGTGGCCCTCGGCGGAGGGCTACCGCATCGTCTGGGTCAAGTCCTCATCGAAGGTCGACCGGGACGCCCAGGCCCGCCGCGACCGGATCGCCTGCGGCATCGCCGCGCTGGACCAGCTCGACGCCCGCCTCGCCAGCCCCAAACCCGGATCAAGACCACCGTCGCGGCCGAGCAGGCCGCCACCGCCGCGCTCGAGCGGCCAACGCCACCCGCTGGATCGGCTTCACCGTCACCGAGCACGTC
>CAVYKM010000006.1:0-50577 GCA_963769085.1 uncultured Actinomycetota bacterium | reverse complement strand
ACGTTCGCCTCGGGCACCTGGACCGGCCCGGCCGCGGCGGCCTCCACATACCGGTGCCCCTGCCGCACCGACACCGAGAACCGTTGTGCCACAATGCCTGCCGCTTCCACCGGTGCCATCCCGGACGCCAGCAGGCCGGCGGCGACGTTGAGCCGCTTGGCGTGCTCCACCTCGCCTACACGACCACCAGCCATGTCACAACCGTACTACCAGAAATGTCACAGCAGTCGGTCGCCACGCCGCAGTCTTCTCCAACCGCCGATAGTCCAGCGTCACCTCAAAGCAGAAGTTGCCCATTGCGTTGGGGGCGTGGCCTCCCCGCTGCTGGCAAACGTCTACCTGCACCGGATCGATCGGGCATGGGACGAACGCCAGCATGGGAGGCTTGTCCGGTACGCCGACGATGCGCTGGTGATGTGCAGGTCCCGTGAGCAGGCCGAGGCCGCACTACCGCGGCTGCGTGTACTGCTGGCCGAACTCGGTCTGGAACCGAAGGAAGCCAAGACCAGGATTGTGCACCTGCAGGTGGGAGGCGAGGGGCTGGACTTCCTCGGCTTCCACCATCGCTGGTGGCCACACGGTCTCGGAGCACGGGGAAGCCGTTCACCTTCCTGGCCCGCTGGCCCGCGGACAAGGCGATGCGGCACGCCCGCGAACGGATCCGGGAACTCACCGACCGACGCCGGCTGCTGCTGCGAGTCGAGGTGGTCGTCGCAGACGTCAACGCGTTCCTGCGCGGCTGGGCTGCGTACTTCAAGTACGGCAACTCCGCTGCACGTTTCGGCAAGATCAGGGACTACATGCGGATGCGGCTGGCGCTGTTCATCAGCAAACGGCACAAACGCTCGCGGCGGTTCGGATGGCACGTGGTGGCGTACGCCTCACCGAACTATCTGGGCCTGATCGGCCTTGCTGGAATCGTCGTCGCACCCAGGCCGTTCAAGGACTGGCGGGGCACGCCGAATGCCGGCGGTGAACGGCGTCGGTGAGCCGTGTGCGGGAGAACCGCATGCACGGTTCGAGGTGGCGGGGGCTGGAAACGGAGCGAGGAACCTGGTCATGGTCACTGGGGTGGCGACAACCGACCGGGAAACCGGCGGAACAAAGGCCCCAGGCCCTACCGCCAGACGAAGCCACCGCGCCAGCCCCCGACCCTACTGCTGGTGCCTGGTGGCAGGTGGGTCACGGTGATGCTCAGTCCGGTGCGTGCCGCCAGGGCCGCCAGCTCGGTCTTCCACGCCCGGGTGCGGTAGCCGTTGGAGCCACCGCCGTCGGCGGTGACCAGCAGCCGGGTGGCCTTCGGATAGGTGCCCTGGCCGGCGGCTTGCCACCAGGAGGCGATCGTGGCCACCGCGAACGCGGCGGTGTCATGATCGGTGCCGACCCCGACCCACCCGGTGTTCGCGGTGACGTCGTACACCCCGTACGGGGTGACCTTGCCCAGCTGCGGGTCGATGAAGTCGTAGATGCTTACCGGTTCGGGATGACCCTTCGGTGACCATTCCCGGCCCGGATTCTTATACGCCCCAACGAGTTCCTTCTTCTTGGCATCAACGCTGATCACCGGGTCCCCGGTGCCCTGATGATCGAGCACCGCGCTGTTCAGATAGCCGAACTGGGCATCCCGGTCAGCATGCTGACGCCCCTCCGCGGTCTTGGCGTTGGCCTGCAGCGAGTACCCAGCCGCGCGCAGCAGCCGACGGACCACCTGCTCACTGACCGGGTACCCCTGCGCGCGCAGCGCCGCGGCCAACGTCCGCAACGACTTGGTCGTCCACCGCAACGGCGACTGCGGGTCACCACGGGTCACCGGGTCGATCAGCGCGTCCAACGCGGCCACCAACCCCGCCTGATGCTCCTCGGCCCGTTTACGCCCCCCACCGGGTCGACGCGAACGGCCCACCACCGACGCCGAGGCCGGATCATCCAGCTCCGCCCGGCCCCGTCGGACCGTATCCGCCGCCACCCCGACCGCCGCGGCCACCAGCGCCGCGCCTCCCGGACCCCACTCCCGAGCCTCAGCCCCCAGCCACACCCGACGCTGACGCTCCGTCAAGTACGGGCGCACCGCATCCCAGCGCCGAGCCAACGACTCTCGGCTGGCCTGCGACTCGACCACCGCCATACCACAGACCGTACCGGCCCAAAGCCGAAACAGAGATTATTTCGTCACAAGCCCTTAGCGGCCTCGTTCACGGCTCTCGCGTCGGCGCCTCGGGGTGTGTCGTTCGTTCGTGCTCCACCTCAATTGGCTTAGCGGGTTATCCATTTCACTGCCGTCGGCTCCAACAGTTGTGGTCGCCGCGGCATGGAAGCACAAGTGGTAGTGGTGTGGAGAGACCATGGCGGGCTGAGTGGCACTCAGATGGATAACCCGCTTGGCTTAATCGCGTGGCCTGTGGCGTTGCATCGGGGCGGTCGGCACCTTGATGCCGTACCTGAGTCCAAGCAGCCGCACCGTCACGCACGTGCCGGCGCCGAGCAAGGGGAAGATGGCGTTGGCGCTGCCGCTCTCCTGCCCGGCGACCAGGACTGCGGCGCCTAGCAGAGCCGGAACGGCATAAAGGTCATCCCGCAAAACGACGGGAACGTCGGTCAGCAGCACATCACGCAGCATTCCACCGCCGATCCCAGTGACCGCGCCGAGCAGGATCGCCTGCAGCGGACCTAAGCCGAAGTCAAGCGCCTTGGTCGCCCCCGTGACGCAGAAAAGCCCCAGTCCGATGGCGTCGAACACCAGAACACTGCGTCGGACACGCTCGAGCACAGGCCAGCCGAAGAAGCAGACGAGCCCTGCTGCGAACACTGCGGCCAGGTAACGCCAGTCTCGGAAGGTCGCCGGGGGCGTGCCGATGAGCAGGTCGCGGGTGATGCCACCGGCGAGGCCGACGACTGCGGCGAGGACGCCGACGCCGAACAGGTCGAGGTCCGCGTGCACGGCGGCCATCCCGCCGCTGAGGCCGAAGACGAAAGTGCCGGCCAGGTTCAGAGCGAGGATCAGCGTCGGGTCAAACCCCGGGGGTACGTCGACAGAGAGCAGCATTGTGCACTCCACGGAACTAGATAACTTGACTCATCCGAAACGACGGACACGACCCAAGCCTTCTACGCCCGTTCCGGGACTTCGCCCGGAACGGGTGGCCCCTTTCGGGGCAACACAACCTCACCGATCCGTACTCAGCTGACCGGCGCGCATCCGAGCCGGCGGCTTCCCGGCGGCCTCGCCCTATGGTCTCGGATCGAGACGAGGTGTCTGCGGCGACCACCATCGGCACCTAGCTCACACTGTTCGTGTTCCTCGCCGTGCGGGACGTACGCGCCCTATGGTCCGGACTGGACGAGGTGTCTGCGCCCGCGCCCCATCACACGATCCAGTCTGCAACTCGAAGGCCACCATCGACAACGACAACTTCTTGTCGATCACAAGCCGCAAGCGCCTAGTCCCGGCACCGCCCTGTGCAGGAGGCTAAAGGCTGGTCGCACGGCAAGTCCCGTGCGGCACGGTGGACAGCCGTCCATGGTGACGTGGGTTGCTCTGCCACAGCGGCCCTTACAGCGGGAGTCGCCGGATCAACATCGGCTGTCGCGCCATCAGACTCTTGGGTCCAGATGAAGGGACCGACAGGTCGCACGAGGCGCTTGACGTTGCTGTCACACCGGCGCGCCGAGCGCAGCGTAAGGATGTCATGCTCGCGGTATCACCGTGAGCACCCGCTCCATGTGAGTCCGGAAGTCTTGCATGAAAGCTGTCAGGAATTCGGCCGTCGATCCATCGGTGACTTCGCCGTCGTTGGTGAACACCTTCGGGTCGAAGTGGATGTACGCCTCCGGCGCCGTCATCTGTCGGGCGTTGCAGAAGCTCAGGACCGCTCGAAGGCTTTGCTGCGCGAGGGCGGTGCCGATCTGGCCGATCGATGCTCCGATGACGGCGGCCGGGACGTGGTCGAAGGAGTTCTGGCCCCAGGGCCGCGAGGCCCAGTCTATGGCGTTCTTCAGCGCCCCGGGGATTGAGCGGTTGTACTCTGGCGTGACGAAGAGGACAGCGTCGGAGCCGGCGACGGCGTCCTTCAAAGTGACCGCCTCCGGCGGATAGTCGCTGTCGAAGTCCGGGCTGTACAGCGGCAAGTTGCCGATTGGAATCTCGGTGAAGTCCAGGTCTTCGGGCGCCAGGCGGACCAAGGCTCGGCTGAGCACCCGGTTTATCGATGTCGATGACAGGCTCCCGACGAAGTACCCGACCTTGTAGTTGGGCATGTCCACCTCCTGGTCGTTCTGTGCCGCGCTGTCGGGCCCGGCCATCACCACTTAACCTCGATCGGGGGAAGCGGGGTAGTCATTCGGCGGGTCTGACCGTGAATGTGCCGCTTGGTCAGCAGAATCAATACTACAGCCGCACCTATGGAGGGGCGCCTCGGGCTGTGTAGTGGCATCGCCGGTCGCGGGCTTGGTGGCGGCGTCGCCAGTGTGACCAGGCCAGGACCGAGGTGGCCTCGGGTGTCTGGTGCCAGATCAGGTGGGCGAGCAGGCGGCGGACCTCAGGCAGGGGGTCAACGGGATGAGGTCCTCGACCGGTCCGGCCGCCCCCCCTTTGCCCGAGCGGTGGTGGTGGTGAGGAAGGCGTGGGCGAGCATGGCCAGGGTGATGTGTCGGTACCCCCGGCGTCCAGCGCCCGCGGGGCATTCGCATCGCCAGTTCGGGCTTGGTCGCGAACCCGACATCCTCGCCGATGCCGGCTTCTCGGCACCGGTCAGGGTCCTCGATCCAGGCCTGGGGCAGGTACAGCTCCCGGTCCAGAAACGTCCTGCCGGCAGCGGTGGCATAGCCCAGGAACACCCCGATCTGACAGTTCTCGATCCGCCCTGCCGTGCCTCGAGTACTGTCGCGCCACCCCCGCCGACTTGCTGCCCTTCTTCAAGAAGCCGGTCTCATCGACGACCAGCACACCCGCGCGGTCGCCAAGATGCTCCACCTCGTAGCCGCGCAGGTCGTCACGGACCGCATCGGCGTCCCAGTCCGCGCTCATCACCAACCGCTGCATCCCGTCCGGGACCGCTTCCCCGGCCCGCTCGGCCAGCGTCCAACCGTTCTTGCGCTCCAACGGCGCCAGCAACCCTCCCACGTAGGCCAACACCCGCTCCCGCGCCTCGGAGCGCGCAAACCGCGGTTCGATCCGGGCATGCAACTCCGCCAAGCCAGCAGCCCACGCCTCGACCTCTGACACACTGACCTCACCAGTCACACGAGCAAGATTGCGGTGATAACCAGTCTCATACAGCCGACACACCCGACCGGCTCAGATGGGTGCGGCTGGAGTATTAAGAGAGCTGACGTCCAAATTCGGCCGATTCCAAGAGGTACTGAGAGCGAAACTTCCTGATGGATGGGCACGGTTCACACTGACGTTTGCTGAGGCGCACCTGCTCTCGTGTGCCGGGCTGGTCTCGGTGATGGCGTCGGCCGAGCAGGCCGGCCTGTCCGAGTGATCGCTGACCTGCATCGTCGCCAGGATGACGGCCGGCGCGGGCAGCATCGATGACCTGGTGTGATTCGGTGCGGGGGATGCGCCGTGCTCTTCGAGTGAGACCGTCGCGATTGTGGATTGCGTGGGATGCGGTAGGCCTGCTGACCGGCGTGGCAGGGGAGTCGGTATGCGTGACCTGTCGGTGTCAGGGCAGCCCGGCGCGGTCGAACTCGTGCTGCAGGCGCGGCCGACGGCGGTGCGTCTCGCGCAGGTCGGCGATTGGCTGGTCTACCTAGACCGCGTAGCCGGAGTCGGCCGCCAGTTTGCGCATCTTTGACAAGCGTCGGAGCCGGTAGTTGCTTGCGTCTCCTTCAATCAGGTCGTTCTCGACGCGCCGGGTGAGAACGGGCAGAACGGCGAGCGGATCGAGCTCGTACGCCTTGACCAGGTCGGCCCACGTGCGGTCGTCGTCCAGGCCGAGCGAGTGGGCGAGCTGCCATGCCAGTGGGAGATTCTTGAGCGACATCTGAGCGAACAGAACCGCGTCGCGGGAGAGCGGGCGGGGCTTCCATGACTTCGTCGCGATATCGCGGCCAGGCGTCTTGGGCGTCGCTACAGGTGGGCAGCCGTGGAAGATGACGGCCACCGTTGGAAGACGGTGAGGCGGGCTGCGAGCAGTCGTCCCGTGTGTGCTCGGCGAGCAGCCTGCACCATTAGTCGTCGGCCAGCAGGGGTACTCGCGATCGAAGTCGGTGGCGCGCTTTGCCCAGTCGATCGCCAGGTCGATCTGGCCGATCTACGCCAAAGCTTCGGCGGTGTCGTGTAGCCATGCGGCGACCTTCCGGTCCTTCGCGTGAGTGCGGATGATCGCCTCGATGTCGTGGTCGTGAACGTCGAGGCGTTGGGCGTTCCAGTCCAACGTGAACCAGTGGCCCGAGTGCGGTGAAAACCAGCTCCGGTCTTGTGGTGGCCGCGGTCCGAGGCGCGCCCTTGTAGCTCGGCCAGCCGGTTGCGGTAGGAGGCCATGCCGACCGTGCCGAGCGCAGGCGCGTAGGCGACTGGGTCGAGGTGGAAGAAGTAGCACGCGTTGTCGAACTGGAACTTGCTCATCCACTCGGCGAGCTTGCCCACTGGTGTGGGTGCGCCCGAACTGCCGCGGTGGGATGCAGCAGCAGGCGGCACGCGCCCCCGATGATCCCGCTGGAGTCGTCGGCCAGCATGACCGCCTTGAGCGCCGAACCGATCGCCTGCTGCGTCACCGCGAGGACGACCGTGGGGTCCTCGGTCTCGGCGGCCGTCTCGAGGATCGCCACGCCGTCGAGCATCTGCGCGCCGTGGGCGTTCGCGACGCTCCATCGATACAGAATCTGCCCGAGTCCGGATCAGCGGAGGGACGGCGTCACTGAGCCTCGCCCTCACGCTGCGCGAGTACGACGACGATCCGGCGACGATGTTGCTAGAACGAGCGTCGCCAGGTGCGCGGCAGGCAGCAGGGCGCCGATCGAGGCCGTGGTCAGGTCCTTGCTCAAGGATGCCGGTCAAAGCCGATCAGGCTTTCGGCCGCGTGAGCGCACCGTGGTTAGTGGTGTCCTGGGCCAAGCTGTGCCCAGGACGATCCAGTCCGGTGCCAAGACCGCCGCCGGCAAAAGGGCATGGGCAATCGATACCTCAAAGCCGTGCTCGGCGACGCTGCCGCGGGGGCGGCCAAGACCAACACCTTCCTCGGCGAACGCGTACCGGCGCATCGTCAAACGCCGCGGCAAGCTCAAGGCCCTCGTCGCTGTCGCCCGCTCCACCCTGGTGATCGTCTGGCACCTGCTGTCCAACCCCGGCCTGCGGTACCGCGACCTCGGTTCGGACTACTTCACCAACCGCATCGACCGAGAACGCGAACCCGCAACCACGTCCGTCAACTCCAAGGGCTCGGTTACCAGGTCATCCTCAGCGTCGCTGCCTGACCAAACCAACTCCACTCCGCCCGTTCCCACTAGGCTGCCGAGACGGCGAACCCTCTGCGGTCAGTCATTTCGTGCTGCCCATGGTTAATAGGATGTACCGGTCAGACAATATCAAAGCGTGCAATGCGGCACGGGCGCCGTGATCGGCTAGCAGGGTCAGTAAGGCAATCCCGCCGGTGCTGAGGTGGCAGGCGTGCGCGATGAGCCTGCCAAGCACCCGGTTCGGCCTCGGCGAAGCAGGTCGACCGCTGCGTTGGCGCACGCGCTTTGGCCGGCAGTTGCGCAGCGATGCCAGCCATCGGCGTCAACGGGCCGTAAAAGGCATCAACGGTTTCACAACCTAACTTCGCTAAGGGTCGGCAGCGTGATCGCGATGTACGTGGGATCGTGGGCACGAACCCCAGCGTCGACGTCCACATCAGAGCTTCGCTGCTGGCCCGACCCTCCGTTTGGTGCGAGTTTCAACGGTTGACACATCCACCGACGTCCGGATCGGCGGTGCTGGCCGTACGCATGGCCCCCGTCTGGCGCGCCGGGACCAGCTCACGGGTCTGGACGAGGTTCCCCGCGGGCCGCTGCCCGGTTGGCTTGCCGCCGGCAGGCCGCCGTGACGGTCCCCCGCTGGCTGGTTTTGCTGGGCCAGCGGCGGCCCTCCCGCGCTAAACACCGCCTGATCTGACCATGCGCGTACCGCGAAAGGCCTGAACCCTTGTTGCACGCTTATCGCATGGCGCCCCGGTCGCTTGACGTTTATGCAGGTCAGCGGGTCGCTAGGTAGTGCCCCCGGCAGGATTCGAACCTGCGCTCCCGCCTCCGGAGGGCGGTGCTCTATCCCCTGAGCTACGGGGGCCGACTCGCGATTATCACCATGTGAGACAGAACGCACGGCAAGTTAGCGGTTTCGTATCCGTCGGTGAGGGTAGCAGCCTACGCTTCGCATCATGGAACCGGCGTTGGAGTCTGCCGGCGACCTGGGAATCGTGCTTGTCTGCGACGATACAGAATCGATTCGGCGGCTAGTTGCGATGAACCTCGAAATCGGTGGTTTCGAGGTCCTCGAGGCGCCAAACGGTGAGACCGCTATTGAGATTCTCCGGCAGCGCTCCGCGGTCGGGCGCCTGCCGGATGTCGTCATCGTCGACGTGCAGATGACTCCAGGCGACGGCTGGTTCGTGCTGCGCTGGATTCGCCAAGACCCGACGCTCGCGCACCTTCCCGTGGTCATGACCTCGGCCGCGGACGACTACCGCGGGGACCGCGAGTGGCAGCGCAGCCAGGGTCTGGACTCCTGGGTCAAGAAGCCCTTTGACCCCGAGCTGCTCATCGAGCTCGTCAGCGGGTACGTCACCCACGGCCGGGCCTACCACCCGCCGTCGCACGCCGGCGGCAACTCGGCCTGACGCGGCAAGCCGAGTGCCTTGTGAACGCACCGAGAGGTCAGCAGCTGCTGTTATCCCGGCCGGATAGCAGCAGCTACGGACCTCTCGAGGAGCGGGGCCCGGCAGGATAGGGCGCATGCGCGCACACGAGGCCGGCGCCCTGCACGCCGACGGCTACCGCGGACCGACCTGGCTGCGCGAGCCGGCCGACGTCAACGCCCTGCTGCCCACGCTGTGGGCCAGCTCCGTAGGGCGCGGCGCCGACGGAGCGTTGGCTGTCGGCGGCGTGCCGGTCACCGAGCTCGCTGCGCGCTTCGGCACACCGGCATACATCCTTGACGAGACCGACTTTCGCGAGCGCGCCAGGGCCTTCCGCGACACCTTCGGAGAGGTTTTCGACGACATCTGTGGGGGTGTCGACGTCTTCTACGCCGGCAAGGCGTTCCTGTGCACCGAGGTGGTCCGCTGGGTCCGCGACGACGGGCTGGGTCTGGACGTGTGCTCCGGAGGCGAGCTCGCCGTCGCGATCAGAGCCGGTATGCCGGGTGAGCGCATCGGCATGCACGGCAACAACAAGAGCCTCGCCGAGCTGGAACAGGCCGTGGAATACGGGGTCGGGCGGATTATCGTCGACTCGTTCGAGGAGATCGAGCGCCTGGCCCGCACCGCGCAGCGGCTCGAGCGCATCGCCTCGGTGCTCGTGCGCGTCACCGTCGGAGTCGAGGCCCACACCCACGAGTTCATCGCCACCGCTCACGAGGACCAGAAGTTCGGCTTCTCGCTGAGCGGCGGAGAAGCGGCCGAAGCCGTCCGCCGGGTCCTCGCGCACGCCCCGCACCTGCGTCTGCTCGGGCTGCACAGTCACATCGGGTCGCAGATCTTCGACACGTCGGGCTTCGAGGTGTCGGCTCGCCGGGTGCTGCGTCTGCACGCGGAGGTCGCGCGCGAGCACGGTGTGCAGCTGCCCGAGCTCGACCTCGGCGGCGGGTTCGGCATCGCGTACACCAGCGAGCAGGACCCGCTCCCGCCCAAGCACCTCGCTGCGGGGATGGCTGAGATCGTCGAGCGAGAGTGCCGCGCCAAAGGCGTCGCGATCCCCAGGATCTCGATCGAGCCCGGTCGGGCCATTGCCGGTCCGAGCACGTTCACTCTCTACGAGGTGGGCACCGTCAAGCCGGTGCGCCTCGACGGGTCGGGCGTGCGGCTCTACGTGTCTGTGGACGGCGGGATGAGCGACAACATCCGGGCCGCGCTCTACGACGCCGACTACGCATGTACCTTGGCCAACCGTTCGAGCCGCTCCGCGGCGGTGCTGACCAGGGTGGTCGGCAAGCACTGCGAGAGCGGGGACATCGTCGTCAAGGACGAGTTCCTGCCGGGCGACGTCGCACCAGGTGACCTCATCGCCGTCCCGGGCACCGGCGCGTACTGCCGGGGGCTGTCCAGCCAGTACAACCACACCCCCCGGCCACCGGTCGTGGCGGTCCGGGACGGCACGGCGCGTCTGCTCGTGCGTCGGGAGACGGTCGAGGACCTGCTCGCGCTCGATGTGACCTGAGGACACGACAGGATTGCCCGACGTGGTGGGATGGGACGCGGTGGACAACGACGACATGGCGGCCGGCGACGCCCCGGTCCGGCTGGCCCTGCTTGGCTGCGGGGTGGTCGGCTCTGCCGTCGCCCGCCTGCTCACGCGGCACGCAGCCGACCTGCAGGCTCGGGTCGGCCGTCCATTGCAGATCACGGGCATCGCGGTCCGACGCGCGGGCCGTGACCGCAGCGCCACGGGCGTGAGCGCGCACGTCTTCACGACCGACGCCGCCGAGCTGGTCACGCGCGCCGACGTCGTGGTGGAGGTCATTGGCGGCATCGAGCCGGCCCGGTCCCTCATCCTCCGCGCCATGGCGCATGGGGCTTCGGTCGTCACCGCGAACAAGGCGTTGCTCGCCGAGGACGGGCCGGCCCTGTATGCCGCGGCCGCCAAGCACGGTGTCGACCTGTACTTCGAGGCAGCCGTCGCGGGTGCCATCCCGCTGCTGCGCCCGCTGCGCGAGTCCCTTGCCGGAGACAGCGTCCGACGGGTCATCGGCATCGTCAACGGCACGACGAACTACGTCCTGGACAAGATGGACTCGACCGGGGCCGGCTTCGTGGACGCCCTGGCCCAAGCCCAGGCGCTGGGCTACGCCGAGGCCGACCCGACAGCCGACGTCGAGGGGTTCGACGCCGCCGCGAAGGCGGCCATTCTCGCCTCGCTCGCCTTCCACACCAGGGTGGCCGGCCCGGACGTGTACCGGGAGGGGATCACCGAGGTCTCGGCGGCCGACATCCAGGCGGCCCGGGACATGGACTGCGTCGTCAAGCTGCTCGCCATCTGCGAACGCACCGACCAGGACGACGGCAGTCCAGCCGGTGTGTCGGTCCGAGTACATCCGGCCATGATCCCCACGCGCCACCCGCTCGCCGGTGTGCGGGACGCCTTCAACGCGGTCTTCGTGGAGGCCGATGCCGCCGGGCCGCTCATGTTCTACGGGCGCGGCGCCGGCGGCGACCCGACCGCCAGTGCCGTTCTCGGTGACGTGGTGGCCGTCGCCCGCCATCGGGTCGGCGGGGGACGAGGCCCAGGGGAGAGCGCCTACGCGGACCTTCCCGTGCTGGACATGGGGCAGGCCCGCACCCGCTACCACATCAGCCTCGACGTCGCCGACCGTCCCGGTGTGCTCGCCCAGGTGGCACGGGCGTTCGCCGACCACGACGTGTCCATCGAGACGGTGCGCCAGCAGCTGTCCGCCCACCCGGGCGAGGAGTCGGCTGTCGGGGACAGTGACCCGGGGGCCGATCTGGTCGTCGTCACCCACATGGCGGCGGAGTCTGCGCTGTCGGCAACGGTTGACGCACTCGCCGAGCTGCCCGTCGTCCGCGGCGTGAACTCGGTCATGCGCGTAGAAGGGCTCTGACGTGGCGAAGCGCGTGGAAGGGATCTGAGATGGCCCGGCAGTGGCGCGGGGTCATCCGCGAGTATGCCGACCGGCTGCCCATGCTCCGCGGCGCGCCGGTCATCACGCTCCTCGAGGGGGGCACCCCCCTCGTCCATGCGGCATACCTGTCCCAGCTGGTCGGGGCGCAGGTCTACCTCAAGGTGGAAGGGATCAACCCGACGGCGTCGTTCAAGGACCGCGGCATGACAACAGCCATCTCGGTCGCGGCCAAGCACGGGGCGAAAGCGGTCATCTGCGCCTCGACGGGCAACACCAGCGCCAGCGCCGCGGCCTACGCAACCAAGGCCGGCATGACCTGCGCCGTCCTCGTGCCGGACGGCAAGATCGCCATGGGCAAGCTCAGCCAAGCCGTCGCGCACGGGGCCACCTTGCTGCAGGTCGAGGGCAACTTCGACGACTGCCTCACGGTGGCGCGCAAGCTGGCCGAGGCCTACCCGGTCGAGCTGGTGAACTCGGTCAACCCTGCGCGCATCGAGGGTCAGAAGACGGCGGCCTTCGAAATCGTCGACGCTCTCGGCGACGCCCCCGACGTGCACTGCCTGCCGGTCGGCAACGCCGGCAACATCACGGCATACTGGCGCGGCTACCGCGAGTATGCCGAGGGCACGCCGGGCGCGTCCGGAGCCGCGGCAGCCGGCGGGCCGGCCACGCACCACCCGCAGATGTGGGGCTTCCAGGCGAAGGGGGCCGCCCCCATCGTCCTGGGCCACCCGGTCGAGCACCCCGAGACCATCGCCACGGCGATCCGGATCGGCAACCCGGCCTCCTGGGCCCAGGCGCTCGAGGCGCGCGACGCCTCCGGCGGGCGCATCGAGGCGGTCACCGACGAGCAGATCCTTGCCGCGCACCGGATCCTGTCCGCCAAGGAGGGCGTCTTCGTCGAGCCGGCTTCCGCGGCGTCGGTGGCCGGGCTGCTGCGCGACCACGAGGCGGGCACGGTGCCCTCGGGGGCCCGGGTGGTCTGCACGGTCACCGGCCACGGCCTCAAGGACCCGCAGTGGGCGCTGCGGCAGCCCGACGGCTCCGAGGTGCGCCCCGTCCGCATCCCGGTCGACGCCTACTCCGCCGCGGCCGCGCTCGGCCTGGAGGGCTAACCCACCGTGGCGAGCATCCCCGCGGGCGCCGCGATCCGGGTGCGCGCCCCGGCGAGCAGCGCCAACCTCGGTCCGGGTTTCGACTGCATCGGGCTGGCCCTCGGCATCTGGGACCAGGTGGACTTCACCGTCACCGCGGAGCCCGGCCTGCTCATCGAGGTCGAGGGCAGCGGCGCCGGCGGGGTGCCTCGCGACGAGTCGCACCTGGTCTACCGCTCGATGCGCGGGGCCTTCGAGCAGCTCGGTGTCGAGGCGCCGGCTGGAGTGCATATGGTGGCCCGCAACGCGGTCCCGCACGGTCGGGGGCTGGGCAGCTCGGCGACGGCGATCGTCGCGGGAGTCATTGCGGCACAAGGACTCTGTGCCTTTGTCGCCGGGGGGCCGATGCGGCCCGGCGACCCGATCGCCGTCGACGTGGCTCTGGCGTGCGGGATCGCAAGCGACCTGGAGGGCCACCCTGACAACGCCTCCGCCACTGTGTACGGCGGGATGACCCTCTCGTGGTTCGCCGACGGCGGCCATGACCAACCGGGCGCGACGATGACGGTCCAGCTGCCTCTGCATCCGGCCGTGACCGCGATCGCTTTTGTCCCCGAGGCGACGTTGGCAACCCACACGGCTCGCGCGCTGCTGCCCGACCGCGTGCCTTTTCGCCACGCAGCCCTGAACAGCGCGCGAGCGGCCCTGCTGGTCGAGGCCGCCACGAGACGGCCCGACCTGCTCGTGCCGGCCACGCGCGACTGGCTGCACCAGGAGGCGCGCCGGCCGTCGTACGCCGCGTCGATGGACCTCGTCGACGACCTGCGCCGCCGGGGCCACGCCGCCTTCATCTCTGGCGCGGGGCCGAGCGTCCTGGTCCTCACGACCGCAGACCGGGCCGCCGAGGTGACCGCCCCGCGGGCCCCGGGTCGGTGGCAGCGCCTGGTGCCCGGCATACCGTCACACGGCGCGACTGTCGTCGCCGGCTAACACATGGGCGCGACTGTCGTCGCCGGCCAACCATGGGCGCGACTGTCGTCGTCGGCTAACGCATGGCGAATCGCTGAGCGGACCTGGCATGAAGCGATGTCGAATGGTGTTACATTGGCAGTGCACCGCGGGGCAGGATCGTTAGCACCGCCACGCGCGTAGCAAACTCCTCCACGCGCGGCAGTCGACTCGCCGCCCGACGTGCGTGCGCGTCGACCGTGGCACCTTCATCGGCCAACACTCGTTGGCCTTCATACCGGCAACCTGCAAACGGTTCGCCGACAGACGATGGAGAAGGAACCTTCGTGACAGACACCACCGAGATCGCGTTCGACGCGTCTCAACCGTCCCGAGGCGGGCTCACCGGGATGAACGTCGCAGAGCTCAAGGGCTTGGCGTCCGGGCTGGGGATCACCGGCACCGGGAGAATGCGCAAGGACGAGCTGGTCGCGGCGATCGCCGCCCGCCGATCTGGCGGGCCGGCTCGCACCGATGACAGCCCGCTGTATGGGGGCTCCCGCGAGGACGGCCCGCCCCAGCCGCGCCCGGACGGCGCACCCGCTGAGGCGCCAACGGATCACCGAGCCGAGCACAACGGCTCCTTCGAGCGGCCGAGCGTCGAGGCTGAGCAGGCCGGCACAGCCCACGGGCAGCGGTCCGAGCCGGTCGCCCATGAGCAGCGGCAGCCTTCGGGCGACGACCGTTCCGTCGACGAGAACCGTCAGCACGGCGACAACCGCCAGGCGGGGGAGACGCGTGAGTATCGCGACAACCGCCAGGGCTGGGAGAACCGGCAAGGCGGCGACAACCGCCAGGGCCAGTTCCGCCAGAACCACGGCGGGCGCTACGACGATGACGGCGAGGGCCGTCCTGGCCGCCGACGCAACCGCCAGCGCAGCCGGGACCGCAAGCGCACCCGGCCCCAGGGCGGGCTTGCCGGAGCGGACCTGGCTGAGCAGGACGTCCAGATCGCCGAGGACGACGTCCTCGTGCCGGTCGCCGGCATTCTCGATGTGCTCGACAGCTACGCGTTCGTCCGCACCTCCGGATACCTGCCCGGGCCCAACGACGTCTACGTCCCGCTCGGCATGGTCAGGCGGTTCGGGCTGCGCAAGGGCGACGCCGTCACCGGAGCGGTAAAGGCCCTGCGTGAGGGCGAGGCGCCGACGGCGCCCAGCGGGAACCGCGCCAAGTTCAACGCGCTGGTGCGGCTGGACTCGGTCAACGGCCTGAGTCCCGAGCAGGCCAAGAGCAGGGTCGAGTTCACCAAGCTCACGCCGCTCTATCCGCAGGAGCGGCTGCGGCTCGAGACGGCCTCAAACGTCATCACCACCAGGGCCATCGACCTCGTCTCGCCGATCGGCAAGGGCCAACGCGGCCTCATCGTCAGCCCGCCCAAGGCCGGCAAGACCCTCATCCTGCAGGCCATCGCCAACGCGATCACAACGAACAACCCCGAGGTCCACCTCATGGTCGTGCTCGTCGACGAGCGGCCCGAGGAGGTCACTGACATGCAGCGCACCGTGCGCGGCGAGGTAATCGCTTCGACCTTCGACCGCCCGGCCGACGACCACACCACCGTCGCAGAGCTGGCGATCGAGCGGGCCAAGCGCCTGGTCGAGCTCGGCCACGACGTCCTCGTCCTGCTCGACGGCATCACGCGGCTTGGCCGCGCCTACAACCTGGCCGCTCCTGCCAGTGGCCGGATCCTCTCCGGAGGTGTCGACTCGGCAGCGCTCTACCCACCCAAGAAGTTCTTCGGCGCCGCTCGCAACATCGAGAACGGGGGCTCGCTGACGATCCTGGCCACGGCTCTCGTGGAGACTGGCTCGAAGATGGACGAGGTCATCTTCGAGGAGTTCAAGGGCACCGGTAACTGGGAGCTCAAGCTGAGCCGACAGCTGGCCAACCGGCGCATCTTCCCGGCTCTGGACGTCAACGCCTCAGGCACCCGGCGCGAGGACATCCTCATGTCGCACGACGAGCTGCGCATCATGTGGAAGCTGCGGCGGGTGCTGTCGGCCCTGGACGAAACTCAGGGCATCGAGCTGCTCCTCGACCGGCTGCGCAAGACCAAGAGCAATGTCGAGTTTCTCGTCCAGGTCCAGCGAACGTCCTCGATCAAGCTCGACGACGAGGACGACGACTGACGCTGACGGCGGAACAGCCCGTGCGACCGCCGTCGGGACAGCCCACCGCGATTCGATGTGAAATCGCATCGGAAACCGAACCGGTTTCACATCGACCCAGCGGGAATTCGGCTGATTGGGTCCGGGAATGCGGGGGCGCCCACGGCTGTTTCGTCAGCGTGCCGACGCTCTGGCACACTTGCTCACTGGCCCGGTTCACGGCATCCCCACCGCCGCCCCGCCCGACGCGGCGCGCGAAGCCGACCCGGACCGACACCGACCAAGGAGAGCACCATGAAGAAGGACATCCACCCCGGCTACGGGCCGACCCGAGTGACCTGCACCTGCGGAAACACGTTCGAGACCCGCAGCACGGCCAAGAACGGCGTCATCCACGCCGAGGTCTGCTCGCAGTGCCACCCCTTCTACACGGGCAAGCAGAAGATCCTCGACACGGGTGGGCGCGTGGCCCGGTTCGAGGCCCGCTACGGCAAGAAGACCACCAAGTAGCTGCGCCGACGCCGGTTCCCGGCACCGTCCCGGTGCCTGCGGAGCCGGCGTTTTCGATGCTGCCCAAGGCCATCCACCCGACCGACGGAGCCCGATGACCGTGTCCGACCCTCTGACAGAGTCCGGCGCACCGCTTGAAGCCGAGTACCTCGACCTCGAGCGGCGCCTCGCCGACCCGTCGGTCCATGGTGACGTCGCGCTGCTGCGCAGTCTCAACAAGCGGTATGCCGCGCTGGGACCTGCGGTGACGGCATACCGTGCGGTCATCAGCTCCCGCGCGGACCTTCAGGCGGCCCACGAGCTAACAGGCGAAGACCCGGCGTTCGCGCAGGAGGTACCGGCCATCGCTGCGGCGCTGGAGGCAGCCGAGGAGCGGCTGCGCGAGGTGCTACTGCCCCGCGACCCCGACGACGACCGCGATGCCATCGTCGAGGTCAAGGCGGGCGAAGGGGGGCAGGAGTCGGCTCTGTTCGCCGGCGACCTGCTGCGGATGTACCTGCGGTATGCCGAGCGGCGCGGCTGGCGGGTCGACGTCCTCGACGAGACCGAGTCCGACCTCGGAGGGTACAAGGACGTCCGGATGGCGCTGCGCGCCAAGGGGATCGGTGGACCGGGCGAGGCCCCCTGGGCTCGGCTCAAGTACGAAGGCGGCGTCCATCGGGTGCAACGCGTGCCCGTCACCGAGAGCCAGGGCCGCATCCACACGTCCGCTGCAGGCGTCCTGGTCATGCCGGACATCGACGACGCCGACGAGGAGGTCGAGCTCGCGCCGGCCGACCTGCGCATCGACGTCTACCGCTCCTCCGGGCCCGGTGGCCAGTCGGTCAACACGACCGACTCGGCGGTGCGCATCACCCACCTGCCGACCGGGATCGTCGTGTCGTGCCAGAACGAGAAGTCTCAGCTGCAGAACAAGGAGTCCGCACTGCGGGTGCTCAAGGCCCGGCTGCGCCAGCTGGCGCGGGAGGAGGCGGCGGCGGCGGCTTCGCAGGCGCGCCGCTCCCAGGTGCGAACCGTCGACCGCTCCGAGCGGATCCGCACCTACAACTTCCCGGAGAACCGGATCACCGACCATCGCACCGGGTTCAAGGCCTACAACCTCGACACGGTGCTGGACGGCGAGCTCGACCCCGTCATCCAGTCCTGCATCGATGCCGACGAAGCGGTCCGGATGGCCGACGCGGCCGCGAGCACGGCGTGACCCCAGCGGAGCTGGCTCACCCGCTGGAGCTCCGCGAAGCGGTGCGCCGGGCCACCCATCGCCTGGCTGAGGCAGGGGTGGCCAGCGCGCCGGTCGACGCCCTCGTTCTTGCCGCCCATGTGCTCGGCGTCGAGCTACCAGAGGCCCGCCGCCTGCTTGTCGTGGGTGGCGTCACAATCCCCGAGGCGTATGCCAACCTGGTGGCCGAGCGGGCGCGACGGGTCCCTCTGCAACATCTCACTGGCGTGGCGCACTTTCGCCGGCTCACCCTGGCGGTCGGCCCAGGGGTCTTCGTTCCCCGGCCCGAGACCGAGGTCGTGGTGGAGCTGGCCCTGGCCGCGCTCGTCGGCCGGTCCGACCCGGTGGTCGTCGACCTGGCAAGCGGGTCGGGCGCCATCGGCTTCGCCATCCGCAGCGAGCGCCCCGAGGCAACGGTGTATGCCGTCGAGCTCAGCGCGCTGGCTCATGCCTGGGCCGAAGCGAACCGGGAGCTGCTGGGGCTGCCGGTCCAGCTGCACCTCGGCGATGCGCGCACGGCATACGAGGCACTGACCGGACGCGTGGACGTGGTGACGTGCAACCCGCCCTACATCCCGCCGGACGCTGAGCCGGTCGACCCGGAGGTGCGTGACCACGACCCTGCCCTGGCGTTGTACGGGGGCGGCGAGGACGGCCTGGACCTTCCGGTGGCACTGGCCCGACGTGCTGGCGCGCTGCTGCGGCCGGGTGGCCGGCTGGTCATGGAACATGCCGACGTGCAAGGGGGCCCGCTGCTGCGAGCGCTACGGGACGCGGGCATCTGGGAGGCGGCGACCGACCACCCCGACCTGACCGGCCGGCCACGGGTCGTCGTGGCCGTGCGCGGGCCGCGGTCGGCCGTGGGGGTGGCGCCTACCCTTGATCCATGAGCGACGTCTTCGACTGCACGTCGGCGCAGGGGCGTTCGGACGCAGTCGCTGCAGCCGTCGACGTCGTCGGCGCCGGGGGACTGGTGGTTCTGCCGACGGACACTGTCTACGGCGTGGGGTGCGACGCGTTCAACGCTGACGCGGTGGCGGCGCTGCTGGAGGCAAAGGGACGGGGCCGAGACATGCCGCCGCCGGTCCTCGTGCCCAACCCGCGCACCGTCGACGGCCTGGCCCGGGACGTCCCTGGGTACGCCCGGACCCTGGTCGAGCGGTTCTGGCCGGGCCCGCTCACCCTCGTGCTCAAGGCCCAGTCGTCCTTGATGTGGGACCTCGGCGACACCAACGGCACAGTCGCGCTACGCATGCCCGCTGACGAGACCGCGCTCGAGCTGCTCCGGGCGGTCGGCCCCATGGCGGTCACCAGCGCCAACCGCACCGGCGCCCCCGCCGCCACGACGGTGACTGCGGCGCTCGAGCAGCTGGGCGAGGCGGTCGCCATCTACCTCGACGCCGGGCCGAGCGCGTCCACCGCGGCTTCGACCATCGTTGACTGCACCCGCGAGGCGCCCCTGATCGTGCGTGAGGGGCCGCTGGGTCGAGCGGCGATCGACGCGGCCGTCCTCGCCGCTCGCAATGCCGCCACCGATCCCGGCCGGCCCGACCGAGCACGCCCCGACACCCAGACCGGGCCGAGACCTGGCCCGCGCCGCGGCCCGCGCATCGCCGGCAGCCGGCGCCGGTTGTGACCATCCCGCTCGGTCGAGTGGTCAATAGATGCGGCTATTGCGGCCTTGAAACAGCATCTGCGGACCACTCGACAGGCCAGCTTGTCCAGACCGGGACCTGTGCTACACGGGATCAGTGCTACACTGAAACATGGTTAACCTGACCATCACCGTCGACGACGCGACGTTGAAACGAGCCCGGGTTCGGGCGGCCCAACGCGGCGAGTCCGTGAACGGCTACCTGGCCCAGATGCTCCGCAGCTATGCCGACACCCCGGATCAGGCCACCCTGTTCGGCGAGATCGCCGCCATCGCGCAGCAGTACCAAGGCAGTCGGTCGCCCGGACGCCGCTGGACCCGCGACGAGCTGCACCGTCACGACCAACGACACCGTGACTAACGTCTTCCTCGACACCAACGTGCTGGCCTACCAGTTCGACGGCGCTGACCGTGCCAAGCAGGCCCGCGCGGGCCAGGTGGTTACGCAAGCTGACTGCGTCTTCTTCGCCAGCACCCAGGTCCTGCTCGAGCTGTTCGTCGTCTTGACCCGAAAGCTGCGACCCACTCTCCCGCACGCGGCGGCAGCCCGTGTCGTGAGGGAGCTGAGCCGGCTGACCGTCGTCCCTGCCGACTCTCAGCTCGTGCTGCGAGCCGTCGACACCGCCGGCCAGCACCGGATCTCCGTCTGGGACGCGATGATCATCGAGGCGGCAGCCGAGGCGGCCTGTGACGAGCTGTGGAGCGAGGACCTCGCGCACGGCAGCGTGCGAGGCATCCGGGTGGTGAACCCGTTCGCAGGTTGACCCGCCCGACCGAGGCATCCACCTGGCGGCGGCGCGGCGCGGGCAGGCCGGCGCGCGAGCGGACCGGACGGCATACAGTGGAAGTCGCGCGCCGTCCCACCCAGGTTGGAGAGACCCACCATGAGCGATGACTCCTTCTATGGCTCCGACTTCGCGGCTTTGTCCAGCTTCGACCCGGAGATTGCCGGCGTCCTGCTCTCCGAGCTGGCCCGGATCCGCAGCGGGCTGCAGCTCATCGCCAGCGAGAACCTCTCCTCCCCAGCCGTGCTCACCGCCCTCGGGTCCACGTTGTCGAACAAGTACGCCGAGGGCTACCCGGGTCGGCGCTACTACGGCGGCTGCTCGGAGGTCGACAAGGCCGAGCGGATCGCCATCGAGCGGTGCACGACGCTGTTCGAGGCCGACCATGCCAACGTCCAGCCGCACAGCGGGGCCAGCGCCAACCAGGCGGTCTACGGCGCGTTCCTCAAACCCGGCGACACCCTGCTGTCGATGAGCCTGCCGCACGGAGGCCACCTCACCCACGGCTCCAAGGTGTCCTTCTCCGGCAAGTGGTTCACCCCGGTGCACTACGGCGTCGACAAGGACACCGAGGACATCGACTACGACCAGGTCGAGGCACTGGCCAAGGAACACCGGCCAAAGGTCATTCTCGCCGGCGGGTCGGCGATCCCGCGCCTGACCGACTTCGCCCGCTTCCGCGCGATCGCCGACGAGGTCGGGGCGATCTTCTGGGTCGACGCGGCCCACTTCATCGGGTTGGTCGCCGGCCGAGCCATCCCGAGCCCGGTGCCCTACGCCGACGTCGTCTCGTTCACGACCCACAAGGTCATGCGCGGCCCGCGGTCCGGCGCAATCATCTGCAAGGCCGAGCACGCCGCCGCGATCGACAAGGCGGTCTTCCCAATGATGCAAGGCGGCCCGCTCATGCACTGCGTCGCGGCCAAGGCGGTCAACTTCAAGGAGTGTGGCACCCCGGAGTATGCCGAGTACGCCGCCCAGGTGGTGCGCAACGCGCAGGTGCTCGCGACGAGCCTCGCCGAGTACGGCATCCGACCGACGACCGGTGGCACCGACACCCACCTGTCGCTGCACGACCTGCAGGGCATCGGCGTCACCGGCCAGGAGGCCGAGTCTCGCGCCGACGCGGCCGGGATCGTGTTGAACAAGAACGCGATCCCCTTTGACCCCAAACCGCCGAGCATCGCTTCAGGCATCCGGGTCGGCACGCCGTGCGTGACGACTCAGGGCATGGGCGAGCAGCAGATGCGCCGCATCGCCGAGCTCATTGCCCTTGCCGTGACCAAGGGCGAGGCCGACCCCGAGCACCCGGTCAGTCGGGAGGTCCGCGCAGGGGTGACCGAGCTGGTCACGCGCGTTCCCGGCATACCCGCGCCCTTGAGGCTCAGGCCGGCGGCCGGTCGGGCAAGCCGGGTGAGGTAGGTCGCGTGCGGGAGTACTTCCTGGTCTTCGCCGTGGCGACGGCCATCACCTACCTCGCGACGCCGTTTGTCCGCGCGCTGGCCATCATGGCCGGAGCGTTCACCCCGCTGCGCGAGCGCGACGTGCACACCAAACCAGTCCCCAGGCTGGGCGGCGTTGGCATCTTCCTCGGGTTCGCGGCAGCGACCCTCGTCGCCCGACAGCTGCCCTACCTCAAAGGGGTCTACTCCAGCGGGCAGATGACCGGCGTGCTGCTCGGGGCCGGCGATCATCTGCCTGGTCGGGTGCCGTCGACGACGTGCGCGAGCTGGACTGGATGACCAAGCTGGCCGGCCAGGTGCTCGCCGCCGGGGTCATGGCCTACCGAGGGGTCTTGATGCTGTCGGTGCCGTTCTTCGGGACGGCCACCGTGTTGCCGGGCCCGGTCCTGGTGGCGTTCACCGTCGTCATCGTCTTGTTCACCGTCAACGCGGTGAACTGGATCGACGGGCTCGACGGGCTGGCGGCTGGCTTGTGCGCGATCGCCGCGGGCACGTTCTTCGTCTACTCCTACCTGCTCAGCTACGGGTACAACCCCCCGAACGTGTTCTCCACTGCGACGTTCGTCACAGCAGCGACCCTCGGGTGCTGCGTGGGGTTCCTCCCGCACAACTTCAACCCGGCCCGCCTCTTCATGGGCGACTCGGGGTCCATGCTGCTGGGGCTGCTGCTGGCCGCGGCCACCATCTCGATGACCGGAAACGTCGACCCCAGCGAGGTCAGCGGCGACCAGGTCACCGCGGCCCTGCTGCCGATCGCCATCCCCCTTGCCGTGCTCAGCCTCCCGCTGCTTGACGTGCTGCTCGCGGTGGTGAGACGCACGCGCGCGGGGCAGCGCCCGTGGCAGCCGGACAGCTTGCACCTGCACCATCGGATGCTGCATATCGGGCACGGGCACCGGGGCGCAGTGATGATCCTGTACCTATGGGCGCTCGTGCTTGCTGCGAGCACCGTGTCGTTCGCCTTCTACCGCGGGTGGGTCACGGTCGTGCTCATGGTGGTTGCTGTCTCGGTGGCCGCCGTGCTCACGCTGTACCTACCCCGTTGGAGTACCGCCAAGACCTTGTGATACCTTTCACAAGCCGACCCCCAAGCCAAGCCCCCACCTGACAAGGGCGGAATCGATGACCCCTTCCCCAGAGCAGCCGGACGTGACCGAGAGCGACGCGTTCACCGAGCTGCTGCGTGGGTCGTTCCTCCCGACCGCCGTTGTCGGCCTGCTCGCTGTCGTGGTGGGGATGTTCTCGGGTCCGAAGGCCGCCTGGTCGGCCGCTCTCGGAGCGGTTCTCGTGCTGGCCTTCTTCACGGTCAGCCTGCTGGCCATGAAGCGCACCGCGCATCTGGCCCCGACGGCGGTGATGCTCGTGGTGATGGTCACCTACACGGTGAAGATCCTCGCCCTCGGGCTGGTCATGGTCGTGCTTCGCGACGCCGCCTGGGTGTCCGGGTATGCGGTCGGGCGTCACCATCACGGTCTGCACGCTGGTGTGGCTGTACTTCGAGATGCGTGCCTACAAGCGGCTACGCATCTTCGCCTTCTCCCCGCAGGACGACACCCAGCCGGGGGGCGGTCGGTGAGCCACCAACACGGGTATGCCGGGTGCCTGGCTACCGTGCCGTCAACCCCCCTCGCACCTGCGTCGATGCCCCTTTGGAGGTGCGCTCATGTGCCCACCGCCGGCCGAGCACGACCCCGCCGATCCGCCCGACGGCCCCACCCCGGAGGAGGCGGCCGAGGCCCTGCGCGAGTTCAACCGCCGCGAGGCCGACTCGGCCTGGAGGGCCGTTGCCTACCTGATCACCGGGCCTCTCGTGTACGGCACGGCCGGCTGGCTGTTGGACCGCTGGCTGGGCACGAACTTCCTCGTCGGAGTGGGCATCGTGGGCGGTATGGCCCTGTCGCTGTACCTGATCTGGTTCCGGTACGGTTCACGGTAGTCAGCTGCCCTGCCCGCATAACTCGAAGGAGAGTCCTGTGAGCCTCGCTGCGCTGCCCACAGACGGTGGCTTCGAGGCCCCCTCCGTAGGCATCTTCTGGGAGCCGCTGATCGGCGAGGGCGTGTGGGCGATCACCCGGCCGACCGTCATGCTGTTCGTGTCGCTGATCCTCATCGTCTGGTGGCTGCTGGCCTCGACGCGCAAGAAGGCGCTGGTGCCCAGCCGGCCACAGATGGCCACCGAAGGCGTCTACACCCTCGTGCGCAACGGCGTGGCCAAGGACCTGATCGGCAGCAAGGAGTTCATGCGGTTCGTGCCGCTGCTGTTCAGCCTGTTCGTGCTCATCCTCGTCAACAACTTCTTCGGCGTGCTCCCACCGTTCAGCTACCCGACGATGGCTCGCATCGGCTTTCCCATTGCGCTGTCGCTCATCGTGTGGGTCACCTTCCACGTCGTCGGCATGCGCAAGCATGGGTTCATCGGCTACTGGAAGTCGCTGGTGCCCTCCGGGCTCGGAGTCGGGATGACCATTGCGATCTTCCCCCTCGAGCTCATCACCGACCTGTTCACCCGGCCGGTCACGCTGGCGCTGCGGCTCTTCGGCAACATGTTCGCGGGGCACATCCTGCTCGTCCTGTTCATCACCGGCGGGTGGTACCTGCTGCAGTCCGGCGGCCTTCTCACCGTCGCCGGCGGGGTCACCTGGGTGTTCGCCTTTGTGATGTTCCTCTTCGAGATGCTGGTCGAGTTCCTGCAGGCCTACGTCTTCACCTTGCTGTCCGCTCTCTACATCGCTGGAGCTGTGGCCGACGAACACTGAACCTGACCACCTGACTAACGAAAAGGAAATGGACACAACATGACCGGCAATATCGCCATCCTCGGTTACGGCCTCTCCGCCATCGGCCCCGGCATCGGCGTCGGCCTGATCTTCGCGGCTTACGTCAACGGCGTCGCCCGTCAGCCGGAGGCACGCGGCATGCTGCAGCCGATCGCCTTCCTCGGCATGGCGATCACCGAGGCGCTGGCCATCTTCGGTATCGCGCTCGCCTTCGTCTTCCGCGGCTGACCGACGGCTCGCCCAATGAGGAGGTCCCTGTGCACGACCTGATCGTTCCCGCGGCATCCGGCGACGAGGAGGGTTTCTGGGCCACCGCAGCCCCGATCATCCCCCACCCCATCGAGTTCTTCTTCGGGCTGGTCGTGTTCGCGATCCTGTACTGGATCGTGCGCTCGCAGGTCGTCCCGAGGCTGGAGAAGATCTACGAGCAGCGCGCCGCGGCGATCGAGGGTGGCATGGCGCGCGCCGAGCAGGCGCAGAAGGAAGCCAAGCTGGCGCTCGACCAGTACAACGCCCAGCTCCGGGACGCTCGGGGCGAGGCCAACAAGATCCGCGAGGACGCCCGCGCCCAGGGGGCGTCGATCATCGCCGAGATGCGCGAACAAGCCCAGGTCGAGGCCGCCCGGATCACCGAGACCGCGCACAAGCAGATCGAGGCTGAGCGTCAGGCGACCGTCGTCTCGCTGCGCGGCGAGGTCGGGCGGCTGTCCACGGATCTGGCCAGTCGGATCGTGGGCGAGTCCTTGCACGACGAGGCGCGTCAACGGGGCATCGTCGAGCGCTTCCTCGCCGAACTCGAGTCGGGCGAGATCCGCCCGGAGAAGGTCGAGTCCTGATGCAAGGGTCGTCGCGCGCCGCGGCCGCCGCGGGACAGCGGGTCTTCGACGAGGCCCTCGCTGCCGGCGCCGACACATCGCGGCTGAGCGAGGACCTGTTCGGGGTGGCCGGCGCCATCGACGGCAGTGCCGCCCTGCGACGGGCCTTGACCGACCCGACCCGGGAGGGTGCTGCCAAGAGCGCCTTGGCGAACCAGGTCTTCGGGGGAAAGGTCGAGAAGCGCTCGGCCCAGCTGGTTGCGACCCTGGCGGCTCATCGCTGGTCGGCCGAGCGCGACCTGATCGACACGATCGAGGACCTTTCCGTCCAGGCTCTCGTGGCCGCCGCCGACTCCAGGGGCAGCGCCGACCAGGTGGAGGACGAGCTGTTCAGGTTCGAACGCATCGTCGCCGGGAACCCGGGCTTGCGCGAGGCGATCACCGACCGCCGCGCCGACGTCGCCGCGAGGAGCGAGCTGGTGGAGCAGCTGCTCCAGGGCAAGGCGCAGCCCGAGACGCTTCGGCTGGCCAAGCAGGCGATCGCCAGCCCTCGGGGCCGCCGCTTCGACCGGGTCGTTGAGGGCCAGCTCGCGACCATCGCCCGTCGGCGAGAACAGCTCGCGGCGACCGTGACGTCGGCGGTCGAGCTCGATGCCGGTCAGCGCGACCGACTCGCGGCCGCCCTGTCGAGCCTCTACGAGCGGCAGGTCAGCCTGCACCCGGTGGTCGACCCGCAAGTCATCGGTGGCCTGCGGGTGCAGATCGGCGACGAGGTGCTCGACGGGACGATCCTGCGCAAGCTCGAGGGCGCTCGTCGGCACATGGGCACCTAGCGAGCGCACGGCATACCCCTGACCTGGCGGCATACCAACCACGCGAACCCCTACGGCTCACCGGCCGCAACCGAGGAGAAGAAGATCAGATGACGGAGCTCTCGATCCGTCCGGAGGAGATCCGGGACGCCCTGGACAGCTTTGTGCGGTCCTACGAGCCGGGCGAGGCCACCCGCGAGGAGGTCGGCCGAGTTGCGGACGCCGCCGACGGGATCGCCCACGTCGAGGGGCTGCCCTCGGCGATGACCAACGAGCTGCTGCAGTTCTCGGACGGCACCCTTGGCATCGCATTGAACCTCGACGTCCACGAGATCGGGGTCGTCGTCCTCGGCGAGTTCTCCGGCATCGAGGAGGGGCAGGAGGTCAAACGGACCGGAGAGGTGCTCTCTGTGCCGGTCGGCGACGCGTTCCTCGGCCGCGTCATCAACCCGCTCGGGACGCCGATCGACGGCCTGGGCGAGATCAAGGCCGAAGGACGC
This sequence comes from uncultured Actinomycetota bacterium, assembly GCA_963769085.1. Lineage (GTDB taxonomy): Bacteria > Actinomycetota > Actinomycetes > Actinomycetales > Dermatophilaceae > Phosphoribacter. The sequence goes on along the minus strand of CAVYKM010000006.1, from coordinate 24,053 downwards.
CGCGCGCTGGAGCTACAGGCCCCGACCGTGATGCAACGTAAGTCGGTGCATGAGCCGCTGCAGACCGGCCTGAAGTCCGTCGACGCCATGACCCCGATCGGCCGGGGCCAGCGCCAGCTCATCATCGGCGACCGCCAGACCGGCAAGACGACGGTGGCCGTGGACACGATCATCAACCAGAAGCGCAACTGGGCCTCACGCGACCGCAGCCAGCAGGTCCGGTGCATCTACGTGGCGATCGGCCAGAAGGGCTCGACGATCGCCGCGGTGCGCGCCACCTTGGAGGAGGCCGGCGCGCTGGAGTACACGACGATCGTCGCCGCCCCGGCCTCCGACGCCGCAGGGTTCAAGTACCTCGCCCCGTACACCGGCTCGGCGATCGGCCAGCACTGGATGTACCAGGGCTACCACGTGCTCATCGTCTTCGACGACCTGTCCAAGCAGGCCGAGGCCTACCGCGCCGTGTCGCTGCTGCTGCGCCGCCCGCCCGGCCGCGAGGCCTACCCCGGCGACGTCTTCTACCTGCACAGCCGCCTGCTCGAGCGCTGCGCCAAGCTCTCCGACGACATGGGCGCCGGGTCGATGACCGGGCTGCCCATCATCGAGACCAAGGCCGGCGATGTCTCGGCCTACATCCCGACCAACGTCATCTCGATCACCGACGGGCAGATCTACCTGCAGGCCGACCTGTTCAACTCCAACGTCCGCCCCGCCATCGACGTCGGTGTCTCGGTCTCGCGAGTGGGCGGCAACGCCCAGATCAAGGCGATGAAGGAGGTCGCCGGCCGGCTCAAGCTCGACCTGGCCCAGTACCGCAGCATGGAAGCCTTCGCCATGTTCGCCTCCGACCTCGACCCGGCCTCCCGAGCGCAGCTGGCGCGCGGTGCCCGGCTCGTGGAGCTGCTCAAGCAGCGCCAGAGCAGCCCCTTCCCGGTCGAGGAGCAGGTCGTCTCGGTGTGGGCCGGGACGACCGGGCAGCTGGACTCGGTGGCCGTCGAGGACGTCGGCCGGTTCGAGGCGGACTTCCTGGACTACCTGCGCCGGGAGCGCAAGGGGCTGCTCGACGGGATCCGCGAGAGCGGGAAGTTCGAGGACGACACCCGCGCCGGGCTCGAGGAGGGGGTCGAGGACTTCAAGCTGCGCTTCTTCGGCAAGGGCCGTGAACACCTGGTCGAGGTTGGCCACGAGCCCGAGCCGGGATCGCTGGCCGACGAGGACATCGACCAGGAGCAGATCGTCAAAGGCCGCTGACCGGCATACCGATGAGCAGGTCAGTCCAGCCCCGAAGGAAGGCGTGAGGATATGGGAGCGCAGATCCGGGTCTACCGGCAGCGCATCCGGTCGGTGACCGCGACCAAGAAGATCACCCGCGCGATGGAGCTGATGGCCGCCTCCCGGGTTGTCAAGGCCCGCCAGCGGGTCATGGAGTCGGCGCCGTACACCCATGCGCTGACGAAGGCCCTTGCGGCCCTGGCCATGTACTCCAACGAGACCCATCCGCTGACCACGGAGAAGAGCGAGGTCCGCCGGGCTGCCGTGCTCATCATCGCCGGCGACCGGGGCCTGTCCGGGGGGTACAACTCGTCGGTGATCAAGGAGAGCGAGCAGCTCATCCAGCGCTTGCGCGAGGACGGCAAGCAGGTCTGCGTCTACCTGGTCGGTCGCAAGGTGATCTCCTACTACCAGTTCCGCCACCGCGAGTTTGCCGCGGAGTGGAGCGGCTTCTCGGAAGCACCGCAGTTCGAGCACGCTCGCCAGATCGGGCAGCGGCTCATCGACGACTTCACCATCGACATCGAGGAAGGCGGCAGCAACGACGAGGTCCATATCGTCTACACCCGCTTCCGCACCATGGTGACCCAGGAGCCGCGCGTCCTGCGCCTCATCCCCATCGAGTTCATCGAGGGCGAGCCGGTCCCCGAAGACCAGCAGGTCTTGCCGCTCTACGCGTTCGAGCCCGGCGTCGACGAGGTGCTCGACCAGCTGCTGCCCAAGTACGTGATCCACCGGGTCTTCACCTGTCTGCTCGGTTCGGCCGCCTCCCAGATGGCCGCGCAGCAGCGAGCCATGCAGTCCGCGACCGACAACGCCGAGGCCCTCATCACCAAGTACACCCGCCTGGCCAACCAGGCCCGCCAGGCCGAGATCACCCAAGAGATCAGCGAGATCGTCGGCGGCGCGGACGCGCTCGCCTCCGCCAACTAGCCAAACTGCCAACCAACGCAACTGCCAGCAAAGGAAACCCATCATGACTGCCACTGTTGCCGAGAGCGAGCAGGTGCGCGCAGACGGCGGCGTCGGGCGGATCTCCCGCATCATCGGCCCCGTCGTCGACGTCGAGTTTCCTGCCGACGAGATGCCCGAGCAGTACAACCTGCTCTTCACCGAGGTGGACCTCACCGGGCAGGGCGAGGGCGAGGGCAAGAAACGGATCAACCTCGAGGTGGCCCAGCACATCGGCGACAGCATGGTCCGCGCGATCTCGCTGCAGCCGACCGACGGGCTGGTTCGCGGGACTGCGGTGCAGGACACCGGCGGCCCGATCACCGTGCCGGTGGGCGACGTGACGCTCGGCAAGGTCTTCAACACGACCGGCGAGTGTCTCAACCTCAAGGACGGCGAGAGCCTGGAGGTCACCGAGCGCTGGGGCATCCACCGGACCGCTCCGGCGTTCGACCAGCTCGAGCCCAAGACCCAGATGTTCGAGACCGGGATCAAGGTCATCGACCTGCTCACGCCGTACGTCCAGGGCGGCAAGATCGGTTTGTTCGGCGGCGCGGGCGTCGGCAAGACCGTGCTGATCCAGGAGATGATCGCCCGGGTGGCCCGCGACCATGGTGGTGTGTCGGTGTTCGCCGGCGTGGGTGAGCGCACCCGGGAGGGCAACGACCTCATCGTCGAGATGGAGGAAGCCGGCGTGCTTGGCCAGACGGCACTCGTCTTCGGCCAGATGGACGAGCCTCCGGGCACCCGGCTGCGCGTGGCGCTGTCCGCGCTCACCATGGCCGAGTACTTCCGGGACGTGCAGAAGCAGGACGTCCTGCTGTTCATCGACAACATCTTCCGGTTCACCCAGGCCGGCTCGGAGGTGTCGACGCTGCTGGGGCGGATGCCGTCAGCCGTCGGCTACCAGCCCACCCTCGCCGACGAGATGGGCGTGCTGCAGGAGCGGATCACGTCCACCCGCGGTCACTCGATCACCTCCATGCAGGCGATCTACGTCCCCGCCGACGACTACACCGACCCGGCGCCGGCCACGACCTTCGCGCACCTGGACGCGACCACCGAGCTGTCCCGTGACATCGCTTCGATGGGCATCTACCCGGCCGTGGACCCCTTGGCGTCGACCAGCCGGATCCTCGACCGGCGGTACATCGCCGAGGACCACTACTCGACCGCGGTGCGGGTCAAGCAGATCCTGCAGAAGAACAAGGAGCTGCAGGACATCATCGCCATCCTCGGTATCGACGAGCTGTCCGAGGAGGACAAGATCCTCGTCAACCGGGCCCGGCGGATCCAGCGGTTCCTGTCGCAGAACACCTACGTCGCCAAGCAGTTCACCGGCATCGAGGGCTCGACGGTGCCGCTCGTCGAGACGGTCGAGGCGTTCGCGAAGATCTGTGACGGCGAGTACGACCACGTCGGTGAGCAGGCCTTCTTCATGTGCGGTGGGCTCGACGACGTCGAGCGCCAGTGGGCGGAGATCCAGAAGAACCTCTGACCGCTGCCCCGATCGCCACCGCATCGTTGCCATGCCCACGGTGAAGGCGGGACCGCGAGCCGATACAATCGCTTACAGAGTGTGCGACCGGCCCCTGGAGGATGTCCCGTGAGTGAGCTGCAGGTTGAGCTGGTCGCCGCGGACCGCCTGGTGTGGGAGGGCCCGGCGACGATGGTTCGATGTCGGACCGTCTCGGGGGAGCTGGGCATCCTGCCCGGTCACACGCCGCTTCTCGGGCTGCTCGTAACGGGACAGGTCGAGCATCCACGGCGCTGACGGCCCGGCCCAGCAGGCCGACATCGACAGCGGGTTCCTGTCGGTCGAGCACGACCGGGTGACCATCGTGGCCGACCACGTAAACGTCGCGGACATCGCAGTCTGAGCGACTCCGATGCCCGACCTGCTGGTGTCCGTCGAGCTCGCGGTCGGCATCCTGCTCGGGCTTGGGCTGGGCTTCATCGCGCTGGTCTTCCTGCGACGTCGGACCATCGCCCGGGGCCGAGTGCTCACCATGTGCGGGCTGCGTCTGCCCTCGACCGGCTGGCGGATGGGGCTGGTGCGCTACGGGGTGGGCCAGCTGGAGTGGTACGCCCTGGGTGGGCTCACATCAGGCCCAAGTACCGCTGGGAGCAGCGGGTGCTGGAGCTGGGTCCGCCGGCACCGGCCAGCCTCGGGGAGGGCCTGGACGTGCTCTCCGACCCGGTCGCGGTGACCTGCCGGTACCAGGGAAGCACCTTCCAGCTGGCCCTGTCCGAGGCGGCCTACACGGCGCTGCGGTCCTGGCTGGAGGCGGCCCCACCCGGCGCCGCCTCGACCGTCACGTAACGGCCGTGCGACCGTTACTCCTTGCCCTCGCGCGCCGCGGCGCTTCTCCGGTTGCGGGGCACGTCCTCCGCCGGGCTGCCAGAGGACGTCTCCTCCCGGCAGGTTCGCGACCCGAGCCAGCACGAACAGCAGGTCCGAGAGCCGGTTGAGGTAGCTTGCGGTCAGCGGGTTGACCCCGCCCTCGCCGCGAGCGCGCACCCGGCTGGTCGCCATAGGTGCCGATCGCCGTCCACGTGCTGCGCTCGGCTCGCCGCACGAGCGTGGTGGCGACGTGCAGGTATGCCGCCCCGAGGGACCCACCCGGCAGGATGAACGAGCGCAGTGGCTCGAGCTCGGACAGGTAGCGGTCGCAGTCGGCTTCGAGGTCGTCGATCCACGGCTGCTGGACGCGCAGCGGGGGGTAGTCGTAGGTCTGCTGCAACGGCAGGCACAGGTCGGCGCCGACGTCGAACAGCTCGTTCTGCACGCGCAGCAGGGTCTGGCGCACGTCGCCGCGCAGGCCACCGCCGGCGATGGCGACCCCGATGGCCGCGTTGGCTTCGTTCGCGTCGGCGTACGCCGCCAGCCGCGGGTCGGTCTTGCTCGTGCGGCTGAAGTCGCCCAAAGCGGTCGAGCCGTCGTCGCCGGTGCGCGTGTAGATCCTCGTGAGGTTGACCATGACGAGAGCCTGTCAGATTCTGCCGTGCGCCGGGTGGGGCTGCAGGAGCCGTCCCGGTGCCGCGCAGTTTCGCTATCCGGACGATTTGTCCGACCACCCGGCGTGTCGCGGGTGAGAACACTCACATTCCGTTAGGGTCAAACCAATCATCCGGCCGACCGGTCCCGACGTCGGCCACGGCAGCCCAAGCAGGGGGCAGGCATGGGAGCTGAACGGGCGTCCACGGCGCGTCCAGTGCCGGCCATGGACGTCGTCGAGGTGCCAGCCGGACAGGCGGTGACGGTGTGCGGGCGCATCGACGTGTGGTCGCTCGCCCCCGTGCGTGACCTGCTCCAGCGGGTCATCGACACGGGTTCGGGTGACGTCCTGCTGCGGCTCGGCGACGCCGAGGTCGGTGACGTCGCTGCGCTCGGAATGCTCGTCGGCGCGCATCACCGGGCCCGACGCGCCGGCAGGCGGCTGGTGATATCGGAGGCATCCCCCCGCACCGCCCGGCTGCTGCGGGCCACCCGGCTGAACCGGGTGCTGCTGGGCGCCAGCGAGCCGCCGGGCACGGCTGTGGCGCCATTCACGGCATACCAGCCGACGTAGGTCTGCCGCGACGGCCTACCGGCGGGTACGGTCGATTCATGGCCGAGTCCTCCCTGCCGTCAGCCGTGCCCAGCGAGCGTCCCCGGCGCGACAACCCGTGGGTGATGCGCACGTATGCCGGTCACTCCAGCGCCGCGGCGAGCAACGAGCTCTACCGTCGCAACCTCGCCAAGGGCCAGACCGGCCTGTCGATCGCTTTCGACCTGCCCACCCAGACCGGGTACGACCCCGACCACATCCTCGCCCGCGGCGAGGTCGGCAAGGTCGGTGTGCCGATCAGCCACATCGGCGACATGGCGGCCCTGCTGGACGGCATACCGCTCAAGGGCATGAACACATCCATGACCATCAACGCCACCGCCATGTGGCTGCTGGCGCTGTACCAGGTGACCGCGGAGGAGCAGGCGCGTGCGGCGGGCGAGGACCCCGCCGAGTGGGTCCATGCGTTGGCCGGCACGACCCAGAACGACATCATCAAGGAGTACCTCTCACGCGGGACCTACGCCTTCCCGCCCGAGCCGTCGCTGCGGCTGATCACCGACATGATCGCCTACACCTACACCGAGATCCCCAAGTGGAACCCCACGAACATCTGCAGCTACCACCTGCAGGAGGCCGGCGCGACGCCCGGTCCAGGAGATCGCCTACTCGCTGTGCACGGCCATTGCCGTGCTCGATGCGGTGCGTGACTCGGGCCAGGTGCCCCCCGAGCGGTTCGGTGAGGTCGTGGCGCGGATCTCGTTCTTCGTCAACGCCGGTGTGCGCTTCGTCGAAGAGATGTGCAAGATGCGCGCGTTCGTCCAGCTGTGGGACGAGATCACCGAGGAGCGGTATGCCGTGTCCGACCCGGCCGCGCGGCGGTTCCGGTACGGCGTGCAGGTCAACTCCCTCGGCCTCACCGAGGCCCAGCCGGAGAACAACGTCCAGCGCATCGTGCTCGAGATGCTCGCGGTGACGCTGTCCAAGCAGGCCCGGGCCCGGGCCGTGCAGCTGCCGGCCTGGAACGAGGCGCTGGGGCTGCCGCGGCCGTGGGACCAGCAGTGGTCGCTGCGGATCCAGCAGGTGCTCGCCTTCGAGTCCGACCTGCTCGAGTACGACGACCTGTTCACCGGGTCGGTCGTGGTCGAGGAGAAGGTCCACGCGCTGGTCGAAGGCGCCCGTGAGGAGATGCGGCGCGTGCTCGCGATGGGCGGCGCGGTCGCGGCGGTCGAGTCCGGGTACATGAAGTCGGCCCTCGTCGCCTCGCACGCGGCCCGTCGACAGCGGATCGAGTCGGGTGAGGATGTCGTCGTCGGGCTCAACCGGTACACGACCACCGAGCCCAACCCCCTGACCGCCGATCTGGACACCGCCATCCAGACCGTGGACCCAACGGTCGAGAAGGCCGCCATCGCTGCGGTCCAGGCCTGGCGGCGCGAGCGCGACGCCGACCCCGCCGCTCGAGAACGAGCCGCAGCGGCCCTCGCTCGGCTGCGCGCGGACGCCGAGAGTGGGGCCAACCTCATGCCGGCCACCCTCGAGTGCGCCCGCGCGAAGCTGACGACAGGGGAGTGGGCGCAGGCCCTGCGGGACCGGTTCGGCGAGTACCGGGCCCCAACCGGCGTCTCCGGGTCGGTCGGGGTGTCGCCGGCCGAGGCCGGCAGTGAGCTGGCTGCCGTGCGGGAGCGGGTCGCGCGCACCGGCGACGAGCTGGGCGAGAAGCTGCGCGTGCTCGTCGGCAAGCCGGGCCTCGACGGACACAGCAACGGCGCCGAGCAGATCGCCGTGCGGGCCCGCGACGCTGGCTTCGAGGTCGTCTACCAGGGCATCCGGCTGACCCCGGACGAGATCGTCGCCGCAGCGGTCGCCGAGGACGTGCATCTCGTCGGGCTGTCCATCCTGTCCGGGTCGCATATGGAGCTGGTGCCTGAGGTGCTGCGTGGGCTGCGCGACGCCGGCAACGGCGACGTCCCGGTCGTCGTCGGCGGGATCATCCCCGAGTCGGACGCGGCCACGCTGCTGGCCCATGGAGTGGCCGCGGTCTTCACCCCCAAGGACTTCGGCCTCAACGACATCATGGGCCGGTTCGTCGACATCATCCGCGAGTCGCGCGGCCTGCCAGCCCAGCAGCCCCAGCCGGTGTAGCACCACTCGGGCCGGCCACCGCGAGAGTAGCCAAACGGTTGCCAAACCGGTTCTGTAGCAACCACTTCGCTCCACTCGCGGGGCTGGGGAGCCGCCGTCAACCGACTGCGGTCGCGGCCTCCCGCCGCGGGTCGGCAGCCGCGGCGAGCTCGCCGTCGGTGCCAAGCACCGCTGCCGCGACGCCGCCGAAGTACATCGACCGGGCCGGATGGACGGTCGCTTCCAGGTGGGAGGCGGCCGCCGCGGCAGCGAGCTCGTCGTCCTGCTCGTACTCGAGCCGGGCGCCCTCGCCCTCCACCACCTTGACGTGCAGGCGCGGGCGGTCGATCGCCTCAGCGAGCGGAATCCCCATGAGGCAGTAGCGCGCCAGCACCTGCATCAACGCCGTCGTGATGCGGTCGGCACCAGGGGAGCCGATGGCGAGCACGGACCCGTCACCGCTTCGGGCAACGGTCGGGGCCATGTTGGAGGCCAGCCGCGTGCCGGAGGGAAGCACGTGCACGCCGCGCCGGTTGAGCTCGGGCTCGCCCAGGCAGTTGTTGAGCATGAGCCCGGTGCCAGGCACCGTCGCTCCCGAGCCGTAGCCGGAGGAGGCGGTGATCGCGCACGCCATCCCCGCGTCGTCGACGACCGAGACGTGCGCGGTCGACGGGGCAGTCGGCGGTGGCAGCGCGAGGGCGCGCAGCCCCTGGCTCGCTACGAGGTCCAGCAGGGTGTAGCCGTCCTCCTCGAGGTCCTCGGAGAAGTCGTGCACGTGGTGGCGGTAGCGCAGCACGTGCTCCTGGATCTCGATGACGTCGGCCCAGGTCCGCCCGTCGCGGGCCAGGAGCTCGGCGAGCATGACGGTGAGCAGCGGGCCCCCGATCGACGGCGGCGGGTTGGTGGCGAGCGCCCAGGCGCCCAGCCCGGAGCGTCAGCGCCGGACGGACCACGGCCCGGTATGCCGTGAGGTCGGCTGCCGTGACCAGGCCCTCGCGGGCGGCGCAGTCGGCCGCGATGGCCCGACCGGTCTCGCCGACGTAGAGCTCCTCGACTCCTCGCGCGGCGACCAGCGCCAGGGTGGCCGAGAGGGCGTGGTCGCGGATGAGCTGCCCTGCGACGTGCGGGACCCCGTTGTGGTCCAGCAGGAACGCGGCCGTCTCGCGGTCCCAGGCGAACAGGGTCGTGCCGGTGATGGCAAGGTAGCTGGCCGCCGACGTCCCGAGCCGGTACCCGGCCCTGGTCACCTCGATGGCCGGGGCCAAGACGTCGGCCCAGGGAAGGCGGCCGTGCCGGCGGTGCGCTTCGCCGAGCGCCGCGAACGAGCCGGGCGTCGCGACCGAGCCGTGACCGGCATACATGGTCACCCCGCCGCCGTAGGACGTGGTGATCTTGCGCAGGCCGGTGCCCAGGCGCTCCATCGGGCAGCCCGCGCCCGGGCATCTCGACGTTTCCGTCGATGACCTCCGGATCTGACGCCGGATGGCCACACCGCGACGAACCCGCCGCCCAGCGGGCTGACGATCCCCGGCTCGGTGGACATCGCCACGACCATGGCGGCAACCGCCGCGTCCACCGCGCTGCCGCCGGCGCGGGCGGTCTGCACCCCGGCCTGTGCGGACGCCGGGGACGGGGCGGCGATGGCGCAGGTCATGAGCCAATTCTGCCGTGCGGCGGCATACTTGCTGGGTATGGGGGACCTGCAGTGTCCGGCTCGGATCTACCTTGCTGAGACCGTGGCCGCTCGAGACGTCGGCGAGCGCCTCACGCATGAACGCCTCGCGGCCGTCTACGAGGTCGCCGAGCCGGTGGATGCGGTGCGGGCGTCGCTGCAGGACATCGCCGACCGCCATCGCGGCGAGGCCGTGCTCGTCGTCGGCGAGGCCGGCGTCGTGTCCGACGCGCTGCGGGGACTGGTCGCCGGCTGGCGGGCCCGAGCGTTGTCGACCCCCGACGCGGTGCTCGCCCTGGAGGCCGACGCCGACGGCTGGCGCCTCGTGGTGCCGCCGAGCTGACCTCACCCGTCGCACCGACCTCACCCGCCGCACCGACCTCACCCGCCGCACCGACCTCACCCGCCTCACCGCACCCGCCGAGAGGTCAGAAGATGTCGTCAAACCGGGCGGATAACAGCACCTACTGACCACTCGTGCGGGGCGGTCGCGGGGCGGTCGCGGCGGAGCTGGGCGAGTCTGGCGAGTCGGGGCCGGCTCCAACCTAGAAGAGCCGGGACTCGGCGTCGTCGATCCCACGCAAGGCGTCGTAGTCGAGCACGACGCACCGGATGCCTCGGTCCTGGGCGAGGGTGCGGGCCTGCGGCTTGATCTCCTGGGCGGCGAACACCCCGCTCACCGGCGCCAGATGCGGGTCGCGGTTGAGCAGCTGCGAGGTAGCGGGTCAGCTGCTCGACCCCGTCGATCTCGCCGCGGCGCTTGATCTCGACCGCGACGTGGCGCCGGCTCGGCGTCTCGCGCCAGGATGTCAACCGGCCCGATCGCCGTGAGATGCTCACGCCGCACGAGCGTCCAGCCCTCGCCGAGAGTGTGGATGTGCTCGGCCAGCAGCGCCTGCAGGTGCGACTCGACTCCCTCCTTGACCAGCCCCGGGTCGGCTCCGAGGTCGTGGCTGCTGTCATGGAGCACCTCGTGGATGCGGATCCGCAGCGCGTCCCCGGACTTGGTGTTGCGGACGACCCATACCGTGACCACCCCATCGGCCACCTCGGCAGGGTCAGCGGGGGTGACCGTCGTGGAGCACGGCGGCGACATCCAGTTGAGCGGTTTGTAGGAGCCGCCGTCGCTGTGCACGAGGACCGACCCGTCGGCCTTGACGAGCAACAGCCGGGTCGCCAGGGGCAGATGAGCCTGCAACCGGCCCTCGTAGTCCACCCGGCAGCGGGCAATGACCAGGCGCACGGTCAGCCAGCCTATTGCCGATCCGCGAGCGCGATGTGACCACTCTCGCGTCCTGCGGGCTACCTCTCGGTAGGGGGCTCTGCGAGACTCGCCATATGGGTCGTGAGTTCACCAAAGTGGGCGTTGTCGGGTTCGGGACGATGGGTGTCGGGATCACCGAGGTGGTCGCCCGCAAAGGGATTGACGTCGTGGCCGTCGACATCGTCGAGTCGGCCTTCGAGCGCGGCAAGGCGGCGCTCGCCGCCTCCACCGCCCGGGCCGTCAAGGGCGGCAAGCTCACCGAGGAGGAGCGCTCCACCACCCTTGATCGGGTCACCTACTCCCTCGACCTGGCCGCGGTCAAAGACTGCCAGCTGGTCCTCGAGTCCATCCCCGAGAGCCTGGAGCTGAAGAAGTCCGTCTTCGGCCAGCTGGACCAGATCGTGGCCGCGGACGCCATCCTGGCGACCAACACCTCCTCCTTGTCCGTCACCGAGATCGCCGTCTCCGCCAAGTCGCCGTCCCGGGTCGTCGGCATGCACTTCTTCAACCCGGCACCGATCCTCGACTTCGTCGAGATCGTGCGGACCGTGATCACGTCCGACGACGTGTTCTCGGACGCCAAGGCACTGTGCGAGCGGCTGGGCAAGGCGCCGGTCGTGGTCGGTGACAAGGCCGGCTTCATCGCCAACACGCTGTACTTCGGCTACCTGAACCACGCGGTGTCGCTCTACGAGAACAAGTACGCCTCCCGTGAGGACGTCGACGCGGCGATGCGGTTCGGCTGCGGCTACCCGATGGGCCCGCTCGCCCTCATGGACCTCATCGGCCTGGACACGGCATACGAGATCCTCGACACGATGTACCACCAGGACCGCGACCGCCTGCACGCCCCGAGCCCGATCATCAAGCAGATGATCAGCGCAGGCTTGCGGGGCCGCAAGACCGGCCGGGGCTTCTACACGTATGCCGAGCCGGGGTCCGCCGAGGTCGTGCCGGACCGGGAGACGCCTGACCTGGCCGCCCAGGCCGCGGCCAAGAGCCGGCCGATCGAGACGGTCGGGGTGGTCGGGTCGGGGACCATGGCCACCGGGATCGTCGAGGTCTTCGCCAAGGCCGGTTTCCCGGTGACGTACGTCGCGCGCGGCGCGGACAAGGTCGCCGGGGTTTCGGCCGCGATCGCCAAGAGCATGGGCAAGTCGGTCGAGCGCGGCCGGATGACGCAGGAGGACGCCGACGCGGTGCTCGGGCGGCTGACCGGCTCGACCTCGAGGGAGGACCTCGCGGACGTCGATATCGTCGTCGAGGCGATCGCCGAGGAGCTGGAGATCAAGCAGGACCTGTTCCGCGACCTGGACAAGATCTGCAAGCCGGGTGCGATCCTGGCCACGACGACCTCGTCGCTGCCGGTCATCGAGTGTGGCAACGTCACCAGCCGGATCCAAGACGTCATCGGCATGCACTTCTTCAACCCCGCGCCAGTCATGCGCCTGGTCGAGATCGTGCACACCGTCGCGACCGCCGACGACGTCATCAACACGACGGTCAACCTCACCCGCAAGATCGGCAAACACCCGGTCCAGTGCGCCGACCGCTCCGGCTTCATCGTCAACGCGCTGCTGTTCCCGTACCTCAACGACGCGGTGAAGATGCTCGACTCGCACTACGCGACGGTCGACGAGATCGACATCGCCATGAAGACCGGCTGCCGGCTGCCGATGGGGCCGTTCGAGCTGCTCGACGTGGTCGGGCTCGACGTGTCGCTGGCCATCCAGAAGGAGCTCTACCTGGAGTTCCGCCACGGCGGCTTCGCCCCGTCGCCGTTGCTGGAGCACATGGTCACCGCGGGGTACCTCGGGCGGAAGACCAAGCGGGGCTTCCGGGTCTACTAACGGCTACCGTTCGGGCCAGGGTGTAGCTACTGGCGGGCGGTTGCGACCCTCGCGACCTCAACCGGGTCGATGAGGTGGGAATGATCGTCGTCGCCTACGTCGATCTGCACCACGTCAATGCGTCCGTTGAACCGGCTCGCGCCCGCGTAGTCGGCACTCACCGGCATACCGTAGTCATCGCCGATGTCCGTCGTCTCGTCAGCAGAGAAGACCAGAGGCTGGGTCTGTTCCACTCGGCCGCTGCCGACGCTTCGGCCGTCGTAGAAGAGGGTGAGGCTGCCGCCCCTGGCCAGTCCCCCGCCGTCGTAGACGAACTCGGCCCGGATCTGATGGTCCCCCGGGGGGAGAACCTCGTTCGCCTCGGTCACGAACTCCCGCATCCCGAGGACGTTGTAGGTGAACTTGGCTCGGCCGTCTTTGACGTAGAGGACCCAGCCGCCGAACCGGCCGCCCTGGGCGATGATGACCCCGTTCGTGGTGCCGTCCGCCGGCGTCCGGACCGCTGCGGTCACGGAGAACGACCGGTTCTTGATGTCGAGGACGCTGTTCTCGCTGAGCCGCTTCATGGTGGGGAACAGCACCTGCTTGGTGCCCGTGATCAGCTGTGGCCGACCGGCAATGGTCGCGTTGAGCCGTTCGAACCTGCGGTCGTCGATCGGTAGCACATTGAACTTCACCGCCTCGATCAACCACAGCCGCTGCAGGGCGGCGAGTCGCTCGGGCGCCTGGGCAGCCAGGTTCCGCGCCTGCGTCCAGTCGGCGGCCCCGTCGTAGAGCTCCCAGACATCCTCGTCGAGCGGGGGGAGCGCCTCGTTGGGCAACCACGGTGTGCTGTGCCGGGTGACTGCGCTCCATCCCTTGAAGTAGAGGCCGCGGTTGCCGGCCATCTCGAAGTACTGCAGGTCATGTCGCTCCGGAGCCTCCGGCGCATCGAAGCTGTAGAGCATGCTGGTGCCCTCGATCGGCGCCTGCTGGACGCCGTTGACGAAGCTCGGCTCGGGAAGACCGGCCGCCTCCAGGACCGTCGGCGCAACATCGATGACGTGGCAGAACTGGGACCGGGTCTGGCCCTTGCTGGAGAACCCGGCGGGCCAGTGCACGATCGTCCCGTTACGGGTGCCGCCCCAGTGCGAGGCAACCTGCTTGGTCCACTGGTACGGCGCGCACATCGCCCATGCCCAGCCCACGGAGTAGTGGTTGTAGGCCTCCTTCGTGCCGAGCTTGTCCCGCATCGCCGCCATGAATGCCGGCGTCTCGATCGCCGCGAGGCCGTTGAAGTTCGCCATCTCGTTGAAGGCGCCGTTGACGGTTCCCTCGGCGGACGCCCCGTTGTCACCGATGATGTAGTAGACGAGCGTGTTGTCCAGCGCGCCGATCTGCTCGATCGCGTCGATGAGACGACCGACGTGCACGTCCGTGTGCTCGAGGAACCCGGCATACACCTCCATCTGGCGTTCCAAGACCGCCTTGAGTTCGTCGTCCATCTGCTCCCACGCGGGAATCACGTCTGGCCTTGCGGTGAGCTCGGCCTCCGCGGGCACAATCCCAAGCTGCTTCTGGCGCATGAAGGTCGACTCGCGCTGCGCGTCCCACCCGCCAGCGAAGTGGCCGGCATACTTGTCTGCCCACTCGAGCGGCACGTGGTGCGGGGCGTGGGTCGCGCCGGGCGCGAAGTAGATGAAGAACGGCTTGTCCGGCGCGAGAGCCTTCTGGGACTTCACCCATCCGATGGCATGGTCGGCCAGGTCCTCGGTGAGATGGTAGCCCTCCTCCGGCGTCATCTCCGGCTCGACCGGGGAGGTCCCCTCGTAGAGCGCCGGGTAGTACTGGTTGTTCTCGCCCCCGATGAAACCGTAGAAGTACTCGAATCCACCCCCACCTGAAGGCCAGGCGTCGAATGGGCCAACGGGCGAGGTCTGCCAGGGCGGCACCTCGTGGCACTTGCCGAACTGGGATGTCGAGTAGCCGTTGAGTTTCAACGTCATCGCCAGCGGAGCCTTCGTGTTCGGGCGTAGTCCGCTCGCACCGGGTGCCGAGGTCGCGGTCTCGGTGATCGACCCCATACCCACCGAGTGATGGTTGCGTCCGCTCAAGAGAGCCGCCCGGGTGGGTGCACACAAAGCCGTGGTGTGGAACCGCGTATAGGCAAGTCCACCGCGCTGCAACCGCTCCGCTGTGGGCATCTGCACAGGCCCACCGAACGCACTGGAAGCACCGAAACCGACATCGTCGAGCAGGACGACGAGGACGTTCGGGGCGCCCTCAGGGGGCAACAACGGCTCGATTGGGGGAAACGACGTATCCGGGTCCTTCGCGTCGTAGGTCACCAACCCCAGATGCTGGCGATCAGGAATGGGAAGGACGCCCCGACGCGAACCCAACTGATCCACCATGGCTCTTCCCTTCGCCGCGGGAGCCGCACCTGACCACCGCAGCCCGAGATCGTCACATCGTACTGGCGCGAGGGAGAATGGCCTCATGCCCAGGGCCAATCGGCGCCGCGACGACCCCGCGCCGCTCGACGTGTCTCGCCTCGCCTCGACGGTCACGAGCGAGCAGCGGTATGCCGGGTCAGCCTGGGTCGTGCGGCGGGTCAGCGGCGCGGGCGCGGGCCGCGCCTACCGATGCCCAGGGTGCCAGCAGGAGCTGCGCCCCGGCCTACCGCATGTGGTCGTCTGGCCCGCAGACGGGGTCGGCGGAGTCGCCGACCGGCGGCACTGGCACTCCTCCTGCTGGACGCACCGGGACCGTCGGCCTCCGCGGGGCTCCTACCGCTGAAGCGCCGCGACGTCGGTATGACGGCGGTGTCGACAAGTCGCGTCACGCCGATCTGCGTGACAATGCTGCCCCCGTGTTCAGCGTCGAGCGGCGCGTCCTACTGCGCAAGAAACCCCCCGTCGACCGGCAGTATCGCACCGGTGATGAACGACGCCTCATCGGAGGCAAGGAACAAGATCGCGTTCGCGACCTCCTGCGGTTGCCCGAGGCGTCCCATCGGGTGGGCTGCCTTCACCGTCGTCAGGTACTCCTTGCCGCCTGGCTCCGCGGACAACTGCCTGACCCGTTCGGTGTTGATCGTTCCAGGAGCGACCGCGTTGACGCGGATTCCGTGATCGGCCCATTCGATCGCGAGGTGTTTGGTCAGCCCGGACGCGACGAACTTGGCCGGCCCGTACGTCGCTTGGCCACGCTGGCCTGCCATTCCGGAGATCGACGACAGGCAGACAATCGATCCGCCGCCGGTGATCAGCATCTGCTCAATCGCGTACTTGCAGGTCAGGAACATGCCCCGCCCGTCGATCGCCATCACGCGGTCCCAGTCCTCTGGCGTGGCCTGGACGACGGATGCCAACGGGATGATCCCGGCGTTAGCGACCGCGATGTCGATGCGCCCGAATCGGTCGACTGCTGTTTGGACGGCGCGTCGTGCGTCCTCTGGACGCGACACATCGGCGGTCACCAGGACGACGTCCTCGCTTGATCCGGATAGCGATTCGCGAACCGCATCCAGGCCTTCGGTGTTGACATCCGCCAAGACCAGCCGGGCTCCCTCACGGGCGAACAGCTCCGCCGTTGCCCGGCCTATTCCCGCGGCGGCCCCGGTGATGACCGCGATCCTTCCGCGAAGCCGCGCGGATGAGCCACCTGTGGAGAACTGCACCTCTACCCCTCCATCCGCGACCTCTCGCAGGCGAGGCGTCGTGTCACAGACCCTAGCTCGGCCGGCCGCCCCAGTTGTGAACGATGAGGACAATTGTCCGCGCCAGACCCCCTGGCTGCGTCCAGCCCTGTGCCCTCCATTTCCTCGCCTCCGTGCCGCTGCCCGACGTCGATGCGGCAGTGGCCGAGGCCGGTCGAGCGACCGGCTCTGCACCCTCGACATGGTCAACCATGCTCTGGCTCCCGATCGCCCACCGGGGCTGGCCGCCACCCGCGAGCTCCTCATATCGACGCCTGGTCGGCAGGGAGGCCGAGGTGCTCCTGGACGCACTGACATGTCGCGCTGACGTACCCTGTCGCCGACCCGCCGCAGGGTCCACAGTGGTCCTCGTGAGCTGGCACTGACGCCGGCGCAGCGAGACCCAGGAGGGTGTGACATGGCCAAGTATGCCGTCTTCTTCCGGTTTACAAGCGCGGCTGTCAAGGGGCTGATGGACCGTCCCAGTGACCGCGCCGCTGTCGTGGCCAAGCTGTGTGAGTCCGCGGGCGGACGTATGGAGTCCTACTACCTGATGTTCGGTGCATGGGATGGGTTCGTCGTCGTGGACGTGCCGGACTCCCGGAGTGTTGCCGCCATAAGCCTCGCGGTTACCAGCAGCGGAGCCTTCACCGCGCTGGAGACACACGAGCTGATCGAGGCCGGTGACATATCCGCGACTCTGCAGAAGGCGTGCGCGTTGACCTACACGCCGCCCGGAAGCTAGCTCCCTGGGCGGGCTGACAAAGCCCCCCTCATGTCAGGAGGCCAGTTTCTTGAGGGTGACGGGGCCCTGTTCGGACATCTCGGCGACCTGCGCGAGGAACAGCTCGGCGCAGGCGAGCGCGTCCGCGAGGGCGTCGTGGGCCTTGTAGACGGGTAAGCCGTAGCGGCGCCGAGCCGACCAGAGCCGCAGGGTGCCCGGCGGCGCCTCGCCGTGCCAACCGCCGACGATGAGCCGGCGCTGCAGCTCGAGCGTGTCGATGCGCGCGCACGGCATACCGGCGCCGAACTCGCGCTCGCACGCGGTCGAAAGAAACCCCTCCTCGATGTCGGTGAAGTGCGAGAGCAGGACCCGTCCCCGCAGGGCGGCCAGCACCTCGGTCAAGGCGTGCTTCATCGAGACCCCAGCAGCCAGGGTGTCGTCGGTGATGCCGTGGATCGCCGCACTCGGGCCGACCTCGGCACTGCCACGGACCACGAACCGGCGTGCGCCGCTGAGGTCCACCGTGCGCCCCTCCACCGGGACGTAGCCGATGCTGAGCAGGGTGTCGCGTCGCGGGTCCATCCCGGTCGTCTCCAGGTCAACGGCCAGCAGCGCCAGCTCCTCAACGGGCGTATCCGGGTCCGGCAACGGCCAGCCGAGGTAGTCGTACAGAGGGCCGGGCGCTACCGTGCGCAGCAGCTTTCGACGGCGAACGTCAGGGTTCGGTCGGCGCCAGAACATTGGCTCAGGAGATGTAGGTCATCGGGTAGGTGTGGGCCACGGCGGCCTGGGCGGAGCGGACGATGGCAAACGCCGCCCGCAAGTGGCGCTTGTCGAAGTTGTTGAGGTCGCCCGGGGCGACGAAGTTGTCAGGGTGCAGACCGGCGCGCACCTGCTCGGCCTGGTGCTTGAGCCGGATGTAGGAGATGAACTCGAAGGCGTCGCGCAGGTTCTCGCCGCGCTCCTCGCTCAGCAGGCCCCCAGCTACGGCGGCGGCGATCCGGGCCTGCGTGTTGACCTCGGGTGAGCCGATGGACAGGGCCAGCACGCGCGCGAGCTCGACGACAGCACCGACCCCGCCGCGCTTGATGTCCAGGTGGTCCTTGTGCTGCCCGTACCGCTCCACGACGAGCCCCCGGAAAAAGCCCAACGGCGGCTCCTTCTCCACGGCTCGCTTGGCCAGATGGGCATGGAAACGCTTGGCCGCGGGGGCATCCGCCCGGATTTGCTCCTGCAGGGCGGCGTACAGCTGCAGGTCGCCGTGCACCGGGCGCATGTCGAAGAAGATGCTGGCCCGCAGGATCGCGTCGGGCACCGGATGGTTCATCCAGGTCCGGAACTCGCTGCGCCAGCCGGTCAGGGGTTGTCGCCAGCGCGGGTTGGTCGCCATGACCTCACCTGGGCATGGGGGGTAGCCGCACTGGACCAGCCCGTCGGTCACGTCGCGGGCCAGGGCCTCGAAGTATGCCGCGTGCTCGGGTTGCACGTCGTCCGCGAGGATGAGCGCGTTGTCCTGGTCCGAGGCCAGGGCCTGCTCCAGGCGGGCCCGCGAGCCCAGGGATACCCAGCAGTACGAGACCGGCGGCGGGCCGAGCTGTTCCTCGGCCAGGGCGAGCAGGCGTCGTTCGACCGAGTCGCCGATGGCGGTGACAATCCGCCCGATGTTGTCGGCCGAGGCGTCCTGGGAGACCAGCGACTCGACGACCGACCCGAGCCGTTCGGTGACCTTCGCGATGCCCTCGACGTCCTTCTGCCGGCTGATGTCGCCGACAAAGTAGACCGGGTGGGCCTGCTCGATGCGCATGAGGTCGGTGGCCGTGACGATGCCGACCGGCTTGCCCCCCTCGAAAATGGGCAGGTGGTGGATGTTGCGTCCCACCATCTCGAGCAGGATCTCGAAGGCGAGCATGTCGGCGCCGCCGGTGACCGGGAACCGGGTCATGATCTCCGTGACCGGTTGCTGCGGGTCCAGCCCGGTCGCAAGCACCCGGCTGCGCAGGTCCCGGTCGGTGACGATGCCGGCGAGGCGCTCGCCGTCCATGACAAGCAACGCGGACTCGTTGCCTCGGGACATCGCCCGGGCCGCGTCCTGGATTGAGGCCCGGGTCGTCGTGGTGATGAGCTCGCGGTTGAGCAGCTCCCGAGCCTGGGTCTTCAGGATGGCGGCTCCGGTCGTGGACAGCTGTTGCGTGCCGACCGCTCCGCGCATCCGGTGCGCCCGCTGCTCGTCGAAGAAGTGCTCGAAGTCGCGGTAGTCCCGGCGCAGCCGGAAGAACGTCTCGGCGTCCATGACGAGGGTGAGGGTGTCCTCGATGGTCGTCACGACGAAGGTCGACGGGTTGGCTCCCAGCAGGCTGATCGAACCGAAGCACGTGCCGGCCTCGCCTCGGTCGACGAGGGTGCCGGTCTCGTCGAAGATGTCGACGGCCCCCGACCGCACGACGTAGAGGTGATGGTTCTCCCGGCCCTTGGCGATGATCGAGCTGCCCCGGCGGTAGTACTCCATCTTGAACTCGCCGGGCAGTGCATCCAGCTCCCTGGGCGGCAGGGAGTCGAAGGGCGGATGCTCGGCCAGGAAGTCGCGGATCTCCCGAGAGCTCGACGTCGAGGGCCATGACTCATATCTTCAGGTATGCCGTGGGGTCCAGGCCGATCGCGTGCCCATCGTCACGGGCGGGAGAAACCGCAGACAGCGAGTGCGGTGAGGCGGGTCACCACGACGAGTGCTGGGGGCGCCCTTCGGCGAACCCGGCCGGGCCCTGGATGCCGACCAGAGCCCTCGCCGCGAGCTGCTCCAGCGTCGCGGCACCGGCATACGTGCATGCCGAGCGCACCCCGGCTGTGATGGAGTCGAGCAGGTCCTCGACCCCCGGCCGCTCCGGGTCAAGGTACATCCGGGCGGTGGAGATGCCCTCCTCGAAGAGCGCCTTGCGGGCCCGGTCGTATGCCGAGTCGGCCGCGGTGCGGGTGGCGACGGCTCGCGCGGACGCCATGCCGTAGGACTCCTTGTAGAGGCGCCCATCGGGGTCGGCATGCAGGTCGCCTGGGGACTCGTGCGTGCCGGCGAACCACGAGCCGACCATGACGTTCGACGCGCCCGCGGCCAGGGCGAGCGCAACATCTCGTGGATGGCGCACCCCCCCGTCGGCCCAGCACGTGTGCGCCCAGCGCTCGGGCCTGGGCCGCGCACGCGAGGACCGCGGAGAACTGCGGCCGGCCGACGCCGGTCATCATCCGGGTCGTGCACATCGCGCCGGGCCCACGCCCACTCTTGACGATGTCGGCGCCGGCGCCCACCAGGTCGCGGACGCCCTCCGCGGAGACGACGTTGCCCGCGACGAGAGGGACGTCGATCCCGGACGCGCGCACCGCCGCAGCGCGTCGAGCATCCGCTCCTGGTGGCCGTGCGCGGTGTCGAGGACGAGCACGTCCACCCCCGCGGCGACCAGAGCCTTGGCCCGGCTTGCCACGTCACCGTTGACCCCGGTCGCGGCCCCGACTCGCAGCCGGCCCTCGGCGTCGGTGTTGGGACGGTAGAGGGTGGCCCGCAACGCCCCCACCCTCGTGAGGATGCCGACCAGTCGTCCACCGCCGTCGACGATGGGTGCCAGCCGGTGGTGGACCTCGCCCAGCCGGTCGAAGGCAGCTTCTGGGTCGACGCGGTGGTCGATCGTGGCAACTTCGCGGGTCATGACCCGTTCGACCTGGATGAAGCGATCCACGCCGAGCAGGTCGGCTTCGGTGACGATGCCGATCGGGCGGTTCCCACGGTCGGTGACAACCGCCGCCCCGTGCGAGCGCTTGGGCAGCAGGCTGAGCGCATCCCCGACCGTTGCCGTCGGGGCGAGCGTGATCGCCGTGTCGTGCACGAGATCGCGTGACTTGACGAAGGTGACCAGGTCGCGGACGACCTCTCCCGGGGTGTCCTGCGGCACGATCGCCATGGCCCCGCGTCGCGCGACCGTCTCGGCCATGCGGCGCCCGCTCACCGCGGTCATGTTGGCGACGATGAGGGGGATGGTGTTTCCGGTCCCGTCGACAGTGCTGAGGTCGACATCCATCCGGCTGCTCACCGAGGTCCGCCGCGGCACCATGAACACGTCGTCGTAGCTCAGGTCGACGGTCGGTAGCAGATCGTTGAGGAAGCGCACCTACCGACCCTAGTGTCGGCGCTGCCTCGGGACGAGGACCTCCTCGTAGATCAGCAGCAGCCCGGCCGCGGCGGGGATGGCCACCAGGGCCCGAGGATCCCAAGCAGGGTCCCCCCGACGAGCGCGGCGACGACCGTGACTGCCCCGGGGACCGAGACGGTGCGTTGCATGATCCGTGGGCAACCAGGTAGTTCTCGGTCTGCTGGTAGATGATGAAGTAGACGATGGCGATCGCCTTCTTCGGGTCGTCGAAGAACGCGACGGTAGCGACGACGACGGCCACCAGGGTCGCGCCCACCATGGGGATGAGCCCGAGCAGCCCCACCGCGACGGCCAGCACCGCGGCATACGGGATGCGGACGATCGACATCATGATGTACGAGCAGAAGGCGTTGACGGTGGCCACCACGACCTGGCCGATCACGTAGTACCCCGACGCGTCGCATGATCTCCTCGGACAGGGACATCACCCGGTACGCCGGGTGGCGGGAACCATGTCGTATGCCGCGTGCTTGAGCCGGGGGAGGGCGGTGAGGAAGTAGAGGGTGAGCACGAGGACGGTCAGCGTCGAGAAGATGCCGGAGGCGACCGCTCGGCCGACCCCGACCACGCCTCCGAACACCTGGGACATGAACTGGCTGTCGGTGATCCGGCGGTTGAACTCCTCCTGGACGTGCTGGAGGACCTGGTACTGGGCGTCCAGGTCCTGCACGGTGGGGTTTCGCAGCGCCTGGTCGAGGTACGTGGGCGCGTTGCGTGCCAGCTCAGCGGCCTGTTCGCCACCGGCGGCACGACGACGAACCCCAGCACCGCGAAGATGCCCAGCAGGAGCAGCAGCACAGCAGAACCGAGAGGGCGCGTCCCACACCGCGCTGGACCAGTGCCTCGACAAGGGGGTCGAGGGCCAGGGTGAGGAAGAACGCCACGAGCAGCAGGGTGAACACCGTGTCCAGCGAGGCGACCGCCTGCCAGATGGTGTAGGCCGCGAGGACACCGAACCCACCCACCAGGCCGATGTAGAACGGCGAGCGTCGGTTGATCGGCTGACCGGCAGGGGCGTAGCGCCAGGCCCCGCTTGCCGGCCACGGCGGGGCCTGCCGCCGCGGCGCTGTCGGTATGCCGGCCGGCGGCGCTGGCCGGCATACCGACACCCGCAGGACCAGGCGGGGACGCTCATCCACCAGAGCGGGCGGGGCCGCCGGCCCCGCTGCTAGCACCGGGGCCGGACGTGGCCCGGCCTCGGGGTCGCCGCGCATTGCCTCGCGGCGGCGCCGCCGGAACTGCGCAACGAACTGCCAGGACGGCTTCCACATGCCGGACTACCTCCGACGCCAGCCTCACCAGGGCGGCGCCGGCATCCGCGTAGAGGACCCGCCGGCCCCCGACGTCGCGCGCTCGGGCGCGGCTCGCTCAGACGTCGCGGAACCGGTCGATCTTGGGCAGCAGCTCGCGCATCTCGGGGTTTGGAGCCCGAGGCCCTCCTCGGGCGCCAGGCACAGCACCCCCACCTTGCCCTGGTGCAGGTTCTGGTGCACGTCTGCGGCCGCCTGGCCGACGTCCTCCAGGACATACGCCTTGGACAGGGTCGGGTGGATGAGCCCGCGCTTGATGAGGCTGTTGGCTTCCCACGCCTCGCGGTAGTTCGCGAAGTGCGAGCTGATGATCCGCTTAGAGGTTCATCCACCAGGTAGCGGTTGTCGTTGCTGCGTGCATGTACCCGGACGTCGAGGCGCAGGTGGTGATGGTGCCGCCCTTGCGGGTGACGAACACGCTGGCCCCGAAGGTCTCCCGGCCCGGGTGCTCGAAGACGATGTCGACGTCGGAGCCGCCGGTGAGCTCGCGGATGTCAGCGCCGAAGCGGCGCCACTCCTTGGGGTTCTCGGTCTGCTCGTCCTTCCAGAACTGGTACCCGCCGGCCTTGCGGTCCAGGATCAGCTCGGCGCCCATCCGGCGGCAAATCTCGGCCTTGTCCGGGCTGGACACGATGCAGACCGGCGTGCCGCCGCCAGCGAGCGCCATCTGGGTCGCGTAGGGAGCCCAAGACCACCCGACGCCCCCCCAGATCAGGACCCGGTCGCCCAGCTTCATCGCCGCGCCGTTTTTGGAGATCAGCTGGCGGTATGCCGTGTTGTTCACCAGACCGGGACACGCGGCCTCCTCCGGACAGGTGGGCCGGCTTGGGCATGAGCTGGTTGGCCTTGACGATGGCCAGCTCGGCCAGGCCGCCGAAGTTCGTCTCGAAGCCCCAGATCCGCTGCTCGGGGTCCATCATCGTGTCGTTGTGGCCGTCGTGATGCTCCAGCTCGACCGACAGGCAGTGCGCGACGACTTCCTCGCCGGGCTTCCAGATGTGCACCCCAGGGCCGGTGCGCAGGACGACGCCCGACAGGTCGGAGCCGACGATGTGGTAGGGCTGGTCGTGCCGTTTGGCCCAGGAGGATGCCGGCGTAGCGCTCAAGGAAGCCGAAGGTCGGCAGCGGCTCGAAGATCGAGGTCCACACGGTGTTGTAGTTGACGGCGCTGGCCATGGAGGCGACGAGCGCTTCTCCCGGGGCCAGCTCGGGGACCGGGACATCCAGATGCAGCGACTTCTTCGGGTCCTTGTCCTTGGTGGCCAACCCGGAGAACATGTCGACCTCGTCCTTGTGGACCGTGACGGCGCGGTAGGACTCGGGCACCCCCATCCCGGCATACGTCGCCTCGCTGCGGTCACCGGCCAGGATGGCGTCGCGGATCTCGTGCATGCCAGACATGGCTCACCTCATCGTCGTTGGGCGCTACTGGCACCACCGTACCGACGCCCAGCGTGCCCCGA
>CAVYKM010000005.1:0-33114 GCA_963769085.1 uncultured Actinomycetota bacterium | reverse complement strand
ACGGCCATCAGGTTCGCACCATTCGCATGATCTCCGGAAGCTTGGAAGATGGCGCAGAACTCGCAGCAATTGAGGTCACTCCCCCAAAGCCGAACGTGGAAATGGAGCCGAGACTGACCTTTTATCCAGCTATCGGCGAACAGGCGACCCTCACCGCCAAGGCCAACAATCGCCTGAACCGTGTTGAATTGGGTTGGCTTCTCGATTACATCAGAGATGAGGTTGGCATTTGCCTCGAAGTCATGCGGCTCCTTCGCCCCGCCTTGTAGCTCATTTGCGCTTGCATCGCCTTTCCCCCTTAGGATTCAAGGCTCACCGCCTTGTCCAGAGAAGGGACAGTATCGTAAAATGACGATGGTATGAATCCTATGCCTATCGAAGTCGATAGACTGGCGTCGATGATGCGAGCGCTAGCTCACCCGGTGCGGGTGGAGATCCTGCGCACGCTGGCGCAGATCGGCGACCAGCAGTGCATCGACCTTACCCGCGAAACCGACCTGGCGCAGTCGACGGTGTCGGAGCACCTGCGGGTGCTGAAAGAAGCAGGGCTGATCGAGCAGTGCGGGCCGGGGCCGCGCTCCGGCTACTGCGTGCGGCGCGATGCGCTGCTGTGGTTGAAGCAGGCGGTGATAGCGCTATGACGTCGGAAGCAGTGGCAGCAGCGTCGAAGCCGGCCGTCCACATGGCGCACCGGCTGGTTGCCAGAGTACCGGCACCTTTGCGCTGGTCTTCGCAGGCTGCCGGGGCGATCGTAGTTGCGACGCAGCAGCCGGGCTCGATCTCGCACGAGGGCGTTACGGCGACCTTCGGGCTGGTGGTTATGGCGATGATCTACGCCCTCGGCCACATTTCCGGAGCGCACTTCAACCCGGGCGTGACAATCGCTTTCGCGGTCGCGAGGCACTTCGACATTAAAGACGTCCCGCTCTACGTCCTGGCCCAGGCTGTCGCGGCGATAGCGGCCGCGGCTGCATTACGGCGCTGTTCGGCGACGTTGCCTGCCGGCGGGATCGCGGCGCAATCGTTCGCGCTGGAGGTAATCCTGTCGGCGCTGCTGATGTTCGTAGTCGTATCGGTGGCGACGGACGCGCGCGCCGTGGGGCAGGCGGCCGCCATCGCAATCGGCGCCACAGTAGCACTGGCGGCGCTGTTCGGCCCGATCTCGGGAGCGTCGATGAACGCGGCCAGGTCGCTGGGACCGGCGCTGGTCAGCGGCGAGCTGGAAGACCTGTGGATATACGTGACGGCGACGCCGCTGGGCGCGGTTCTAGGGGCGCTGGCCTACACGCTGATCCGCGGCGAGCACTGATGAGCCCGGATTGCGTCCTGTTCCTGTGTACGGGTAACTCGGCGCGCAGCGTAATCGCGGAAGCGCTGCTCAAGGACCTCGGCGGCAGCGACTTCGAGGTGCACAGCGCCGGCACGCACCCCAAGGGAATCAACCCGCTGACGACGAAAGTCCTGCAGCAAGCGCAGCTCGACGTGTCCGGCCTGCGCTCCAAAGATGTCTATGAATTCAGCGGACAGGACTTCAACTACGTAGTCACGGTCTGCGACAACGCGGCCGAGGAGTGCCCAACCTTCCCGGGACGAGTCGAGCGCCTGCACTGGAGCTTCCCCGATCCGGCTGCCGTGCAAGGCAGCGAAGCCATAAAGATGAGGGCGTTTGAAGAGACCCTGGCCGGCATGCGGGAGCGAACCGAGCCGATGCCGGCGTCCTTGCAAGCCCTCGCGACACGGACGGCGATCTCGCCGCGGTTTGCGATCAGCACCTTCGTGATCCGAGCCATGGCTCGGAGCCTATCGGTTGGCCCCAGCGCCAGCCGCTCGTGGTGACGAAGGCTATGGATAGGTCCGGACCCGGCCGCGGCGCACGCCAACGACCCCGCCGACCGCGGCGATGACGACCGCCGCCAGCCCAACCCACAGCACCCACGACAGGTCACCGTCGGCCGTGCTGGAGGCAGTACTGGACGCGGCGGTCGGCTGCCCCGAGCCCCCCACCACCGCCGGGCTGGTGGCCGCGGAGCTGGTGGTGGGGGGCCCGCCCCCTGCGCTGGACGGACCGGCATACTGCGGCTTGCCGGCGGGCTGCCCCGTGACCGAGAACCGCAGCCGCACGGTGACCGGGGTGGCCTTGTCGCTGCTCAGCAACGGCGTCGACGAGACGCTGACGTAGTAGTACCCGGCGATCGAGGCCGCGCGAACCACCGCTGGATCCAGATCGCCTTCGGGGGTGTCGGTCTCTCGGTTGCGGTACATCACGGTCGGGCTGTACCCGCCGATCTCGGCGGTCGGGTTGGAGTCGTCGAGGTATGCCGACTCCTGCGGGCTTCCCGACGCGCGCGGCAGCACCGCCCGGTCCGGTCCGAACACATGCGTCTGCAGTCGGACAAAGGCCGGGCCGGCGGACGTGCCGGACATCGGGGCGTCGACCGTCGCGACGAGCTGCTGGCCGAACTCCACGTGCGCCCGGTAGAACACCTGCTCGCCAGGCAGCACGGTTTCGGTGTAGTTGCCCAAGGTCACCGTCGCGGCGTCGTCGAAGGAGCCCCCGCCTGCGATCGGGTCAAACCGATCCGACGCCGGGGCCGACCCCGGCGCCCCCCGTCGTTCGGTCGGTTCGGGCAGCGTCGCCGTGTCTGTGGCCGCCGGTTCCTCCATGACGAGCAGTTGCACAGGGACCGGCGTGGCCGTGCCCTCGGTCCGCTGGACGGTGGCCAGCAGCCGCGGGGCGCGTCGGCACTCCTCGCTGTTCCCCCCGACCGGCTCGCCGTACACCCGCGCGGTCGCAGTGAGGACCTCGTTGGGGTACTCGAGCACCTCCAGGCGATGAGGGGTCTCCAGTGCGCACGACGTCCCGCTCGGGGTCAGCAGCTCGACGACGAACCGTTGGCTGTTCCAGTCCTGCACGCCGGACACCGGCCTCGCGGACAGGTTGAACCGGATGGTCGAGCCGGGGTGACGGTCGATGGCGTAGTACTTCTTCGCCGCTGCGAGCTCGGTTGTGTCCAGGTAGGTGCCAGGGGTGAGCACCGGGGCGGCTTGGCCGTCGGTAGTACCGGTGACCCGCTTGCCCGACGCGGTGAAGCCACGCAGCGAGCGCTGGCTGAGCTTGGTCAGGCTCGCTTGCAGCTGCGAGCCGTCCGCGGCGTCGAAGTAGGAGCCGTGTCCCGCTTCGGCGATGCACTGCAGCTGGCGGCGGGCAGTGGGGTTGACCCCGAAGCCGACCGTGTCCACCTGCAGGTCAACGCCCGCGCCGACGGCCGAGGAGACCTCGGGGCACGGGTCGGGCACGCACGTCTCCTCGCCGTCCGAGACGAGGATGAGGGTACGGTTCCCGGTGCTGCCCAGGTCGCCCACGGCTTGTCTCACCGAGCCCGCGATCGGGGTGGCGCCAAGCGCGTCGAAACCGGCGATGGCGCTCTTGAGGGCCGCCCGGTCCAGCGGCGCGATCGGCGCGACGAGCTGGGTGTCGGCACACGCCTCAGGAGAGGTCGAGCTGCCGCCAACCGTGGCGCCATAGACCCGAAGGCCGACCTGGGTGCCGTTGGGCAGCGCGTCGAGCACCGCGTTGAGCGATCGCTTGGCCGCATCCAGCTTGGACCCGCCGCTCGGGTCCGGACCCTTCATCGACCCGGACGCGTCCAACACCAGCAACAGCCGGCGGGTGCTCGCGTCGTCGCCCGAGATGGCCGAGGCAGCAGGGGCCGCTCCGCTGGCGGCGACGAGCAGGGTGACCAGAATCGCAACGGCGCGGGCCACCAGGCGTCGTCGGGGCGAGACAGTGGTCATGGGGCCTCCTCGCAGCGTTCGCATTCGCAAAGATAGTCTTTGCGAATGCAAACGTCAATGCCTGCGATTCGTGCCTAGGGTGGCAAGGTGAGCATCCCTGGTGGCATCCCGATCGTCGACCTGCGCGCCGGCGCACAGCCGGTCGCCATCCCACAGCTGGGCTTCGGTGTCTGGCAGATCCCCGACGAGCAGGTCGAGCCGGCGGTGCGCACGGCTCTCGACGTCGGCTACCGGCACGTCGACACCGCGCGGCTCTACCACAACGAGGCCGGCGTCGGCCGCGCCCTCGCCGCAGCAGGTATGCCGGGTGGCTCGGGGGCCGGGGACCGCTCGGTCTTCGTCACGACCAAGCTGTGGAACGCCGACCACCGCAACGTGCGCCCGGCGTTCGAGGCGTCTGTCAAGCGCCTGGGCCTGGACGTGCTCGACCTGTACCTCATCCACTGGCCGGCGCCGAAGGGCCTGGCCTATGTGGACGCCTGGCGGGAGATGCTCGCGCTGCGCGACGAGGGCCGGGTCCGCGCAGTTGGCGTCTGCAACTTCCACATCCCGCACCTGCAGACGCTGGCCGAGCGGACCGGCGAGCTACCGGCCATCAACCAGGTCGAGCTGCACCCCTACCTGCAGCAGCGCCAGCTGCGCGCCTTTCACGCCGAGCACGGCATCGTCACCGAGTCGTGGAGCCCGCTCGCGTCCGGTAAGCAGGTGCTCGACGACCCGGTCGTCGGCCAGGTCGCGGCCAAGCACGGCGTGACGCCGGCTCAGGCGATCATCCGCTGGCACCTGGACATCGGGTGTGTCGTCATCCCGAAGTCCGTCACGCCGGCCCGGATTCGCGAGAACTTCGACGTCATGAGGTTCCGGCTCGACGAGGAGGACCTGACCGCCCTAGCGGGCTTGGACCGGGGGCTTCGCACGGGCCCGAACCCGGACCGGTTCACCAGCGGCGCGGTGGCGTGAGCCCAGCACTCAGCCTTCGTGCTTGCGCCGCTCCCGCTCGACGGCATACAACACGGCCACGAGCGCGACGAGCACGGAACCGAGCCAGATGAGCAAGGTGACCGGCTCGAGGTCGGCGAACGGGTTGTTGGACGGCTGGCCAGTCGGGGTGGGCGTTGGAGTCTCCGCGACGGCCAGCGGCGCCGACAGCGCAGTGACCAGGCCGGCCCACGGCACCGCAAGCGCCACGCGGACGAGACGGCGAGCGGGCATGGCATCCTCTCCGGGAGGGCGGTGTGTCGGGGGACAGCGTATGCGGTCCGCACCCGGCCGCTGGGTCCATACAGTGGGGCTGTGGGGCCTGGTGAGCCGATGAGAGGGTGCCGATGAGCGAGCCGCCCCTCGTCGCGGCGCGGGAGCAGCAGCGCGAGCTGTACGGCCGACCGCTCGGTGAGCTCGTGCATCAGCTCACCGCCGACCTGCGGATCACCCAAGGACGGTTGGCCGGTGTCCTGGGTGTGTCGGCGCCGATGCTCTCGCAGCTGGCCTCGGGGCAGCGGGTGAAGTTCGGCAACCCCGCTGTCGTGGGACGGCTGCAAGGCCTCATCGACCTCGCGGCGCGGGCCGGCTCGCTCACACCCGGACCAGCTCGAGCAGGCGCTCAGCGACATCCAGGCGAGCACGACGACGCTGACCCAGCCGCGGCCTGCGGTCGCTGCGCTTCGTGACGTCGCCTCCGGCGCCGAGCTGCGGGAGGCCGCTGACGTGCTGCGGCCGCGGTGGCCCCGCCTGGCCGACGTGCTACGCGAGGCCGCAGATGGGTGAGGTCTTCGCCGGTCGGTACGAGCTGGTCGACCTGCTCGGCACCGGCGGTATGGGGGCGGTTTGGAGGGCGTGGGACCGGCGGACACAGACCTATGTCGCGGCCAAGGTCCTGCAGCAGCGTGACTCGGCGAGCCTGCTGCGGTTCATCCGCGAGCAGGCGATGCGCATCGAGGACCCCCACGTCGTCACTCCGCTCGGCTGGGCGGGAGAGGACGACCGGGTGCTCTTCACCATGCCGCTGGTGCGCGGTGGCTCGGTTGCCACCTTGCTCGGTGACTTCGGACCCTTGCCGCAGCGGTGGGTGTCCGAGTTACTGCGCCAGCTGCTGGCCGCGCTCGCAGCGGTGCACCAGGCCGGTGTTGTGCACCGGGACGTCAAACCGGGCAACCTGCTGCTCAACCCCACCGGCACCGCGCGACCGTTCCTTCGCCTCTCCGACTTCGGCATCGCCCTGCCGTTGTCCGGGCCTCGGCTCACCCGCACGGACGTGGTCATTGGGACCGCCGGGTACCTCTCTCCCGAGGTCGCCCAAGGGGCCGAGCCGACGCCGGCGCAGGACCTGTATGCCGCGGGGCGGGTCGGGATCGCCATGCTCACCGGGGTGGATGCGGGCCGAGCCGACTGGGCCGAGGGCGTGCACCCCGCCCTCGTGGCCCTCATCGGGTGCCTCAGTCAGGGCGACCCGCTGCAGCGGCCTGCCGACGGTAGCGCGGCGGTTGGTCTGGCCACGTCCTTGGGGCTACCCGACTGGGTGAGCGAGGACGACGGCGTTGAGGTCTTCGAACACGTTTCGGCGCTGCCCTTGGCGCCCCCCGGCGCACCGGCGCCCACGCCGGAGCGGAGCCAGCCAACGGCGCCCTGGCCGGCACCGACCCAAGCAGCCCAACCACCGCACCCAGGCTGCGCCGGCCGTTGCCGAAGCGGCGCCGGCCGTCGCCGGGGCGCCGCGCCTCGCCGCCCC
Source organism: uncultured Actinomycetota bacterium (assembly GCA_963769085.1). Taxonomy (GTDB): domain Bacteria; phylum Actinomycetota; class Actinomycetes; order Actinomycetales; family Dermatophilaceae; genus Phosphoribacter. The sequence goes on along the minus strand of CAVYKM010000005.1, from coordinate 26,594 downwards.
CCGGGCCGAGGCAGCCATCGTGGCGGCGGCCCCGGCGCCGCGGCTCGGTGCGCAGACCGGCTCGGCACCCAGTGCGCGAGAGACCCCCCGGCGGCTGATGCTCGCGACCGGGGCCCTGCTGGCCGGCGTCGGTCTCGTGGTGCTGCTCGTCGTTCGACCGTGGTCTGGCCAGCCCACAGTGGTGACCCCCACGCCGAGCGCGTCGACCGCGCCGAGCCCTGCGGCCACTCTGCCGGAGGCCCCCATGCCAGTAGCCCCACCAACGGGCAGCCACTACGCAGGCGACGAGTGCTCGTTCGCCGACGTTGGCGTGCGCGAGACCGCGCCGGACGGGGATGTTGTGAGCTGCGAGTGGCAGGACGACGGCACCTACCGATGGGTGCTGGCCGGCTGAGCCGTCCCGCAGGCAGGGGCGCTGCTCGGGTCAAGGACGCATGCTGACCGGCTGCCCGTTGCGCAGGGCGGAAAGCTCGTCCCGGCAGCGGTGCTCGAAGGTGTCCAGCTCGGTGAGGGCCGCCTCCAGGTCGCGTCGGCGTTGCTCGAGGTCGGCGCGACGGTTGTCGATCTGGGCAAGCACGTACTCGAGCTGGCTGGCCTTGCCGCGGGGGGCGTCGTAGAGCTCGATGATCGTGCGGATCTCCTCGAGCGGGAAGCCCAGGCGCTTGCCGCGCAGGATGAGGTCCAGGCGGGTGCGGTCGCGTCGGTGGTAGACCCGCTGGGTGCCCCGTCGCTCGGGGGCGATGAGGCCAAGCTCCTCGTAGTGGCGCACCGTGCGGTGGGTGACGCCGAACTCGTCGGCGATCTGCGCGATCGTCCAGGTCTGCGGGCTTGTCACAACGCCCAGGGTGCTTTACCTTTACGTAAACGTCAAGTAGTGGCCGGTGACCGACAGCCGCCAGGCCGCGTGACCAGAAGGCAGGACGACGATGTTCGAGCTGAGCAAGGACCACGAGGACTTCCGGTTGCATGTGCGCGAGTTCGCCGAGCGTGAGGTGGCACCGCACATCGCGGACTGGGACCGCGAGGCCCACTTCCCCACGCACCTGGTGCCCAAGATGGGCGACCTCGGGCTGTTCGGGCTCGTCGTTCCGCATGAGTACGGCGGCACCGCCAAGGGCGCAGATGAGGACCATGGCGGCGACTTCACCATGCTGTGCGTCGCCATCGAGGAGCTCGGCCGGGTCGACCAGTCGATCGGGATCACCCTGTCGGCCGGGGTCGGCCTGGGCATCAACCCGATCCTCACCTACGGGACCGAGGCGCAGAAGCAGGAATGGCTGCCCGACCTGGTCTCGGGCCGCGCGCTGGCCGGATTCGGGCTCACCGAGCCGGAGGCCGGCTCCGACGCGGGCGCCACCCGTACCAAGGCCGTGCTCGACGGCGATCAGTGGATCGTCAACGGCGCCAAGGCGTTCATCACCAACTCGGGCACGGAGATCACCTCTGTCGTCACGGTGACGGCACGCACCGGAGTGGACGCCAAGGGGCGGGCCCAGGTGAGTGCGATCATGATCCCCGCAGGCACGCCGGGCTTCGCCGTCGAGCCGGCCTACCGCAAGCTCGGCTGGCACGTCTCCGACACCCACGGGCTGTCCTTTCAGAACTGCCGGGTGCCGGCGGAGAACCTGCTGGGCGAGCCGGGCCAGGGTTTCCAGCAGTTCCTGAAGACCCTCGACGACGGTCGCATCGCGATCAGCGCCCTCGCGGTCGGCTGCGCCCAGGCCATGCTGGAGCAGTGCACGGCATACGCAAAGCAGCGGCTCGCCTTCGGCCGTCCCATCGGAACCAACCAGGGCGTCGCCTTCCAGGTGGCCGACCTCGCGGTCGCGGTCGACGCAGCCAGGCTGCTCACCTACAAGGCCGCCTGGCTCAAAGACGAGCTGCACGCGGGCCGGCGCTCGGTTCGCGAGGTCAAGCACGCCGCCTCAATCGCCAAGCTGTACTCAAGCGAGGCCGCCGTCAATGCGACTCGCATCGCGGCACAGGTGTTCGGGGCCAACGGCTTCATGGAGGAGTTCCCGGTCGCCCGCTTCTACCGCGATGCCAAGGTGCTCGAGATCGGCGAAGGCACCTCCGAGGTGCAGCGGATGCTCATCGCCCGCGGACTTGGCCTGCCCGCGTGAGGCATTGATGACCCACGAGGATCCCTTCGCAGGACCAACGCCAGGCGGCGACCCGCGCGTCGACGACGTACGGGCCCGGCTCAACACGGCATACCACGCGAGCGGCGCACCGCTGACCGACGATGCCGCCGCCAAGCTCGACAAGCAGGGCAAGCTCTACGTCCGCGACCGGATCGCGCTGTTGGTCGACGACGAGAGCTTTGTCGAGGACGGGCGCTACGCCAACGCGCTCGCCGGCGACCTGCCCGCCGACGGTGTCGTGACCGGCCGTGGCACCGTCGACGGGCGGCCGGTCATCGTCATCGCCAACGACCCGACCGTCAAGGCCGGCTCGTGGGGGGCTCGCACGGTCGAGAAGATCGTCCGGGCGACCGAGATGGCGCTGCGCGAGGAGCTGCCGGTCTTCTGGTTCGTCGACTCGGCCGGTGCCCGGATCACCGACCAGGTCGAGATGTTCCCCGGACGCCGCGGGGCTGGGCGGATCTTCCACAACCAGGTGGCCCTCTCGGGCCGGGTGCCCCAGGTCTGCTGCCTGTTCGGGCCGTCCGCGGCCGGCGGGGCATACATCCCGAGCTTCTGCGACATCGTCATCATGGTCGAGGGAAACGCCTCGATGTACCTCGGCAGCCCCCGCATGGCCGAGATGGTCGTCGGCGAGAAGGTCTCCCTCGAGGAGATGGGTGGGGCGCGCATGCACTGCACCGTCTCCGGCGTCGGTGACCTGCTCGCCCACGACGACACCGAGGCCATCGAGCTGGCCCGTCACTACCTGTCCTACCTGCCCGGGTCGTGGCGTGAGCACCCGCCCGCCTACCAGCCGGAGCCGCCTGCGCAGCCGCTCACCCGGCATACCGTGCCCGAGCGCGAGTCGCAGCCCTTCGACATCCGTGAGGTCATCGACGGGCTCGTCGATCGGGACTCGTTCTTCGAGATCAAGCCGTTGTATGCCGGTGAGCTCGTCGTCGGGTTCGGCCGGATGGCGGGGGAGACGGTGGGCATCGTGGCCAACAACTCGGCGGTCCGAGGCGGGGTGCTGTTCAGTGACAGCGCCGACAAGGCGGCCCGGTTCATCTGGCTGTGCGACGCGTTCTCGGTGCCGCTGGTGTACCTCGCCGACGTGCCCGGGTTCATGATCGGCTCCGAGGTGGAGCGCGGCGGGATCATCCGGCACGGGGCGAAGATGGTGTCGGCCGTCTCGGAGGCCACGGTGCCGCAGTTCTGCGTCGTCGTGCGCAAGGCCTACGGTGCTGGGCTCTATGCGATGGGCGGACCAGGCTTCCTGCCCGACGCGACGTTGGCCCTGCCGACCGCCAAGATCGCGGTCATGGGCCCCGAGGCGGCCGTGAACGCGGTCTACGCGAACAAGATCGCCGCGATCGCGCAGGAGGAGGGCGACGCCGCCCGCGACGCCTACGTGGCGGCGCGCCGCGCCGAGTACGAGCAGGACGTCGACCTCGAGCGCCTCGCCGCCGACCTGGTGGTCGACGGGGTCATCGAGGCCGACCAGCTGCGCGACGAGCTGCTGCGGCGGCTGCGCTACGCCGCGCACCGCGACCGGCACTTCAGCGACAAGCGCCGCTCGGTGCCGCCGGTCTAGCCCGGCATCGGCGGAGGTCCATCCACCGAAGGCGAGCGGATACAACTGCGCGTTCTGTGGAAGTGCTGCCGCTTTGCCGGTCGGTAGGCTCCGCGCGGCTCAGCGCTGGTGCAGGGTGACGATGTCAAACCAGCCGACGCCGATGTCGGCGAGCAGCTCGCGCAGCAGCGGCAGGGACAGTCCTACGACGTTGTGGTGGTCGCCTTCGATGGCGCTGATGAAGGCCCCGCCGAGCCCGTCGATGGTAAAGGCACCGGCCACTCGCAACGGTTCGCCGGTGGCGACATAGCCATCGATCTCCGCGTCGGACAGGTCGGCGAAGTAGACCGTCGTGGACGCCGTCGCACCGAGCGTCGCGCTGCTTCCGCCCTCCTTCACCGACCGCTCGTCGATGAGCCAGTGGCCGGTGTGCAGGTGGCCGCTTCGCCCCCGCATGCCACGCCACCGGATGACCGCTTCCTGGGCACTCTCGGGTTTGCCGTGGACCTGCCCGTCCAGCTCGAGCACCGAATCGCAGCCCAGGACGACGTGGCCGAAGCCTTCTCCGTAAGCCACTGCCTCAGCCTTGGCACGCGCGAGCAGCAGGGCCATGTGGGCCGGTTCGAGCGGGCCGTACCGGTCGATCGCTGCCGCCACGACCATGTCCTCGTCGACGTCGCTGACGACCACGGCTGGCTCGACGCCGGCATGCTGCAACGTCGCAAGGCGAGCTGGGGAGGCCGACGCCAGCACGAGCCGCACTGCGGGGGTCGCCATCTCGGAAGACTACGGCAACCCGGCTGTGCGGCACGCCACCGTGACGCCAGCGACAGGCAGGTCTTTGCGGCAGTGGCGGGCTCAGCCGAGCAGCTGGTGCGGGTAGCACCAGCGCCAGGCCTCACCGGGTTCGAAGCTGCGGATCACCGGGTGCCCAGTCGCGACGTTGTGAGCGGTGGCGTGCCGGTTGGGGGAGGAGTCGCAGCAGCCGACCTCGCCGCAGGTGAGGCACAGCCGCAGATGCACCCACGTGGACCCTTCCTTCAGGCAGCTGCCGCACCCGTCAGGGGTCCTGGGTCTGAGGCAGACGGGGGCGGTACGAAGGTCCGCGCACTCGCCGCGGACCGTGTCGGGAGTCGTCACGATGCGCTCGTCCGCTGCCCGCGGGCGTTCGCCGGCGGTGGTCAGGATGGACTCCTCGACGTCGAGGCTGGCCAGGACCTCGGAGAGCACTTCGTGGTCGACCGTGTTCTCGTCACGCAGCCGCAGCACTTCCGTCCGTTCGGCGGTGAGCATCGCCCGTCGCAGCCGTCGATAGGTCTCGCTCGGGGTGGACCCGTCGGAACGGTCCGCGCCGAGCCGCTCCCAGACCCCGTTGGTGCGCCGCTGCGCCTGCGCCCGAAGCGCGGCGACGACCTCGGGCGAGTCGGCGCTCGTTGCCACTCGCTCGAGCTCGGCCTGGCCCGCGTCGACGGCGCGCTGCATCACGGTGGCTGTCTGCAGGACGTCCTCGCGCGGGTCGGGGCCGTGGATGTCCAACCGTCTGGCCACCCAGGGCAGCGTGAAGCCCTGGAGCACCAGGGTCCCGATCGTGACGACGAGCGCGACGAGCACGAGCACATTCCGCTGCGGAGCATCCTCCGGGATGGTGAAGGCTGCGGCCAACGTCACCACGCCACGCATGCCCGCCCACGACACGACCGCCGCGCCCTTGAGCCGGTCGCGGACCCGGCCGCCGGTATGCCGGTCGAGGGCCTTGAGGGGGACGATGAACAGCGGCCGAACGACGATGACGGTGGCCAGGACCGCCAACGCGGCGAGGCCGATCTGGCGCCAGTTCGCGGTCGCCGAGACGTCCTCGACGATGCCTTTGGCCTGCAGCCCGATGAGCAGGAAGACCGCGTTCTGCAGGAGGAACTCGACGGTGTTCCAGTTGATCCGCTCGGACATCCGCGAGACGGCGAGCTGCGCGACCGGCGCGGTGTGCCCGAGGAGCACGCCGGCGACGACGACGGCGAGCACGCCCGAGCAGTGCGCCGCCTCGGCCGGCAGGTAGGCCAGCCAGGGCACCATGAAGGACAGCGCCGTGTCGGTCGTCGTGTCCGTGACGCGTCGGCGAACGATGTTGACCAGCTTCGCCACGAGGATGCCCAGGATGACTCCGCCGCCGGCCGCCCAGAGGAACTGCAGGCTGACCTGCCCGACGGTCACGGCCACCCCCATGGCGAGCAGCCCCATGCGCACGATCACCAGGGCCGTCGCGTCGTTGAAGAGCGACTCGCCCTCCAGGATGGTCACGATCCGCCGAGGCAACCCGATCCGGCGCGCGACGGCCGTAGCCGCGACGGCGTCGGGGGGCGCGACGACGCCGCCCAAGGCGATGGCCAGCGCCAGCGGGACGTCGAGCAGCCGCCACACCACCACGCCGACCGCGATCGCCGTCACCACGACGAGGACGACGGACAGCAACGCGATGTTGCGCCGGTTCGAGCCGAGCTCGAGCAGCGAGGTGCGGATGGCGGCGCCGTAGAGCAGGGGTGGGAGCAGGCCCAGGAGGATGACCTCCGGGTCGACGTGCACAGGCGGCAAGGCCGGCACGAAGCTGGCGGCGATCCCGGTAACGGTGAGCAGCAACGGCGCCGACAGCTCCCAGCGCCGAGCCAGGGCGGCGACGGCAACGCCTGCCGCGGTGAGGGCGAGCAGCGCGACGGCGGCGTTCATGACGTGGCGGGGCGACCCGGCATACGAGAGTCTCGGCTTAGCCCAGCTCGCCCAGCGCGGCGGCCCGCAGGGTGTCCAGGCCGACCCCCCCGATGTCCAAGGTCCGCCGGTGGAAGGACTTGAGGTCGAAGGCGGCGCCCTCGCGGGCCTTGGTCTCCTCCCGCAGACCCAGCCATAGCCGCTCGCCGATCTTGTAGCTGGGCGCCTGGCCGGGCCAGCCGAGGTAGCGGTCCAGCTCGAAGCGCAGCCGCGGCTCGGTCTCATTGGGCGCGTGCGCGGAGAGGAGCGCCCAGGCCTTGTCGTAGGTCCACTGACCGCCGCCGACCTCCTGCGGCGCCTCGAACCCGCAGTGCACACCGATGTCCACGACGACACGCGCCGCGCGCAGCGACTGGCCGCACAGCCATCCCATCCGGTCGCCGGGGTCCTCCATATAGCCCAGCTCGGCCATGAGCCGCTCGGCATACAAGGCCCAGCCCTCGCCGTGCCCGGACGTCCACGCGGAGAGCCGCCGCCACCTGTTGAGCAGGTTGGAGCGGTAGGCCGTCTGCGCCATCTGCAGGTGGTGGCCGGGGACCCCCTCGTGGTAGACGGTCGTGAGCTCGCTCCACGTGCGAAAGTCGGTGACTCCCTTGTTGACCGACCACCACATTCGTCCGGGCCTGCTGAAGTCCTCCGATGGGCCGGTGTAGTAGATGCCCCCGGTCTGGGTCGGAGCGATGAGGCACTCGATGGTGCGGACCGGCGGCGGGATGTCGAAGTGCACGTCCGCGAGGTCGGCGATGACCTGGTCGGCTTTGCCCTGCATCCACGTCTTGAGTGCGTCGGTGCCGTGCAGCACGTACTTCGGGTCCTGGTCGAACGCCGCGATGGCCTCCTTGACGCTCGCGCCGGGGCGGGCCTGCTCGGCGACCTGCTGCATCTGCTCGGCAATCCGGGTCTGCTCCTCCTGGCCCCACCGGTAGGTCTCCTCGAGGTCGACCTCGGCACCGAGGAAGAACCGGGAGACGAGCGGGTAGCGCTCTCGCCCGAACGCGTCGGACTCCGGGGCGTGCGCCAGCAGGTCTCGTTCCAGGGCGTCGGCCAGCCGAGCGTATGCCGCGGCAGCGGCCTTTGTGGCCTCGGCCAGCGTGGTCTTGACCTGCTCGGTCAGCTCGCGGTCGCCGGAGCGGGCCCGCGGCACGAGCTGGCCGAAGTAGCCGTCCTCGGCGACCAGGTCGCGGCACTGCTTGGCACACGCGAGCACCTGGCGTCGTGGCGTGACGTTGCCTTTGTCGCGCGCGGCGATCAGCGACTCCTCATACCCGGCCAGGGCTTGGGGGACCTTGGCCATGCGGGCGGCGAACGTTTTCCAGGCCTGGTCCGAGTCCTGCGGCATGAGGTCGAAGATGTCACGCACCGACTGCAGCGGCGAGGCGATGACGTTGAGGCTCATCTCGTCCAGGCCCGCGGCATACATATCCTCGGCGAGGCCGAGCCGCTCCCGCATGGCAGCGATGGTGACCCGGTCGACGTCGTCGGCGGGCACCGCGTCGGCGAGCTTGGCAAGCGTCGCCTTGCGCAGGTCGGAGTGGGCCGCGATGCCGGCGGGGGACAGGTCGTCGAGGTCCTCGTCGTGGCCAGGAATCCCGAGGTAGGTCGCTTCCAGCGGGCTGAGGTCGACCGAGGCGGCGAGGAAGTCGTCGGCGATCCGGTCGACATCGGTGGCGTGGCGGGTGGCACTCGTGTCGCTCATGACGTGTGAACCTACCTCTGACCGGTGTCAGGTGGCTCGCGAGCGGGCGACCGCCGGCCCCTAGAGTAGGCAGATGCTTGCCGCCTATGCCGTCAGCCAGAGTGCCGAGGACCCGCTCAGCGGGCTGCAGATCGGCCAACGTCCCGACCCGCAGCCACGCGAGGGGTGGACCGTCCTCACCCTCAAGGCCGCCGGCCTCAACCACCACGACGTCTTCTCGCTGCAGGGCGTCGGCCTACCCGCCGACCGGCTGCCGATGATCCTCGGCTGCGACGGCGCAGGACTGGACCCCGACGGCAACGAGGTCATCGTCCACGCGGTCGTGGCGACCGAGGGGTGGTCCGGCGACGAGACGCTCGACCCCGGCCGCACGCTGCTCTCCGAGCTGTATGACGGGACGCTCGCAGAGCGGGTCGCCATCCCGGCGCGCAACGCCGTGCCCAAGCCGGAGGGTATGCCGTGGGAGACCGCCGCGTGTCTGTCCACGGCCTGGCTCACGGCATACCGGATGCTCTTCGTCAACGCGGGCCTGACGCCGGGCGCCACCGTCCTCGTCCAAGGGGCCGGGGGTGGCGTCGCGACCGCGCTGATCCAGCTGGGGGAGGCGGCCGGCTACCGCGTCTGGGTGACCAGCCGCGACGACGCGAAAGCAGCGAGGGCGTTGCAGGTGGGGGCCGCTGCGGCCTTCGAGTCGGGGGCCCGGCTGCCGGACCGAGTCGATGCAGTCATGGAGACCGTCGGAGCGGCGACCTGGTCGCACTCTGTCCGCTCGCTCAAGCCCGGGGGCCGGATCGTCATCGCCGGCGCGACGTCGGGCGACGCCCCGGCGAAGGCCGAGCTGTCGTCGATCTTCTTTCGCCAGCTTCGGGTCATCGGCTCGACCATGGGCAACCGGGACGAGCTGACCCGGCTGGCCCAGTTCGTCACCCACAAGGGGATCGCGCCGGTCATCGACAGCGTGCTGCCGCTTTCCGAAGCCCGAACCGGCCTCGGCAAGCTCGCCACCGGCGACGTCTTCGGCAAGGTCGTCCTGACCGTCGGCTAGGCGGCCCCTTCCGGAGGTAGAACCTGATTGGAGGTGTTACCGAGCGCTCTTGCGCACGACAACACCTCCATTTGCTGGACTCCCAGCCGGCGCAGGTAAATCCGAGCGCTCCATCGCCTAACGCACATGTGCCAGTTGCACCACCTCGGCCAGCCCATGCCGCACCAAATGCGCCCGACCCGGGCAGTCCGAGAACGGAACCAGCAGTCGCAGACCCAGCGCGTGTTCGTCGCCGGGCTGGCGCCGACCCAACAACAGCGCACATTCACCCGCCGCGGCGATGCCGGCCAGACCTCGTGGCCGGTCGACGGCCTCGCGAACCGTGCTCGCCACGCCGACGAACCCGAGGTCGTGGTCGACGAGGCGCGCGATCTCGGCAAGAACCGCTTCGATCGGCGTGCCGGCCAGCCGTTCGGCATCGTCGACGAGCACGGCCAGGTTGGGCCGGTCGTGCCGCAACGCGATGAGCGCGTCCACATCCGCAGGCGCAACTCCCGTAACGCCCGGCATGACGGGCGCCCCGCCGGGTGAGACGGTCGCCACCGGGTAGCCCAACCGGATCAGGCCGGACGCCAAGATCGCGAGCGCGCTCGTGCGTCCGGATCCGGCCGGGCCCAGGACCGCAACACGGCGCTGCCCCGTGGCCAGCCGAAACCCTGCCGCGCCATCGAATCCCACGCCGACGGCGAGCAGCCCGGACACCTGCTGGAGATGGTCCAACCCAACTCGTTCAGGAAGCGCAGGCACCGTACTCGGCAGCAATCCTGCCGGTGCGCTCGCCTGGTCGGGCACGAGTCGCTCGCTGAGCCCTTTGAGGTATGCCGTCCGCTCGCCGAGCGAGGGGCCGGGCCCTGACACCGCGATCTGGATTTCGCGTCCGGACGCCGGCTCCAGGGCCCGGCCGGGTCCGGGGTTGGCGGGCGCCACCCTGGTGGAGAGCCCGGCCATGGCCAGGTCGACCGGGTCCGCCGGCAGCAGCAGCAGCCGCTGGGCGAAGACACCGGACAGCGGCCCGCTGGCGGCGGATCGTGTGCCGGTGACGACCGCTCGCACGTCGTGCTCGTGGCCGTGTCGCACCAGGGCGACGAGTGCGTCAAGCAGTCGCTGCTGGCGCGCGTCGACGAGCGTCTGCGCCAGGACGTCCCAGTCGTCGACGAGCACGCACCCGCAGTGCCGAACGCGGGCCGCTCGGGCGCCCGAGCAGCCGCACCAGCCGGTCCAGCCGGTCCAGGTCGGACAGGTCGACCGCGGCGCCGACGTGCGGCAGCGCCTCCAGGCCCGCGAGCGCACCGGTGTGGACGGCATACACGTGCGCGTCGCAGGGGCTCGTCGCGAGGGCGAGCTGGGCGGCGACGACCTGCAGCGCGGTCGTGCGGCCGCTGCGGGGCGGGCCGGTGATGCCCAGGTGCCCGCCGCCGACGTCCCAGAGGTAGGGCCGCTGGGCCTGGGCGGCCGGGTCGTCGAGCAGCCCGATGGCGACCTGGCCCGGCATACCGGCGAGGGACTCACTTGGCACGAGCCTGGGCAGCGGGGGCAGCCACGGCGGGGCAACCCGGTCGGCCCGGCAGAGCTGGGTCGCCTCACCGCAGGCCTCGACAAGCCGGGCCAGGTCCGTGTCGGGGGAGCCCTGCGGAGGGGCGACCGGGATGCCGTCGACGGCGAGCAGCCGCACCCCCTGCTGGACCGCCGTCCGGCCGGTGACGAGGGCGCACTGGAACTGCGCCAGCTCCGTGGCGGCGCTGCGCAGGAAGGCCCGCCCGGGCGTGCATTCGTGGATGCGCGCGGCGTCGGGTGCCTCGAGCACGTCGAGCGAGTCGACGACGTCGCGCACCCGCAGCGCGATCCGCAGGCCGAGGTTGGCGCGCATGTCGGCCGTGACGACGCCGGCGGGCCGCTGCGTGGCGACGACGAGGTGGATGCCGAGCGAGCGCCCGAGCGAGGCGACCCGCACCAGCCCGGCGACGAAGCTCGGCAGCTCCTCGGCAAGCGCGCGGAACTCGTCGACGACGAGCACGAGCCGGGGCAGCGCCGGGTCGCCGGGACGCTTGCGGGCGTGGTAAGCCGTCAGGTCGCGGCAGCCATGCTCGCCGAGCAGCCGCTCGCGCCGCTTCAGCTCGGCGTCAAGGGAGGTCATGGCCCGTTCGGTGAGGGCGGCATCCAGGTCGGTGACCACGCCCAGCACGTGGGGAAGGTCGGCGCACTCGGCGAAGGCGGCGCCGCCCTTGTAGTCGACAAGGAGGAATGCGAGCTCGTCCGGGCGGTTGACGGCGGCGAGGGACGCGACGAGCGACAGGAGCAGCTCGGACTTGCCCGACCCGGTCGTGCCGCCGACCAGGGCGTGCGGCCCGTCGCGAACCAGGTCCAGGACGACGGGCCCAGCCCCATGGACGCCGATCGGGAACACCGTCGACCGTGGAGACCGGGCCCACCGGTGTGCGAGCGCGCTGCCGGACACGTCCGGGAGGCCCAGGCAGCTCGAGCAGCGAGACTGCTCTCGGGATCAGGCCGCTCGCCTCTGCGGGAGCGGAGTCACGCAGTGGCACAAGGGCATCGGCGACTCGCTCGGCCCACCCCAGGGCGACGGCGTCGACGGTGACTGCGATCGGGTCGGCCTGCTGCCGGGCGTTGAGCGTCGGCGGCTCGGTCGTCAGGTCGAGGGCCGAGGCCGCTTCGGCGGGCAGCCGGGGGACCTCGCTGTCGAGGGCGAGGACGTGGACGCCGCTGCGATGCCCCTCTGCCAGAAGGGTGGCCAGCCCGGGCTGGCAACGCAGTGCGGCAGCGCCGTCGACAACGGCCAGGATGCGCGGGCCGAGGCTCAATGTGTCGCCGGGCCGGGGCCCCGGCCCCGGCGCTCGGTCGGCGACCGCGCGAGCAAGTGCGTCGAGGGCCAGGTCCGTTGCGTCGTCCGCTACCGCGTCGACGTGCGGCAGCCGCCGGGTCCACTCCCAGTCGCGCCGGGGCTCCGGCGGCGCCACGACGACGATGTGCAGGTCGCGCGGTGAGTAGCTCGTGGCGAGGCGGCCCAGCAGCGCCCGCGCCGCCGCCAGGGTGACTGGCCTGGGCCCCGCGATGCCCAGCCCCCCGGGCGCCGACAGGTCGGCAACGACGGGCACCGGTCGGACTGTTGGGGTCTCGACGTGGGAGCACGTCGTCCTAGCATCGAGCTCACCGACCCCAATGCGGGCCTGGATGCCGTCCAGGCGGGCGTCGCGCTCCCAGAGGCGAGCCAGGGGGCGCCGCGCGATGGCCAAGATGCTGGCCGGGTCCGGGTCGGCGTCGTTGCGCGCAGCTGTCTCGGCGGTGAGGGCATCGGCGAGGCGCTCCCTCGCTGCGGCGAGCTCAACGGCATACCTGGCGTGCGCCTCGCGGTGGGATCGGCGAGCGCCGCGACGGTCGCCAATCCACTGGCCCAGCAGCAGGATTGGCGACATCAGCCCGAACAGCAGCATGGTGGGCGAGCGCAGGACCGCGGCGATGGCTCCGGAAATGACCAGGGGCAGCAACGCGGCGAGCCACGAGAGGCGCGGGGGCACCGGGTCGACGGGTTCTTGGGGCAGCTCGACGACGTGGTCGGGGGCGGCGGCGGCCAACCGAGGGCTGCGGTTGACGAGCAGGTGGCCGGACCCATCGGGGCGCACCGCGGCTGGCAGCTCCTCGGGCAGGCAGAGCACCAGGCTCGTGTGCCCGACCCGAAGGGCCTGACCCGGGGCCATCGGGACGGGCTGTGGCCCAACCGGTATGCCGTCCAGGACCGTCCCGTTGGTCGACCCGGCGTCGCGCACCGTCACCTCCCTGGTGCGGACGTCGAGGACGGCGTGGGCGCGCGAGACGTCGGCATCGTCGAGGCGTACCGAGGCTTCGGCGGCGCGCCCGAGGAGGTGCTCCCCTCGCGGCAGGTCGAAGACGTAGCCCGTGTCGGGCCCGGTGCGCACGTGCAGCTGCAGCAGCGCGCGCGCGGCGGCAGCGGCGGGGCGCGGGGCCAGGGTCAGGGTCGCGCCGTCGAGCAGCGGCGGCAGCCCGAGGGCCGCGTCCTCGGCCACCGCAGCCGCGTCGACGTGCACGACGAGGTCGCCGACCGGGACATGGCCGGTCAGGGCGCTCCTGAGGTCGGAGACCGTGCTGTCCGCAGCGGCTGCGACGACGACGTCGCACGGTGCAGCGGCGCCGGGCAGCACCAGGCGCCAGCGAAGCGGCATGGACGCAACCCCCTGTGGTGAGTGGACGGCATACCCATGTCATCGCATGGCCCGCCAACCCGTCGGGCGTCGTCCACAGGGCAGGTCAGTTGTCCCCAGGTCGGGACGGGTGGTAGGTGATGTCGTCGAGCTCGAACTCGAGGTAGCTGAAGACCCCTTCGGGCGCAGGCGCGTGCCAACGGCCTTCGCCCGAGACGGCGACGCGCCTGGGGCCGATGTCGCGGTAGGCGCGGATCGGGGTGGACCAGGTCTGCGGGGTGAAGCTCTTGCCGTCGGCGCTGGCGCGCAGCCGGTCGTGCGAGACGAAGTCGACCAGCTCGTTGTCGTCGCCGAAGACCAGCTCGGCGCTCACAGTCTGCGCGCCGTGGGTGAAGGTGCCGCGGACGCGGTGGTCGTCGATGCCTGCCCAGGTGACCGGGGCGTCGACGAGGGCGGCGGGTGCCAGGACGCACAGGTCGTTGAACAGCGTCACGGTCTCGGCGCGGTCCATGTCCGGGCCGGCGGCGTCGACGATGGGGACGACAGAGCAGAGCGTGACCCGCATCGTGGCGTGGTCCTCGAACACGTGCAGCACGTCGACGGGCAAGCCGTGCATGGTGGCGTCGAGCAGGAACAGCCGGCGAGGGCTCGGGCCGTAGGTGTTCACCTGCTCGCCCGTGAACGGCATCCACAGGCTGCCCGCGTCGCTGCGGATGCGACCGTGGATCCGGGCGTGGAAGCTGGTGACACGGGACTGGCCGACTGCGCCGCAGCGACGCAGGTACCCGGCCAGCGGAGCTGGCAAGCCGGCGAGATCGGCGGCATTCACGAGGTGGCTGGGCGTCTGGCGCGCGAGCGCGGCGTCGGCGCGGCGCCGGTAGTCGGCGCGCGGGCTGCGGGGGCCTTAGGAGGCATACCCGTATGCCGCCGCGACGGCCAGGACGATGTTGGCGACGGTGCCGGCCTTGGCGTCGGTCCAGGCCGTGACGATGACCGCCTGTGATACCAACGCCGCCGTGCCCATCACGACCCACCAACCGCGGGCACGGACGGCCAGCATCACCGCCGCCGTCACGATCAGGACGGTGGGGAGGAGCCAGAGCAGCCCGCCTGCGATGGTTGTCGGCTCGTGCAGCTCCGGAACGGGCGCCCAGCCGAGACCTTTCGCCGTGCCGAGCAGGTGGACCAGCCCGTGCAGCAGGGCGAGCACGACGACGGCCCAACGCGCTGCGGTTCGCACGGCCGAGGGTACCGCGACCGACGAAGGGCGCTGCGCGGTACGCGGTTTGGCCGTGCGTGCGCACGTCGGGGGTCAGACCGGCCGAACCCTCTCGACGAGGTCGCGGGTGTTCGCTTGGCCGGCGAACCATTCCTTCGCCTCGTCGCCGAAGTACGTCGCCATGGTCCACGAGTCGTCCGAGCACCGATACGTCGTGACCATCGCGGCGTCCGCTGCGGCGGTCACTTTGGCCTCGTGCAGGACGTCGTAGCCGAGCTCGCAGGTTGGCTGCGTGCTGCCGTGTTTGCCGAACCACGGTGGCCGGCCTCTGGTGAGCATCCTGTCGATGGTCGTCGACACCGAGCCCGCACCTTCCGCCGTGGCCTCGGAGGCGCCGGGCGGGGGCGAGGGCTGGCACCACCAAGTCGTAGAGGCCGCAGTAGGGCCAGGCCGGACCTGGGCTTACTCCTGCAGCTCACGCGGCATCCTGGGGGAGGGGCCCGAGCCCTGCTCGGTCGCGCTCCCCGAGTAGTGGTGGGCTACCCGACGAAACCTCCGCTCTTGGCACAATGTCGCGCTCTTACCCTCGTATACGGGGCTAGGAGTGCCATCGAAGTGGTAAGAGGGCGAGCGGCGGAAGTGGCCAAGGGCGGGTGATTTGTCCACCGCAGCTCAAGCACCTCCATCGCCCGAGGCGGGATAGCCGGGAGCCGGTCCCTCGACAGCATCCGCCTTGCCCCGGTATGCCGCAATCACCCGGCGGTTATCCACAGGTCGACCCTCCCCGAGATGCGGCGGCCGGGCATCTCACTACCCTGGGTCGAGTCGAGGCAGGGGTGTCTGGCAGATGTTCGGCTGAAGGTGTGTGTCAGCAAACAGGAGGTGAGCTGTGGGCGAGGCCGTGCGTCAGGTCGAGGACGAGGTTCGCGAACTGATCCGTCGCTCCGGGCTGGACCCGACGCGCCATCCTCGCGAGATCGACCAGCTGGTGCGCGATGCCGTCTCCGACTACGACGAGCGCTCCCTCGTCGGGGGGCTGCCCGCGCTGGTCGACCTTGACGAGGCGGTGAAGTCGGTCCTTGACACGGTGGCCGGCTACGGGCCGTTGCAGAAGTACTTCGACGACCCCGCCGTCGAAGAGATCTGGGTCAACGAACCCAGCACGGCATCACCGCAGGTCAGAGGCCTCAGTACCTGCATCAGTCCGCACCGAGTCCGCAGGAGCGCCGAGGACGGACGTCGCGAGACCCGCCGCCGCCGCCGCCCTAGTCCGGTCCTCAGCGGTCGGCCACAGGTGCGCGTAGGTGTTCAAGGTGACCGAGGCCGACTTGTGCCCGAGCGCCCGTTGCACCGTGACGACATCGCACCCCGCTGCGATGAGCCCACTCGCGTAGAAGTGCCGCAGTCCGTGAATGTGGACGCCGTGGACCGCAGCCGCCGCGGTCGTCCTCTGCCACCTCGAGTTGACCGTCGTCGGGGGCAGAGGCCTGCCGGCCCCGGTGAAGAACAACCACCCGTCTGAGGCCGTGCCGAAGTGCTCGACGTGCGAGGCGAGCATCTGCAGAAGCTCGTCCGGAACGTAGACCGTGCGCTCCGACCCGTACTTCGGCCCCCGGATTTCGGCAGGCCCGCCGCGGCGTCGCTGAACCTGACGTTTGACCGTGAGGGTCCGGCGAAGGAAGTCGACGTCGGACACCTTCAGCCCTGATGTCTCCCCGAGTCGCAGACCGGCGAAGGCGCACACCGCCACGTATGCCTTCATGCGGTCCTCACTCGCGCCGAGCAAGGCCCGGACGACCTCGGCCGAGGGAAGTTCCATCGCGGCCTCGGCGCGACGACGACGAGGCAGTCGGAGGCCGGGGGAGGGGTCGGACGCGATTACCCGGTCTAGGACAGCTGCCTTGAGCACGCCGCGAACGACGCCGACCCGCGTCGAGATCGTCGTCGGCGCGTAACCATGGCGGGCCATCGCCTTGATCCACGCCTCAAGGTGCGACCGCCGCAGATCAGCCATGCGCACCCTGCCGAAGGGCACCGACCGCCTGACGAGGTCGTTCTGCACCTCGGTCATCGGCGCCCACACCTGACGGGCCGACCACGTCTTGCAGTACGAATCGAATGTAACTCGGCCGGCCGCTGGGTCGACGTACTGCCCCGTGACGACCGAGGCCGTGACCTCGTCGAGCCACCGCTGCGCGTCTACCTTCCGGGTGAAGTGGCGAGCATGCTCCTTGCCCCCGGCGTCGCGATATCGCGCCCGGTACACCGAAGCGCGAGTACTACGCTTGTCGCCGCTCACCTTGTCGACGACGGTCCGCGTGGCTTCACGCTTCTGGATGCTGGCCATGTCCTACCTTCAAGCCGATATGACGCTGTTCAGGTCTAACCGAGTCTCTGCGACGTTATGCCCCGGGACCGCTCCGATTGGTTCAGGGCTGGATCAGCGCTCATGCGATCGGTGTTAACTCCGAGCCTATTGGCTCGATGCGATCGAGAACGGCCTGTGCGCGCTACACGACGCTGTGGGGCCCTCATCTTGAAGCTACGCGCACAGTGCCTCGGCTTTGCCCGTACCGGGACCGTAGCCGCCGCTACCAATCATGCTGACAAGACTATGGCTACCTCTTCTACGCGCCCGTCCGAATGGAGTGCGGCCCAAGTGCCGTCGGGTCTCGGCGTTGATGGTGTCGCCCCCCCACAGCCCGCCGAGTCGATCGAGAGTCTGCGCGGACCAAACGATAATGCACCCCACGGCATGCGACTGTCTGACGGTCGTGGCTAGCAAAGGCTCGGCCATGGTGCCTCCTTCATCATCCAACCCGGCTACATCGGAGCCGGAGTGCGGTCACGGCCCGGTGAGCACCGGAGGGCGCTGGGGTGTACACATGGAGCAAGGCTTGAGCACCCGCAACCCGTGGTCTGTCAACCGCCCGAGACGGGCCTCGTAGTAGTCGTCGAAATCCTCCGGCTTGCGGTGACGTTTCCCGGCAACGTGACAACAGTGAGCCAGTTCGTCGAGCCGTCTGCTCATGAAGGAGCCAGCGCCGGCGTGGAAACCATCGGCCGAAAGGTCTAGGTGGCCCGCCTCAGCCGATACGACCTGCTCGCCCATTCGGGCGCCCCAAGGCATCACTGGTTGCCACCGCTTACCCCAAGTAAGCGTGTCTTGTGTCGTGCGGCACCGATGGCATACAACTCAGGCCTTGCGTACGCCACTCCGGGCGTATTGAGCGCCAATCCAATCGAGCACGTCACACTCTCGGTACATGACCCGACGTGGACCCATCTTGAAACTCATAGGACCGGTTCCCCGGTGCCTCCAGTACCTGAGGGTGCCCGCGGGCACCCGGATCATTTCGGCGACTTCGTTCAATGTCAACACCTTCTCCACGACGCCTCTCCTGACCCACGGATGTGTAACTGCTCCTACCCCCATAAGCACCGAAGGGGGCCCCGGGTGGACAGGTTGGCGGGACATTCTCGCTGCCGAACAGCGCGGCAGTGTCCCAGGGCGTAATCCGCAGCATCGAGAACGAGCCCCACGGTGGCGTCGAGGAAGTGGCGCCAGATCCCGTCCGCGGTGGCGTGTTGGTATCGCGGCAGGTCGCGGGCGAGGACTCGGTACAGGTTGCCGGCGACACGGGCACCGTGAACATCACCCGGACACCGTCACCATCGACCTCGCCCCCGCACCTACACCCTCTACTCATCCACGCCGGCTACGCCGACCTCCACACCCCCATCCCCTGGTCAGGGTCGGTGTCGAGGTCGACGTTGAGGGGCAGCCCGGTGGTGAGCGCGTGGAGGTGGAATACGGGGAGGTAGGCGGAGGGTACGTGTCGGCGCGGCAGTCGAGTGCCCTCATTTCGTTCCGCGACGCCGACGTGACGGCAGGATGGGTACGTGGTGATCGTGCGGGCAACCCGCAAGCTGCTGGTGCGCATCGGGCCAGCCAGCCTGGCAGCGGGGAGGAGTCGACAGCCCTGCTTGGAGACAGGTACGCCACCCTTGTGCCTTGGCGTCCGCGCCAGGTCGCGCTGCCGCTGAGCGAGTAACACCCTCCCTGCCGGTCCTGAATGCCCCTGGCCCCACCCGCGACCCTGCTTGACCGGTTCCCAGACCACCTGAGGCTGTACTCTGAGCCCACCGGACACCGCAACTACTGGTTGCCTCCGAGATCGAACACACGCGACAGCATCGCGTGGCGCCTACCGCGAACCGCAGCATCGTCGGATCGATGACCGATTTCGCCCACGTGGCCGACGCCTACGGCGCTGAAGAGCCCAACCCCAACGTGCTTGAGCTGTCCCTGCAGCTCTCTACCGTCCCGTGCGGACCATCTACACACGCCACATCACCCCCGACCGAAAACTCGCCGCGGTGTTTCAGGACGGGCCGAGCCCGACCGCTCGCCGACGCAGGCGGCCGCCGCCGGTCATGAGCTGCCGCATGTGGCCGACCGGACGCAGGCACCGGTCGCGTTTATCGCGGCGGAGTGACTCACCTGGCCCGCGGTGGAGCACCCCGGGCGGGATCGCTTCTGTCGGTCGGTGTCGTTGTCGCGTGGGCGTATGGCGCGGCGCTCGACCGCTGGATGGCGCGGCCGGCTCGCCGGGCTGAGGCAGGCCTTCACCAATGATCGATGGGCTTCGTTAGAACGACGTCGCGAGCTCTGGCAAGGTCGGGACTTCTTGGTCCAGGCGGTGCCCTTCCTGGGGTGCTCTTGGCGGGTCATCCCAGACCTACAAGGCGGATCGCCGTGACCAGCAACTCGGCGAGTCTCATGGTGGGGGTCCCGCCACCTCAGGTTCTGCCGAACCCGGGACAACCTCCTGTGTCGTCACACCATGTACTGGTCGTGGCGCCGGTAGAACTCAGTCCATTGCTCGGGGCTCAGGGGCGCGCGCGTCTTGGTGATCTCCAGGAGCTCGTAGGCGAACCGCCCTTGTGCCACGCCGGGTGAGAAGTTCTCGGTGACGGCCACCCGGGACCTCTACCCCGACCAGGGGTCCATTACCAGCGCGGCCGAGACGGTCAACGCGACTGCGGCCCTGGTGGCGCTGTACGGGAAGATCTACGCGGTCAGCGCGCTCGGGGCGGTGTCGTTGATCAAGCTCACCGCGTTTGGTGGCGCGATCGTGGCGATGCTGTTCGTCTTCATCACGGTCCGCCACTCTCGCGCGGAGGAGGAGTCCGGTCGGCTGGAGCTGGCGACCGGCGGCGTGCTGGGTCGGGGGGCGCCGTTGACCGCCGCGCTCGCGGTGAGCATGGGCGCCGCTGTGGTGGTTGGCGTGTTGTGCACGGCCGGCCTGGGCCTGGTCGGGCTGCCCTGGGTGGGGTCGGTTGCGTTTGGTGTGAGCTGGACGCTGACCGGCATCGTGTTTAGCGCGGTCGCCGCTGTGACCGCCCAGGTGACGGTGTCGGCTCGAGTCGCCACCGGCTTGGGCATGGCCGCGATCGGCATCGCGTACGTGCTGCGGGCCGTCGGCGACCTGGCCGAGGGCGACCCTGGTTGGGCGTCCTGGTTGTCACCGATCGGCTGGAGCCAGCAAATCCGGCCCTTCGCCGGCGACCGGTGGTGGGTGACGGCACTGCCGCTGCTGGCCACCCTGCTGCTGGTGCCTGTTGCTTTCGCGCTGCGGTCCAGGCGCGACCTTGGGTCGGGCATGTTGGCGGTCCGGCCCGGGCCGGCGAGCGGGCGCGTTGACGGCGTCCTGGGCCTGGCCTGGCGGCTGCAGCGCGGGCATGCTGCTGGCCTGGGTTGTGGGGGCCGCCCTGATGGGGGTGATGCTCGGCTCGGTCGCCGAGAACGTGCTGGGGCTTTTGCAGTCCGAGGCGATGCGGGAGTTCTTCACTGCTTTGGGCGGTGAGCAACGACTCGTGGACGCCTTCCTGGCCGCCGAGATCGCCCTGGCCGGGGCGATCATCTGCGCCTACGGTGTGGCGGCGGCCTCGCGCCTGCACTCGGAGGAGGACAGTGGCCACGCCCAGTTGCTGCTGTCGGCGCCGACCACCCGGTTGCGCTGGGCCGCCAGCCACACCCTGATCGCCCTGCTGGGCAGCGCCGTGGTGCTGCTGGTCGCCGGGGTGGGTATCGGTGTCGGTCATGGTGTGGCCATCCACAACGTGGGCGAAGAGACGGTGCGGATGCTGGGCGCGGCAGCGGGCCACATCCCCGCAGCCTGGGTGCTCGTCGGCCTGGTGCTGCTCGCGTTCGGCTGGTTCCCACTGGCCGTTCCCGCTGTGTGGGGCGTGCTCGTGGCGTTCCTGGTCCTGCGCGAATTCGGGCAGCTTTGGCAGCTGCCGCAGTGGGTGCAGGACCTGTCACCGTTCGCCCACAGCCCGACGCTGCCCGGCGGAACGGTCGACACCGGCCACACCGCCCTCGTGGTGCTCACCGCGCTGCTGCTGTGCGTGATCGGGCTGGTCGGGTGGCGCCGCCGGGACATGAGGGCCTGAGCACCTCCAAGAGCAGGCCCGCCTGCACCAAGCGGTGAGCCGGGATCTGCGCGACGGTCGGCCGCCGGGAAAGGCGCCAAGATCGCTTTGGTCGGGCCGACGGGCGCGTAACACGACCTGACCCGCATCCAGGGCCGGCAGCCCAGCGATCGACCACCCCGACCTCCGAAACAGGAAAAGCGGGGTGGCCCACACGGCAGGCATCACCCAGCCAGGTCGGGATACGGCGGTGGCGGCGGTACGTGGTCGAAGTGGACCTCGATCACCCAACACCTACCAGTGGCGAGGACATCGACGACGTCATGGCCGTCCTGGCCGACCCGTACCCCAGCGTGGCCGCTGGTCCCAGCGGTCGAACCACCCTGACGATCACCGTCGACGCCGACACACTGCAGGCAGCGAACACGCTCGCGCTGGCAGTGACTCTAGGCCACGTCCAGTTCGCGGCAGCCGGGCACGCTCGCGGTACGGTGGATACGGAGCGCCGGGAAGTCTGGTCGGCATGAAGCACAGCCGTGGCCAACGGACGGGAGCTCAGGATGCGCGCCGGCGATCTGGCACAGCCCTTCGCGACAGTCACCCCCGACACGGGGGCCCTTGCGGCCACCCAGGCGATGGCCGCGGCGCGGCAGCCGGGCCTGATCGTCTGTGGGGATGACGGCCGCCCGTACACGATTCTTCCCGGCTCGCAGGTGCTGCGCCTGCTGATCCCGGACTACCTGCAGGAGACCCCGGCGTTGGCGCGGGCGTTGGATGAGCAGGCCTCCCAACAGCTGTGCCGCAGGCTGGAGCACCTCACGGTCCGGGACCTGCTGCCGCACCCACGCGACCTCGACGAACTGCCCGTCGTCGACCGTGACGCCACCCCGCTTGAGGTGGCGGCCGTGATGGCGCGGATGCACAGCCCGGTGGTGGCCGTCGTCGACGGCGACGGGGACACGGGGCGGGTCGTTGGGGCGATCACGGCCAGCCGCCTGCTCGACCACCTGCTGGCGCCCGCGTGCGAGCAGCCATGACGGAGGTGCTGGTTGTCGTCGCCTTCGTGGCGGCGTACATCCTGATCGCCACCGAGCGCATCCACCGGGTGGCTGCGGCCCTGTGCGGTGCCGCCGCGATGGTCGTGCTGGGCGTGGTCGATGCCCATGTGGCCTTCTTCAGCGAGGAGACGGGCGTCGACTGGAACGTCATCTTCCTGCTGCTGGGCATGATGGTGATCGTCAGCGTTCTCAAGCAGACCGGCGTGTTCGACTACCTGGCGATCTGGGCCGCCAAGCGCACCCGCGGCAGACCCTTCGCGACGATGGTGCTGCTGGTGGTCATCACCGCCGGGGGATCGGCCCTGCTGGACAACGTCACCACGGTGCTGCTCATCGTCCCGGTGACGCTGCTGGTGTGCGACCGGCTCGGTCTGCCGCCGGTGCCGTTCCTGATCGCCGAGGCGCATGGCCTCCAACATCGGGGGCACCGCCACCCTGGTCGGCGACCCGCCCAACATCATCATCGCCAGCCGCGCGGGCCTGAGCTTCAACGACTTCCTGGCCCACCTGGCCCCCATCGTGCTGGTCCTGATGGTGGTGTTCATCGGAATGTGCCGGGTCTTGTTCCGGTCGGCGTTTCGCTACGACCCCGACCGGGTGTCGGCACTGATGGCCCTGGACGAGCGGGAGGTGATCCGCGACCCCGGGCTGCTGCTGCGCTGCGCGGTGGTGCTCGGCTTCGTCATGGTCGGCTTCATCGCCCACTCCGCGCTGCACCTGCAGCCCTCCATGGTCGCCCTGCTGGGGGCTGGCGCCCTGGTCGCGGTGTCCAGACTCGACCCGCCAGAGTTCCTGGAGGAGGTGGAGTGGCCCACGCTGGTGTTCTTCATGGGCCTGTTCGTCATGGTGGGCGCGCTGATCCAGGTTGGCCTGATCGGGCGGCTCGGCCAGCTGCTCACCGATGCGGTGGGTGAGCAGTACCTGCTGGCCTCCTCGGTTCTGCTGTGGGGTTCGGCCGCTGATGTCAGGGATCGTGGACAACATCCCCTACGTGGCCACCATGACGCCCTTGGTCAAGGACCTGGTGGACGCCGCCGACGGTTCGCCGCAGGCGCAGTCGCTGTGGTGGGCCCTGGCGCTGGGCGCCGACCTGGGCGGCAACGCGACCGCCGTCGGGGCCAGCGCCAACGTCGTCGTCATCGGCATCGCGGCCCGCAACGCCCACCCGATCTCGTTCTGGCAGTTCACCAAGTACGGCACCGTCGTTGCCCTGGTGACCGTCGCCATCGCATGGGTGTACGTGTGGCTGCGCTACTTCGTGGTGGGGTAGGCGCAAGGGACTGCCAGGGTGGGCGCAGTGACCGACCACGCTGAACGGGCCGGTATGCGATCACCGGGATGGGCTACGGCCTCCACGGCGAGGGTCAGCACTGCAGGACACGAACACGATCGAGGCCCTGGCGATCCTGCCGTGCCTGATCACCAACGACGCCAAGCTTGTCGACGGCAAGGTCGTGGCAGACCCCACCCAAGTGCGCTGCTGGCCCTCGGACACAAGGTGAAGCTCGACATCGAAGGCACCCAGCCGGCCTACCCCCGGCTGGCGACCCTGCTCGCCGGTTGCGGGCCTCGCAGCCGCCTGTCGAATCTTCAAGGAGTGCAGGTGTTCGCGCCTGCGTGCGGCGCGAACTGGCCGAGGCCGGATGGCCTGACGCCGTCTTAGAGTCCCGTTGTGTGCCGCTCGGTGGCGGTGGTGGCTGCTGGAGCCATCCCGCCCAATGGGAGTCCGCCATGACGCTACCTCGCACCGGCCAGGCCGGAGCCGATGATGATGACGTTGCAGATGTTGCTCACGCCGTGGCCCGCACTTGCATGACGCCGAGATCCGCCAGCAGGTTCAGCACGCGGCAGCCCGGTCATCACCTCGATGCCGGTGACCGCGACCCGCGACATCGAGGAACTGTTGTTCCCCCACGCCCTGTCAACCCGGCGCGCTCAGCTCAGCTGACCGCAGGCTGCGGGATGACGTCCAGCCTGGATCCAGCAACCGTCGGCGGGCATCACACAATCCCCAGACAGGTCATCCCGACCCCAGAATCTAGTCCGTCCGTCCAGGCCTGGATCACGTCGCCCCAGGGATAGATCATCCAGAAAGTGCCCGGTGCCGGCGTGTCCCTCGTAACGGCATCGGCGACGCGTCGCAAGGGTGCTGGTCACGATGAGTCTCTGGGCGGTCAGAGCTCGAAACGGCTGCCGACGGAGTTCGGACGGAACGCGTCGGGCAGGCCGGCGGCCAGCGCCTGCATGGCCTTCCACCCGGTGCAGTGGGCGGGGACCAGCACGCCGGGTGCCTCCTGCGCCAGCGCTGCCACGGTCTGCGGGATGATCGGCTCGAACAACCCACCGGTCAGGTGGAACCCGCCGAGCACGGCGTAGACCCGTTCGACCCCGGTGAGGGCCTTGGCGTGGCGCACGATGTTGACGATGCCGGAGTGCCCGCATCCGGTCAGCACGACCAAACCCTTGTCGCGCACGTGCAGCACGACCGCCTGGTCGTCGTGAATGAGCGGGTCCGGCTGCCAGTCGCCGTCGCGCCAGGCCTGATGGCACCGGCATGCCCTTCTCGAAGTCGGTCGTGCGGTCGACCTCACCGGTCACCAGCAGCACGCCGTCGAGCAGGAACGACGGTTGCCGATCCTCCACGATCGCGAACCCGGCGCCCTCGATCCCGCGGCGGCTGGGCATCGGCAGCTCCCACGCTCCGGCCGGGCGAGACGATCCGTCGGCGGGTCCAGAAGTCCGGGTGCAGCAGCAGCGGGAGGTTGCGCACCCCCAGCCGCCGCGCCAGCCCGTCCAGACCCATCACATGGTCGAAGTGCCCGTGGCTGAGCACGATCGCCTCGAACGTGTCCGGTGAGATGCTCAGCCGATCCAGGTTTCCCATCAACCCGTCCGGGGTGATCCCCGCGTCGAACAGCACCCGTCGCCCCGCCCGCCCACGCGAACCTCGACCATCGCGGAGAAGCCATGCTCGGCACGCAGGAAGTCGACGGTCTTGCCGCCCTCGGCCAGCTCCGTCGGCACCACCGGGATCGGCCCGGCGGTGCCGGCCGGTCCCCACCGTCGGACCAGACCCTCGTCGGGCATCAGCACGTCCGAGGAGTTGTCGACGACGGTGGTGACCCAGACCTGGTCGACTGGCTGCAGCGCGATCGGCTCCATTTCCCAACCGTAGCCAGGCGGCCATCACGACACTCCCCGCGTGTCTGACAGATCACCGCGAACCGGCCCGATTCGCCTGCGCGACGCCGCCGACGAGCGCCCGCAGTAGGCCCTTGTGCACAAGGCCACCTGAGCCGACCTGGCCCCGGTTCACCACCAGCTCGAGCTGGGAGCGTGTCGTTTCAGGCAGCCGCGCAAGCCCGCGGTGGTCGGGTGTGAGCGGACCTGCCCGACCTGGTGGGGGCGCAGGCCGGGGCCGGCGCGCGACGGTGGGGCGGTCGATGCCATGCCGCGACCGGCCGGATGCGGACTCTCGTTCTTCGATGTCCGCCGTTGTCTGGCGCTGTGCTTTCAGGCGAGGGTGAGGAACAGCTTCTCCATGGCGGCTTGGTCTTCGCCGGTGATGCCCTCGGGGTTGGCGAGGCATTCGCGCAGCCCTGAGGAGACGATGGCGAACCCGGCCTTGTCCAGAGCACGGTTGACGGCGGCGAGCTGCGTGACGACGTCCTTGCAGTCGCGGCCCTCTTCCAGCAGGCGAATGACTCCGCCGATCTGGCCCTGGGCGCGGCGCAGCCGGTTGATGACCGGAGTCATGTCGTCGGGGTTGAGGGTGACCATGGGGTGTCCTTTCCTGCGGTGGGGGAGTCGGCGTGCGGGCGCGGGGTCGCTCAGGAGTCGCTGCTTAGGCTGGTCAGGGCTGCGAAGAGGCGGGTTCGGGCGTCGGCGGCCACCGGGGCGAGGTCCTGGTTGGCGGTGAGCTCGACCATGACGTCGGGGTCCAGAGCCTGGATGAGGGTGCGGGTCTGGGCCGATCGAACGGACGAGCACGGTGCACGGTAGGAGCAGCCCGATGGACGGTTCGGCCTGCAGCGCGGCGTGGGCCAGCGCCGGGCGGCAGGCCCCGAGGATCACTTGGGCAGCGATGTCGACGTCGATCTTGGCCTTGAGGGTGGCCCTGAGGTCGATCTCGGTCAGGATGCCGAAACCCTGCTCGGCCAGCGCTGCCCGGGTGCCGGTGAGGGCCTCCTCGAAGCCGAGGTCAAGGGTGGTGCTCAGCGCGTATCCCATGCTCGACCTGCTCACGTAGGCGTAACGGGTCAGGCCCGGGTGGAGGAGGGCTGCTGGGCGAGCTGGCTGCGGACCTCGTCCATGTCCAGTGCGCGGATGGCGGAGATGACCTGCTCGAGCGCGGCAGCGCTCAGGGCGCCTGGCTGGCTGAACACCAGGATGCCCTCGCGGAAGGCCATCAGCGTCGGGATGGATGTGATCCCGGCCGCGCCGGCCAGCTGCGGCTCGGCCTCGGTGTCCACCTTGCCGAAGACGATGTCCGTGTTGGCCTGCGACG
>CAVYKM010000004.1:0-72962 GCA_963769085.1 uncultured Actinomycetota bacterium | reverse complement strand
GTTCTATGCGGTGGACAGTGCCCGTCAGGTGATGCGTTCGACGGGGATCGTGAACGAGGTGAAGGACTGGGTGGACGGCCCGGACGGTCAGCGGCGCCCGTCGGAGTTGCAGGCTCGGGATGAGAACACCGGTATGCCGTTGTGGGACGTGGAGGTGCTGTATCGGCAGGTGGCGTTCGGCCGGGAGTCGAACACGACCGGGATGGTCCGGGTCGGTGCCCCGGTGAGGCCGGTGTTGGGGGAGTTCGCCCCGGCCCGGTTCGACGGGCTGAGCGTGGAGGTGCGGGTCACCAAGGCCGGCGGCCTGTCCGAGACGTGGCGTGCCGAGGGCGTGCATGGCGAGTCCGGGCGTGGCGCGGCGTGACGGGAAGGCCGCCTGATGAGCAGCCACTGACACCGCGCGAGCTGGTGTCCGGGCGCGGTGTTCGCTTGGCCGCCGGAGGGATGCGCGACTTCGCTGAGGTGACCTGGCTGGTCGCCACGGCGTTGGGCAACGGCCCGGGGGTGCGGGGGCTGGAGGTGGACCGGCGCGGCTGGCCGGGTGCGCCTGTACCTGTACAGCACGGGCGCGGCGTATGTGCGCGCGGTGGCCGCGCGCGTGGCTGGGAGCTGTATCACCGGACGGGCCGGTATGCGATCAGCACCGGGACGGCTGGGTGGGGTGACCGTGACGGTGACCTGGACGCTGCCGCCGGCGGCCGAAGCAACGGAGGGCGGCGGGGTGAGCACCGTGCGGGTAGTGGCGGCGATCGCCGCGCTGGCCGGTGCGGCACTGGCGCTACGCCGTGGTGCTGTTGCTGGTGATGGCGCGCGGCCGGCCACGTCGATCGGGCCGGCTGATCACCGTCGGCGGTCGCTGCGCTCGTCGTGCCCGCGGTGGTGTCCGGGGTGTGGGCGACCGCCTGGCCGGTGCTCGTACGAGCGGTTCATCGCTGGCCCGTGCCGGCGGTGGCGGTGGCGGCGGTGGGCTCGGCGGGCCTGGCCGGTGCTGGCTCGTGAGTGTGGCCTGTCGGTGCGGCGCGAGCACGGCAAGAACGCCGAGACAGGTGTGGGTGCACCCGGCGCTGCAGCGGGCCTGCACCCGCGGGGACACGTTGACGCTGCAGGTGTCGGCGCGGGTCGGGCAGACCGTGGAGCACCTGGAAGCCGCCGCCCCGGCGATTGGCACCGCCGCCGGTGCGGTCGCCTGGCGCACCCGGCCCGCCTGCCCGGGGGTGTTGGTCATCGACCTGGTGATGCGCGACGTGCTGCACACCGCGCGGCTCGGGACCGTCCCGTCCCGCGTCGAGGTGGACGCCCTGCAGCGTGGGACGGCGCCAGGACGGCACGCCGTGGCTGCTGCCCATCCGCGGGCGGCACACCCTGGTCGTCGGGTGCTCCGGCTCGGGCAAGGGCTCGATCCTGTGGGGCATCGCCGCCGGGCTGGCCCCGGCCATCACAGGCGACGTGGCGCGGCTGTGGGGCGTCGATCTGAAACGCGGCGTGGAAATCGGGATGGGCGCACCCCTGTTCACCACCGTCGCCACCACCCCGCTCAAGCGGTCGACGTGCTGCGCCGGCTGCTGGGCGTGATCGACGTGCGCGGCGCCTCGATGGTCGGGCCGGTCCCGGTTGCACGAACCCACCCCCGGGGACCCGCTGCATGTGCTGGTGATCGACGAGCTGGCCGCCCTGACCGCGTACGCGGACGCCGAGACGAAGCGGGAGGCCTCCCGGCTGCTGTCCGAGGTGCTCACCCAAGGCCGCGCGCTCGGGGTGGTCGTGCTGGCGTGTGTGCAGGACCCGCGCAAGGAAACCGTGGGCATGCGCGGGCTGTTCACCCAGACCATCGCGCTGCGGCTGCGCTCGGCCGAGGAGACCCGGATGGTCCTCGGGGATGGCACCGCCGCCCTCGCCCCCGCCCACCGGGTCTCCCCCGCTGCGCCCGGGTGCGGGTGGGTCATCGAGGACGACGGCACCGCCGACCGAGTCCGCGCCGACCACTGGCCCGACCCGCTGGTGCGGACCGTCGCCGCCCGCTACCCAGCCCCGATTCTCGAGGAGCCCGAGCAGGACAAGGCGGCTCGGCAAGCACCGCACGGTCCGCAGGACGACCATGGGCCGCAGGAGGGTGACGCGGCGGCAGGACGCAGCGGTTGGGGTGCTGGCCGCGGCAGCGGATGAGGCCGCGCCGGTGGTCGTCGGATCGTCCCGGGCGCGCAAGCCACGCTCACCACGCACGCCCCGCAGCAGCCCACAAGGCACGCCGGCTTCCACGTCGGGGTCGCCGCCGGCCGGGCCGGCTGGGCGCGGGTCAGCTCCTCGCTGGTGGGGGGTGGGTGGCGTGACCCGACGCGTAGACGTGGACGCGATCGCCAAGCGCCCGGCGTGGATGCAACAGGCAGCCTGCGCCGACTCCCCCGAGCTGCCCTGGATCGAGGAGCACAAGCAGACCCGCGGCTACCCGCGCCGGGTCATGGCCGGCATCTGCGCCCAGTGCCCGGTCCTGACCGAATGCGACCAGTACGCCTCGACCTCGACGGTGCAGGCCGGGTTCTGGGCCGGCCGAGCCCGCACCGCCCAAGACAACGGACGCGGCCGGTGGCCCGACAAGCTCATCACCCCGACCCCCGTCGAGACCCCCGAACAGTCCCCGGCCGTCGCGCGGCGCAGGCTCGGCCCGCCGGTCAGCCAGCCTGCGCCCGTGCCAGCCGTCACCCCGGCCACCAATGCGGACTCGTTCGCGCCAGGCCCGCGCGCGCCCACCACGAGCCGAGCACCGGCAGCAGCCGTCCCGGCCCTGCCACGGATAGCCCGACCCCGATCACGCGGCCGCTGCGGCGGGGCAGCCGGCCGCCCGGCTCGCTGCGGCACCGGCCGCGTGTTGGCGGTGACCGTATGGATCGGGATCGGGCGTTGGGTCGGTTGAGCGCCGTGGTGCACGCCGCGCTGCAGCGGTACGAGCACAGCCTCGGGCTGCGTCCGGGTGCTGTCCCGGGCCGACCCGGATCGCCAGCGCGGCTGCAGCTGTATGTCGCCGCGGAGGACCTCTACCAGGCCGCCCGACGGCTCACCGAGGAACCCACCCAGGCACAGACCGGAGCCCACGGATGAGCCGCCAACCCGAGGTCACCGTCGACCTGGTGCAAACCCTCGCCGTGCATGAACGGGTCTGCATCCGCCCGGTGCTGCGCACGGTGACCGACACCCTCACCGGCGACACGCTCACCGTACCGATTGCGTGCGGGTCCACCCGCGAGCGGGTCTGCCCGGCCTGCGCCGGCAAGGCCCGCCGGCTGCGGATGCACCAATGCGCCGAAGGCTGGCACCTCACCCACGACCCGCAACCCACCCGCGAGGACGACGAGGGCGAGGACAGGCGGCAGGAACCAGGTGACGAGACCGAGCCGGCAGGCGACGACGTGGAGCCCGTCGAGGATGAGCATGAGGAGTCAGACGCGGCGGTGCCGCTCGACCCGTCGCCGCCAGGACACCCCCGACCTGCCGCGGGTGCCCATGGACCAGCGCACCACCGGGCGCACGTTCACCGCGCCGGACGGGCGGGAGTACCGCCCGTCGATGTTCGTGACTCTGACCCTGCCCTCCTACGGCAAGGTCCGCGACGGGATCCCCGTGGACCCCGAGTCGTATGACTACCGGCGGGCAGCGTTGGATGCGTTGCTGTTCCCGCGGTTGTTGGATCGGTTCTGGCAGAACCTGCGCCGGTGCGCCGGCTACCGGGTGCAGTACTTCTCCGCCGTCGAAGCCCAACGACGGCTCGCCCCGCACCTGCACGCGGCGATCCGCGGCGCCATCCCGCGAGCCACGTTGAAAGCCGTCGTGCGGGCGACGTATCACCAGGTGTGGTGGCCTCCGGTCGAGGACCCGGTGTATGTGCAGCGGGTGCCGGTGTGGGACGCCGCGGTCGAGGGCTACATCGACCCGGACACCGGCCAGGTTCTACCGACGTGGGGCCAGGCGTTGGACGAACTCGACAGCCGACCCGGACGCGGTGCCGGCGCATGTGCTGCGGTTCGGCTCCCAGCTGGACATCAAGGGCCTGCTCGCCGGCAGTGCGGATGCGGACCGGGCGGTGCGCTACCTGTGCAAGTACCTGACCAAGGCCATCGCCGACACCTACAGCCCCGACCAAGCACCGGCCGACCCGGCGTATGAGGCGCACATCGACCGGCTGCACGAGCAGGTGCGCTGGTTGCCGTGCTCGCCGCGGTGCGCCAACTGGCTGCGCTACGGCATCCAACCCGCAAGGTGCTGGCCCCGGCCTGGTCCCCGGGCAATGCCCGTCCCCGGCGCACGACCGGGAGAACCTCGGCCTTGGGCGGCCGGCGGGTGCTGGTGTCGCGGGCGTGGACCGGCAAAACCCTCACCCAACACCGGGCCGACCGTGCCGACATCGTGCGCGCCGCGCTTGAAGCCGCCGGGATCGAACCCCCGCAGGCCCGCCGGATGGCCGCCGACACGGTAGACGAGGACGGCCGGCCCCGGTTCGTGTGGGCCGACGTGCCGGTCGAGGACCGCAACTACACCGCCGTGCTCACCTGGATGATCCGCCAAGCCAGGGCCTGGCGGGAGCAGTACGAGCAAGCCAAGGCGCGCGGTGGTGCCGGACCCCCGGACGATGTGTGTGGACGGGTGTTCGGCAACCACACCTCGGCGGCCCCCCGCTCCACAGCCAACTCTGGCGGGATCGGTGGCGGTCAAGGGTGAGCGCAGCGAATCCGAAGGACACGAAGCGCAGCGCAGTGCCCTTGACGGCCACCGAGTCGGCCAGACCATCCAGGAGCGGGTGGCCGCCGCGACTAGAGGACGGTGAGTCTCGCAATCCCCCGCACAGAGGCGGGTTCGCAGGATTCAGAAGGGAGGAAGGCGTGGCTGAGGTTCAGCGGTTTGTCCGGCGGTGGTTCACCGTCGCGGAGGTGGCCGAGATGCTCGGGTACGGGGAGACGAAGGTGCGAATGGCTATCATCGCTGGCGATCTGCGGTCGGTGAAGGACGGCAAGTGTCGGCGGATTTTGCCGCAGTGGGTGGATGAGTATGTCGCGCTGAGGGTGGCCGAGTCTGGCCATGAGTTGCCGTGACGCGTCGGGGTAACGGCGAGGGGTCGATCTACCGGTACCGGAATGGGTATGCGGCGCACGTGTGGATCACGACGCCCCAGGGGCGGCGGCAACGGAAGTCGGTGTATGGCAAGACGCGGGAGATCGTTCATGGGAAGTGGTTGCGCCTGCATGAGCAGGCCCGGCGTGGCCCGGTGGCGCCGACGAGTCCGACGCTCGGGGCGTTCATCCAGGGCTGGCTTCGGGACGTGGTGCAGCCGGGCCTTGCGCCGGCGACGGCGTCGAACTACGAGCTGTTCTGTCGGCTCTATATCGTTCCCGACCTGGGGGCGAAGCGGCTCGATCGCTTGACGGTGCGCGACGTCCAGACATGGCTGAACGCGCTTCGATCCCGATGTCAGTGCTGCGCCCAGGGCAAGGACGCGGCGCGCGACGTGGCGCGCTGCTGTGCTGCCGGGCGTTGTTGTCGTCAGTTGGCGTCCGATTGGACGGTGCATCAGGCGTGGACCGTGCTGCGTGGCGCGCTGAGTGCAGCCATGCGCGAAGAGTTGGTGACGCGGAACGTCGCCGGCTTGGTACGGGTGCCGGTTCCGCGTTCGCGTCGGCCCAAAGTGTGGAGCGTCGACGAGGCCCGGAAGTTCCTTGAGTCGTCTCGGGATGACGATGATCCGCTGTACGCGGGTTACGTGCTGATGCTTGTCCTTGGCCTTCGGCGCGGCGAGTTACTGGGACTGGCCTGGGAGGATGTCGACCTGATCGGGGGTGAGGCCAGGATCGAGTGGCAACTCCAGCGAGTGAAGGGTCAGCTGGTGCGCAGGAAGACGAAGACGGCGGCATCGGACGCGCCGTTGCCGTTGCCCGAGGTGTGCGTGCGCGCCCTGGAACATCGGAAGCGGACCGAGGCGAAGTGGCGACTCGCGGCAGGCGAAGCGTGGGCAGGGTCCGGACTCGTTCTGACGACTCGTCTGGGTGATCCTTTGGACCCGCGCAACTTCCATCGCGCTTTCAAGGTTCGGGCAGCCAAGGCCGGGGTTCCGGTGATCTCGGTGCACGCGACCCGCCGCACGTGCGCGAGCCTGCTCGTCGCCCTTGACGTGCACCCGCGCGTGGCGATGGCGATCCTGCGGCACAGCAAGATCGCGGTCACGATGGACATCTACAGCCAGGTGTCGTCGGCCTCGACGAGGGAGGCGCTCAAGCGACTTGGTGAGGCCTTCCAGTGACACCTACTGCCGTACTTTCCTGGGGTACGAACGCAGGGAGGCCTCTCCCTGAGGGTGGGAAAGGGCCCCTGACCTGGGGTGGAGCCAAGGGGACTCGAACCCCTAACCCCCTGCTTGCAAAGCAGGTGCGCTACCAATTGCGCCATGGCCCCTGATGGGAACGAGAAGTCTGAGTGCCTGGTGACCCTACTGCGCCGGTGCCGCCGGCGGCGCGTCCTGGGGAGGGGATGGCGGTCCGGGGGTCGCTGCCGGCGGAGGAGGGGTAGCGGCTGGGGCAGCAGGCGGCGCGGCGGACGACCCAGGTGCCGCAGGCGTCGGCACGTCGGTTGCCTCGGCCCACAGGTCCCGCTCCGCCCGCTGCTGCGCAACTGACCGGCGCACCACGACAACAGCCGCCGCGCCAGCCGCCAGCACAAGGAGCCTCTTGAACACGGCATACCTTCCGTCGGTGGGCGTGATGGTGGGCCTAACAGGACTTGAACCTGTGACCTCTTCCTTATCAGGGAAGCGCTCTAACCGTCTGAGCTATAGGCCCTCATCACCTGGACCGCGCCGGCGCCAAGCGCCGCCGCGACGCGCCAGATTACCCCACCCCGCGAGCCGCCTTCAAAGCGCCGGCCCGCCGCGAGCCGCCACGCTCAGTCGTCGGTCAAGGTCAGCTGCACGCCTCCTACCAGCGCGGAGCAGATGTTGTAGAGGTATGCCGACAACGTCGCCAATGCGGTCAGCAGGATGACGTCGATCACCGCGATGACGATCGACAGCGAGATCACCCGAGCGAACCCGATGTAGTTCATGATCGAGAACGGCTCGGAGGTCGTGGGCTGGATGTCGCGGATCATCCGGTCCAGGTCGCTGAACACGTTGAGCCCCGACAGCACCATCCACAGCACACCCGTCGCGATGACGAGCGCAATGCCCGCCGCGACCGACAACAGGAACGACATCTTCATCACCGACCACGGGTCCACCCGCGCGACCGAGAGGCGCACCCGCCGGGTCGTCGGCCGCTGCGGAGCCGGCTTGCGGACCGCCGTCGGCTTGGTCGGGGGGGTCGTGGCTCCCTTCGGCGGCGCCTTGGCCGCCGAGGCGTTCGAGGCGGCTGCCGGCGCAGCACCCGACTGCGGCGTGGGTTGGGTCGGCGCCGGTTGGGTGGTCGAGCTGGTCGTGGTCGAGGTGGCGGCACCGGCATTGCTTGGGCGCGGCTGCTCGCCAGTCTGGGAGGTCGGGGGAGTCCCCGAGGGCGTGCTCACTCGGTACCTCCGGTGTCTTCGGGGCCTTGGCTCGAATCGGTCTGCTCCGACGGTACGCCATCATCCTCGTCGTCAGCCGCCTCGGCGTTGCGCGCCACAGCGACGATCGCGTCGTCGCGGTCCGGGGTGGCGAACCTCACACCCATGGTGGAGCGCCCGGTATGCCGGACTTCGTCGACTCGCGAGCGCACGATCTTGCCCTTCTCCATGACGACCATGACCTCGTCCTCGGGGCTCACCGTGAGCGCGCCGACCAGGTCGCCGCCCCGGTCGGACACTCTCGCGACCTGTATGCCGGTGCCGCCCCTGCCCTGCAGCCGGTACTCGCCGATCGGGGTGCGCTTGGCCAGCCCGTTCTCGAAGACGACGAAGACGTCCGGTTCGCTACCTGCCTGGACCACCGACATGGCGAGCAGGTGGTCGGAGTCCTTGAACCGCATACCGGTCACTCCCGAGGTCGCGCGGCCCATGGGGCGCAGCGACTCGTCGTCCGCTCGGAAGCGCACCGACTGGCCCTTGCGCGAGACAAGCAGCAGGTCGTCTTCGGGCGAGGCCAGGCCGGCCCCGACGAGGACGTCGTCCTCGCGCAGGTTGACCGCGATGAGCCCGCCGGTGCGGGGCGAGTCGTACTCGGAGAGGCGGGTCTTCTTGACCAGGCCGTTGCGGGTGGCGAGCACGAGGTAGGGCGCCGAGGAGTAGTCCTCGATGGCCAGGACCTGGGCGATCTGCTCGCCCGGCTGGAATGCGAGCAGGTTGGCTACGTGCTGGCCCTTGGCGTCGCGGCCGCCTTCGGGCAGCTCGTACGCCTTGGCCCGGTACACCCGCCCGAGGTCGGTGAAGAACAGCAGCCAGTTGTGCGTCGTCGTGGTGAAGAAGTGCTCGACGACGTCCTCGCTGCGCAGCTGGGCACCCTTGACCCCCTTGCCGCCGCGGCGCTGCGAGCGGTAGAGGTCGGTCTTGGTGCGCTTGGAGTAGCCGCCGCGGGTGATCGTGACGACGACGTCTTCCTCGGGGATGAGGTCCTCGGCCGACATGTCGCCCTCGAAGAACTCGATGCGAGTGCGGCGCTCGTCGCCGTAGCGCTCGACGATCTCGGCCAGCTCGTCGGAGACGATCGTGCGCTGGCGCTCGGGGCGGGCCAGGATGTCGGTGTAGTCCTCGATCCGGCGCGCCAGCTCGGCGTGGTCGTCGATGATCCGCTGGCGCTCTAGGGCGGCGAGGCGGCGCAGCTGCATGTCAAGGATGGCTCGCGCCTGCACCTCGTCGATGTCGAGCAGCTCCATGAGGCCATCCCGGGCGACCTCGACCGTGTGGGAGCGGCGGATCAGGGCGATGACCTCGTCGAGCTGGTCGAGGGCCTTGAGTAGGGCGCGCAGGATGTGCATGCGCTCTTGGGCCTGGCGCAGCCGGTACTGGGTGCGACGGACGATGACGTCGATCTGGTGCTCGACCCAGTACCGGATGAACGACGTCAGAGGCAGGGTGCGGGGGACGCCGTCGACAAGGGCGAGCATGTTCGCCCCGAACGTGGTCTGCAGCTGGGTGTGCTTGTAGAGGTTGTTGAGCACGACCTTCGGGATCGCGTCGCGGCGCAGCACGATGACCAGGCGCTGTCCGGTGCGCCCCGACGTCTCGTCGCGGATGTCGGCGATGCCCTGCAGTCGCCCGTCCTTGACCAGCTCGGCGATCTTCGACGCGAGCGAGTCGGGGTTGACCTGGTAGGGCAGCTCGGTGACGACCAGGCAGATTCGCCCTTGTAGCTCCTCGACCTCGACGACCGAGCGCATGATGATCGAGCCCCGGCCGGTGCGGTAGGCCTCCTCGATCCCTCGGCGGCCCATGATGAGCGCGCCGGTGGGGAAGTCCGGGCCTCGCACCACCCGCAGTAGCTCCTCAAGGAGCTCCTCGCGGCCGGCGTCCGGGTGCTGCAGGTACCACTGGGCGCCCGCGGCAACCTCGCGCAGGTTGTGCGGCGGGATCTGGGTGGCCATGCCCACCGCGATGCCCGACGAGCCGTTGACCAGCAGGTTTGGGAACCGGCTGGGGAGCACCTCCGGCTCCTGGGTCTTGCCGTCGTAGTTGTCCTTGAAGTCGACGGTCCCCTCGTCGATGTCGCGGACCATCTCCATGGACAGGGCCGCCATCCGGCACTCGGTGTACCGCGGAGCCGCCGCCGGGTCGTCGCCCGGCGAGCCGAAATTGCCCTGCCCGTCGACGAGCGGGTAGCGCATCGACCAGTCCTGCACCAGCCGCACGAGCGCGTCGTAGATCGCCGAGTCGCCGTGCGGGTGGTACTGCCCCATGACGTCGCCGACGACTCGCGAGCACTTGTTGAAGCCGCGGTCCGGCCGGTAGCCCCCGTCGTACATCGCGTAGAGCACCCGCCGGTGCACCGGCTTGAGCCCGTCGCGCACGTCCGGCAGCGCCCGGCTGACGATGACCGCCATGGCGTAGTCGATGTAAGACCGGCGCATCTCGGTGTTGAGGTCGATCGGCTCGACCCGGTCCTCCGACTCGACGGTCGGCGGCTGCTCGCTCACTGGGCTTCCTTACGTCTCGAGACCGCCGAGGTTCGGCACCACCCCTGCATCGAGTGGGCAGTAGATGTCGTTATCCGGCCCGCATAACCGCACCTACCGACCACTCGATTCGGGGGCGGCCACGCCGGTGTCAACCCGGGTGTCAACCCCCTCATCGAGTGGTCAATAGATGTCGCTATCCGGCCCCCATAACCGCACCTACTGACCACTCGACGAGAGCACAGTCGGGTATGCCGTCCGCCTGCGTCCGCAGGCTCGATGCCCTCGGCCCGAGGCCCCCTCCCCCCGCTCGAGAGGTCAGAAGATGTCGTTATGGGGGCCTCATAACCGCACCTATTGACCTCTCGCCGGGATGAAGCGGCCGGTGATCCGGGCATAACGGGTAAACCGGGCCCGCCGTGCGCCCCTGCCTCCGTAGGCGCGCGCCACCCGGCATACCGGCGAGGTTCAGATGTCAAGGAAGCGCACATCCCTCGCGTTGCGCTGGATGAAGCTGCGCCGGCTCTCGACGTCCTCGCCCATGAGCACGGCGAAGATGTCGTCGGCGGCCGCGGCGTCAGCGAGGGTCACCTGTAGGAGCGTCCGGGTGTCGGGGTTCATCGTCGTCTCCCAGAGCTCCTGGTAGTCCATCTCGCCCAGGCCCTTGTAGCGCTGGATAGCGTTCTCCTTCGGCAGCCGTCGCCCGGCTTCCTCACCACGGGCCAGCAACCCGTCGCGTTCCCGGTCGGAGTACGCGAACTCGTGCGGGGCGTTGCTCCACTTGAGCCGGTACAGCGGCGGCTGGGCAAGGTAGACGTAGCCGGCCTCGATCAACGGGCGCATGAACCGGAAGAGCAGCGTCAGCAGCAGGGTCCGGATGTGCATCCCGTCGACGTCCGCGTCGGCCATGAGGACGATCTTGTGGTACCGCGCCCTGGCCAGGTCGAAGTCCTCGCCGATCCCCGTGCCGAACGCCGAGATGAGCGCCTGGACCTCGTTGTTGGCCAGCACCCTGTCGATCCGGGCCTTCTCGACGTTGAGGATCTTCCCCCGGATCGGCAGGATCGCCTGGGTCTGCGGGTCGCGTCCGCGCACCGCCGACCCGCCCGCCGAGTCGCCCTCGACGATGAACACCTCGGACAAGGCCGGGTCCTTCGTCTGGCAGTCACGCAGCTTTCCGGGCAACCCGCCTGACTCGAGCAGCCCCTTGCGCCGGGTGTTCTCCCGGGCCTTGCGGGCGGCCATCCGAGCCGCCGCCGCTTGCACCGACTTGCCGACGATGTCGCGTCCCTCGCGCGGGTGGGCCTCCAGCCAGTGCCCGAACTCGTCGGTCATCGCCCGCTGCACGAACCCCTTGACCTCCGAGTTGCCGAGCTTGGTCTTGGTCTGCCCCTCGAACTGTGGCTCGGCGAGCTTGACCGACACCACGGCGGTCAGCCCTTCGCGGATGTCGTCGCCGGTGAGGTTCTCGTCGCGGTCCTTGAGGATGTTGTTCTTGCGGGCGAAGTCGTTGACGAGCTTGGTCAGCGCCGCCCGGAAGCCCTCCTCGTGGGTGCCGCCCTCGTGGGTGTTGATCGTGTTGGCGTAGGTGTGCACCGACTCGCTGTAGGACGTCGTCCACTGCATGGCCAGCTCGAGCGACAGCGAGCGGCCGAGGTCCTCCGACTCGATCGAGATGACCTCGGGGTGGATCGGCTCGGCCTTCTTGGCGCTGACCAGATGGTTGACGTAGTCGACCAGGCCACCGTCGTAGCGGTAGGTGACCTTGCGGGCGGTCCGTGCCGGCCCGGCCTCGTCGGTCGTGACCTTCTCGACGTCGGCGTCGAGGTGGTCCAAGTCCTCCTCGTCGTCCGCGACGGCCGGGGTGGCGCGGTCCACGCGCTCGTCGACCAGGTTGATGGTCAGCCCCTTGTTGAGGAAGGCCATCTGCTGGAAGCGGGCCCGGACCGTCTCGAAGTCGAAGTCGGTCGAGTCGAAGATCGCGGCGTTGGGCCAGAACGTGATCGTCGTGCCCGTCTCGTCGGTCGCCTCGCCCTGCGCGAGCGGCGCGGTCGGCGCGCCGTGGTCGAAGCTCATCCGGAACACGTGGCCTTTCTGGCGCACCTCCGCGTCCAGCCGCGTCGACAGCGCGTTGACGACCGAGGAGCCGACCCCGTGCAGCCCGCCCGACACCTTGTAGCCACCCCCGCCGAACTTGCCGCCCGCGTGCAGCTGGGTGAGCACGAGCTCGACGGCGCTCACGCCTTCGATCGGGTGGATGTCGGTCGGGATCCCCCGCCCGTTGTCCCGCACCCGCACGCCTGAGTCGGGCAGCAGCGTGACGTCGATCGTGTCGGCGTACCCGGCGAGCGCCTCGTCGACGGAGTTGTCGACGATCTCCCACACGAGGTGGTGCAGGCCCCGCTCGCCGGTGGACCCGATGTACATGCTCGGGCGTTTACGCACCGCCTCGAGCCCCTCCAGGACGGTGATCGCGGAGGCGTCGTATGCCGGTGCCGCCCCGTCCGCGCCAGAGTTGGGGTGGGGCCCTGTCGGCTCGGCCACGATGCTCCTGACGATCTGGTGTCCACAGCCCGGGCGGGCCGGGCTGAGGCGGTGCCGCGGACGGCGATTCACATGGGTACGGCTGCCGCCCCAGGTGGCGCGCGGCAGCCGTAGGTACTCCTGCCCATTCTACCCCCCGGACGGGCGCCCATCTCGCCGACACGGGTGCTGTGAGCCGTCCACGGACGTGACACCCCGCTGCGCGACTCCCCCCACGCGACCCGGGGCGTCCACGCGCCAGCGGGCCAATTCGCCGACCCTGCCACAGTGCCATACCGTCGTCGGGTGGGCAGCCAACCGCCGACCCGTCCGCGCATCCTGTGCGTGGGGATGCTCACCCTCGACGTCGTCCACGAGCTCGAGCGCATGCCCGGCCCCAACGAGAAGGTGGCCGGGCTCAGCCAAACGCTGACGTTCGGTGGTCCCGCCGCCAACGCGGCCGCGACGGGCGCTGCGCTCGGAGCCGACGTCGAGCTGGTGGCCGGCTTCGGCCGCTCGGCGTTCACCGCGGTCGTCGGCGAGCAGCTCGACAGGACCCGCGTCAGGTGGCACGATCCCGCGGCGAGCGTCGCCGGCCCGTCCCCGCTATCGAGCATCCTGCTCACCCGCGGCACCGGTGACCGCGCGGTGGTCGGCGGCGCCGCGCCGTCTCTTCCTGACCACGCCACGGTGCCCGATGGGCTGGTCGAGTCCGCACACGTCGTCCTGCTCGACGGCCATGCCATGCCCCTGGCCCGCCAAGCCGCCCGCCGTGCGCGTGGGGCCGGCATACCGGTCCTCCTCGACGCCGGAAGCTACAAGCCCGGCACCGAGGACCTGCTCGCCAACGTCGGCCTGACCATCCTGTCCGCCGACTTTGCGGCGCCCGGCCACGACGACCCGCTTGCCTGGGTGCGTCAGCAGGGCTGCCGCCGGGCCGCTCGGTCAGCCGGCGCGGGCCCCATGCTGCTCAGCGAGGATGCCTCCACACACAGCATCGCGGTGCCCCACGTCGAGGTGGTCGACACCTTGGGCGCCGGCGACGTCCTGCATGGTGCAGCGGCCTATGCCGTGGCGTGCCGTGGCCTGGCCGACGTGCCCGCGGTGCTGCGCTTCGCAGTCGACCTGGCCTCCCTCTCCTGCCGGTATGCCGGTGCGCTCGGCTGGGCAGCCGATGACGCCGCCCGCACGATTGCCCACGACCTGTCCACAGCCTTCGTCCACAGGTCTGTGGACAATCTCGGCTACGGCCCGGTCGCCACCGGACGGGCTGGGTCGTTGCACCAGGCCGACCAGGAGCCGGGGTAGAGCGCCGCGTCCACCCCGAGGGCCTTCAGGGCCAGGACGGCATGCGCCGACGACACGCCGGACCCGCAGTAGGTCGTGATGGGGCGCCCATCGAGTGCGGCCCCGAAAAGGTGCCGCAGGGTTGCCGCGTCGGGCAGGAAACCGGCCTCGTCGAACAGGCCCTGCACCGGCACGTTGACCGCTCCCGGGATGTGCCCGGCGACCGGGTCGACCGGCTCGACCTCGCCGCGGAACCGCTGCGGTGCTCGGACGTCGACGAGCACCCCGGCCCTGGGCGCCGCGGCGGCCTCATCGGCGGACGCTGTGGCGAGGTGCCCGCTCGAGAGCGCCAGCCGGGTCGGTTCGGCATCGACGGGGCGGCCATCGAGCACCCCACCGGCCGCGGTCCATGCGGCGACGCCGCCGTCGAGCACGCGCACGTCCAGCCCGGCCCACCGCAGCAGCCACCAGGCCCGGTCTGCGGCCCAGCTGCCCGCCTCGTCGTAGACGACGATCGGCCGCGACTGCTCGACGCCGAGGGCACCCAGTCCGGTAGCCAGGGTCGGCAGGTCCGGCAGCGGGTGGCGCCCGTCGCGCGGGTTGCCGGTATGCCGGGTGAGCACGGTCTCGAGGTCGAGGAACGGTGCGCCGGGCAGATGGCCGACGGCATACCGTTCGCGCCCGGCACCGGCCGGTTCCCCGAGTCGCCACCGCACATCGAGCACGCTGACCTCGCCGATGCGTGCCATGAGCTCGGCGACGCTGATGAGCACGTCGTCACGGGACATGCCACCATCCTGCCGTGCACCAGCCGGAGCCTCAGCCGTAGGTGTCCCGCGGACCACGGCCGGCCACGCGACGCGACCCCCGGCTCCAGCGCGGCGCGGCCGGGCCCAGCACGACCAGCTGGGTCACCGTGCCAGCCCCAACCTCGTCGGCGAGCCGACCGAGCAGCATGGAGGCAGAGCAGGCGCATCTGGGTAGCCCACGCCGTCGAGTCGGCCTGCACGGTGAGCACGCCGG
Organism: uncultured Actinomycetota bacterium; assembly: GCA_963769085.1. GTDB lineage: Bacteria > Actinomycetota > Actinomycetes > Actinomycetales > Dermatophilaceae > Phosphoribacter. The sequence goes on along the minus strand of CAVYKM010000004.1, from coordinate 58,077 downwards.
CGTCGAACGACACCGGCTGCACGTGGGCGGCCACGTCGGGCCCGACGACCTGCGGCCACCGCCCGGTGACCGAGCCGACCGCGACGTCCGCCTGCCAGCCTCGCTCAGCCACCAGCCGACCGAGCTGGTCGCCGATGAGCGCAGGGTCGCGCCCGTCGAGATCGGGTCCCGACCGCACCGAGTCGGCTGGCTGGCGCCGCCTGGCCGGTTTCATTCCCGGTCGCAAGCCTCGCTCGCGGGCGACTTGACGAGCCCGAGCAAGGGCCGCGCGAGCGGCAGCGGCCGGGTCAGGCCCGGCGCGCTCGGGATCGTGAGGGTGCCGGCCGTCCGTCGTCCCCTCGACCGGGTCAGGCGACACGCTGCACCTCCCCGAGCGTCACGGCATACGTCGTCCCCACATCGCGCAGCCGCTGCGGCACGTCGGCCTCGACCGCGGCAGTGATCAGCACCTGCTCGCACCCGCAGACCAGGTCGGCGAGCCGGTCGCGCCTGCCGGTGTCGAGCTCGGCGAAGACGTCGTCCAGGACGAGCACCGGGTCCTCGCCGAGGTCGTCCCGCAGCAGCTGGTAGGCCGCCAGCTTGAGCCCCAGCGCAAGTGACCACGCCTCGCCGTGGCTCGCGTACCCCTTGGCCGGCATCGGCCCAAGAGCCAAGGTGAGCTCGTCGCGGTGCGGGCCGACGAGCGTCACGCCGCGCTCGACCTCCTGGCCGCGCATGTCGTCGAACGATGTCAGCAGCTGCTCCTGCAGCTCCTGGACCTGCGGCACTTCACCGGCGGCGATCGGCGCGCTCGCCGAGTCACGCAGCGTGGCCCGGTACTGCACCCGAGCGGGTGCTCCCTCGGCGCTCACAGCCTGGTATGCCGTGCCGAGGTAGGGGCCCAGGTCATGCAGGAGCCGCAGCCGGCCGTGGAGCAGCTGACCGCCGACCTGCGCTAAGTGGGTGTTCCAGACGTCGAGCGTGTGCAGGGCGGACGCGGCTGCCGACTCCGGTGGCTGCTCGTCGGGGCGTGCGCGGCGGCGGGAGCCCGTCCGCAGCACGGGGGCGGCTGACTTCAGCAGGGCGTTGCGCTGCCGGAGGATGCGCTCGTAGTCGGCCCGTACGCCGGCCCAGCGGGGCTGGCGGGCAACGAGCAGGTCGTCGAGGAAGGCTCTGCGCCCGGCCGGGTCGCCCTTGACCAGGCCGAGGTCCTCGGGAGCGAACAGGACGCTGCGCAGCGTGCCCAGCACGTCGCGGGGGCGCGAGAGGGGCGAGCGGTTCAGCCGGGCACGGTTGGACCGGCCAGGGTTGAGCTCCAGCTCGACGAGCGTCTCCCGACCGTGCCGCACGACAGCCGCACGCAGGACGGCACGCTCGGCCCCGAAGCGCACCAGCGGCTGATCGGTGGCCACTCGGTGGCTGCCGAGGGCGGCGACGTACCCGATGGCCTCGACGAGGTTGGTCTTGCCGTGTCCGTTGGGTCCCAGGATCGTCGTCACTCCGGGAGCGAGTGGCAGCTCGGCGACGGCATACGAGCGGAAGTCGACGAGAGAAAGGTGCCGCACGTGCATGCCGCGGTCACCGGGCGCGGGGCAGGGTCACGGCGGGCACACCTCAGAACATCGAGGTCACGACGTCGCGCCGGCCCCGGACGTCGGACCCGCGGCCGCGGCCTCCCGGCCCTTGGCCCGGGCCGCCTCGAGCTCAGCCGCCTTGCCCTCGCCGGCCGCAAGTGGCCGGTCGGCCTGCGCGACCTCGTGCGCAGCGACGGGGGCGCCGCCGCGACGCAACCGCTCGCCCTCCTCGATGGTCATGACCTCGTGGCCACCGAACTGGCCACGCAAGGCTGCAACGGCTTGCATGGTCGGGGAGATGTCCTGGCGGGAGGCGAACCGCGCGAACAGCGACGCACTGATGACCGGCATCGGCACCGAGAGCGCGAGCGCTTCTTCCACGGTCCAGCGGCCCTCACCGGAGTCGACCGTGTAGTCGGACACCCCGCCCAGCGTCGGGTTCTCCTCGAGGGCCTTGACCATGAGGTCCAGCAGCCAGGAGCGCACCACGGTGCCGCGGCTCCACGCCTTGAACGCGCCAGGGACGTCCTTGACGATGTCCTTCTTCGCCAGCAGCTCGTAGCCCTCGGCGTAGGCAGCCATGAGGCCGTACTCGATGCCGTTGTGGACCATCTTCGTGTAGTGACCCGCCCCGACGTCGCCGGCGTGGACGAAGCCCTCATCTCGCGGGCCGTCCGGGCGCAGCGCGTCGAAGATCGGCATCGCGCGCTCCACCCACTCGGCCGAGCCGCCGACCATGAGCCCGTAACCGTTCTCCAGCCCCCAGATGCCTCCGGACACCCCGCAGTCGAGGTAGCCGATGCCGTCGGAGGCGAGCAGCTTGGCGTTGTCGGCGTCGTCGGCGAAGTGCGAGTTGCCTCCGTCGATGACCAGGTCGCCCGCCTGCAGCAGCCCGGCCAGCTGCGCCACGGTCTCGCGGGTGGGCGTACCGGCGGGGACCATCACCCACACCACCCGGGGCGGCTGGAGGGAACGGACCATCTCGGGCAGGCTCGCGGCGTCGCGCACCTCGGGGTTGAAGTCGTAGCCGATGACCTCGTGCCCGGCGCGGCGGACCCGCTCGCGCATGTTGGCGCCCATCCGGCCCAGACCGACCAAACCAAGCTGCATTGCGTGTCCCTTTCTCTGTGCGGGCACGGGCCGGGTCGCCCAGGCCGACCGGACGGCATACCCCCTTGGTCAAACCGCGAAACGGACCGGCATCAGCACGTAGCGGTAGGAGGTGTCTGGCTCGGCGTCGATGTCGGCCTGACCGCTGATGACCGCCGGGCGGCTGGCCTGGGTGAACGACAGCCGCGTGTATGCCGTCCCCACTGCTGCCAGCCCGTCCAGCAGGAAGTGCGGGTTGAAAGCCGTCTCCAGCTCTGGCCCGGTAAGCGTCGTGTCGACGACCTCGCTGGCCTGGGCGTCCTCGCCCGTGCCGGCATCGATGGTGAGCTGCCCATCGGTGAACTTCAGCCGCACGGGGGTGTTGCGTTCGGCGACCAGGGCGACCCGCTTGACGGCGTCGATGAGGTCGGACGTCTTGACGACCGCCTCACTGTCGACCGACGTTGGGAAGATCGAGGTGACCTTGGGGTAGTCGCCGTCAAGCAGTCGGGTCGTTGCGCGCCGCTGGCCGGCTTCGAACCCGATGAGCCCGTCGCCGCCGACAGGCCCGCCGAGAGCGAGCTCGACCGTCCCGGACGCGCTGAGCGCCTTTGCGGTGTCGGTGAGCTGACGGGCCGGCACGAGCACGACCTGGCTGATGTCGGGTCGGCCCGGATGCCAGCTCAGCTCGCGCATGGCGAGGCGGTAGCGGTCGGTGGCCAGCAGCGTGAGTCGTTCGCCCTCGATCTGCATGCGCACCCCGGTGAGGATGGGCAGCGTGTCCCCGCGGTCGGCCGCGACAGCCACCTGGGTGACGGCCTGGGTGAACACGTCGCCCGGGATGGTTCCGGTCGGTTCGGGCGAGGCGGGCAGGGTCGGGTACTCGTCGGCCGGCATAAGTAGCAGGCTGAACCGGCTTGCGCCGCACGTCAGCTCGATCTTGTTGCCGGTCGTGGCCACCTCGATGGGCCGGGAGGGCAGGTTTCGGCAGATTTCGCCAAGGAGGCGGCCGAGCACCAGCACGGTGCCTGGCTCGTCGACGTCCGCAGGGATGGTGATCTTGGCCGAGACCTCGTAGTCGAAGGCAGAGAGCGTGATGGTGCCTTCGGCGTCGGCAACGAGCAGGACCCCGGCCAGGACGGGAACCGGTGGGCGTGCCGGAAGCCCCCGGGCGACCCAGGTCACGGCATCGGCCAGCACGTCGCGCTCAACCCGAAACTTCACGTCATCTCCACGTTGGTCAGGTGCCGGCGTTCGGTGGCCGCGCATCCCTGCACTGTCGCGCACCGGCATACCCGAGACGGGCGTCCCTCCCGGGGATCTTCGACCCTAGTACTTACGTCCATGTGATACCAGGCGGCGGGCCAGGTCGGCGCGCTGTTGTTGGCGAGGTCGAAAGGTAATGGATCTCGTCGTCGTCATAGGTGCTGTGGACATCGTGGACAACCGGTATCCAGGCAGGTCACGAGGGGCATGAGGGTGGGGATACCGGGTGGGGAAGCACGTGCCCTCCCGGCCGGAGCCGCGGGAAGGTGGCGGGCGTCCACAGCTCGTCCTCGGAGGATGGGGCAGTCTCCCCAACGATGGGCCTCGTTATGCACAGCTTTCCACAGGGACCCTGTGGACGACCGGGCGATAGGCCCGCGGCTCGCTGCCGCTAGGCGCTTTGCTGACGAATGCGCGAGGTGAGCTCGGTGACGTGGTTGTAGATGGTGCGCCGCTCTCGCATGAGGTCGCGGATCTTGCGGTCGGCGTGCATGACCGTGGTGTGGTCGCGTCCTCCGAAGGCCTGTCCGATCTTCGGCAGGGACATCTCGGTCAGCTCGCGGCACAGGTACATCGCGATCTGCCTGGCGGTGACGAGCTGGCGGGACCGTGAGGCGCCGCACAGGTCGTCGATGGTCAGGCTGTAGAAGTCGGCCGTCTCGCGTTGGATCGTCGCGACCGTGATCTGCACGGCGTCAGGGTTTGGGACGACATCCTTGAGGACCGCCTCCGCGAGGGCCAGGTCGACGGGGTTGCGGTTGAGGCTCGCGAAGGCGGTCACCCGGATCAGGCCACCTTCCAGCTCGCGGATGTTGGACGTGATGCGGGTAGCGATGTACTCGAGGACCTCGTCCGGCGCGGTCATCCGCTCGAGGATGGCCTTCTTGCGCAGGATGGCGATGCGGGTCTCCAGATCGGGCACCTGGACGTCGGTGATCAACCCCCACTCGAACCGTGAGCGCAGCCGGCCCTCGAAGTCGGTCAGTCGCTTGGGCGGCAGGTCCGAGGTGATGACGACCTGCTTGTTCGCGTTGTGCAGGGCGTTGAAGGTGTGGAAGAACTCCTCCTGGGTCTGCACCTTGCCGGCGAGGAACTGGATGTCGTCGATGAGCAGCACGTCGACATCGCGGTAGAGGCTCTGGAAGGTGCTCGTGCGGTCGTCACGGATCGAGTTGATGAAGTCGTTGGTGAACTCCTCGGAGTTCACATATCGCACCCGGACGTTGGGGTAGAGGCCGCGCGCGTAGTGCCCGATGGCGTGCAGCAGGTGGGTCTTGCCCAGACCGGAGTAGCCGTAGATGAACAGCGGGTTGTAGGCCTTGGCCGGCGCCTCGGCGACGGCGCTGGCGGCCGCGTGGGCAAACCGGTTGCTGGCGCCGGCCACGAACGTCTCGAACGTGTACTTCGGGTTGAGCCTCGTGCGTTCGGTGTCGGTGGGGTCGTGCCGACGCTGAGAGTTTCCGTTGGTGTGGGCGGCCCCGGTTTGTTCGGACGCAAAGCGCTCGGTCCGCAACGAGTCGGGCGTGTGAGCAGATGGCGGCGTGGGCTCCGGGGGGTGCTCGAGGGGCTGGTCCTCCAGGCTTGCGTCAACGGTCACGGCCAGGCGGACCTCGCGGCCGAGCTGCATGCTCAGGGCCCGAAGGACGGGGTCGTGCACTCGGTGCTCGAGGATGCCTTTGGTGTAGTCGTTGGGAACGGTGACCAGAACGTTCTGATCCACGACTGCGACAAGATGCGCCAGGGCGACGAAAGCGCGTTCGCTGGCGGTCAGTCCCTCGCTATCGAGGGTGTGCAGGGTGCGTCGCCAGATGCCGCCCAGGTCGGTGTCAGCGTCCGCCACACTGGTCCCCTGTCCTACGGTCTCGTTCTCGCGCTTGCCCACCTGCAGGTACTTACGCGGATGTCATCCACAGGGTTGTCCACAGATGTGAACAAGGCCCGTGAGGGGGGCAGCACCCCGCTGGGTGAGCTCTCGCTGGCACGGCAAGTGCCGAGATTACACCCTCCCTTGCGAACGTGTCCTGTCGGAGTTCGGCCCGCCCACTCCGCCCGTTTTAGGCTGGTTATGGCCGATTGTGGGCGCGCGGGTGGTGCCCAGCAGGTGGTTTGACCGTCCCAGCGGGCTCCCGTAGCCTTTGTCGGGACCGTCTTACCGGAGGTGGTCGCCTGCTCGTGCCGCAGCGCGGGCTATAGGATGGCGACCGGCATACGGGCCGCAGTCGACTGTCCCACTGCTCCGCGTCCCTCGCGGACCATCCCGTTTGACCACCGGAGACGAGACGTGAGTAAGCGCACATTCCAGCCGAACAACCGCCACCGTGCCAAGACCCACGGTTTCCGGCTGCGGATGCGTACCCGGGCCGGTCGGGCCATCGTGGCCGCCCGCCGCCGCAAGGGCCGCTCCGAGCTGTCCGCCTGAGGCATCGGGCATGCTGGCGGCCCCCCACCGGCTGCGGTCGTCCGCAGACTTCCGAGCGGGTGTCCGCGCGCCGGGAAGCTCGCGCCGCAGCGGCCGGTTGCTCGTGGTCTACGTCAACCACGCGGCGTGCGAGTCGACGGCGCCGGCTCGAGTGGGCTTCATCGTGTCAAAGGCCGTCGGTGGGGCGGTTGTGCGCAACCGGACCAAGCGTCGGCTGCGGGCCCTCATGGCCGCCCGGCTGACCGGCATACCCGGTGGCTGCGACGTCGTCGTGCGAGCCAACCCAGCTGCAGGCGACGCGACCTCCGCCCAGCTCGGCGATGAGCTGGACCGGCTCCTCGGACAGGTCCTGCCGGGGGCCCGACGGTGAGCCAGCCCGTGAATGAGCCGCCCAATGGCCCAGGGCAGGCGCCGAAGAGTGTGGCGCAGGTCCTCGCGCTCCCCCTCGTCTGGGCGATCCGCCTCTACCAGCTGGTCCTGTCGCCGATGCTTGCCCAGCAGTGCCGGTTCTACCCGTCGTGCTCGGCGTATGCCGTGACGGCACTGACCCGGTTTGGTCTGCTCAAGGGCTCGTGGCTGGCCGCCCGCCGGCTGGCGCGATGCCACCCGTGGAACCCCGGGGGGGTCGACCACGTTCCGCCCAGGGAACCACGCAAGCACAAGCTGCCGACCACTGACAACGACGCGGAGCTGCGGCCCAGAGGCACCGCCACCTGACCCACACGGCGGCCACGCGGCATACCGCCGAAGCCACCGGAACCGATATGTGAGACGAACGTCTCACCAGACGAGCAAGGACGACCGTGGTCGAGTTCTTCAACACCCTCCTCGCGCCGATCATGTGGGGCGAAGCGTGGGTCATGCTCGCCTGGCAGAAGGCGTTCGCCTTCATCGGGATCGGTGGCGGCTGGTCGTGGGCCCTGTCGATTGTCGGGCTGACGGTGGTTGTCCGAATCGTCCTTATTCCGTTGTTCGTCAAGCAGATTCACGCGTCCAGGCGGATGCAGCTCATCCAGCCCGAGATGCAGAAGATCCAGGCCAAGTACAAGGGCAAGACCGATCCTGAGTCGCGTCAAGCGATGACCCAGGAGACGATGCAGCTGTACAAGCGGACCGGGACCAACCCGTTCTCGTCCTGCATGCCGATCCTGTTGCAGTCGCCGTTCTTCTTCGCCCTGTTCCAGGTGCTCAACAACCTCAAAGGCATTGCCGAGGGCACGCACGCGCCGATCGGTCCGATCACACCGACGATTGCCGCACAGATCGAGTCGTCGGACATCCTGGGCGCACCGCTGTCGGCGACCTTCGTCAACGCCCCCAACACGGCGACCAAGGTCGTCACGGTTGTCCTCATCATCCTCATGTCGGTGACCACGTTCACGACACAGCGCCAGTTGATGCGCAAGAACATGCCGGATGCGGCGCTGGACAACCCGTTCATGAAGCAGCAGAAGGTCATCCTGTACCTGATGCCGATCTTCTTCGCGATCTCTGGCATCAACTTCCCCATCGGGGTGCTGCTGTACTGGCTGACCACGAACCTCTGGTCCATGGGTCAGCAGTTCTACGTCATCCGGCGAATGCCGGCACCAGGGTCCCAAGCCGAGCGCGACCTGCGCGAGCGTCGCGAGCGCAAGGGCAAGGCTTTCGAGAAGCTCAGCCTCAAGGGGCTCGACGATGACCGCACCGATGGGACACCCGCTCCCATTGACGCAACCGTCAACGACGAGCCAGTGGCACCCCGCCAACGCCAGCAGCCGATGAGCAAGAAGCGGGCCAAGAAGGCCGGCCCGCCACGCGCTCCTTCGGGGCGCCCCAGCGGGAAGGCGGCCGGCTCTGCGTCCGGGCAAGCCGCGGGCGGCTCGACGCCCCAGGACCGTGGGCCTCAAGACTCGACCGGACGCTGAGCTGAGCAGGCCGCACTACCGAAGGACGAGCACACTCACGCCTGGGACGGGGCCGGGCCATGGACGACAGGAGCCGGGATATGGCTGACGATGAAGGTATGCCGGGCGAGCGGGTCGAAGAGCCCGGCTCCCCTGGGGGGACCGGGTGGATCAGGGTGTCGAGGGGGCCTTCGACGCAGGCGTCGGGGCGTCCGTCGATACCGCTAGCCCTACCGCTGCTGACGAGAGCGAAGGACGCACTGACGAGAGCGAAGGACGCACTGACGAGAGCCAAAGACCGTCCTCCGCTGGGGACGACGCTGACGTCCGCACGGCGGGACGGGCGGCGGCCGAAGGTGCGGGCGGCGGATTGACACCAGCTGGCATGGTGGACCGTGACCGATCGGCCGGCGATGAAGCACGGGTTGCGGACCAGGCGGAGCTGGTCGGGGATTCTCAGGACGTTACTTCGGCGAGCGAGACGTCCGTCCGTGGCGGCCTCGAGCCCGGTGAGTCGGATATGACGCCGGCGGGGTTGCGCGTGGCCGCCGAGACGATGACCGGCGAAGCGGAAGGCGTGGACGGCAACCGTGCGGTGCCTCGCGAAACGGTCGCTGATGAGGCCCGCTTTGACGAGGGCTACCAGGGGGACGTCGACGCGGATGGACCACCGAGCCCTCCGGCCGGCGCCAGCCCCGACGCACTGGCCGCCGCGACGGTCAGTCGGCCTGAAGCGGCGTTGGTTGCTGGTGTTCCCGGTGGTTCCTCCGCCGGCGGCGTGGCGGAGGGACCCGGCGGCGCGGAGGGACCCGGCGGCGCGGAGGGACCCGGCGGCGCGGAGGGATTGCCTGCGACTGTGGCGGGGGCGGCTGGTTCCTCTGCCGACGGCCAGCATGGGCTCTCTGGCGGCGTGGCGGAGGAACCCTCTGGGGCTGAAGACAGCACGGAATCCTCCTCGACAGCCGGCCGCTCCCGACTTGAGCAATTGGAGAGAGAGGGGGAGGTCGCTGCTGACTTCCTCGAACGGCTTCTGGATATCGCCGACCTCGACGGCGACATCGACGTGGATGTCGACGGTGATCGAGCCGCTGTGGCGGTTGTGGACTCAGAGGAAGGCCGCGTTCCGCGGCGGCTTGTCGGGACAGATGGCCGAGTCCTTGAGGCATTACAGGAACTGACCAGGCTGGCCGTGCAGGCGGCCACCGGGGAGCGCAGCCGTCTCATGCTAGATGTCGCTGGCTTTCGATCGGAGCGGCGTTCGGCTCTGGTTCAGATGGCGCGAGCGGCAATCGCCGAGGTGAAGGAGTCGGGTCGGCAGAAGTCATTGGCCGCCATGACCGCGTTCGAGCGCAAGGTTGTCCACGACGAGGTCACCGCCGCTGGCCTCGTCTCGGAGTCGGAGGGTGTCGAACCGAATCGTCACATCGTGATCCTGCCGGCCTGACCCCCTGCGTTTCACGTGAAACGGCCCCACGCGGCGGGTCGGGTGGGCATGTCCGGTCAGGTAGACGCGCCTTGTTTCGTGACGCGCGCAGGTTCTGTTGCCCTCGTGCTGTGCCTCCGGCACCAAGGAGGCGGAGGATCGTGCTGACCAGTGTGTACCGCTCTCAGAACCCAGCCTCAGCCATCTTCCCCATCTTTCCGACACAAGATGAGTGTGCCGCTTCACATGACGCGAGCTTCAGATGACCAGAGCCGATTCGACCGACAGCCAGTGCGTAGGACGGGAACGTCCACTGGGGAGCGACAGCCGCGCGAAAGGCGCACTTGGGGCGGCCCCCCGGCTCCGCAACGGCCGAGGCGTCAACTGGTAGGAAGCACGCCCAGCGCGGGATGGGCAACCGGGAAGGAGCCTTCGCCGGGTGCCTATCGAATGCCCATTCTGGTCATGATGAGGACAACACAATCCGCTGGCACTCAGGTAGGGAGCAAAGGCGGCACGACGCCGACACCCAAGCCTCGAGTCGGCCAAGCCCCTCCTGAAGGACTCCCACTCAGCGTGTTCCCCCATGAGCCACCCTTCGAATCGCGGTAGGTGGCTCGTGCCTGCGACGCCGGCCATCGCCGCTCATGTCTTTGGCCCCCGAATCGGAGTCGCGGAGGAGTATGCGCGTCTGTTAGCTGGCACCGGAATCGACCACGGCCTTCTCGGGCCCCGTGAGCGACCACGGGTGTGGGAGCGGCACATCCTCAACTGCGCAGTCATTGCGCCCGGGTTCACTTCAGAAGCTGACGTTCTCGACGTGGGTTCAGGCGCCGGGCTTCCGGGCGTAGTCCTGGCAATTGCCCGTCCCGATCTGCACGTCACTCTCGTCGAGCCGTTGCAGCGGCGAACGAGCTGGTTGCAACGGACGATCAGCGACCTCCGCCTCGAGAACGTGTCCCTGCGCAGAGGGCGGGCAGAGTCCCTATGGGGAGACGTCCGCGGCCGCTATGTGACGGCCCGCGCCGTTGCCAGGCTGAGCACGGTATCGATGTGGTGCCTTCCGCTGCTGGAACCGGGCGGCTCCCTTCTCGTCATGAAGGGAGCTACCGCGGAAGCCGAGCTTGCCGTGGACCGACCTGAGATCGAGTGTCTCGGCGGGCGCAGGATGCGTGTAGAGGCGTACGGCATCGGTCTCGTCGACCCGCCAAGCCTGGTGGTTCGAATTGAGGTGGACCGCGCTATCCAAATCCAGCCCTCGAAGAGCCGCATCAAGCCCAGAAGTCCATCAAGGCGGCGTCACCAGCCATCGAATAGGAGAAGCTGACCCGACCAGGTAGGGCACCATTTCCGTCGTCGGGACCCAGCACCGTCGTCGGGACCCAGCACCCTCGTCGGGACCCAGGACTGCGCTACTCCGTCTTGCATGCGGGAGGACCCCCGGCTTCATGTGCAGCAGGTTCTGGATCGATCCCACCACCCGGACTCCATTCCATCGACGCGACCAATCCGTGGCGTCGAGGGCCCGGCAAGGGCGCAGAACCACGACTTCGGATCGGCCACCCAGCGGGCTCAGGCATCCCAACGAAATCGGGGCGCCGCGCCGCCTGTGGATAACGCCGCAGTTTCTGGACCCCCTTGTGATTGGATCCTTGGCATGGCTGCGCCCCAAGTCCACTCGGCCGGCACGGAAGTCGCACGCACCCGTGTCGGACGTCCGATCCGCTTTGAGTTCCGGGGTTCCCCGATCAGCAGTTCAGGCCTGGGTGAGACCAGAAACACCGGGCCAGTACGGTTGCCCGACGTGGCCACAGACGTCCGGGTGGCGAACCAAGGTCAGCTTGGCCAGCCGACCCTGCGTCACGTGAGGGACCTCGCTTTGGATGGTGAGATAGGGAAACCAGCGACTCTGTGGTGTGGGTCGGCCGGAACAGGAAAGCATCATGGGTGAGCAGCCACCGATGGACCCCTCGGTGGGGCCGCCTGGGGCGGGCGCCAGGGTTGGTGAGCAGGCGACCGACCCCTCGGTGGGGCTGCCTGGGGCGGGCGCCAGGGTTGGTGAGCAGGCGACCGACCCCTCGGATATGCCGCTCGGGTCCAGGAAAGCTCTTGAAGGGTCGCGATCAGGGCCAGCTGATTCCGACGGCGAGACCTCAAACTCCGGTTCGCGTTGGTCGAGGGTCCGGCCGACCGTTACCAATGGGGTCCGACCGGGTGAGCCGGTCGAGGCGCCCGTCGCGACGGGGGATTGGCAAAGGGCGGCAAGTCCTCGGCCGGTCGTGGCCAAAGGACTCGGCTGGCCAATGGACTCTGCGGTCCTGATGGCAACGGCAACCAGCGTGCTCAGCGTTGCTGCCGGCGAATCCTCCTTGGGTTGGCCGGACAGAGGCACCCAAGATCGCGGCGAGCCCCGTTCACAGCGCCCCAAAGGGTCTCCGCGTTCGCCTGAGCCCGCGCGGCGCCTCGCGCCCTCCTGAGGCTCCGCGCCCTCCGGTCGCGGTTGCCCATGAAGCGCCTATCAAGCGTGACGCTGCTGGAGCGTTATGCCCGGAAGATGAGCCTGTTTCACGTGAAACGCTGTTAGCAGGTCCCATAGGTAGGCAGGGTCAGAGACACAAGGACCCGGACGAGGCCAATGCCACGATGTCGTTCCTGGATACAGCTCCGGTGTCACCTGCGGGTGCCCCTTCCTTAGTCACCGATGATGGGTTGCTTGGGACCGCCTCGCCCGACGGGGTCGGGGCGCAGCTGCCAGCCGATCCCGGCGCTAGGGAAGCTGCCTCTGCCACGATCAAGGGTGACTTCCACCCCGGGGCCATCACGACCCACCCCGTCGGCGTTCCTGCTCGGGAGGCCGATCGGCCGACTGAGCTCAACGCGCGGGTGTTCGGGACGACCGGTGCCCACGAACACGTACTGCGGGCTGAACTCGCGGCAAGCATGCCAGCCGCCGACGACGACACCCCGTTAGCTCAGTCACTTGCCGTTAACGCACAGCGACGGATTTCTCTGGCTGGCCGGAAGTTTCCCCAACCGTCGCGGACTCGGGTCATGACGGTCGCCAACCAGAAGGGTGGAGTCGGCAAGACGACGACGGTCGTGAACGTTGCCGCTGCACTGGCCCAGGCGGGGCTACGCGTCTTGGTCATCGACCTGGACCCGCAAGGCAACGCAAGCACTGCCCTTGGCGTGGAGCACCACCGCGAGATCGACTCGGTGTACGACGTGCTCGTTGAAGGCCGATCACTGGATTCAATCGTCAAGGAATCGGCGGTAATCCCGAACTTGTACTGTGCGCCCTCAACGATCGATCTGGCCGGTGCAGAAATCGAACTGGTACCCCTTGTTGCTCGCGAGACCCGACTCGCGAAAGCTCTGGACTCCCATCTGGCTCGTACGGCATACGACTATGTGTTCATCGACTGCCCCCCAAGCCTTGGGTTGCTCACGATCAATGCCTTCGTCGCCGGTCGCGAGGTGTTCATACCGATCCAGTGCGAGTACTACGCGTTGGAAGGGCTCACCCAACTGCTCAAGAGCATCGAGATGATCCGCACCCATCTCAACCCTTCCCTGGCCGTCACAACGATTCTGCTGACCATGTACGACGGGCGGACCCGGCTGTCTGCGCAGGTCGCAGACGAGGTGCGCAGTCACTTCCCGGACCAGACGCTGCGAACCACCATCCCTCGGTCAGTGCGGGTGTCGGAAGCGCCGAGTTTCGGCGAGACCGTCATGACCTACGATCCGATCAATAGCGGCGCCTTGGCATACCTGGAGGCGGCCAGCCAGCTTGCCGCTGCGGGTGTCGCCGCTTCCCTTCCTGAAGGAGCGCGGGGATGAACGACAAACGTCGGGCGCTGGGTCGGGGCCTGGGTGCTCTGATTCCCACCGACCCTGTGCCGGAGGGGCGGCCGGTGGACGTGTTCTTCCGGGACCGCGCGGAAGGCGTGGCGCGGCAGGGGTTCTCTGACGTCCCGAGGTTCGGGTCGACCAGTCAATCAACCGACCCTCCCGAGGCCCCTGCCACGGGTGCGGCGTCCCAGGACGAGGCGTGGCGTGTTTCGCTGCGTCCCGTTCCCGGGGCCCAGTTCGCCGAGATACCCGTGCGTGCGATCCGGCCCAACCCCCGCCAGCCACGGACGTCCTTCGATGCGGACGAGCTGGCCGAACTGGTCTACTCGGTGCAGCAAGTCGGCATTCTGCAACCCGTCGTGGTTCGCGCTGCTGGAAGCCAGCCGGCGCAAGGCGAGGACGCCAGGGACGCAGACTACGAGCTGGTGATGGGCGAACGCCGCTGGCGTGCGGCGCAAGCGGCGGGCCTCGAGTTCGTTCCGGCGATCGTCAAGCAGACCAGTGACGATGCTTTGCTGCGCGACGCCCTCCTCGAGAACCTGCACCGCACCGACCTGAACCCACTCGAGGAGGCCGCGGCATACCAGCAGCTGCTCGACGACTTCGGCTGCACCCAGGAAGAGCTCTCGAGTCGGATCGGGCGGTCGCGTCCGCAGATCAGCAACACGCTCCGGTTGCTGAGGCTGCCCCCCCCGGTGCAGCGACGTGTCGCCGCCGCCGTCCTCAGCGCCGGGCACGCCCGGGCCCTGCTGGCCCTTGAGGATGCGGCCGCGATGGAGCGGCTCGCCCAGCGAATCGTGGCCGAGGGGCTGTCAGTGCGCAGTGTCGAGGAGATCGTCGCAGTGGGAGTCGAGAGCGACACCGGGACCAGGGGTCGCAGGACGGCCCACGTCGAGCGGCTGGACGACGTCGCGGCCCGACTATCGGACCGGCTCGACACCCGAGTTCTCGTGGCACTGGGCAAACGCAAGGGTCGGATGACCATTGAGTTCGCCGGCACCGAGGACCTCTCCAGAATCCTTGGGATCCTCGGACTGCCGTCTACCTAGGTTGCGATTCCTCTGGGGCACAAGGAACTTGGGGGCACAGGAACTAGGACAGACGGAAGGAGCAGGCTGATGGGTCGCCAGGTCCTTGCTCTCACCGTGGACCGGCTGTCCCTAATCGTCGACCCGTGCGCCACATGCACCTATCTGGGAGCGCACGCCGGCGCAGAGTGTGCGGCCTTCGTCGAGCGCCGCCGAGACTAAACGAGGCTGGCTCACCAGCGTGCTCCTCGAATGGGGCACACCCGGACGCATCGTGCTGGTTGATGGCACTCCCGCCGGCTATGTGACGTATGCCCCCGCCCACCTTGTCCCGCGGGCTATGGCTTTCCCGACCGCGCCCGTTTCGGAGGACGCCATCGTCCTGGTGACCGCACGGATCTCCGCGGCCTATACCGGTCAAGGATTGGGGCGGGTCCTCGTGCAGTCCGCGGTCAAGGACTCGTTGCGCCGGGGATTCCGGGCAATCGAGGCCTTCGCAACGGCTTCGGACCATGCCAGCGTCGAGTCGGATGTCGTGGCCAGCGGTAACGGTAAGGACGTCGGCCGTGGTCGGAACGGAGCCACTCACGGTTCAGCGGGCAGCCAGGGCAGTGGCACCCATGACGCGGTGGCGGGCGACGCCGATGGCCGAAGGCTCTGGTCGCCGGATCACTGCCTGTTGCCGATTGGTTTCTTCACTGCGGTGGGGTTCTACACCGTGCGTGAGCACCCGGCATATCCACGCATGCGGCTCGACCTGCGCACCGCCTTGGGGTGGCGCGAGGAAGTCGAGCAGGCCGTGGAACGGCTCTTTTCCCCGGTTCGATCACTTGGCCGCCGTCGTCCGGTGGGCACCGTGAATCGCGACACTGCCCCGCTGCCGATGGGGTCCGCAGCTGAGGCGCTACATGCGCAAACGCCGAGAGCAGCCATCAGTGACCCGGGTCTCACGGCGCCTCTTATCCACCCGCTACCCCGGGACTCGTGTTGCGGCTCCGCGGCGGGCTGACCGTCATCGGTGGATGGCCTTAACGTCAGCGGAGTATCACCCGCGCCGCGCGGGCCGCCCACCCGGGGGTGGGCGTGGCTCAGGCCAGAAACTCCTCGAGCTCCCTCAGCAAGAGGCGCTTGGGCTTTGCGCCGACGATCGTCTTGACCAGCTCGCCACCGACGTACACGCTCATCGTGGGGATTCCCGTAACCCCGTAACGCGCGGTGATGGCCGGGTTGTGGTCGGTGTCGAGCTTGACGATCTTCAGCTTCTCGCCGTACTCGGCGTTGATTTCCTCGAGAATGGGTGCGACTTGACGGCACGGCCCGCACCATTCGGCCCAGAAGTCGACGAGCACCGGCTGTGCACTACCCAGCACGTCGGCGTCGAACGTTGCATCGGTGGTGGCGGTGATGACGCCCATGAGTGTCCTTCCTGCTAAGTGATAGTCCATCACGCGGTATGCCGTGCGGTCCGCTGTCACGACCTGACGCTAGCCCCCAGTGCCGACAGCGGTCAGGCTGGAATGGGCTGCTCAAGGGCGGCGAGGAAGTGCTCGGCATCCAGGGCAGCGGCGCACCCAGAACCCGGCGGCCGTGACCGCCTGTCGGTAGGTGTGGTCGACAAGGTCGCCGCAGGCGAAGACCCCCGCCACGTTGGTGCGGGTGGAGCGACCTTCGGCAACCACGTAGCCGCCTTCATCTAGCTCAACGACGCCCTTGACGAGTTCGTTTCGCGGGTCATGTCCGATGGCGACGAACAACCCGGTCACCGGCAGGTCGCTTTCGGCGCCGGTGAGGGTGTCCCGCAGGCGAATCCCGGTGAGCCTTTCGGTCGCCGTGCAGTTGCACGACTTCGGCGTTCCACGTGAAACGGATCTTCTCGTTGGCGAAGGCCCGGTCGGCCATGATCTTGCTGGCGCGCAGCTCATCTCGGCGGTGGACGATGGTGACGGACCGCGCGAACTTCGTGAGGAACGTCGCCTCCTCGATGGCCGAGTCACCCCCGCCGACGACGGCGATGTCCTGATCGCGGAAGAAGAAGCCGTCGCAGGTGGCGCACCACGAGACGCCGTGGCCGGACAGCCGCTGCTCGTTCGGAAGGCCGAGCTCGCGGTAGGCCGAGCCCATCGCGAGGATGACGGCGCGGGCCTGCATACGTGGTGTCGGACCCGTCGGTGACGGTCTTGACCGGTCCCTCGAGGTCACCGAAACGACGTCGTCGGTGATGATCTCGGCGCCGAATCGTTCAGCCTGCGCCCGCATCTGCTCCATGAGGTCCGGGCCCATGATCCCGTCGCGAAAGCCGGGGAAGTTCTCGACTTCGGTTGTGTTCATCAGCGCCCCGCCTGCAGTGACCGACCCCTCGAACACGAGGGGGTGCAGGTTGGCGCGGGCGGCGTAGATGGCGGCGGTGTAGCCCGCCGGGCCGGAGCCGATGATGATGACGTTGCGGACCTCGGAGGGCGGAGTCACGGGCGAATCCTCGTCGACGGTGCTGTGATCGGCGCTTGATGTGGCTGCAGGGTCTGTCGGTTCGGGTCGAGAGCCCAGCCAGACAGTGCTATCCGGCTCGGCTACATGTTGTGCTGGACACGGACCAGCCACCCAACATACCGGTCTGTGTCGGGGAACCCGCGCAGCGTCGCGGTTGTTCCCGATGAGCGTCAGGTCATCGGCAACGGTCCGACGAGAATCTGCGGATCGCCCTGGCTGCACGAGGGGGCAACGGCGAACACCTGCTTGTTTCCGGCGGTCACCACGACGATGACGGCAGCCGCCTGGCCGGCATACGTAGCCATGTCGACGGCGACCTGGTCCGCGTCGTCCTCGCCGAGCGTCGTGATGCAGCTGGTCAGCCCATCCGGGGTTGCAATGGGACCGATCTTGTTCGCATCCGCAACGGGCAGGACCACTTCAGCGGACGGGTTCTCAAGGATCTCTTGGGCCTGGCGTGTCAACGCGGCCTCTGAGTACGCGCGGCCGGACATCTGGACATGCACGGCCTGACCGTTGATGAGCTGGCCGCCGCCGGCGTTGAGCGGAGCCGCCGAGCCCGATGCCGCGTCGCGCTGTTGCACCGAGGCCGACAGGGAGGAATCGCTCGTCAACCCTCGATAGACGGCCGTCGCGCCGATGAGGACCGCCCCCACGGTCGCCGCCGCGCCGCCGACCATGAGCCATCGGGGAGGGCGCCGACTGCCTCGCGTGGTGCGCGGCTGCACGACCGTCTCGAAGGGCAGCACGGTGGCCAGCTCCCATTCCTCGTCCGGGCTCCCCAGGCCGTGACCGTCGACGGTGTCGTCGTCAGCCACATCGGCACTGAACGAGTCCCGCCCCTGGCTCGCTGACCGGGCCTCGGTCGTCCCACCGATGGCGGCTGGGCCGCCGCGTGGGCGTCGCCGGCGGCTGCGCTCCGTGGGCGTCGCCGGCTGCAGGCCGCTGTGGGCGTCCGCGAGTCGGGCCAGCACCCTGGCCGCGACATCCTCAGGCATCGGGCCTGGGTCGGGCAGGGCAGCGAGCAAGGCGCGGACCCCCGTCGGGTCGTCGTCCTCGGCCGCCCCCATAGGCCGCGAGGGCCACGTCATCGCTGGTCCTTCCCCACGGGTGTCTGTCCGCAGGCGCCGGTCCACGTCGGGACGGCGGTCAGCGTCCGGTGGAGCGCCCGCACAGGTGGGACGGCCCTCGGCGCCCCGGGGTTCCCATGCACGCGCCACGCACTGGCTGCTCATCGCGACTTCCTCGGCTCCAGGCCAAGCAGCGCGGCCATAGCCGCCCGCCCGCGGGCACACCGGGACTTCACGCTGCCCTCGGCGACCTGCAGAATCTCGGCGGCCTGCGCCACCGGGAGACCGTGCATGTCGACGAGCACCAGTGCCAGACGCTGCCCTTCGGACAAGCGATCGAGCGCCTGCCGTACGTCCAGGCGGGCTTCCGTGGCGCTGTGGTCGTCCCGCAGGTCGCGGACGTCGTACTCGGCGAGACTGGCGGCTGGCCGGTCTCGACGCAGTCGATCAAGGCATGCGTTGACGACGATGCGGTGCAGCCAGGTGGTCACCGCGGCATCGCCGCGGAACGAGCTGGCCCGGCGGTATGCCGCGAGGAAGGCGTCCTGCACACAGTCGGCCGCCAGCTCGCGGTCGCCGCACACTCGCACCGCAACCGCCCACATGCGGTCCTTGTGTCGGCGGAAGAGCTCGCCAAAGGCGTCTGGGTCGCCGGCACAGTGCGCGGTGACCAGCTCGTGGTCGGTGCGGCCATCGAGACCCACCACGGTTCGGCTCATTTGCTCACCTGGATCTCGGAGACCTGGGCCCGGAACTTGCCCTCCCCGTCGGGACCGAGCTTGGTGACGTACACGATGACCAGCTGGCCACGGACTGGGGCGCCGTTTGCGCTGTCGACGACGAATGCCCCCTTCTGGTTGGCGAAGGTGCCCAGTGCCTTGGCGCCGTCGAGCGAGGCCTGGTTGGCAACGTAGATCGTGCCGTCCTGGGCGGCAGGCAAGTTGAGCGTGACCCGCCGCACGTCGGTCTCCTGGCCCAGGTCGACAATGAGGCCGATGCCCTGGATGGGCAGGCCACCGAACTTCGCGGTCGTGAACCACTTGGAGTCCCAACCGGTTTCAGGATTGCCGTCGTAGGCCTTGGCGGCTGACGCGCTGGCCACCTGGCCCCCGTTGGTCGGCTCGAAACCGGCGGCCCCGACAATCGCCACCGGGGTGAGGCGGTCGGTGGCAGGTGCTGAATCCGTGCCCTGCGCTCGCGGCGCCTGCGCCCGCTCTCGCGGTCGCGGCCGACGAGGCGGGTGCCGACGAGGTCGACGGGCAGGGCGCCGATCTGGGGCAGACCCCAGATGCCCAGGAGGGCGGCCAGCAGGACGAAGCCGGCGACGATCGCCAGGGCCAGCTTGGACTCGCGCCGGCTCGGGACCGTCGGCGCCTCCGGCGCCAACCGGATCGGCACCGGTGACTCGAGCTGCTCGTCGGTCTCCACAGCACGTCGGTGAGGCTGGCCTCCTGCATCTCGAACAGGTCGTCGGGCATACTCTCGAACCTGCGTCGTTCGGCCTTGCTCGCCGAGCGTTCCGCAGCCCGATCGGCGGTTGCGCGCGCTGCCCTCCTGGCCTGGTGGGCGACCACGGACGCGCCGGAGCCGAGCGTGTCGAGGCCGGTTCGTACCCCCCGACCGGCGGTCTTGGCTACCGACCCGGTCGCACCGGCGGCGACCGACGCTGCACTCGTCGCGGCCGCAACAGCTCCCGAGACGCGCCGACCCGAGCCGGCTTCCGAGACGTCGCCGGCAACCCCCGAACCGTTGGCAGCCGGGCCCGGCTGCGCATCCTGCCCACCGCCAGGGGCGGACCGGTCAGTCCGCACCGGCCGGGCCGAGCCGGCAGGTGGCCGACCGGCCCCTCGAGGCGGCCCACTGCGCGCCGCTGGGCGGCTCATCGCAACGCCACCCGTGGCAGGGTCGCGAGGCAGCGGGTTGGTGCGGGCCACGACGGTCCGCGCCGCGGCGACCGAGCCGGGTGCCAGCCGCCCGCGACCCGGGCCCGCCACCCGGGAAGAGCTGGTCAGCAACCTCGGCCGGGGAGCGCGGTCCGCCGTCGCCGGCTAGGGCGGCGGTCACCAGCACGTCGATGTCGTACGGCACCCCGGCGGCGATCTCTGAGGGCGCCGCGACGCCCGACACCATCCGAGGCGCCGCCTCGAGGCCCGAGTCTGAGCCAGGCAGCGGCCACCGACCCGTCAAGCCGGCATACAGCAAGCCGGCGAGGGCCACCGCATCGGCTCGAGAGGCATCCTCGGCGGGCCGGTCGTCCTCGCCGAGCAGGGCGGCCTCGGTGGCCAGACCCCTGACCTTGACCGTCCCGTCAGGCAGCACGAGAACGTCGCGCGGCGTGAGGACCGCGTGATGCAGCCCGCGCGACGACGCTGCCGCCAGCCCTCCAGCGGCGTCGCCGACAATCCGGCGCACCTCGTCGGCGGGCAGGCCGCCCTCGGCCAGCAGCGCGGTCAGCGTGGCGGCGCCAGGCATCGGCTCCTCCACCACGAAGACGAGCTCGGTTTCCAGGCCCACGTCGAGGACCCGGGTCAGCCGGAACTCCTCCACGCCTGCCGCGCGGCGGGCAGCATCCAGCGCAGCATCGGCTTGCGCGGCGCTACGCGGAAAGCACAGCAGGACCACCTCGCGGTCCAGAGCTGTGTCTGAGGCGCTCCAGCGCTCCCACTGTGGGTGCTGGGACAGCCGCTCACGCACGGCATACCGCCCGCCGAGGAGCGACCCCGGACCGACACCCTGCACGAATCACCTCCACCAGGCGCGCGCCTCGCGCGCCGACTGGACGTCCATCCTACGGGCGCGCCACCCGACACCTGGCGGCGGCGCGCTGGCACCGTCGCCTACGGTGCGAGGATGCGGTGTCATCAGGACACTCGGTCAGGTGGCCGCGCTGGGGGTGACGGCCGGGTGCCGACCGGGTCCTCCAACGGGGTTTCTGCCACCGGGTTGACCAGGTCGAGGTCCTGCAGATGCGCCGGGGTGGCCTTGGGGCGGCGTATCCCCCGAACGAGGCCGACGACAAGGACCAACCCGAGAACGGACCCGGCTACCACGTACACCCACGCTCCCGGCGGAGCGGCGCGCACCGTGAGCACGGCCGGCTGGCCGATGGGGACGCCGTCTGACGTGGTCAACGAGGCGTTGACCGGGACGACCCCGGCGGCGACCGCCTCCATCCGCACCTGGACGGTCGCCTTGCTGTGCGGCTCGATCCGGACCGGATCGGCTGGCGCAGTCACGCGGATCCTCGGGTTGGTGGGCGCGAGGTTCAGCTGGATGCCGTCGACCGCGCCGTCCAGGTCGTTGACGACGGTGACCCGCAGCAGGCCTTCGTCGGCGAGGAAGTTGGTCGTCTGTTCGGTGATCGACAGCCCTTGGCTGACCGCGGTGGTCGCCGAGTAGACCTGGCCGAGCAGCTCGGCGTGGCCAGGCGGGTTCTTGCGCCAACGGACCGAGGTGAGCTGGTCCACGGTGTCGTGCCACTGCACGGCGAACCCGGCGCTGTCGACCAGCGTGTGGCTCATCGTCGTGATGACGGCCTGTTGCTGCTCGAGCGACTCCAGCAAGGTGGGGGTGAGCACGGGTGGCTCCTCCGAGGCCAACGGGCTGAGCTCGTCGATGGTCGGCTTGCCGGCCTTGGCGGCCTCGGAGACCGCCTGCATCACGTCGATGGTGTTGACCCACGGCAGGCTCTCGCTCGTGGCGAGCAACCGGGAGAGCGAGTCCGGGTTGGGGTCGAGCCCCCTCGGCGCGGTGACGAGGAACGTGCGCGCGATGCCGGGGCGCTCCCCAAGCAGCATGGCGACCTGCGCCACGAACTCCTGGGTCACCAGGGCCCCGGAGTCCGCGGCGGTGGTCCGCGCCACAAGGGCGCTGAGCCGGTCGTCCCAGCGCACGACCGGGGTCTTCAACACGCCCACCGCAGGCCCGACGGGGGTGAGCGAGCGGCCGGTCTCGGTGAGCTGGGTCGAGGTCAGAATCGCCCTGAGGCTGCCCGAGTATGCCGAGCGCAGTGCCGCCTCGCGCCCGGGCGGCAGCGCACCGTCGGCGGGCCACGCGACGCCGGTCTGGACCGGGGTACCGAGCGCTGTGCCGAGGGCCGCCTGTCGCGTGACCAGGTCCTGCATGAGGGGTCCGTCGGACACCCCGGCGAGGTCCGCGTCGGCGTAGGGCAATGCGAGGACGGTATGCCGGCTGGCCCCCTGACGCAGCTGGTCGGCAAACGGGGCAACCACCGGGGTGACGGGGTCCGCGGCGACCTGCGCGGGGGTGCGGGTGTCGCGGCCGAGGACCGCCGGGTCCACCGCCCACGCGACCTTCGCCGGCGAGGTAGCACGCACGAGCCGGGACAGCCGGCTGTCAGGCGCCACCTCGGCCTGCCATGCCGTGGTGCGCGTGGCTGGGTCGGCGGAGCTCAGTGCCTGGGTTGGCGTCGAGGGTGACGGGGATGACCCAGGCCAGCGAGATCGGCGTGTAGTCCACTGTGCGGTGCCACCCGACAAACGTCCGCACCGTCGCCAGGACCGATCCGCCGGCTGCGAGGACCTGCACGGCAATGGGAACGGCGCCGTACGAGCGGCTCAGTGCCAGGGCCGAGGCGGGCAGGTCCAGGGTGAAGCC
Source organism: uncultured Actinomycetota bacterium (assembly GCA_963769085.1). GTDB lineage: Bacteria > Actinomycetota > Actinomycetes > Actinomycetales > Dermatophilaceae > Phosphoribacter. Next base: position 35,384 of record CAVYKM010000004.1, on the reverse strand, counting down.
CCCGGACTGGCCGGGTGCGAGGGTAACCGGCACGGCAGCCTTGGCGATCTCGGTTCCATTGGGGCTGCTCGTGCCACTCGCCCAGGCGTCGACATCGCCGCGCGTCACGAGGGACTGGCGGGACTTCACCACTCGGACCGTGGGGTTGACGATCGTCAGGCCCGCCGGGGCGACGATCTGCCCGCTCACTGTGGCCGTCTGGTCCGGTCTGATGACCGCCGGCGTCACCGCGTCCACGTGCAGAACCGACGTCCCCTGGCTGGACTGCGTGGGGCTCTGGGTGGCGGTCTGCGGCGTCGTGGTGGCCGACGTGGTCGGCTCCTGGCCGCTTGTCGCCGGCGCACTGCAGCCCGTGAAGAGCATGAGGACAAGTCCGACGGCAACGGCGACCGCCGAAGCGCGTAGCGTGCGAAGCGCCCGGTATGCCGGGTGGCCTCTCGAGTGCGTCATTGCGGTCACCAGGAGAGCCCGGGTCGGGCGGTTGGCCGCTCGACCGGTCTCACGCCGTGCCCGCTAGGCGCCGCCAAGCCGCCTTGGCGATCCGCCGCTCATTGGGGAACGTGAGGTGCTGATGGACCTCGTCCAGGCGGAACCAGGCCACGTCGATGGCCTCCTGGTCCGGGTCGTTCTCCACGGTGAGCTCCCCGCCGGTGGCCTCGAGCAGGAAATGGTGGACGAACTTGTGGACCCGCTTGTCTCCAGCGGCGAACCAGTAGTCGATGATGCCCAGCTCGGCCAGCACCCGCCCGACGATCCCGGTTTCCTCGGCGACCTCCCGTGCCGCCGTCTCGGGCAGCGTCTCTCCCGGCTCGATGTGCCCCTTGGGCAGGCACCACTCGACCCGGCCGGCCCGGTTGCGGCGGGCGATAAGCGCGGTGCGGGCGGCCCCCTCGTGGACGTCGATGATGACCCCACCGGCCGACCGTTCCTCAACCCAGGGCAGGCGCTGCCCAGGGCTGGTCGGAAGGGGAACCGTATTGGTCACCCTGCCACTCTAACCAGGGGTTAGGCCGGCCCTCTGAACGTCGGGCGCGACCCGGGCGTCCGCGGCGGGCTGGGCGGGGAGCGCCTGGGCGGCGCCGGGGCGGCGCCGGGGGCGGCGCGCTCGTTAGGCTTGGCAGCCGTGCCTGAGCGTCCCGCACCGTCCGCGCCGGTCGGTGCTCCCCCGCGCCTGCTGCGTGCCGCGGTGGCGTCGTTGGCCCCTCAGCTGCCCCTGCTGACCGAGCTGGGCGAGCGGTTCGCCACAGCGGGCCACGAGGTCGCACTTGTCGGGGGGCCGGTCCGGGATGCGTTTCTCGGCCGCGTGGCACCCGACCTTGACCTGGCGACCGACGCGCGACCGGACGGCATACTCGACGTCATTCGGGGCTGGGCCGACACCCACTGGGAGATCGGCCGGCAGTTCGGCACGATCGGGCTGCGCAAGGGTCCGGTCGTCATCGAGGTGACGACCTACCGCAGCGACCGGTACGACCGGCTCTCGCGCAAGCCCGAGGTCGCCTTCGGCGCCTCGCTCGTCGAGGACCTGGGCCGGCGCGACTTCACCGTTAACGCGATGGCGATGCGGCTGCCGTCGCTGGAGTTCGTCGACGCGTTCCATGGGCTGCGCGACCTCGCCGCGCGGGTGCTGCGCACACCGGCGACGCCCGAGGAGTCCTTCGCCGACGACCCGCTGCGCATGATGCGCGCGGCGCGGTTCGCGTCGTCGCTGGGCTTCGTGGTGGCACCCGAGGTGTATGCCGCGATGGCGGCCCATGCGCCGACGCTGTCGATGGTGTCGGCGGAACGGGTGCGGGAGGAGTTCACCAAGCTCATGCTGGCCGACTCGCCGCGGGAGGGGCTGCGGCTGGTCGTCGAGTCGGGGCTGGCCGACGTCTTCCTGCCGGAGCTGCCAGCCTTGCGGCTGGAGGTCGACGAGCACCACCGGCACAAGGACGTGTATGAGCATTCGCTCACCGTGCTGGAGCAGGCCATCGCCCTGGAAGGTCGGGGCGGCGCCGAGGGGCCGGACCTCGTGCTGCGCTTGGCCGCCCTGCTGCACGACGTGGGCAAGCCCGCGACGCGGCGCTTCGAGCCGGGGGGCGGGGTGTCCTTCCACCACCACGAGACGGTCGGGGCTCGGCTGGTGGCGCGGCGGCTCAAGGCCATGCGCTACGACAAGGACACGGTGTCGGCGGTGGCGCGACTGGTCGAGCTGCACCTGCGCTTCCACGGGTACGGACAGGGTCAGTGGACCGACTCGGCGGTGCGCCGCTATGTCACGGATGCCGGCCCCCTGCTCGAGCGCCTGCACCTGCTCACCCGGTCGGACTGCACGACGCGCAACACCCGCAAGGCTGCCCAGCTCGCCCGCGCCTACGACGACCTCGAGCAGCGAGTCGTCATTCTCGCCGCGCAGGAGGAGCTGGCGGCGGTGCGTCCCGAGCTCAACGGCAACGAGATCGCGCACGTGCTCGGAATTCGGCCCGGCCCCGTGTTGGGAGAGGCCTACCGCTACCTGCTGTCGGTGCGGCTGGACGAAGGCCCGATCGGCAAGCCGGCGGCCGAAGCGCGCCTGCGGCAGTGGTGGGCCGCCCGGGAGGCCGGCGGAGCCAAAACCGAGTAGCGCAGGTGCGATCGAGCGCTCAGCTGCTCTCACCAGCCCCAATAGTCACAGTAGTATCGGAGCAATGACGGTATTCCGAAGTGCGCACCGGATCCGGTGGTTGTTCTGGAATTCCGTGATTGCTCCGAAACCCGGTGACGTCAAAGGTAGGGACGCGGGCATGGCGAAACCGCCAGCTACCCCTGGTCGGCCAGGACGTAAGCGCAGGACGGGTCAGCTGCGAGCGGATCTCCCGTCACGGCATACGCGTAGGAGCGCGAGCCGCCGCAGATGTCGTGGTACTCGCAGACCCCGCACTTGCCCCCGAACCCCTCGGGGTGGCGAAGCGCGACGAGCAGCGGTGCGCTCCGGTAGATCGTGCGGAAGCCCTGCGCGGTCACATTTCCGCAGCACACTGGCAGGAACCCGCTCGGGTAGACGTCGCCGCAATGGTCGACGAACGCGAAGCCGCTGCCGGCGTTGACCGCCATCGGCGCTCGCGGCGTGCGCGCCGCCAGAGGTGGCGGGCCAAGCAGCTCGAACGTCGCCGCCGTGAGCCGGGTGTGCAGGGCACCGGTCGCGGGCATCGGCTGGCCGAGCCGGAGTGCCTCGGAGCGCTGCAGGGCGACACGACGGTACTGGGGGGCCTCGGTCGTCTTGATCGCGATCCGGGTGGAGTTGTCGTGCAGCCAGTGCAGGACGTCCTCCTTGTCGCGCGGCGTCAGCGCCTCGAGTGACGACCCGCGGCCGGTCGGGACGAGGAAGAAGACGTACCACATCGCTGCCGACATGCCCAGGACGGTTGAGAGGACGCGAGGCAGCTCGGCGACGTTCCCGCGGGTGATCGTCGTGTTGACCTGCAGCCGCAGCCCAGCGTCGCGGATTGCCGCCGCCGCGCGCAGGGTCGCGTCGAACGTCCCGGTGAAGCCGCGGAACGCGTCGTGGGTGCTCGCGGATGCGCCGTCCAGGGATACCGAGCACGCTCGGGCGCCGGCGGAGCGCAGCTCGGCGAGGCGCTCAGCAGTGAGCTTGGGGGTCACGGACGGGGAGATCGACATGGACAGCCCCGCCGCGGTCCCGTGGGCCACGAGCTCAGCCAGGTCGGCCCGTTCGAACGGGTCACCTCCGGTCAGCACGACGATCGGTCGCGGCGCACCGAACGCGGCGATGTCATCGAGGAGCGCCCGGCCCTGCTCGCTCGTCAGCTGGCGTGGATCCGGCACGTGCTGTGCATCGGCCCGGCAGTGCCGGCAGACCAGCCCGCAGGCGCGGGTCACCTCCCAGATGACGATGAACGGGCGCTCGCCCGCGTCGTGGCGCAGCCTGCGTACCACCGGCGCTGGCAGGGCCCGCGCGGCCGTCGCGCGTCCTCCATGGGGGGCGTTCGCCGCGGTGGTCATGGTCTCCTCCACGTTCGACGCTACGCCGGTACGCCGGCCGGTCCGGACCCGCCAGGCGGAGGGTGTGCCCAAGGTCACCGGTTCGTGGGTGGCTCACGTGCTCGACAGCCGGAGGCGGCATACCCTGCTTGTCGCAGTCGACGCAGAAAGGACGGCACGCCATGGACGCGGGCGAATGGACCCTGCGAGCGGGCGCGGCCACCGACGTCGGCAGGGTGCGTGAGCACAACGAGGACGCCGCAGTCGCGCGCGGGGGCGTGTATGCCGTGGCCGACGGGATGGGCGGGCACGCAGCCGGGGAGGTGGCCAGCGCCATCACCGCGGAGACCTTGGCCGAGCTCGCCGAGCGGGGGGTCATCACTCCGGCGGAGGTTCGTGCCCAGGTGGCGCGCGCCAACGAGCGCATCCTGGCTCATGCCGAGCAGGACCGCCGGTGTCTTGGCATGGCGACGACGGTCACTGGCCTGGCCCTGGTGCAGGGGCCGCGCTGGCTGGTCTTCAACGTCGGCGACTCGCGGGTCTACCGGTATGCCGACGGGGCGCTGGCGCAGGTCACGACCGACCACTCCGAGGTGGCCATGCTGGTCGAGGCCGGGTACCTGAGCGAGCAGGAGGCCCGGGTGCACCCGCTGCGCAACATCGTCACCCGCTGCCTCGGCCGCGCCATGCCGCCGGTGGACACCTGGGACCTGCCAGTGACGGAGGGTGAGGTCTACCTCGTCTGCTCCGACGGGCTGACCGGCGAGCTGGAGGACGACGAGATCGCGCACGTGCTGCGTGGCGGGCAGCGACCCGCAGCGCCTCGCCGAACGGCTCGTGCGCCTGGCGGTCGAGTACGGCGGGCACGACAACGTCACCGTCGTCGTCGTCCAGGTCGAAGCAGCCGGTAAGCCGGCCTCGGCATCGCAGTCGGCCGAACCGGGCTGACGGCCATCACGACGACAGCCCGGTTCGGGCGAGCTTGGGTCAGCGCTCCTCGGTGCCGGCGATGAAGGCCTCCAGTGAGGCGCGGCCGAGGTCGTCTGCGCGCTGCACGGGCGGGGACTTCATCAGGTAGGAGCTGGCCGAGATCAGCGGGCCGCCGATGCCCCGGTCCTGGGCGATCTTGGCGGCGCGGATCGCGTCGATGATGACGCCGGCCGAGTTGGGCGAGTCCCACACCTCGAGCTTGTACTCCATGTTGAGCGGGACGTCGCCGAAGGCCCGGCCCTCGAGGCGGACGTAGGCCCACTTGCGGTCGTCGAGCCACTGGACGTAGTCCGAGGGACCGATGTGGACGTTCTTGGCGCCCAGGTCGTGGGCGACGTTGGAGGTGACCGCCTGGGTCTTGGACACCTTCTTGGACTCGAACCGCTCACGCTCGAGCATGTTCTTGAAGTCCATGTTGCCGCCGACGTTGAGCTGGTAGGTGCGGTCGAGCATCACCCCGCGGTCCTCGAACAGCTTGGCCAGGACGCGGTGGGTGATCGTGGCCCCGACCTGCGACTTGATGTCGTCGCCGATGATCGGCACGCCGGCCCGCTCGAACTTGGCCGCCCACTCGGGGTCGGAGGCGATGAACACCGGCAGGGCGTTGACGAAGGCGACGCCGGCGTCGAGCGCGCACTGGGCGTAGAACTTGTCCGCGTCCTCCGACCCCACCGGCAGGTAGGACACGAGCACGTCCGCCCGGGCGTCCTTGAGCGTCTGAACCACGTCGACCGGCTCGGCGTCGGACTCGTCGATGGTCATCGAGTAGTACTTGCCGAGGCCGTCGAGGGTGCGCCCGCGCTGCACGATGACGCCGAGGGGCGGCACGTCGGCGATCTTGATCGTGTTGTTCTCGGAGTTGCCGATCGCCTCGGACAGGTCGAACCCGACCTTCTTGGCGTCCACGTCGAACGCGGCGACGAACTGGACGTCGCTCACGTGGTACGGCCCGAACTGCACGTGCATGAGCCCTGGGACGGTGGATCCGGGATCGGCGTGCCGGTAGTACTCGACACCTTGGACCAGCGAGCTGGCGCAGTTGCCGACTCCGACGATGGCGACGCGAATGGCTGCCATGGTGGACTGTCTCCTTTGGTGTGATGGCCCTCGGAAGTCCCGAGGTGTTGCTACTGCGGGTGTGCGTGCGGGTGCAGTGCGTCCGGTCTCGGTGCGTTCGGCGGAGATCAGCTCTTCCAGCCAGCGGACCTCGCGCTCGGCGGCCTCCTCGCCGTGGCGCTGCAAGGCGGCGGTGTAGGCGTCCATCCGCTCGCGGTTTCGGGCCGAGGCCTCCCGGATCTTGGCCGAGCCGCTCCTCCAGGCGAGAGCGGCGGCCCTCGAGAATGCGCAGCCGCACGTCAGCGGTGGTGCGGGCGAAGAACGCGAAATGGACGTCAAACTCCTCGTCCTCCCACGTCGCCGGGCCCGCATGGGCCGCCATGTCCTGGAAGCGCTCCTTGCCGTCGGCCGTCAGCTCGTAGACGATGCGGCCGCGCTTGCTGGCTTGCCCGCCGCCGAGCACCGACGTGGGCGGTGCGCCTTCCGTGGCGCTCACCCAGCCTTTTGCCAGCAGCTCACGTAGGCATGGGTACAGCGAGCCATAGGACAGTGCACGGAAGGCCCCCAACGCCGAGTTGAGCCGTTTGCGCAGCTCGTACCCGTGCATCGGGCTCTCATGCAGCAGGCCGAGGACGGCGAACTCGAGCAACGCACCCCTGCGGGACACCGCCTCACCTCCCTGTTCGCTCGCCTCGGATTGGGCTTTGTCTGCCGTGCCGGGTCACGCGGCCGCGTGGTTCCGCTCGGTTTTGGTATGCCGCGCGGCCAGTCGGCCGGGTCGTTCGCCGGTGGTCGTGGCCATCGCTGGTTAACTGATGGTCAACCGGCAGGTAACCAGCGAAGCGGACTCACCGTACCACGGGATATATCTCGCCGATACATTGCAGCGATGCGTCGCGGCGTGTCATTGCTCACCATCGGTTCCCCACAGCACCCGGCACCAAACCAGGCACCCAGCACCAAACCTCCAAGGCCGACCGCCGAGAGGTCAGTAGGTGCTGTTTCGGAGCCCGGATTACCGCATCTGTTGACCTCTCGGCGCGAAGGTCATGCGTGAGGGGGTCCCTCATAACGCCGATTAACGACAAAGGCTATGAATCGGGCGCGATTATGGTCTGACAGAGGCGGCACGCATACTGGGTCGATGCTCGGGCCGACCTGATGCACCGGCCCACCACCCACCGGCGAGCCCGTTTGCCTTGCCCGCGAAAGGACCCGCGCCCACCGTGAGCGACCGACCGGCCGAGCCCAAGGGCCGCCCGACCGCCCGCCGGTGGGTCCGCAGGATCCTGCTGACCCTGCTCGCGCTCGTCGGGCTCACGGTCGTGGCGGGGGCGGTCGCCTTCGCGCTGGTGCAGGTGCCTGACCCGAACGAGCTGGCCGACGCCCAGACCACCGTCGTCTACTACGACGACGGCCAGACCGAGATGGCCAGGGTGGCCGAACAGAACCGCGAGTCGGTTCCCTTGTCCGCCGTTCCCGAGCAGGTCCGCAAGGCGGTGATCGCCGCGGAGGACCGCGACTTCTACACCAACCAGGGCGTCTCCGTCGGCGGGATCGCCCGCTCGGTCTGGCAGGCCCTTCGCGGCTCCGAGGTGCAAGGCGGCGGCTCGACGATCACCCAGCAGTACGTCAAGAACTACTTCCTCAACCAGGACCGCACCGCAGACCGCAAGATCCGCGAGCTCATCATCGCCGTCAAGATCGACAGGGACCGCACCAAGGACCAGATCCTGGAGGGCTACCTCAACACGATCTACTACGGGCGGGGCGCTTACGGCATCCAGACGGCGGCGCGCGCCTACTTCAACAAGGACGTCGGCCAGCTCACCGTTGCCGAGGGGGCGGTGCTCGCCTCGATCATCAACGCGCCCTCCCTCTACGACCCGGCCCTCGGCGCGAAGCAGCAGGCCAACCTGCAGTCCCGGTTCGACTACGTGCTCGATGGCATGGTTGCCCAAGGCTGGCTCACGCCGGCCGAGCGCGCCGCCACGACCATGCCGGCCATCCAGCCGAAAGCCCCCTCGCGCGTCCTGTCGGGCCCCGACGGCTACATCGTCGCAGCGGTGCGCGACGAGCTGAAGGGCAAGCTCAAGCTCTCCGACCAGGACATCGACCAGGGCGGTCTGCGGATCACCACGTCGATCAGCAAGCCGTCGCAGGACGCGGCCGTCGCGGCGATGGACGACAACTTCCCCAAGACCGGGGTCGACGACGTGTATGCCGGGCTGGTCGCCGTGCGGCCGGCCGACGGGGCAGTCGTGGCCATGTACGGCGGCAAGGACTACCAGGCCCGGCAGTTCTCCTCGGCAACCGACGCCCAGATTCCGGCCGGGTCGACCTTCAAGCCGTTCGCGCTCATCGCGGCCCTGCAGCAAGGCATCTCGACGAAGACCACGGTCGACGGCGACAGCCCGCTCGTCGATGCCCAGGTCCTGGGCGCGGGCACGAAGATCGCCAACGAGGGCGGGCGCTCCTACGGCATGGTCGACCTGCGGCGGGCGACCGCGAGCTCGATCAACACCGCGTTCATGCGCCTCAACATGAAGGTCACCCCGAAGGCCACCTACGACGCGGCGGTCGCGGCCGGCATACCGGCCAGCACCGCCGGGCCTGGGCCAGGAGTACACGAACGTCCTGGGCACCGCCTCGCCGCGCGTCCTCGACGTGGCCAGCGCCTACGCGACAATCGCCGCCGAGGGGCGCCGCGCCAACCCGTACCTCATCAGCAAGGTCACCGCCAAGGCGATCGGGGTCGACTACGCGGTGACCCCCAACGTCCAGGACGCATTCGGCAAGGACGTCGCCGCCGACGTCATCGACGCCATGGAGCAGGTCACCAAGTCCGGCGGGACCGGGGCCCGCGCTGCACAGGTCGGACGACCGGTGGCCGGCAAGACCGGGACGTCGGAGGAGCGCAAGTCGGTGTGGTTCTCGGGGTACACCCCGCAGCTGGCCGCGTCGGTCGCCATGTACAAGGACGTCGGCGGGGTCATGCAGCCGTTGACCGGGATCGGCGGCCTCGACGAGCTGTCCGGCAACTCCTTCCCGCTCTCGATCTGGATCGACTTCATGCGGGCGGCCCTGAAGGGCCAGGACGAGAAGGACTTCCCGGCCCGGGTCGGCATCGGCGACGACTCGGTGCGCTCCACGGCGACGGCCACCCGCACGGCAACCCCGGCGCCCGACCACCCGATCGACCCCGGCCCCGGAACCCGTCCCGGCCCAGACGCAGCAGTCGCCAGCCGACCGCAGGAGCCGACCAAGCCGAACGGGTCCGCGACCAAGATCGAACGGGCGCCCGACGCAGAGCCGCAACGGACCCAGCCCACCGGTGGCCGTGCCGTCCGGCATACCGTGACCCAATGACCCTCGCGCCGGACCAGGTCACGGTTCCCTCGCGCGACGACCCGGTGGTCCGCTCGGCGTCCGCGGTCATCGGGCGGCCCGCTGGGCCGGTATGCCGTCCCGCTCGCCCGCGGGTGGCGCTACTACGCGGCGCTGCTCGCCGCGCTCACCGCCGTGCCGATGGCGCTCGGCGCGCTCGAGCGAGGGCACTGCGTCGAGGCCGGCTGGAGCACGCCCGGACCAGTTCTGGCACATGTGCTTCTCCGACGTGAGCGCGACCTTCCAGAGCCAGAACCTCGCCGCCGGGCTGCCGGCCCTGCTCACCGGCGCCTCGGACGCGCCGACGCCGGCGCAGCCGCCGCTGACCGCCATGGTGATGAGCCTGCTCGGCGGGCTGGTGCCCGCGGTGGGGTGCCGACAGCCGGACCCGGTTCTACTTCGGCCTCTGGGCGGTGCTGGCCACGGCCGTGCTCGCGCTCGTGGCGTGGTGGACGGCTGCGTCGACGCGTCGGTTTCCGATCCGGGCGGCGCAGGTGGCCCTCTCGCCGGTGGTGGCGCTCACCGCGCTGGTCGGGCCGGACGCGCTCGGGGTGGCGCTGGCGAGCGCGGCCCTCTACGCCTGGTCCCGCTCGCGGCCTGGTGTGGTCGGGGATCCTGCTCGGGCTGGCCATCTCGGCACGCTCGTATCCGCGTGCTCATCCTGCTCGCGATCCTGTTCGTCGCCTTGCGGGCGGGCCGGGTGCGCACCTGGGCCGTCGTCGCGGCGGGCGCGGCGGCGGCGTTCGCCGGCGTGTTCGTCGTGCTGGTCATCGGCAACCCGGCCGGCGGCCGTCCGTGCGTATGCCGAGTGGTGGCAAGGCGGGGCCGGCTTCGGCTCACCCTGGGTGGTGGGCCAGATCACCGGACATCCGCTGCCGACCTGGCTGCTCACCGGGATAGCGGTGACCGGATGGGTGATCGCGGTGCTGCTCGGGGCGTTCTTCGCGCTGGCGTGCGCACGCCGGCCGGGCGTCGCCGAGGTGGCGCTCGTCATGGTGACCGTCGTCCTGGTGACGGGCAAGTCGATGCCGGTGCAGGCTTCGCTGTGGCTGGTTCCGCTGGTCGCGCTGTGCGGGCTGTGGTGGCGCGACCACCTCGTCTGGGCCGGCGCCGAAGCGCTGCACTTCGGGGCGGTCTGGCTGTACCTGGCCGGCGTGTCGGTGCCGGACCGGGCGCTTGCCGGCGGGCTGGTACACCCTGTTCCTGGCCGTTCGGATCGCGGCCGTGATCTGGCTTGCGGTGCAGGTGTGGCGGATGGGGCAGGCCAGGCGCGCCGACGGACCGTCCAGCCGGACGAGACCGACGAGCTCGCCGGGCCGCTGCGGGACGCGCCCGACGCGCTGGTGGTCCGGGTCGTCTGAGGCGTGCTGGCCATTCGGTTTGCGTCATGCCAAACGCGTCGTATGCCGCACGGTTGGCATGACGCGGCAAGGCGGCGCCCACGGTCAGCTGCGGTAGGCGTCACGCCGGTGCCGAACCGCGACGACATGCACGCCAGAGCGATCCTGTGCGATGCGGTAGATGACCCTGAAAGCGCCGCGCCGAGCGACGTGAAGACCCTCCAGAGGTGGTCCCAACCGCTTGCCGACCCGTTCCGGGTTGTCGGCAAGCGGGCCCAACACGAACTCGATCACGGCAGCGGCGACTGCATTGGGCAGGTCCTCCTGGACGGCGCGACCGGCTTGACGGGACCAGGTGACAGGCACCGTCACTCGAGAGAAGGGGGGATATGGCGCCCGGCCGCGCGCAGGCCGGCGAGAACCTCTTCGGTGCTGACCACCTCACCCCGTGCCTCCTCAGCCAGGGCAACGCCAATGTCACGCACCAGCTCTGCGTCCGCCAGGACCTCGAGCGTGTCCAACAGGGCGTCGAAGTCTTCCGCGCCCAACAGCACCGCTGCCCTTACGCCGTTCCGGGTGATCTCCACCCGCTGATGGGTGCGCACCGCCTCGTCGACGATGCGGGAAAGCTGCGCCCTGGCCTCGGCAAGCGGAATCGTCGACATGTACAGAATTCTAGCGCACGTCTGCAGCGGGCGATGGGAGCGCAGCTCCTCCGAGCGGCCTACTTCACCGCTTGCGGTGGATCAGAAGCCCCAAGGCCTCCCAGCTGGGCGCCCGGATGCCAGACTCGGCACCGTGACCCAGCGAGCCGAACCACCATTCCGAGCCGACCATGTGGGCAGCCTGCTGCGGCCCCCCGAGCTCCATGCAGCCCGAGCCGACCACCGGGCCGGGCGCATCGACGCCGAGGCGCTGCGTGAGGTGGAGAACCGGTGCATCGACGAGGTCATCGCCATGCAGCGCGATCTTGGGCTGCGGAGCGTCACCGACGGTGAGTTCCGGCGGACCTCCTGGCACATGGACTTCATCTACCAGCTCGAGGGCATCGACAGCACCGACGAGAAGCTGCTCGTGCACTTCCACAACGCCGAGGGCGACCTGGACTTCGAGGCCGCGGCTCTGAGCGTCCACGACCGGGTGCGACTGGGCCACACCATCTTCGGCGACGCGTTCAGCTACCTGCGCGACCGGGCCGCCGAGCTCGCCCCAGCCATGCGGCCCAAGCTGACCATCCCCTCACCGAGCATGGTCCACTACCGCGGGGGCCGGGCGGCCATCTCCCGGGACGTCTATCCGGACCTCGAGGCGTTCTGGGCCGACCTCACCGCCGCGTATGCCGAGCAGCTGCGCCGTCTCGGGGACCTCGGCTGTACCTACCTGCAGCTGGACGACACGAGCCTGGCCTACCTCAACGACCCTGCGCAGCGGGAAATGGTCGCGGCACAAGGAGGGGACGCCGAGCACCAGCACGAGCAGTACATCCGCACCATCAACGCCGCTCTCAAGAATCGCCCCGACGGCATGCAGGTGACCACGCATATGTGCCGTGGGAACTTCCGCTCGTCGTGGGCGGCGCAGGGCAGCTACGACTTCGTCGCCGAAGCCCTGTTCACGCAGCTCGACGTCGACGGGTTCTTCCTCGAGTACGACGACGAGCGGTCAGGCGGGTTCGAGCCGCTGCGGTTCGTGCCACCGGGCAAGCAGGTCGTGCTCGGCTTGGTCACCACCAAGCGTGGCGAGCTGGAGAGCAAGGACGACCTCAAGCGGCGCGTGGAAGCGGCATCCCGGTTCGTGCCCTTGGAGCAGCTGTGCCTGTCGCCGCAATGTGGGTTCTCCTCGACCGTCGAGGGCAACGTACTGACCGTCGAGCAGGAGCGGGCCAAGCTGCGCCTCGTCGTCGAGACCGCGGCCGAGATCTGGGGCTGAGCGCCGACGGGCCCTGCCGACCTGCCAGCCGAGCGAATGGAGCCAAACGGTTGCTTCAAGGCCCTGGAAGCAACCGTTTGGCTGCTTTCACCGGGCAACGGGTATGCCGTGTGCCTGAGAGTCCTGGCCGGTCGCAACATCGAGGGGGAGGATTTCGGCAGGGCGCCGAGCGACCGGTACCCTTGGACGGTTCGGCCCCGGCATACCGGCTGTGGACAACCGGAAGCGAGAAGAGCGCGCATCCGGCACAGTGGGTCCGGCGGCCCGGCGAATGCACCCTCCTGTCACGGAGAGACCGTGACCGCCGAGACCAGAGGAGGCGGGTCAGCGCATGCGTCAGTACGAGCTCATGGTCATCCTCGACCCCGAGATCGACGAGCGGGCTGTCGGGTCCTCCCTCGACAAACTGCTTGCCGTCGTCAAGAAGCAGGGCGGCACCATCGACAAGGTCGACATCTGGGGCCGTCGGCGGTTGGCGTACGACATCAACAAGAAGTCCGAGGGCGTCTACGCCGTGGTCAACATGACCGCTGAGCCGGCCACCGCGCAGGAGCTGGACCGCCAGCTCGGCCTCAACGAGCTCGTCATGCGCACCAAGCTGCTGCGTCCGGGCACCTGAGGGCCGGCACCGACACCACCACTGGAAGGACAGCCATGGCTGGCGACACCGTCATCACCATCGTGGGCAACGTCACCGGCGACCCCGAGCTGCGGTTCACGCCGTCCGGCGCCGCCGTCGCGAACTTCACCGTCGCCTCGACACCGCGGGCCTTCGACCGCCAGAACAACGAGTGGAAGGACGGCGAGACCCTGTTCATGCGCTGCTCGGTGTGGCGCGACGCCGCCGAGAACGTCGCCGAGTCGATCCAGCGCGGCGCCCGGGTCATCGTCACGGGTCGGCTCAAGTCGCGCTCCTACGAGACCAAGGAAGGCGAGAAGCGCACGGTCATCGAGATGGAGGTCGACGAGGTCGGCCCGTCGCTGCGCTACGCCACGGCCAAGGTCAACAAGACCCAGCGGGGTGGCTCGGGCGGGGGCTTCGGCGGCCAGGCTGCAGGAGGGTATGCCGCCCAGGAGGCCGACCCGTGGGCGACCGGTCCCGCAGCCGCACCGAGCCAGGGCGGCGGCCAGGGCGATCAGAGCGGCTATGCCCAGCCCGCCCCCGCTGCGCCGGCACAGGGACAGCCGGCCGGCAGTGGCCAAGCCGGCTGGGGCCAGGGGCCCGACCTACGACGAGCCGCCCTTCTAGAGCGACGCACCGACTGACGAGAGCAAGGAGCACCACGACCATGGCCAAGCCGCCGCCACGCAAGCCGAAGAAGAAGGCGAACCCGCTCAAGATCGCCAAGATCGACAACATCGACTACAAGGACACCGCCCTGTTGCGCAAGTTCATCTCCGACCGCGGCAAGATTCGCGCGCGCCGGGTCACCGGCGTGTCGGTGCAGGAGCAGCGCCGCATCGCGACGGCGGTCAAGAACGCCCGCGAGATGGCGCTGCTGCCCTACTCGAGCTCGGCCCGCTAAGGAGAAGACGCGCGATGAAGATCATCCTCACCCACGAGGTGAGCGGCCTCGGCGCCGCCGGGGACGTCGTCGAGGTCAAGGACGGCTACGCGCGCAACTACCTGCTGCCCCGCCGGCTGGCCACGCCGTGGACGAAGGGCGGGCAGAAGCAGGTCGACGCGATCGTCAAGGCCCGCGCGACCCGCGAGATCAAGAGCTTCGACGACGCCCGGGCTGCCAAGGCCACCCTGGAGGGTCAGCTCGTCACCGTGGCCGCGAAGGCGGGCGCCTCGGGCCGGCTGTTCGGAGCGGTGAGCAACGGTGACATCGCGGCGGCTGTCAAGGCGGCGGGAGGTCCCGAGCTGGACAAGCGCAAGATCGAGGTGCAGGGGCACATCAAGGCGACGGGCAGCTACCAAGCCGTGGTGCGGCTGCACCCCGAGGTCCAGGCGACCATCGCCTTCGAGGTCGTCCCCGTCTGATCCCAGGCGCCGACAAACCCGACGGCCGGCTTACCGGTGGGCGCCGGTGACCACCCACGCGCTGCCTCGCAGCCGCCAGGCGAGGGTGGCGCCGCGCACCACCATGAGCCCGAGGAACGCGACCCACAGCGCGACGAGCGCGTGCGTCGGGTCGGCCGTGCGGGCGTAGGCGCGCACGGTGAGCACCATGGGCAGGTATGCCGTGAGGGTGAGCAGCATTGCGACGGCCAGGAAGCGGTTGTCCCCGGCGCCCATGAGGACCCCGTCCGCGACGAAGACGTAGCCCGAGACGACCTGTCCGGCGGCGACCAGGGCCAAGGTCGCCGTGGCGTAGGCCTGGACGGCCGGGTCCGGACTGAAGAGCGAGACGAGCGGGCCTCGGATGAGCAGCAGCGCCGTTCCGAGGACCAGGCCGAGCAGGACCCCCCACCGCAGCAGGGTCGCGGTGGCGGCCCGCGCGACATCGGCCCTGGCCGCACCCAGGTCGCGCCCGACGATGGCCTGCGCGGCAATGGCTAGGGCATCGAGCGCGAACGCCAGGAAGCTCCAGACCGTCGCGCTGATCTGGTGGGCGGCTAACGGCGCGTCACCGATCCCGGCGGCGGCCCAGACGGTCAGCAGCAGGGCAAGGCGCAGGGCGATGGTCCGCACGAAGAGCGGCAGCCCGTCGGCGGCGGCAGCAAGCACGCGCTGGGGATGCGGGCGCAGCGGGGAATGCTCGGCCCGCGCACGGTGCACGAACACTGCGATGAGCCCGGCGGCCATCCCGGTCTGGGCGATGACCGTGCCCCATGCGGATCCAGCGATGCCCCAGTGCAGCCCGTGGACGAACAGCAGGTTGAGCATGGCGTTGCACGTGAAACCGAGTACCGAGGCGATGAGCGGGGTCCGGGTGTCGAGCAACCCTCGCAGAACCCCGGTGACGGCGAGGGTCACGAGCATCGGCGGAAGGCCGAACGCCGCGATCTGCAGGTAGGTCACGGCCTGCGCGTGCGCGGCTGGGCTAGCCCCGAACAACCCAGAGAGCGGTCCGGCCGCACCCAGGATGACCAGCGCCGCGACCGCGCCGATGCACCACCGAGAGCCACAGCCCGTCGAGGCCGGCGGACATGGCCCGCGCCCGCGAGCCCGCGCCGAGCTGGCGGGCGACCGAGCTCGTCGTGGCATAGGCGAGGAAGACGAACAGTCCCGAGGCGGTGAGCAGCACCGAGCCGGCAACGCCCAGCCCGGCCAGCGGGATGGTACCGAGGTGCCCGACGATGGCGGAGTCGGCGAGCAGGAAGAGCGGTTCGGCGACGAGGGCAAGGAACGCCGGCACCGCCAGCCCGACGATCTCGCGGCGGTCGACTATGGGACCGCCACCGGGCTGGGAGGGCACGCTGTCGAGCCTAGGCATGCTCCCGGCATACCGGCAGGGCGCCGGCAGGAGGGTCAGCGCCTGGTCAGGTCCTCCCGGAGACGAGTGATCTCTTCCGCGGTGTGGGTCATCGCGACGAACAGCTCGATCGCCATGCGCGCGAGCGCCAGTTGAAGCAACGCCACCAACGGGGTGAGGACAAGGACGAAGAAACCCACGGCAGGCTGCCGGGAGGCCATAAGAGCAAACGCCGAGATGAGACCGCCGAGGGCGCCCACGGCGATCACGATCATCACCAAGATGTAGACGATGCGTGCGATGTGTGGAGTCGCGAAGTGACGGAATGAGACGTCAAACAAAGCTCCGAACAGCCCGGGGTTCTTCTGGACCGGCTGCGGCTGCGGCTGTTGGGGTGGGGGCGGCTGCTGCGGCGGGGGCGGGAAGGACATCCACTACTCCTCGGGTCGTCGGCTTCGCGCAGCGAGCGTAGCGAACCGAAATGGACGCAAGACCTTTGGGGTGATACGACACGCTTCGAGAGTCCACGGCGGCGGCTCTGGTGTGACAGGTCCAGCAGCCTTGTATCAGGAGCCACCCTCGGCGCCCCTGTCCAGGTGAGGACTCGCCCCCCGGGTGGCTGGCCGCCGCTACGGCCTCAGGACAACCTGCCGATCACCCTGAGGGGGTACCATGCCCGTCCCGTATCTGGGCGAAGAGATCGACCTGTTCAACCCCGACGGCTCCACTGTGCGAGTGCGCGCCTTCGGCAACCAGTTCCATGCCGTCTTCGAGACCCTCGACGGCTACACCGTCGTCAAGGACCCTGACTCGAGCTACTTCCACTACGCAGTCCTCTCCGAGGACGGCCACGAGCTGCTCCCCAGCGGCACCCGGGTCGGCACCGGGGACACCAGAGCCCTTGGCCTACAACCGCACCTGCGCGTGTCGCCCGTAGCCGCCCGGCGGGACGCGCTGCGCGCCCGCGACCAGGGGGTTCGCCCCCGGTGGGAGATCCGGCGCCAACGGCGCCTGGAGCAGCTGCGGGCCCTCGACGGGGCCGAAGCCGCACCGCCGCCTGCGACCACGACCGGGGACTACACCGGACTGGTCCTGCTCGTGCAGTTCCCCGATGTCCCCGGCACGATCACCCGCCAGCAGGTCGACGACTTCTGCAACCAGGTCGGCTACACCGGCTTCGGCAACAACGGGTCGGCGTACGACTACTACCTCAGCGTCTCGGACGGCAAGCTGCGCTACCACAACGTGGTCACCGCGTACTACACGGCAAGTCACCCGCGCGACTACTACACCGACCCGTCGATTCCGTTCGGCACGAGGGCCCGTCAGCTCATCGTCGAGGCGCTCGACAGCCTCAAGGCCAGCGGCTTCGACTTCAGCCAGCTCAGCAGCGACAGTGGCGGCTACGTCTACGCGCTCAGTGTGTTCTACGCCGGGCCGCGGGTGAACAACTGGTCCGAAGGCCTTTGGCCGCACTCTTGGGCCCTGGCCACGCCGTATGTGGCGAGCCCGACCAAGAAGTTCTCCGACTACCAGATCACCGACATGGGCAGCCAGCTGACCCTGCGCACGTTCTGTCACGAGAACGGGCACATGGTCTGCGACTTCCCCGACCTCTACGACTACGGCAACGAGTCCCGGGGTGTGGGCCACTTCTGCCTCATGTGCTACGGCGGCGCGGACAGCAACCCGACTCAGGTCTCGGCATACCTCAAGAACGCCGCGGGCTGGACGAGCAAGCTCACCACCGTGGCTCCCGGGCTGACCGCGACGGTGCAAGCCGGCAAGAACGACTTCTTGATCCACAAGAAGAACCCCAAGGAGTACTTCATCCTCGAGAACCGCCAGAAGGCCGGACGTGACGTGACCCTGCCCGATGCGGGCCTGGCCATCTGGCACGTCGACGAGCTCGGCAACAACAGCAACGAACAGATGACCCCGGCGATGCACTACGAGCTGTCGCTCGAGCAGGCCGACAACCTGTTCAACCTCGAGCACGGCACGAACGCGGGGGATGCCTCGGACCTGTACGACGCGAAGGCGTCGAACGCGTTCGGGGACACGAGCGCCCCAAACAGCAAGTGGTGGGACGGAACGGCATCGGGACTTGAGGTCGACTCGGTGTCCGCGTCCGGCCCTGCCATGACCATCACGACGAAAGGCGGAAGCAGCATGGCAAGCATTGTTGGCACCTGGAACATCGTCGGCGTCTCGTGGGGCGGCGGCCCGGTCCTGAAGGCCGGGCCGTTCACCTTCAACGCCAACGGCACCTGGACCTACGCGTTCGGCGGCGGTCGGTGGGTTCAGATCGGGGACATGGTCTTCTGGAACTTCACCAACGCGGCCGGGCTGGTCTATACGGCGAACACCCAGGCCGCGTCGATGACCGGCATCATGGGCTACCTCACCCCCGGCGGCATCAGCGGCAGCTTCTACGCGCTGCGCTCGGCCCCGCCGCCCGCGCCGGGCGAGGCAGCCCAGGCTGAGGCTGCCGACGCCGTCACGGGCGCCCCTGCGCCAGAGGGCAACAGCGACCCCCTGGTGGGCCCGGTCAGCTGATCTCCCGGTATGCCGTGTGCGGCCGTCCCTTCGAGGGGCGGCCGCCACGACTCAGAGCAGCTCGGCGATGAGCTGTGCCGCCCGGGCGGCGCCGTCCGTCTCGACCGGCCGGTAGTCGACGGCGCGGCCGATGTCGGCAGCAATGGCCTCGGCGATGGCGTCGGGATCGGTTGTGGCGAAGTCCATCCGACGTCCCGCGCGGTAGCGCTCGAGCCGATGTGGGACGTGGAAGGTCTGCTCGAAGTGGTGGGCCAGCGGGTAGTAGTGGAACGGCCGCCGGCTGGCGGCGAGCTCCATGCACGTGGTGAGACCGCCCTGGACGACCGCGAGGTCGCAGGCGGCCAGGTGCCGATAGAGCTGGGGCACGTAGCCATAGACCTCGACCCCCGGCGGTGCCGGCACGGTGGCCGGGTCGATCCGGGGCCCGGTCACCGCGATCATGCGCAGTCCAGGCACCTGCCGGGCCGCGAGTGGGTAGGCCGCCAGGACCTTGCGCAGCAGGGCGGTCCCCACACCCGAACCACCAACCGTGACGACACAGACCAGCTCCCCGGGCCGGTAGCCGAGCTGCTCGCGCAGCGCCTCCCGGTCGAGGGCGCCGGGCTCGATACCGGTGATGTAGCCGCAGAAGCCGAAGTGCTCCTCGGTCCACGCTCGGATGCCGGGCAGGTCGCGGCCGAACCGGTCGGCCACGATGTCTTCGGGGTTGCCGACGAAGATGGCCCGGTCGCGCAGCCTCGGGAACCGGGCGATGTGCTCGATCATCTCGGCGTTGTAGTCGGCGGTGACGTAGGCCTCCCGGGCGCCGCCGTCTGGCATCGGGAGCCAGCCGACGAAGTCGGTCATCCACACGAAGGCGGTCCGCTTGAGCTCGGGGTTCTCGTGCAGGAAGTGGTCCACCTCCCACGCCTCGTCGCCGATGACCAGGTCGTACTCGCCCTCGGCGATGACGTCGTGGAAGACCATGAAGTTCGACACGAGGATCTCGTCCATTCGGCGAATGGCCTGGAAGCAGTGCAGGTCGTGCTCGGCCGACTCGGACTCGATGTGCGCCGACTCGCTGACCAGCAGGCGCGACGCCAGGTGGACCCGCTCGCCCTCCGCCGCCAGGACGCGGGTGACCGGGTCCTGGGCCAGCCAGTCGACCTGCAGGTCCGGTCTGAGAATGCGCAGCTCCTTGGCGATGGCGACGTCCCGGCGGGCGTGCCCGAGCCCGATCGGCGAGCTGATGTACAGGGCCCGCCGGGGACGGCGCAGGGCGCGGGTCCACGGCCGCGTTGGCGGGTCCGGCTTCGGCGCGACCTGATCGACGAACCCACGCAGCACGAGGTTGAAGCGAACCGGGTCGCGCACGTGCGGAGCGTGGCCACTGCCGCCGAACGGCAGCAAGGGTGCGCCGGCTAGCTCAGCGAGCTTCTCTCCCGCCGCGATCGGGTTGATGCCGTCCTCGTCGCCGTGGACCACGAGCACCGGGAACGCCAGCGCCTGCGCCCGCGCCCGAGCGCCGTCCGGGGTGCTCGCCGACCCCGGGACCTGCTCCCAGCCCCCAAACGCCGTGGCGATCAACGTCTCGGCGTCGGTCTCCAGACCCCAGGCCACGCAGTCCTCGATCGGCTTGGTGGAGTGGCGCTCGCTGAACAGCTGGCCGAAGAAGAACTCGAGGAACTCCTGGTAGTGCTCGCGCCAGTAGTGCCGGTTGTACTTCGCCAAACCCTCGGTGGTCTCGAGTCGGTCCGTGAACGAGTAGATCTCGCGCTCCTTGGCTCGCGGCACCACCGGGAACGACGGCCCGACGAAGACGATGCCGAGCACCCGGTCCGGATGGGCCGTTCCCAGCTCGAGCGCCCAGCGGGCGCCGAACGAGAACCCGACGAGCACGGCCCGGTCGGTGCCTGTAGCGTCCAGGACCGCGAGCGCGTCGGCGGCGAACTCACTCGGCCGGTATGCCGTGCTGTCGCTCGGCCGGTCTGAGCGGCCGTTCCCGCGCCCGTCGAAGGTGACCACCCGGCCCCGCCGGGCCAGGTACGGCACCTGGAACTTCCACTGCCGTGAGTGGATGATCGACCACGTCGGCAACAACAGGACGGTCGGGCTCACCCTGGCCGAACACTTCATAGAAGACCTTGACGCCGTCGCGCTCGACATAGCCGTCGGCGTTCGGTTGGCAGGCCCGCATCCTGCGCTCCCTTCGACTGACTAACGGTCCCCTTCTTCAACCGCCCGGATGAGCACTCCGATTCGTCGCAGGGCTGCCCGGATCGGCAACCGTTCGCGGCCGAACCCCAGCAGCAGCAACGCTTCCGAACCGATGAAGGCATTACCGACGAGCGTGCCCGCTTCCTCCGCGGTGAACGGGCCCAGCGAGCCGTACTGGGCCTCCGTCTGCCTCGCCACCTCGATGAGCAGGTCGTACCAGCCGCCCAGCAGGTCCCGGACCGCATCGCCCAGCTCGGCATTGGACCAGCCGGCCGCGATCATCTCCTGCAGCACCCGCACGTAGCCCGACTCCAGGTCGTCTTCGAGGAAGTCGCACGCTTGCTCGTAGCGCTTCCACAGCGGCTCGCTCTGCGCGTACATCGTCGCCTGGCGCTCCAGGCGGCGGCGGTTCTCCTCCTCGAGCAGAGCCAGGATCAACCCGTCCTTCGACCCGAAGTGGTAGTGCAGCTGGCTCAGCGGAACGCCGGCCTCCGCGGCGACCTTCCGCGTCGACATCCCGGCATACCCGTCGGCGAGGATGCGCCGGCGCGCGGCCTCCAGCAGCAGCACGCGCGTTGTCGGCGTCCCTTCGGCCATCGGCAATCCTCACTGCTACCGGGAATTGGTCGGTCGACCGACCTTGACAATAGCAGTGACTTTGGTCACAATCAATCCGTTCGGTCGATCGACCGAAAGCACATGGGGAGGGGGTCTCTCGTGGAACACGACGCGAAGCAGCGCCTCGGCCTCCTACCGCCCGTCTCAGGCGGGGCACGACCCAAACCAAACACCCCTAGGAGATACACGCCATGAGCACCATGGAGTCCACTATGCGCAACGGCGTCGACACCGCGGCGCTGTTCGCCACCCTCGACGCCGTCAAGGGCAACCCCGACATCGCCAAGTTCCAGTTCCGGGCGACCAACCGGTGGGTCAGCGGCACCCACAACCGCTCGACGATCCACGGCTTCTACGGGGCCGGTCAGGAGACTGAGCCACCGAGAGACGTCGACCTACGACGCCGACCACCCTGAGGTGCTGATCGGCGCGGGACAACGCACCAGCGCCGGTCGAGTTCCTCCTGCACGCCCTGGCCGCGTGCCTCACCTCCGGCATCGCCAACATCGCCGCGGCGCGGGGGGTCACCCTGACGTCGGTGGAGTCCACGGTCGAAGGTGACATCGACCTGCTCGGCATCCTCGGGATGTCCGACACGGTCCGCAACGGCTATCAGCAGATCCGGGTGAGCTTCCGGCTGGAAGGTGACGAGCCGGAGAAGCTGCGACAGGTGGTCGAGCAGTCCCGGCGCCGCTCTGCCGTCTACGACGTGCTTACCAACGGGGTGCCGGTCAGCATCGAGGTGAGCGCCTGAGCCTGCACCACACCGGTTCGCCGGTCGGCAACCCACTCGGCCGGCGGATCGACCTCTCGTTCGAAAGGAAGGCATGCGATGCGTCACGTCGACACCCTTGTCATCGGGGCGGGGCACGCCGGGCTGCTCACCCCTAGCTGGATGACCCGGCTGCCCGGTTGGTCATACGGCGGGACCGATCCCGACGGCTACCTCACGCCACCGGCTCGTTGTCTGACCAGAGGTGCTCCATGACCACCCCAACCAGCCGTTCCGTGGCCAGCTCCACTGCGCCTGACGCCGACCGCTACGACGTCGTCGTCGTCGGAGCCCGCGCCGCCGGAGCGGCCACCGCCATGCTGCTCGCTCGGGCCGGGCTGCGGGTCCTCGTCGTCGACCGCAGCCGCTACGGCTCCGACCTCCTGTCCACCCATGCCTTGTTGCGCGCCGGCGTTGTCCAGCTGAGCCGCTGGGGGCTGTTGGGCCGAGTCGCGGCCTCGGGCGCCCCGCCCGTGCGCAGCACCGCCTTCCACTACGGCGACACGCGGGTAGACGTGCCCATCAGGCCGGGCGCGGGCTTCGACGCGCTGTACGCCCCGCGCCGCACCGCACTCGACCCGATCCTCGTCGACGCCGCCCGCGAGGCCGGAGCCGAGGTCCGCTTCGGACTCAGTGTCACGGGAGTATGCCGTGACCGGACCGGGCGGGTCAGCGGCATCACCGGACACGACAGCACGGGCGCGAGCTTCAGCGCCCGGGCCCGGGTGACCGTGGGCGCCGACGGGATGAGCTCGAGGATCGCCCGCCTGGTCGGCGCACCCGTCGAGCGCTCGGCCCAGAACGCGGTCGCGTTCGTCTACGGCTACTGGGACCAACAGGGCGACGCGTACGAGCTGTTCTACCGGCCCGGCGTCGCCGCCGGCATCTTCCCGACCAACGACGGGCAGGCGTGTGTGTTCGCCGGCACGACCCCGCAGCGGTTCCGGTCCCAGTCCGCCGCCGGGGTGAACGGCCTCTACCGTCGGCTGCTCGACGAGGTCGCCCCGGGGTGTTCGACTCCCGGACCGGTCCACAGCCGTCCGAGCGGCTGCGGGCCTTCACCGGCCGGCCCGGCTACCTGCGCAGGCCGGGCGGGCCGGGCTGGGCCCTGGTCGGCGATGCCGGGTACTTCAAGGACCCGATCACGTCGCACGGCATCAGTGACGCGCTGCGCGACGCCGAGCTGCTTGCGCGGGCCCTGGTCGCCGCGGCGTCCGGTTCGGCGTCCGAGCCGGCCGCGCTCACGGCATACCAGGCGACACGGGACCGCCTGTCGATGCGGCTGTTCGCAACGACCGACGCGATCGCCTCGTTCACCTGGGATGTGGACGGAATCCGAGCCCTGCTGAAGCAGGTGAGCGCGGCGATGAGCGAGGAAGTGACTCTGCTCGACGAGCTCGGCTCGGCGACGGCTGCCGCCTAGCAGGCCCGAGCGACTCGGTGAACGGAGCCGAAGGGTTGCTTCAGACGCCGCGAAGCAACCCTTACGCTCCGCTCGCGGGGGGCTGGTTCGGCGCTCCATCCAGCGCGGGTCGTTCAGGTGAGGTGGCGCAGCGCCTCCCGTCGGGACAGGCCGGACAGGTCGGGATGCCGGGTGACGAACGCGCGCACCCAGGCGGGGTTGGTCCTCGCGTAGTCGCGCAGCGCCCAGCCGATCGCCTTGCGGATGAAGAAGTCGGTGTCGGCGATGTTCGGCTCGATGACGTCGGCCAGCAGCGCCGGGTCGGTCTTGGACTTCGACCCGGCCTGGGCGAGGACCGCCGCGCGGCGCAGCCACAGGGACGGCTCGCGGGCCCACCGCGCAGCTGCTCACCGATGACCTTGGGATGCTCCTCGCGCACCTCGCGTAGCAGGTGGGTCGCCACGTCGTCGACGACGTCCCACCAGGCGCCGGTCTCGATGAGGTGTCGGTACAGCGGCAAGGCGTCGGGGTCTCGCCACTCGCGGTAGAACCGGTGGCGCGCGAGGGCCAGCGCGGCATACCACTGCTCGCGGTGCGTCGCCCCGTCCCAGAGGGTGCGGATCGTCGCCTCCCACTCGGGCCGGCTGCGCAGCCGGTATGCCGGGTCGGCGAGGATCGGGCGCACGATCGCCCGCAGCTGTGGCGAGGTGAGCCCGTGGAACGGCAGCGTGGACTTCATGTACCGCTGCTGGGCGGTGGCGTTGGTCGGGCACTCGGCCGCCCGCAGGCCGGCCCGGATCGCATCGAGCAGGTCCAGGCGGGCCGACGCCACGGTGATGGTCGTGGAGACCGGGGTCGCCGTCGGCGAGATGGTGAGCGAGGGAGAGGTGGCGCGGTTGGGCTCCGGCGAGCTGGCGGGGGACCTTAGCGGCGTGCGGTTGCCCACCTCAGGCGGGGGTGCCGTACCGTGCCGCAGCTCGGGCGCGGGCCTTCGCGGCCTCGCTGGCTCGGTCCTTGGGCGGGGCGCTGGTGATCAGGTGCTCGAGCAGGTGCTGGGTGGCGGCGGCGACCGCCTCGACGGCCTCGTCGAAGGCAGCCTGGTTGGCCGCGCTCGGACGCGTGCTGCCGCTCACCTTGCGGACGTACTGCAGGGCGGCTGCCCGGACCTCATCGCTCGTGGCGGGAGGGGCGAAGTTGTGCAGCTGGCGGATGTTCCGGCACATGACCCCAGACTAGACGGCGATTTCGCTGGCGCATTGGGCGGGTTCGTCTCCACCCGCAGGGGCGAGCAAGAAGGGGTAACAGAGCCGAGGCCGCGCCGTAACACGCCCGTAACTATTTGTTCTCCACAGCGGTGGACCTCCGTCGACCGCACGTCGTCACGCTCACCAGGCTCGCCAACGAATTGGCCCGTCTACATGTTGTCCACAGCCTGTCCACTCCGGGCCCCGGCGTTGCGCACAAGGCGTCAACAGCGGGGTCCACAGCCTGCGGTTGAGCCCGAGGCGACCAGGGTCCTAGCGTTGCGCCGTCGCAACGTCGCGGCCGGCACAGACCCCCTTCCTTCACGGCGTACACACGCCGCGGCAACCGACATACGCGCAGGTCAACGGCCTTTCTCGAAACCTTGTCGGTGCTCAGTGCTGGACTTGGGACGGTGCCGGTGAGGCCCGACGGATCGAAAGGTAGGGGATCGGGGCGCGTGACGATCCATGAGTTGTTCCCCGGCCCTGACGATGGGGCGGGTGACGACCGGCTTCCTCCACAGGATGTCCACGCCGAGCGGTCGGTCCTCGGCGGCATGCTGCTGTCCAAGGACGCCATCGCCGACTCGGTCGAGGTGCTGCGCGGCGCCGACTTCTACCGGCCGGCGCACGAGTCGATCTACGAGGCGATCCTCGACCTGTACGGGCGCGGCGAGCCGGCCGACGCGATCACGGTCTCCGACGAGCTGACCAAGCGCGGCGAGCTGGCCCGGGTCGGCGGCCAGGCCTACCTGCACCAGCTCATCTCCTCGGTGCCGACCGCGGCCAACGCCGGCTACTACGCGCAGATCGTCGCCGAGCGGGCGGTGCTGCGCCGGCTCGTCGAGGCGGGCACGCAAGATCGTCCAGCTCGGGTTCGCCCAGGGCGGCGGCGACGTCGAGGACATCGTCAACGCGGCCCAGGCCGAGGTGTATGCCGTCTCCGACAAGCGCGGGGGCGAGGACTACAACGTGCTCGGCGACATCCTGGAGATGACCGTCGACGAGATCGAGGTCGCCTCCGGCAAGTCCGGGCAGATGACCGGTGTGCCAACGGGTTTCACCGACCTCGACCAGCTCACCAACGGCCTGCACCCCGGGTCAGATGATCGTCGTCGCGGCCCGGCCGGCGATGGGCAAGGCGCTCGCGCTCGACACCCCGCTGCGCACGCCGGAGGGCTGGACGACGATGGGCGAGGTCGCCGTGGGCGATCAGGTGCTCGGCGGCGACGGCCGCCCGACGCGAGGTGGTCGGCGCCACCGAGGTCATGGTCGACCGGCCCTGCTACGAGGTGGCGTTCTCGGACGGGTCGGTGCTCGTTGCCGACGCCGAGCACCAGTGGCGGGTGGCGCTGTTCGGTCAGCGGCGCGTCCTGACGAGCGAGGGCCTCGCGGACCTGATGCGGCGGCGGGTGCTCACCGTGGTCGAGCGCGAGCCGGCTGCGGTGCCGAGGTGGGGTACCAGGTGTGGAAGGTGGAGGCGGTGCGGCCGGTGGCGTCCGTGCCGGTGCGGTGCATCGAGGTCGCCGCGGCGGACCACCTCTACCTGGCCGGCAGCGCGATGATCCCGACCCACAACTCGACGCTGGGGCTGGACATCGCCCGGACGGCGGCGATCAAGCACCGGATGGCGGCGGTGCTGTTCTCGCTCGAGATGAGCAAGACCGAGATCACCATGCGGCTGCTGTCGGCCGAGGCGCAGATCCAGCTGCAGCACATGCGCAAGGGCACGATGCGCGACGACGACTGGCAGCGGCTGGCCGCGACGATGGGCCGCGTCTCAGACGCGCCGCTGTTCATCGACGACTCGCCGAACATGTCGCTCATGGAGATTCGCGCCAAGTGCCGCCGGCTCAAGCAGCGCAACAACCTCAAGCTCGTCGTCATCGACTACCTGCAGCTGATGACCTCGGGCAAGCGCGTGGAGTCGCGCCAGCAGGAGGTGTCCGAGTTCTCGCGGGCGCTCAAGCTGCTGGCCAAGGAACTGGAGGTGCCCGTGATCGCGATCTCCCAGCTCAACCGTGGGCCCGAGCAGCGCACCGACAAGCGCCCGCAGATGTCCGACCTGCGCGAGTCGGGCTGCCTCACCGCGGAAACCCGGGTCCTGCGCGCCGACACCGGCGCCGAGACGACGATGGGCGCGCTGCACTCGGCTGGCGCCCGCGACGTCCCGGTGTGGGCGCTGGACGAGTCGCTGCGCTACGTGCGGCGCCACCTCACGCACGTGTTCCCGACCGGCACCCGTCCGGTGTTCAGGCTCACCCTCGAGTCGGGAAAGGCCCTGCGCGCGACGGAGAACCACCCCTTCCTCACGTATGCCGGGTGGGCGCCGCTGCGCGACCTGCGCACCGGCACGCCTCTCGCGGTGCCGCGGCACGTGCCCGCGCCGGCGTGGTTCGAGCCGTGGGACGACTCGCGGGTGATCCTGCTGGCCCGGTTGCTCGGCCACCCGGACTTCGTACTCGACTCCTCGCGGCGCAACGTCGTCGGAGACTGGCTGGACAAGCTCGGGGTGGCCAAGGCCAAGGCGCACAAGCGGCGAGTGCCGGTCGAGCTGTACCACGCACCCAAACGCCAGATCGCCCTGTTCGTGCAGCACCTGTGGGCGGCGGCCGGCTCGGTCACCGTGGACGAGGGCGGCGGCCGGATCTCGTTCACGTCCCCCTCGCGCCATCTCGTCGACGACGTGTCCCGGCTGCTGCTGCGCTTCGGCATCTCGACACGAATCCGCGCTCGCGGCAAGGGCGCTGGCGGCGGGCCGTCCCCCGGAAGCCCCGGGAAGGCGCGGTACCCGGCATACCGGCTCGACATCGTCGGTGACGACAGCCAGCGCAGGTTCCTGCAGGAGATCGGGGTTGTTGGCCGGTACGCAGCACCGGCGAGCGGCTGCTGACTCTGCTGCGTCCCCGACGCGCCTGCGCCGGCCGATGCAGACGTCCAGGCCGAGGTGTGGGAGCGGGTCCGCGAGGTGATGAGCGAGGCCAAGGCGCCCGCCATGCTTGGCCGGCACGACCCCTCGCGCGAGCGCCTCGACCGGATGGCAGCGGTGCTCGACTCGGCCGACCTCGACCTGTATGCCGTCAACGACGTGGTGTGGGACCCGGTCGTCTCGATCGAGCCGGACGGCGTCGAGCAGGTCTTCGACGCGACCGTCCTCGGCGGGCACAACTTCATCGCCAACGGCATTGCCGTGCACAACTCGATCGAGCAGGACGCCGACATGGTCATCCTGCTGCACCGGGAGGAGGCCTACGAGCGCGAGTCGCAGCGGGCGGGGGAGGCCGACCTGATCGTCGCCAAGCACCGCAACGGCCCGACCGACACGATCGTGGTGGCGTTCCAGGGCCACTACAGCCGGTTCACGAACATGGCCCAGGCGTACTGAGCCGCCCGCTGTCGTGGTGGTGCGTGTCGAGACTCGTCTGTCGAGATGCACTCAATCTTGTAAGAACGGCGGTTGATTCTAAAGAATTAGCCGACGTTATGCACTTCGGGCGCGTCTGCTGTGCGATGTTGTGGGTTGTGGCTGCGGCTCACTGGCGGGGACCAAAGCCAGTCGAGGTCTTCGGCGAACTCGGCACGAGGTTCGTTGATCTCGCCCCTCTCCGTGGTCTGGTAACTCACCATGCGCACGCTGTCGGCATGGGCTCGGTTGAAGAAGTAGCAGGCAAAACGGTCACTCGCCGGGGCGGATCTCAGAACGACTAGGTGGCTGAGCGGCACTGGCTTGGCGCAACCGTCTGTTGCGAGGTACAGCTCTCCCTCGTCCATGATCGAACCGACCACGAACGAAGCGGGGCGAAACGGCACGTTCGTTCCCATGACCACCTCGACCTCTTGCCGAATCTCGCCCCGACGGCTGGTGGCCTTGCCCGCACGCACGAGCGGCAGGCGGGTCCAAGCCTCGCCGACGAGCGATCGGAGGTCCTCCAACGCCGACATGAGGTACTCGATCTGCGACTGGAGCATGGAATCACTTGTCGCCCCGCCGTGACCGTGCCACGTGTTGCGTTTGGCGTTGACATCCGTCAGAAGTTGGACACACCCGGGCTGGATGATGGCTTCGATCACAGCCGGAGGCGCACCACCGAACAACTGGGTCGCTCGGGCACGGTCGTCTGCGTCGTCGTTAAGGAGCTTGCGGAATCGAGCCGACAGCCGCTGGATCACAACCGCCCACGCGCCGAATGAGGGGCGTTCCAAGCTGAGGCCGTGTCCATCGAGTGCACTCCGCAGACTCGTGCCCTCCACTTCGGCGAGATCCGCATCCTGTCGCAACGCCGACAGGAGCACGGTGGCCAGGAACGCGGCGTACGACTCCCACGTATGGAAGATCTGCCGATGTCGGGCGTCGATGGAGTTGCGGCTGGTCAGCGTCCAGAGGGCCGTAGCGAATGGGTAGGGGAGGCTGGCGGTCCAACGCTCCAAGGAGTCATCCAGAAGCGGCTCGAAGGGGCTGACGACGAGATCAGCGACCTTGTCCCCGGACCATAGGTCGGCGCGTGCCGCCTGGACGAGCGTCTCCACGCGTCGAAGCGTGAGCAGGGACTCCGCGAGTTGCAGTTGCTCTTGGCTGGAGCGAACGGGGACTGGGAGCTCGTCCATGAGTTTCCACAGGGATGCTTGGTCCGACCGCACCGCGCTGATGAACTCGGCCGCTGGCTGCGCGGGCAAGAGCATTCTGGACGGCGAGCGTCCCCTCGTCGCTGTTGAGCCATCCCGCGAGGTAATCCGGGTGCACAATTGCGGGGTTCACGTGCAGTCGGAGGACTCTACCGGCAACTCCGGTCGGCGTCGTCGTCGTCACGGGACCCCGCCCCGTGGGCAACCAAACGACGTCGCCTGCAGCGCTGTCGGCGTCCTGACCAGGCGCGCGAACCTCGGGCGCGGCCGTGAAGAGCGCTGCCAGCCGCGTGAACTGGACACCGCGTGGAGGTTTGCCGCCACTCTGGCGTCGAAGAATCGCTCAACGGTGAACGACACGAAGCGTGGCCCCACGTCGGCCCACTCGACCGACACCGGCCCGTATCGGTCCCGGACGTCGGTGCCGGGATCCACGGACGAGACCTCGGTCCGAAACGACAACGACGCGTCGCCGTTCGGTGAGACTGAGACGGAGACCAGCTGTCGCTTAAACGACTCGAGCGAGACGATGCGATTGCTCGGCCCCGGCCGCCTCGTCTCCAACGGGGACCAAAGGAGCTTCAATCCGTCACCGCCGATGCGTCGTCGAGCCCCTTGTCACGGGTCGTCATGTATCCGCGGAGATCGATCACATGCGCTCGGCCCTTTAGACTGGCGGGCTTGCCGGTCCGAAGGACCACGACGTACAGCGGTATCTCGGTGTTCTCCCCGATTCCGACTGGCAGACGAACCACAGCCTCAAGAAGGTCGTCCTCGACGAGCCAGTTGCGGCAACCCTTACCCGGCGTGTCATAGAGCATGGCGGGATTCACGAAGGTGACGAATCGCGAGCCACCCTGCTCCCGGACCGCATGGCCGCCATCCTGCGCTGCAGGAAGAGCCACCCAGCGTCGTTCACACGTCCGAGGCCATGGGGGTACCACCCACCTGTCTTTTTCGCGCCTGAACAGTAGGCGCGGCGCCGTGCCAGTTGAGCGCCCAAGGCGGCTCTGACACGACGAGCTCCACGCTCGCTGTGGGCACGACTTCGTCGTGAGCACGTTGCCCACCGCGAGAACCACGCCTCACGCCTGGCCTCGACGAGGCGCGTGTTGACTCGAGGACTCGTGGGTTGATGTCATCCCGGTCGCGTGCACTTCCGATCCGGCTGCCTGAAGAGCACGCGAGACGGTCTCGAGCATGACGCCGCGGCCGACAGTCGGATCGAAGACCTGAACTGCTGTTGGAATGGCCTTCCACTCAGCGCCGCCACGCACGCAAGTTCAGCCATTGCGGGCGAAGCCTCGATGAGTACTCCCGTATGCTCGAGTCTCGTGACACGGGCACATCAGGCGTCAAATCTCCACCGAGCAGAGCGTGGAGCCATGGTGGTTCGGGGTGCCGAGTCACGGCTGCGTCCTCGAGACTCACGAGATCGACTCCTTGCGGAACTCGTCGTAGGTGCCGGCGAGGTAGCGGACGAGGGAGACCTGGAAGTCGGGGTTGGCGAAGAACAGGTCGAAGAGCTCGCCGTTCTTGTCGTGCCGGTCGACCAGGAGGTCCTTGATCTTCTGCTCGAGGACCATCTCGTACTGGCTGCGGTCGTTGTTGAGGGCGACTGCTTCATGTCGTCGTCGTCCTTGACGACTGCCCACTGCTGGTCGACCCAGACCTTGTCCGCGTCGCCGAGGTCGGCGCCGTACTTGTCGTTCATCGCCGCGATGAGCGCGGAGAGCTTGTCGAGGACCGGCTCGGCCTCGGCCCTTGCCCTCGCCGGGGAGGGCGATGCCGGGCTCGTCGGTGGCCGTGAGGGCGATGGCGGCGTCGGAGGTGACCGCGATCCGCAGGTGGGTCAGCTGGACCGACTTGCTCACCTGCGGCATGGGGTCGTTGTCGCCCGCGGGCAGCTCCAGCAGCAGCAGCCGCCCGTAGAGGTACAGCCGCTCGAGGTCGCGGTCGGTCCACGGCATGACCTGGGCGAGGAACGCGTACGCGCGGCAGAAGTGCTCCAGGCGTCCGGCGGAACGCCTCCTGCGCGTCCTCGTCGAGCGCCGCGAACCGCCCGACGGCCGGGTTGAGGTTGGCGTAGATGACCGACTGCCTGGCGGCGTCCTCCGACGAGCAGCGCAGCGACGGCGGCGTCCATCTCTGCCGGGGAGCAGCACGTCAGCGGCCATCAGGTCGTGCTCCAGCGTGTAGAGCAGGTTCGGGTCGGTCGGCGTCGCGAAGGTCTCCTCGTAGAACGGCTCGAACGCCGCCTGGATCTCCTCGGCGTCGTTGACGAAGTCCAGGACGAAGGTGTCCGTCCTTGCCCGGGTGGGTGCGGTTGAGCCGGGACAGGGTCTGCACGGCCGCGACCCCGGTCAGCTTCTTGTCGACGTACATCGTGTGCAGCAGCGGCTGGTCGAACCCGGTCTGGTACTTCTCCGCGACCACCAGCACCTGGTACTCGTCGGTGTCGAACCGCTTCGGCAGCTGGCGCCTCGGGGAACCCGTTCATCGCCGGCCTCGGTGACCGCCGGCGCCTCGGGGGCGTCCGGGTCGAGCACCGTCGCCGGAGAACGCGACCAGAGCCCGCAACGGCCGCTCGCCCTGTCGTAGCCCTTGCGTCGCGATGTATGCGTCGATGCGCCTGCTTGAATGCGCACCGCGTGCAGCCGCGACCGGGTGACCACCATCGCCTTGGCGTGCCCGCCGATCTTGCCCGCGGTCTTGTGCCGGAAGTGCTCGACGATGATCTCGGCCTTCTGCGCCAGGTTCGTACGGGTGCAGCGACACGAACCGGGCGAGCGCCGCCGGCGCCTTGCGCGTCGGTACCTCGGGGTCGTCGCGCGGGTCGGCGTTCGCCAGCCGGTAGTACGTGGCGTAGGTCGTGTAGTTGGCCAGCACGTCGAGGATGAACCCCTCCTCGATCGCCTGGCGCATCGAGTACAGGTGGAACGGCACGCTGCTCGCTCGCCGGCCGGGTCCGGACGCTGGCCGAACAGTCTCCAGGGTCTTGGGCTTCGGGGTCGCGGTGAACGCGAAGAAGGACAGGTTCGTCCTGCTTGCCGCGGGCCGTCGGCGCTCGGCCAGCAGCGCCTCGTCGGCGTCCTCCGCGGCCGCCTCGGCCGCTGCCTCGGCCGCCTCGGCCGCCGTCCAGGGCCGCGTCGCCCTCGCCGCCGCCAGGACCGTCTTCAGCTCCTTCGCCGCCTCACCGGACTGGCGAGGAGTGCGCCTCGTCGACGATCACCGCGAACCGGCGGCCCGGCACGACCTTGCGTCGGCGCGTCTCGGCGACGACCGGGAACTTCTGCAGCGTGGTGATGATGATCCGGGCCGCTTGCCCTCCAGCGCGGCCGCGCAGCTGGGCGGAGTTCTCGTCGATCTGCTCGATCACCCCGGGGTGTGCTCGAACTGGGAGACCGTGTCCTGCAGCTGCCGGTCCAGCACCACCCGGTCGGTGATCACGATGACCTTGTCGAACACCGGCTGTCGTCAGTCCGCCGCGCCGTGCAGCCGGTGGACGAGCGCGGTGCGCCGGCCAGGCGATCGTGTTCGACTTGCCCGACCCGGCCGAGTGCTGGACCAGGTAGTTGACGCCCGGGCCCCGTCCCGCGCGGGTCGCCGTCCAGGTCGAGCGGACCGCGTCCCACTGGTGGAACCGCGGGAAGATCACCGCGCCCGCGTCTTCGACCCCTCGCCGCGTGTCCACGTGCACGAACGACCCGAGCAGGTCCAGCCACGCGTCCCGCTGCCAGACCTGCTCCCACAGGTACGCCGTCTGGTAGCCGCCCGGGTTCGACCGGGTTGCCCGCCGCCCGGCCGGCCCGGCGCCGCCGAGCCCTGGTTGAACGGCAGGAACCGGTCTCCTGCCCCGCCAGCCGGGTCGTCATCGCCACCCGGTCCGGGTCGACCGCGAAGTGCACCACCGTCCGGGCTCGGAAGATCAGGTCGTTCGGGTTCCGGTCCGTCGCGGTACTGCGTCATCGCCTGCTCGACGCCCTGGCCGGTCAGCGGGTTCTTCAGCTCCGCCGTCGCCACCGGGATGCCGTTGACGAACAGCGCCAGGTCGACCGAGTCGCGCCGGGTTCGACTCCGAGTGGTGCAGCTGCCGCGTCACCGTCGAGCCGGTTCGCCTCGTATCGCTCCCCAGGTCCGGCGTCAGGCCGTTGCGCCGGCTTGAAGTAGCACAGCCGCACGTGACGCCCGAGTCCTTCACCGCGCTGCGCAGCACGTGGATCGTGCCCGCGAGGTCGATCTCGTCGGCGACCCCCTTGATGAACTTCTGCCGCGCCTTGGCCTCGCCGCCGTGCCGGCCGACCAGCTGCTCCCACTTCTTCGGCTGCGACGCCTGCACGAACGCGACCAGCTCGTCGGGGTAGAGCCCGAGCGACCCGGTCGTACGACGCCGGGCTCGACCTTGCTCCCACCCGTGCGCCAGCAGGTGCGCCTCGATGTTCGACTCGAACGCCGACTCCTTCGTGATGCTCATACGCCCCTCATCCCGGAATCCCACTGCCCGCCGTCGTCACGTCGAGCTCGCCAGTCACCGCCGCGGTGATCAGTGACAGCTTGTACTCCTGCAGCAGGTGAATCGATGAGCCCAGCAAACCTTCGGCGCCCTGCAAGTCCTCGGACTGTTGCCGCCATGCAAGGACAAGGGCTCGCTGACTCGCCTCGGAAAGTAGAGGCAAGGCCATATCGCGGACGTCTTCCCCCCTGATGTTCACCATGGAGCCCGACGTGCCAGTGCCAGCCAGAGTGAACTCGTCGCGTGTCCGGCGCGACTGGGCGACAAATGCAACGAAGTTGGGATCGAACACCCCGTCTACCTGGACCCGCATGATTTTGTCGCACAGGATCAACCGAGGCTGCACGTCCGTCGGGACCACGGCGAAGAAGCCCACCCGTTCAGGCGTGTTGGCCCGGCTCACCAGTAGATCGCCGGCACGCACTTCATACTCAGGCTTCGGCTCCTCGCGGTCCGGCAGACGCTTGTTCTCGGATGCATCGAACCACCCTGGCTGGACCGCGCCGACTTTCAATACACCCCATTCACCAAGTTGCGCCGGGACGGCATCGCACTGGGGGCTCCACCCCTGTTCGATCCGACGAACAAAGCAACCGAGACGTACCCGCGGCTCGTGGATGTAGGACAGCAGTTCATCGGACAGCGACCGAACCTGCTCGTCCATGAGGGCCATCTGCCGCCGCCGGGCAGTGATGATCCGGTTAAGGCGGGCGACGCGGTCGTCGAGGAAGTCCGCTATTCGCCGCTGCGTTTCGCAATCGGCCATGGGGATCGGGGCGAATATCAACCCAGCCGTGGTGAGCCCGTAGCGCGAAATCCCGGATGCGTTGTTGGTGAAGTGGTCGAGGACTGGCCTGCTGCGCAGCGCCCAAGTGAGGTAGCGCGGATGGGTTCCCTCGCGCGGTCGCGCGATGGCTAGAGGGCTTGAGTTCTGAGGGTCGTGTTCTTGAGTCAAGTTTCATGCGATGAGCCTGTGTTCATGGATGTTTCGGTCGACGGCGGCGCTGAACCTGTCCAGGGCCCGGCGTGCCGGCGTCGGGATAGCGTGCTGGTCGAGGAGGTCTGCGAGCCCGTTGCAGAGCAGGCGGCGGTGCACCCGGGTGAGGTAGACGGCCAGGCGCAGCCCATGGTCGGTGACGGTGTAGCGGTGGGTGCCCTCGATGCGGGCGATCAGCCCGTGCAGG
The DNA here is from genome assembly GCA_963769085.1 of uncultured Actinomycetota bacterium. Lineage (GTDB taxonomy): Bacteria > Actinomycetota > Actinomycetes > Actinomycetales > Dermatophilaceae > Phosphoribacter. The sequence goes on along the minus strand of CAVYKM010000004.1, from coordinate 246 downwards.
CGCAGTCGGCGCAGGTCGTAGGTTAGCTGTCCCGCGGTCATGAGTCCGGCCGGCAGGCCGAGGAGTGTGGCGAGGTGCGCGCGCAGGTCGCGGGCGCGGAACCCGTGGGGCAGCAGGTGGAACACGACCAGGGCGGCGAGCAGCGCCTGGGTGCGGGTGGCGGTGAACGGCAGCGCGGAGGCGCGTTGTCCGTCGACCACGGTGGGGGTGCTCAGCGCGGTGAACGCGTCCGCGCCGGTCTCTGCC
>CAVYKM010000003.1:0-17271 GCA_963769085.1 uncultured Actinomycetota bacterium | reverse complement strand
ATCAGCCCCGCCGCCCCGGGCACCGGGTACGTCGTCGGCGACGACGGCACCGTGGACCTGGTCCGCGCGCACTGGTGGAGCGACCAGCTGGTCCGCGAGGTTGCCGCCACCCACCCCGCCCGGGCCCGCGCCACCGTGGCTGCCGAACAGTGACTGCGAGCCGGTGGGGCTGGCGGCGCCTGTTCCGATCGCGGCCCGTCCGCGCAAGCCCCGGTCCCCGCGAACCCCACGGCACGCGTCGGCGGTTGTTGTTGACCGCGAGGGGTCACCATGACCGCGTCATCCGCGCGACACGCGTGGCTGGAGTCCGCGCTCTGCGCGACTCGGCTGGAGTTGCCGTGGACCGCCGACGCCGTCGACGTCACAGACGTGCGCCGCCAGGGAGATGCGGGACATGTGCCTGTGCTGCCCGGTGGTGGCGGCGTGCGCGGCAGCGGCCGGGGAGTGGCAGGTGACCGCGGGATGGTGGGCCGGCGCCGCACCGGGAACCCGCCGACCCGTTGCGAAGCCGACATCAGAGACGGCGTGGGTGGCGGTGACAGTGGGCCGGCCGGGCCGGGTCCTGCCCGGCGCCCAGCAAGGCCTCTTGGACTTCGGTGATGCAGCATGACCACGCTGATCGGCGAGTACGCGCCGCTGGACCTGAGCGGACTGTCCGAACGAGCCATAGGGGATGTGCGCCGCCGGCTGGTCGACGGCTCCTGGCGGGACTGGTCCGAGGCCGCGGCCCGGGTCGGCCACTGCGCCCGGCCGATCCGGCTGCACGGCTCCTGCGTCCGGGTCGACCGGTCCACCGGTGCCGTGGTCGACACCTTCAGCTCGGACGCAGGCGCCGCTGGGGGTGCTGCACGTACGGTGCGGCAACCGCCGCGCCGAGGCCTGCCCCAGCTGTAGCCGCGTCTACGCCCGGGACACCTTCGCCATGGTCACCGCCGGGGTGACCGGCGGCAAAACCGTTCCCGAGACCGTGGCTGCCAATCCGCTGCTGTTCGTCACGCTGACGGCGCCCTCGTTCGGGCCCGTGCACACCGCGCACGAGGATGGCCGCCGCTGCCGCCCCCGATCCCGCGAGACAGCGTGTGAGCACGGTTCGCCGACGAGCTGCATGGCCGTGCACAGACCAGGCGACGAGCTGGTAGGGGCGCCGCTCTGCCAGGAGTGTTACGACACCGCGTCGGCGGTGGTGTGGCAGTGGTGGGCCCCGGAGCTGTGGCGCCGGTTCACCATCGCGCTACGCCGCGCCCTGGCCCGCACGCTCGGTGTGGCCGAGTCCCGGCTCGGTGAGGTGGCGTCGGTGCAGTACGCCAAGGTCGCCGAGTACCAGCGGCGTGGGTTGGTGCACTTCCACGCCCTGATCCGCCTCGACGGCCCGGCCGCCGAGGGCATCGGCGCACCCGCACCCTCGGACGCCACGGCCCTCGCCCGAGCCGTTCGGGCTGCGGTGCCGGGTGTCGAGGTTCTCGTTCCCGGTGTCGATGACGACGACGTGCCGCGTCGGTTGTGTTGGGGCCGGCAGGTCGATGTGCGGATCGTGCGACCGGGGCAGCGCACCGACGACCCGACCGGGCCGCTGACCGCCGGGCAAGTGGCGGGTTACCTGGCCAAGTACGCCACCAAGGACGCCGGAGACCTCACCCGCGCAGAGACGCGCACGCCCGCACATTGAGGTGATGCAGCGGGTGTGCCGCCAGCTGGCCGACCGGGCCTACGACGCGGACGGGATCGCCTCCCCGTATGCGCTGTTCGGCAAGTGGGTGCACATGCTGGGTTTCCGCGGGCACTTCTCCACCAAGTCCCGCCGCTACTCGATCACCCTCGGTGCGCTGCGCCGGGCCCGGGCCCGCTGGCAAGCCCTGGCGGCCCAGTCCCGCCGAACCGGCGAGCCGATCGACCTGGCCGACCTCGAAGCGCGGCTGTTGGCCGACGACGAGGCAGGAAACCACCCTCGTGGTCGGGCACTGGGTCTACGTCGGCACGGGCTGGCAAACCGCCGGCGACGAAGCCCTGGCCCTCGCCGCGGCCGCCCGGGCACGCGAGTACGCCCAAGCACGAGCCGAAAGACGCAGAGCGGAACGACAAGCAGCATGAAGGGCAGGGGCGGCAGTGGGAGCGAAAGCGATTGTTGAGGACGCCTTGACGGCCGCCGAGTCGGCCAGACCATCCGAGAGCGGGTGGCCGCGACGGCGGGACGACAGTTGATGCCAGGCGCAGCAGGAAGGGTGATTGAGGTGGAGAAGTTGCTTTTGAGCCCCGAGGAGGCCGCGGAGGTCCTCGGGGTCGGCGCGGTCAACGATCTATGACCTGATGCGGATGCGGCTGTTGACGTCGATCAAGATCGGGCGACGTCGCTTGGTGCCGGTCGACGGCCTGTCGTGAGTTGGTCGATCGGATGGTGTCGGAGGCATCATGACCCGGCGCGCTAACGGCGAGGGCAGCATCTGGCGCGCGAACCGACGGGCGTTGGGTCGGTGCCACGTATGCGGCGACGAATCGGGGTGGCCGCAAGCGGGTGCACGTGTACGGCAAGACTCGGGCTCAGGCTCGGGAGAGGCTGACGGAGCTGCAGCGTGAGCTCGATCGGGGTGTGCGAGTTCCGGTCGAGAACTGGACGGTGCAGCAGTACCTGGATCATTGGCTGGCGACGGTGGTGAAGCCGAGCCGGGCGCCGAAGACGCATCAGGGCTACGAGCTCGTGGTTCGCCGGCACATCGGCCCGGGCATTGGTCGCAAGAAGCTGCGGATGTTGGCCGTGCATGATGTGCGGGAGATGGTCCTCGGGCTTCAGCAGCGGGGCATGGGTCGTCGAGGTGTGCAGTTTGTGCATGCCGTGCTGCGTGCCGGTTTGCAGAATGCGATGCGCGACGAGCTGGTGACGCGGAACGTGGCGAAGCTGGTCCAGGTGCCAGCCCCGCGGTACGAGGTGGGGACTGGGCTTTCGCCGGAGCAGGCGCGGAAGCTGCTTGCGGCCGTGCGGTCGGACCGGCTCGCTGCGCTGTACGTGCTGGCCGTCTATCTGGGCTTGCGGCGTGGTGAGCTACTGGGTCTGCGGTGGGAGGACGTCGATCTAGATGCCGAGACACTGCAGGTGGCTCGAACACTGCAGCGGGTGGACGGGAAGCTGCAGCTGCTGCCGCCCAAGACCCGGACCTCGCGCCGCACCGTTCCCTTGCCCGCTCCGGTCGTGGAGGCCCTCCGCGTCCACAAGGTGGCTCAGGGGAAGGAACGGTTGGCTGCTGGTGCCCGGTGGGTCGACACCGGGATGGTCTTCACCACGACGATCGGGACGCCGATCGAGCCGGACAACCTCTCGCGCAGCTGGTACCAGGTCCGCAAGGTGCTCGATGATCCGCTGCCGCGGTTCCATGACCTGAGGCACACCTGCGTGACCCTGCTGCTTGTCGGAGGGCGTGGCGCCGCACATCGTGCAGCAGATCGTCGGGCACAGCGGCATCGACGTGACGATGACGATCTACGCGCACGCGTCCCTGGAGGAGAAGCGCAAGGCCTTGCGGCTGCTCGGGGAGCGGTTGGCATGACGCCGCTCGGTCGCACGTTGCTGTCAGGAAGTCGCTGTCAACCGGCCTGCGGAACCACAAACCGCAGGCCGCGCAACGCGCTGACCTGCGGTTTCGTGTGGTGGCCAGGGACAGGATCGAACTGTCGACCTTCCGATTTTCAGTCGGACGCTCGTACCAACTGAGCTACCTGGCCTTGGGCCCAGCGGGCACCAGCGACCCCGACGGGACTCGAACCCGCGACCTCCGCCGTGACAGGGCGGCGCGCTAACCAACTGCGCTACGGGGCCTCACGCGAGACCGAGACAAAGCGTATCCCCAACGGGATTCGAACCCGTGCTGCCGCCGTGAAAGGGCGGAGTCCTAGGCCGCTAGACGATGGGGACCTGGCATCCCTGCGCAGACCCTCGCCGCCGAGCCGCGCTCGGATCCGTTGAGGACTCGCGCCAGCATAGGGGACGCCGCCAGGCCCCTCAAATCACCTTGATCGCTCGGCGACTGCGCATGGCAGCCGCTGCGGCCGCACCGAGGACCGCTCGATGGGAGGTTTCGCGCCGCGAACCGGGTAGGGAACCCGTCCCATCGAGGACAGCCGGCGTGTCAACCGCCGCCAAGGGTCGGCCGGCGGCGCAAGGTCGGGCGCCCTGGCGGCACCCGGCGGCGCGAACCCAGCCACTGGCGCCTGGCCCTGCCCCGCCGCCAGAGTGGGTCCATGACCCAGCGCAGGGTGCCCACTTGGTCCGGACTGGCTCCGCTCATCCGCCTCAAGCGCCCAGAGCCCAGCGCGCAGCGGCGCCGCCTGGCCAACGCGCTCACCATCGAGGACCTCGCCGCCGCCGCCCGCCGCCGCACGCCCCGCTCGGTCTTCGACTACGTCGACGGCGCCGCCGAGACCGAGGCCAGCATCCGACGGGCCCGCGACACGTTCGAGCGCCTCGAGTGGCAGCCGCACGTCCTGCACGACGTCTCACACCTGAGCACCGAGACGACGATGCTCGGCCAGCCGCAGCGCCCTCCCGTTCTCCTTCGCGCCGACCGGCTTCACCCGCCTCATGCACCACGCAGGGCGAGCCAGCCGTCGCACGGGTCGCCGAGCGGGCCGGCATACCGTATGCCGTGTCCACCCTGGGCACGACGACCCCCGAAGACGTGCGAGCGGCGGTGCCGAGCGCCCGCCTCTGGTTTCAGCTCTACGTGTGGCGGGACCGGGCCGCAGCCGAGGACCTCATGGCCCGCGCGGAAGGGTCCGGCTACGAGGCGCTCGTCCTCACCGTCGACGCGCCGGTGGCCGGCGCCCGGCTCAAGGACACCCGCAACGGCCTGTCCGTCCCGCCGACCCTCACCCCCAAGACCCTGCTGGACATGGCCCGCTACCCGTCCTGGTGGGCCAACCTGCTCACCACCGAGCCGCTGGACTTCGCCGCGCTTGACCGGCTGGGACGGCACCATCGGCGACAAGCTCAACGTCCTCTTCGACCCGTCCATGACCCTCGCCGACCTGGACTGGGTCCGCTCGAAGTGGCGCAAACCGCTGGTCGTCAAAGGCATCCAGACGGTCCACGACGCCAAGGCGGTCTTCGACGCCGGTGCCGACGCGATCGTGCTGTCCAGCCATGGCGGGCGCCAGCTCGACCGCGCGCCGGTGCCGCTTCGGGTGCTCCCCGCAGGCACGCGACGTGCTCGGCCCGGACCGCGAGATCATCGTCGACACCGGCATCCTCTCCGGAGGCGACATCGTCGCCGCGCTCGCGCTCGGCGCGAACAGCACGATGGTCGGGCGCGCCTACCTCTACGGGCTGATGGCCGGCGGCGAGGCGGGCGTGCAGCGCGTCGTCGACATCCTCGGCGCGGAGATTCGCCGGACCATGGCGCTGCTGGGCGCGGCCTCGGTCGCCGACCTGCGCCCCGAGCTGGTCCGCCTCAGCCCGCCGGCCTGAGCCAGCCCGTCAGGCCGCGCGCCCGGCCCACTCCAGCACCCGCTCCACCGGCCAGGTCGTGACGATCCGCTCGGCCGGTATGCCGAGCCGCTGCGCGCGCCCGCACCCGTACGCCTTGAAGTCCAGCTGCCCCGGCGCATGCGCGTCGGAGTCCAACGCGAGGAGGCACCCCAGGGACACAGCCAGCTCCAGCAGGTCATCCGGCGGGTCGCAGCGCTCCGGCCGCGAGTTGATCTCGACGGCGACGTCGTTCTCCGCGCACGCCTCGAACACCGCCCGCGCGTCGAACTGCGACTGCTTGCGCGTCCCACGACCGCCCTCGACGAGCCGCCCCGTGCAGTGGCCGAGGACGTTGACCCGTGGGTTGCGCACCGCCGTCACCATCCGACGGGTCATCGAGGCGGCGTCCATGGCCAGCTTCGAGTGCACCGACGCCGTCACCACGTCCAGCTGCGCCAGCATCTCCGGGCGTCTGGTCGAGCGAGCCGTCGTCGAGGATGTCGACCTCGATGCCCCGCAGCAGCCGAAACCGCCCGCCTAGCGACGCGTTCACCGCGTCGACGACACCGAGCTGCTGGGTCAGCCGGGCGACGGACAGCCCGTTCGCGACCTTGAGCCGCGGTGAATGGTCGGTCAGCGCCAGCCAGTCCTGCCCCAGCTCGACCGCGGACAGGACCATCTCGTCGATCGGCGACCCGCCGTCGCTCCAGTCCGAATGGCTGTGCAGGTCACCGACGACAGCGGCATACATCGCCTCGCCGCCTGCGACGAGTGCGCCCTCGTGTTGCTCCTGCAGCGACTTCAGGTATGCCGGCAGCTCGCCTCGGCTGGCCTCGGCCACTACCGCGGCCGTCGCCGGCCCCAGCCCGGGCAGCTCCGCGAGCGTCCCGGCGGCGGCGCGAGCGCTCACCTCACCGGCCGGCATACCGCGCACAATGTCCGTCGCTCGGCGGAAGGCCTGCACCCGGAAGGTGCCGGCACGCGAGCGCTCGAGGAGCAAACCAATGCGACGCAACGCCTCGGCCGGAGTGCAGCCGGCCTGCAGCGGCGTCACACCAAGCACAGGCTCACCGCCGGCGCCCCCCAGACACGGGACCGACCGGGCGACCGTCCACGACGGCGGCGCAGCTGGCGCCCGGGTCGCCGGGGCCGGAGACGTGCATCCGCACGGCGCCACCTCCGCGGGAGGTCTCGGTACGCCCGCCCGCGGTCACCGAGATGGCGACGGGTCCGCTCGAGACGAAGCTGAGGGTGGCGGCGATGCGCTTGCCGTTCTGTGCGCAGCTGAGATCAACGCCACGCACCTGCGCTGGTGCTGGCGAGGGCGATGGCTGGCTAGGGCTGGGGGTGGCGGCGCGGGCAGCAGCCTGGGGTGCCGCGGCAACGGTCGGCGCCGCCGTGCTGAGCGGCGGCTCGACGACCTCCGAAACGGCAGGAGCAGGGGACTGTGTTTCGGTCGGGGTGACCGGCGGCGGGGACGGGACGGCGAAGGTCTCACTGGGCGTTCGCGAAGCGGGGGGTTCGGAGGGCGTCGTGCTTGCGGGGGCCGCAGCCGCCCGGAAGTCGGGCAGGTCGCTCGCGACGACCCGCCAGGCCGCGAGGATGAGCGCCACTGCCACGACAAAGCCGACCAACCCGACGCGCAGGGTCCGGCGGTCCTCGGGACTCATGAGAACTGGCCTGACGAACGTCGCACGGGCATCCTCTCCGCGGCGGGGCCACCACCGCTGGGCCACGACGATAGCTCACGGCCCTGGACAGGAGGGTTTCCGGTGTGATCCACCACGGCAACCCTCCTGTCGACGGTGCTTGCCGGTCACCTACCCGGTTCGGCCGTGCTGGGCCGGGTGGCCGCCGTGGTGGAGCCCGCGCCAGCTGCTGGCCGGCGCAGCAGCAGCACGCCGAAGGCCACCAGCCAGATGCTCCACAGGACATACCCGATGAAGTTGGCCAGGTCGATGACCGGCAGGTTCAGCGGCGACAGGACCCCGGCGAGGATGAGCACCGCCGACACCGCCCCGAGGATCGTGAACCAGCGCCCGGCGAGCAGGCGACCGAGCGTGCTCGGCGACCCGGCTGCCGGGAAGGCGGCGTGCGACGAGGCGCTGCAGCTGCTCGGCCCGATCGGCGACCAGTGGGCGCTGAACCATCTGGAGGGCATGCTGGGCGGGCTCGCGCAGGCCGAGCACCGCTACGAGGACGCGGTCGCCCACCTGCGGCGAGCGGCGGAGGCTACCCGGCGGCTGGGGTTCGCGGCGGCCCAGGCCCACCACCTGGCCAACCTCGGTCGGGCGCAGGAGCAAAGCGGGGACCGGCAGGCGGCCGCCTCGACCTTGGCGCGGGCCATCGACGCCGGCGAGGCGGCCGGTGACTGGCGCACGGCAGCGCTCGCGCGCGTCCGCCTCGCCCGGGTGCTGCGCGCAACCGGCGACCGGCCAGCGGCGCGGGCAGCGCTAGAGTCGGGACAAGCCTGGTACGAGGCGGCCGGCGGAGGGCATGCCGCCGGGCTCGCGCGGTACCTCATGGCGGCGCTCGACGCCGACGTTGGTGAGCCCACGGCGCCGGCACGTCTGCAAGCCGCTCTCAACGCGGCCCACGAGGTACACGACGTCGAGGTCGAGGTGCTCGCCCTGGACACCCTCGCTCGCGTCCACGCCGAAGCCGGCCGAGCCGCCACCGCGCGAGAGCTGCTGGACACGGCATACGCGCTGTCGCCGGCGGCGCGCCATCTGCTGAGCGAGCCCGACCGGCTCGACCGCGACCGCGCCGAAACGCTGCTCGACGGTGGCTGAAGCGCCGAGGCCCGCTCGCAGAACCCAAGGCGGCAGCTGTGCCACAAAGGCGGCAGCTGTATCCGCCGCCACGTGGAAGATCTGCCGCCGTGCCCAGGATCCGCCGCCTCGCCCAGGATCTGCCGCCGTGTGAGGTCCTGCCCGCGACGCACGGCCTACTGTGGGCGCCATGGACCTGGTGTGCCGCGCGGTCACGCGCACGCGCGGCCCGCTAACGGCCCAGCTGTGGGTCGCCTCGCCGTCCGCTCACCACGTCGAGGAGCTGACCGACCTGGAACGCGCGCGGTGGTCCCGTTTTCGCGAGCAGGCCGACCGCGACCGGTTCGCCACAGGCGCCGTGCTGCTGCGCCAGGCGATGCGAGCGGCCACGGGCGACCCCACGGCATACCTGACGCGTTCGTGTGGGGACTGTGCGGCGACCGACCACGGTGCCCCTCGCGCGGGGGGACGATATGCCGCCGAGTTCGGGGTCTCCTTGTCGCACAGCGCGGATCGGGTTGTCGTCGTTGTGACCAGAGGCGCGACAGCCGTCGGAGTCGACGTCGAGCTTGTCCGTGGGCGGCTGGCGGGCATGGCGAGAGTGCTGGGAAGCGCCCGGGAGGCGGCGGCCGACCTCGATGCGGACCGACCTGACCTCGCCTTGACCACCCGATGGGTGCGCAAGGAGGCGATCCTCAAGGCGGCCGGCCCCGGGCTTCGGGTGGCCCTGCCAGACCTGGAGATCTCCGATCACGACGAACCGGCATACGTGCGCCGGTGGCATCCTCGATCGTGCCCGCCTGAGGCGCGTGCCGGAATCCGGTGTCTCGACCTCGGGACCCGCGAGCTCGGCACCGGCTATGTCGGGGCGCTGGCAGTGCTCACGCCGCTCCCAGTCGACGTCGCAGCGGCCGTGTTCGCCTGAGGGGCACTGGGGCACCAACTCAAGCGTTAGGGAGTTAGTTCGCCTCTCCCGTCGCGCAATCGGCCAAACGGGTGAACAATGGGGCCCGTCCGTTCCACTGCAAGGAGGCGTTCATGAGCGTGTACCGCGTTATCGACGTGATTGGCACCAGCCCCACCTCCTGGGAGGAGGCAGCAAAAGTTGCCATCACGACGGCGGGAGGTTCGGTACGTGACCTTCGGATCGCTCAGGTGACCAGCCAGGACGTCGCCATCGCCGAAGGCGGGGAGCTGCTTTTCCGCGTCAAGGTCCAGCTCTCGTTCAAGTACGAGCCGCAGTAGCCCTCCGGGCTGACTGAGACTTTCAGGTCACGGGCCCGGGCGCGGCGGACGTCCAGCGCTTTCACGTAAGTCGAGTCGATTCGTCACGCCCGGCCCGGGCTAGCCGCTTGCGGCGGGGGCGGTATGCCGTTGGCACGTGAGAAAGTTGCGGCATGGCCAAGCTGATCTACTCGGCGATCACATCGCTCGACGGGTACGTCGCCGACGACGCCGGCACCTTCGACTGGGCGCACCCAGACGAGGAGGTGCACGCGTTTGTCAACGACCTGGCGCGGCCGATCGGCACGTACCTTTACGGGCGCCGGATGTTCGAGGTCATGCGGTTCTGGGAGTCAGCCGGCGGCGACGCGGATCAACCGCCCGTCATCAAGGACTTCGCGACGATCTGGCAGGCCGCTGACAAGGTGGTGTACTCCACGACCCTGCAGGCGCCTACCACGGCGAGGACCCGCGTCGAGCGGGAGTTCGACCCGGATGCGGTCCGACGGATGAAGGCCACTGCGGACCGTGACCTGGGCGTGGGCGGCCCACATCTTGCGGCGCGGGCGATTCGGGCCGGGCTGGTCGACGAGTGGCAGCTGGTTCTCGCTCCCGTCGTGGTCGGTTCCGGCACGCACTTCCTACCTGGCGGCGTGCGGCAAGCCCTGGACCTGCTGGACGAGCGCCGCTTCGGCAACGGCATGGTCCACCTGCGCTACGCCACGAGGACGGAGCACTCGCCATGATGGCCAGGCTGGTCAGCTTCGGGGTCATCGAGGTCGAGGGAGAGCGCTACGAGCACGACGTCGTCATCAACGGCGGCGTGGTGAGCAAACGTCGCAAGGGCCCATCCAAGCAATACCGAGGCCGCTACGGCCACACGCCGCTGTCCGCCGACGAGGACCTACCCTGGCACGGACCCCGGCTGGTCATCGGCACGGGAGCCAACGGCGCCCTGCCCGTGCTGGCGGAGGTAGCCGAGGAAGGGCAGCGGCGCGGCGTCGAGGTCGTCACCTTGCGCACCAAGGCCGCCTGCAGCCTGCTATCCGGCGTCGAGCCCAGCGACGTGTATGCCGTGCTGCACGTGACCTGTTAGGGCTCAGCGCCGACGGTCGCGTCGGTCCTCGCGTCGGTCCTGTCGGCGGTTCACGCCGTGCACGACGACGGCTGCCGTGCCGACTGTTGCGGCGGTGCGCGCGACCGGGGCGCCGATCACGCCACGGCGGGCGACACGAGCGGGACGTAGGGGCATGTCAGTCTCCTTCGGCTTCGGTGTCCTCGGCGAGGTCGGCTTCCAAGGATGCCGCGATTGCCTGGATGGGGATTCGGCCGCTGGCAATGAGCTGACCGCCGGCGCGACGAGCGGCGCTGGCGAACGGGGCTGCCCACACGTTCTCCCAGACGATCGCCCCGGCCACCGTGCCTGGCTCCATCGCCGCGGCAAGATGTGCGACGTCGTCGGCAGCGAGGATCTCGGCGAGATCAGCCTCCAGCGCGCGGATGTCGTCGCTGTCGACGAGGTCGTCGAGCTCCATCGCGCTGACCGATCCGTCCTCATCCTTGGTGATGATCAAGACGTCGAGGATGCGAACCAGGTCGGACTCGCTGAGGCGCATGAGCTCGTCGGCCATCTCCCCGGTGAAGTTCTGCCGTCCGGGGGGAACTCGACAACCAGGTAGTCGACCGGGCCGAGCTCGTCGATGTTCGGATCGCTGGTGCTCGTCATAGCTGCTTCCTTCCTGCTGGTCTGATGGGGCCGGCTGGTGGGGAGTGACTCCCGGGTCGGTCGGGTCTCGGGCCAGGGCTGGCTGGGCGCGCATCAGCCGGCCGCCCCGTGCCCGACGGCATGCTGCATCGCGTGCTCGTGCAGAGCCTTCTCGTCGTCGTGGGCGAGCGGCTTCAGGTCGAAGACGACGTTCTTGACGGTTCCGGTGAAGGCGTAGGGCGCCTTGTCCTCGTAGTCGAGGTCGACGACCAGGCCGTTGTCGCGACCGATGTCCAGGCCGGCATACGAGGTGAACGCGAGCGGCACGGTTCGGGGCATTGAGCCCGTGCCGACCGGCCGGTCGTCGATGAAGAGCGTGACGGTTCCGCCGCTGCCCGGTTTGGGCTCAGTCGCCTCGAACAGCATCCGCACGTTGACGTCCCCGACCGGCAGCTTCTCGCTCGCGACCTGTTTGTAGGTCTCCACGCCCAGCAGCGAGTACGTGTGGCGTAGCAGGCCGTCGCCGTCGACCCACAGGCCGAACCCGCCGATGAAGTCGGCGTTGGCGACGATGACCCCCTCGGCGCCACCGTCGGGCACGTGCAGCTGCGCCTCGATCGCATAGGACCGTCCGTAGATTCGCGGGATCATGCCGCGCTGGACATTCTGGACGTCGGAGGCGAACCTGAACCGGGTAACCGTCGGCAACGGGGGCAGCATGCCGTACATCAGCGACACCCCAGCCATGAGGGGCAGCACCCGGTTGCGCTCGGCTTCGGCCCACCACAGCTGCTGCAGCTGCTGGACCTTGTCGGGGCGGGTGGCGGCGAGATTCTCGCGCTTGCGAGAAGTCGTCGGGGAGGTAGTACAGCTCCCACGGTGCATCGGTATCGGGGTCCCAGTCGGCGTCGGGACCAAAGCGCTGCATCGTCGCGGGAGAGAAGTCCCACGGTAGGCGGTCGGGCTTGGACGCCGCCCACCAGCCGTCGTGGTACATCGCCCGGCCACCGAACATCTCGAAGTACTGCGTCGTATGCCGTTCGGGCGCCGTCGGGCCGTCGAAGGAGTACCGGAAGCTGGTGCCGTCCATCGGTTCCTGACCGATGCCGTCGACGCTGGTCGGCTCGGGGATCCCAACGGCCTCGAGGATTGTCGGCCCCACGTCGATGCAGTGCGTGAACTGCTGGCGCATCGTCGAGTCCGGCGCGATCCGGCTCGGCCACGCGACGACCATCGGGTCACGCGTGCCACCGAGGTGGCTGGCCATCTGCTTGCCCCACTGGAACGGTGCGTTCATCGCGTGCGCCCATGCTGCCGCGACGTGCGGGGCGGTGTGGTCTCCGCCGATGGCCTCGATGCCGCCGTACTGGTCGATGAGCGCGAGCTGCTGGTCGGCGTCCAGGACGATCCCGTTGAGGAAGGTCATCTCGTTGAACGAACCAGTGACGGTGCCCTCCATGCTGGCGCCGTTGTCGCCCCAGATGTAGAAGATCAGAGTGTTGTCGAGGTCCCCCATGTCCTCGATGGCATCCAGCAGACGCCCGACGTTCCAGTCGGCGTTCTCCTGGTAGCCGGCATAGACCTCCATCTGACGGACGTAGAGCCGGCGCTGGGTGTCGGTCAACGAGTCCCACGCAGGGAACACGTCGGGGCGTGGGGTGAGCTCGGTGTCGGGCGGGACGATACCCAGGGCCTTCTGCCGCTGCAGGGTTTGTTCGCGCAACGCGTCCCAGCCCGTGTCGAACGTGCCCCTGTACTTGTCAGCCCACTCCGGCGCGACATGGTGCGGGGCATGCGCGCAGCCGGTGGAGTAGTACATCATCCACGGCTTCGTGCTGTCCTGGGCGCGCACGGCGTGCAGCCACTCGACGGCCTTGTCGGTGAGGTCGTCGGGGAAGTAGTACTGGCCGCCGTCCTTGCCCTGCGGGACACCGAGGGTCGAGTCGTCCATCGTCACGATCGGGTCGTACTGTCCGGCGGCACCGGACAGGAACCCCCACCAGTGGTCGAAGCCCCATGCCTTGGGCCACAGGTCGAACGGCCCGGCTGCACCTTGCACATTGTCCGGTGTGAGATGCCACTTGCCGAACCCGCCTGTGACGTAACCGTTCTCCTTGAGGATGCGCGGGAAGGCCGTGCAGCTCTTCGGCTTGGCAGCGGTGTAGCCGGGGAACGGGCCCGGGTACTCGGCAATGGACCCGAAGCCGACGCGGTGCTGGTTTCGACCGGTGAGCAGCGCTGCGCGAGTGGGGGAGCACACGGCCGTGACGTGGAACCGGTTGTAGGTGACGCCCATCTGCTGGACCCGGGTGAACGTGGGCGTGGCGACCGGGCCGCCGAAGGTGTCGATGGAGCCGAAGCCGGCGTCGTCGATGAGGACCACGAGCACGTTCGGCGCGTCCTCGGGCGGCTTCGGACCAGGGATGAACGACCAGTCGGCCACCGACTCGCGCAGCGTCCGCCCCACGGTGCCACCGAACGCCTTGTCGGGGATGGGCAGTATGGTGCGGTCCGGCTCGAACTTGCCCATGGCCTCGGCAAGGGCTGCGCCCAGCTCCTTCAGGCCCCGCTCCTCGGTTTCGACGACCGACATCGCCAGCGCGCCAGGCAGCGCCCGCTCGACCTCGAGGCGCTCTTCGGCTGGGAAGGCGCCCACGATGACCGCCGAGCCGGTCTGCATCGCCTCGCCGAGCTTGTCCTCGATGGCAGTGCGCGCCCGATGGCCGGCGAACGTGCCGACGACGGCGCCGGCGGCCGCGCCGACGGCCACCGAAGCCAGCATCGGGGGGGCGAACAGCCCGACGAGAACGCCGACTCCACCACCCCAGCCAGCCCCCCGACGACCTAGGTGGTCGCCCGTGTCGACGACGATGACCCTTCCGTCCGGGTCCTTGCCCACGAGGATCACGCCGCTTGACTGAACCTTCGTGCGGCCGACCAGGGCGGCCAAGCCGTCGAAGTCGCGTTGGGCGTTCTCGACGCTTGGGTATGCCGCGACGATCAGCATCTGGGTCTCGCTCACGTCCGTACTTCCTTCCCGCCGACACCGACCGGGCCGGCACGCCCGCCGTTGACTTGTGCGTTGCGCCGCCCGTACCACGGCATGACGGCGGCGGCCTCGCCGCCCCGGGCAACGACGCTGGCCATGACTCGCATCGGTTCGTCGACATGGCGGAACAACGCGCGGTAGCCCTCGCAGAGATAGTTGAGGCCCGGCTCGCCGTCCGCCGTGGTCAGGAACCGGTCCTTGGGACAGCCGCCATGGCAGGCGAACCGGACCTCGCAGCGCACACACTGATGGGGAAGGCCCTCGCGCTTGGCACGACCGAACGCGCGCTGCTGCGGGCTCTCGACGATCTGCAGCAGGGTCCGCCCGTCGGCAAGGTTGCCCACCAGGTGGGCCGGTTCGACGAAGTGGTCGCAGGAGTAGACGTCGCCGTTGTGCTCGAGGGCCAGCGAGCGGCCGCACGTCTCGGCGTGGACACACAACCCCATGTCGGGCAGCCCCATCCAGTGCGCGAGGGCCGTGTCGAAGGCCTGCACGAAGACCGCCCCGACGTCGCGGCGCACCCACTCCTCGAAGACGTCGATCATGAACCGGCCGTATGCCGCCGCGGTGACAGAACGGTGCGTGACGCGGTCGCCCTCCTGCCGCTCGACGACCGGGATGAGCTGGATGAACTGCGCGCCGAGGTCGTCGCGCAGGAACCGGTAGACGCCACCGCCGTCCTGCATGTTCGCCGCATTCACCGTGGTCAAGGCGTTCCAGTCGGCCCCCTGTCGCTTCAGGGCAGCCAGTCCACGCATCACGCGGTCGAAGGTCGGCTTGCCGCCCTTGTCGGTCCGGTACGCGTCGTGCATCTCCCGCGGCCCGTCGACGGAGACCCCGACGAGAAACGAGTTGGCGACGAGGAATGCGGCCCACTCGTCGTCGATGAGCGTGGCGTTGGTCTGCAGGGTGTTGGTCACCCGTTGTCCAGGCTGAGCCAGCTCGCGCTCCAGCTCGAGAACCCGCGCGAAGAACGGCATACCCATGAGGGTTGGCTCGCCGCCCTGGAAGGCGACGACGACCTCCGGCTGGCCACTGTGGGCCGTTAGCAAGCCTCGCAGGTAGGCCTCCAGCGTGGCGTCGGCCATCCGGAAGGTGCTGCCGGGGTAGAGCGCCTCCTTGGACAGGAAGAAGCAGTAGTCGCAGTCGAGGTTGCACACCGCACCGGTCGGCTTGGCCATCAGATGGAAGGGTCGCGGCCCGACCCGCAGGGTGTCGGTGACCATCACCCCTCCCTCGCCGTCGCCGTCGCTCTCTGCCATCCTCAGACACCGGACGACGGGCAGCGAATCCACCCGATGGGTGGGCCCGGGGTTGGCGAAGGTGCGCCCGGTGCAGGTGACCTTCCGCCTACACTCGCAGCGTGATGATGATGGGAATGCCGCGTTGGGGCGGGTGAACTTCCCCATCGACCTGCGCGGGAACGGGCAGGGATCCGAGCAGGAACTCCAGAATGCGCATCCAACGCGGGTGCTGCGCCGCAGGGTCTTAGCCCATTTGCGTGCTGCCGAGGCGGTGCCCATCGTGGTCCTCACGGCGCCGGCAGGCTCGGGCAAGTCGATCACCATCGCGCAGTGGGCCGAGATCGACGGCCGCCGCTGCGAAATGGTGCGTCTCGCTCCGCACCTCGACAACGCGGCGGCGCTGGCCACGCGCATTGCCGAGGTGTTGGACGCGGTCGGGCCAGCCGCGCGAGGGACCCGCATGAGCATTACCGCCGTGGAGCCGGAGTTCTCGGCCGTGGTCCTTCCGGGGCTCGCGGCGCTCGCGGCCTCGCGGTCGCAGCCGTATCTGCTCGTGCTGGACGACGTCCAGGTGCTGACCGACCCGTGCTGCGACCAAGTGCTTGCGGCGGTCTGCGACGGGGTGCCGCCTGGCTCCCAGGTGGTCCTGATGACCCGAAGGGCCACCCCGGAGTGGCTGTCCCGGGCGCGCGCCGAGGACCGTCTGGTCGAGATCGACGCTCGCGAGCTGGCGTTCGACGTCGAGGAGGCCGCGAGCCTGTTTGACCGGGTCGGCACGCAGGTGCTGCCCGCCGACGTCCCGACCGTGGTCGACCAGTACGAAGGGTGGGCGGTGGGTCTGTACCTCGCCGCGGTCTCGCGGCGGGGTCAGGCCTGGACGCCTTCGGCTGCAGGGGTGCCCACACCGCGCGAATCGAGGCGTCACGTCCTGGACTACGTTCGTGCCGAGGTCCTGGCCGCCTTCGACGAGGACACCCAGGCGTTCCTGCGGCGCACGTCCATCGTCGAGGAGCTCACCCCAGCCCTGTGCGACGCCCTCCTTCGGCGTCGAGGGTCGGCCGCCGTGTTGACGCAGATCCACCGCGACAACCAGCTCGTTGTGGGACCGGCCAGTGCCGACGGAGGCCATTACCGCTACCACCACCTGCTGCTGGAAGCACTGCGCGAGGAGCTGCTCAGCCGCGAGCCCGAGATGATCCCCGAGCTGCACAAGCGTGTCGCCTCGTGGTACTGGGACACCGGCGACCTCGATGCGGCCATCCGGCATGCCACCGCAGCGGGCGACTGGTCTGCCCTCAGTAGGTTCGTGTGGGCAGGAGTGCCCGGCAGCCTAGGCAGCGGCCACCCAGACCGGCTCACCGGGTGGCTGCGTCCGATCAGCGACCGGCGGCTGGCCGAGTACCGCTGGCTCAGCCTGGCCGCCGCGTTCCAAGGCCTGCAGATCGGTGACGAAGACCGGATGACCCGCTGGCTGCTGCGGTCCGAGGCTCACGTGGGGCCTGACTGGCAAGCTCGCGCAGACCGCGAGCCGTATGCCGCGTCCTTGGCCGTCTTGCACTGTCTCGTCGGAGTCGGCGGTCTCGAACGGACGTACCGACTTGCGGTCGCGTCCACTCACGGCCTGCCTGCGGACTCGCCATTTCGGACGCCCGCGTTCTTCCTCGCGGGTGTCATAGCAACCCTGTGCCGTCGCGACGAGGAGGGACGCTCGCTGCTCATCGAGGCGGAACGGCTCTCACGGGCTCTCGGTGTGCCGATTGTGGAGGCTGATTCGTTGTCCTGGCAGGGGGTGGCGACCGGCCTCGCCGGAGACTGGCAGGCCGCCG
>CAVYKM010000002.1:0-52585 GCA_963769085.1 uncultured Actinomycetota bacterium | reverse complement strand
TGTAGACCTTGAACACATCGTATTGCTGGCGTTGAGCGAAGCGCAGCGGCAGCAAGGCGTCCAAGCCGGCGCGCTGGCCGCTCGCGCTGACCCGGCCCGATCCGAGCGCGGCAGCCCAGCTCAGCTCGCCCACGACGAGCGCCAGCCAGGTTGCGGCGTCGGTCTCCACCACCGACGGCGGCGTGCCGCGGGTGTGCGTGGGACCCGCCACGCACTGGACCGCGCCGAACGGCGGCACCCGCACCTCGACCGACCGGCCGGGAGCCAGCGCCGCCAGCTCCTCGAGGGTGAACCGCACCGCCGTCGCCAACGCCGCGGCCGGGCGCCGCCGCGAAGCCGGCGGCACGGCATACCGCGAGCGCCGCCCGCCCGTCGGCAGGCGCGATACGACGACGGGCGGGCACACCCACATCGTCGCACCGCCCTGGTACCCGTCAGACTGTGGTCATGCGCCCTCGACCGGCCGGAGGCTGCCCCCGTGAACGACGCCGGGGCCGTGACTGGCGGGCTGATCGGCTTCGCGTGGCTGCTGATCGGCATGTGGATGATCCGCACCGGCGCTCGGCGCACCGAGGCCGCGCAGGGCTGGAGGCGCGCCGTCGCCACGGTCGTGGACCGCGACGGCGGCACGTCGGGGGTGCTGCTGCGCCACCCGTACCTGCGGTATGCCGGGCCGGACGGTGCCGTGCGGGTGGCCCCGAGCCGCGCACGCGGCGGGGTCTGGGAGCCGGGCACCACCGCCGACGTTCTCGTCGACGCCGAGCAGCCGGACCGGGTCATGCTGGTCACGCACGCCGAGCGGGGGCAGCCCTACCTGGTCATCGGCTGGTTCCTCGTCGTCGTCGCCGTCCTGACCTTCGTCGGATCGCTGCTGCTGGTCGTCGCGGTCCCCCATTGAGCCATGCCGGTGAGTCCGCCGAGCAGAGCCGATACGGCTGTCCCGGGCTCTTGGGGATACTCTTGCACGTCGCGAGGCAGCTTCGCCAGTCTCGGCAGCGCGCCAGACGTCGGGTACAGGCAGGACTTCGGGCCTCGGCAGCATGCCCGGCGTCAGCCATGATCATCCCCGCGGGTGTCGCCGCGACCCGCATTCCGGCGGTTCTCGCCGCGGCACGCCTTACGGCGTCCTCCACGACGCACAGGATTGCGGTCGATCCAGCGGCCGCCTTTGCGTGGAGGAACAGCGTCCGGCGCCGGCTGGCTGGGCCTCGATCAGTTGGCGCTGGAGATCGCCCGAGCTGCGAAGGCGCGAGCAGCCTGGTGAGCCCGGGATGCGCGCACGACGCGCTGGTCGCCGTTCGAGCCGACCCACGAACCTGCGTCGCCAGCGGCATCTACGCGACTGACGTCCGGCATGCCGTTGTGCAGCGCCTTGTTGCTGCTCGCTTCGGGGAACCGCTTCAGCCCGTCTCGTCTCCGGGATTCGCGCGTCGCGGCATGCAGCGACGGCCTGCTCGTCCTACGGCCGGCGATGAGACCTCCTCGCGGGTCATCTTCGGCGCACCCAATCCCGCGGTATATGACGTCGACGTCGATGTTCATTCCGTTCGCTGCTCGACTGCTCACGTCGGCAGTCGAAGATGACCAGCCGGCCGGCCGTCCGACGCCGGTCGCGGTCACTGCTCAGCCCACGAAGGCGCGCGCGTTGCGGAACATCCGCAGCCATGGGCTGAGCTCTGACACACCGCCGCTGGTCCAGCTCATCTGCACGTTGCGCAGGACCCGTTCGGGGTGCGGCATGAGCGCGGTGAACCGCCCGTCCGGCGTGGTCACCGCGGTGAGCCCGTCGGGGCTGCCGTTGGGGTTGGCCGGGTAGCGGTTGGCCGCCCGGCCGTGGTTGTCGACGAACCGCATGCGCCCGGTGGACCGCGGCCGGGTTGCCGCGCCGCGAGAAGTCGGCGTAGCCCTCGCCGTGCGCGACCGCGATCGGCAGGCGGCTGCCGGCCATGCCGGCGAAGACGACCGCCGGGCTGTCCAGGACCTCGACAAGGCTCAGCCGGGCCTCGAACTGCTCGCTGCGGTTGCGGGTGAAGGTCGGCCAGTCCTGCGCGCCCGGGATGAGATCCGCGAGAGCGGCCAGGACCTGCGCGCCGTTGCAGATGCCGAGGGCGAACGTGTCGTCGCGAGCGAAGAACGCCGCTGAACTGCTCCACCAAGGCCGTGTTGAACAGGATGGAGCGCGCCCATCCCTCCCCGGCCCCAAGGGTGTCGCCGTAGCTGAACCCGCCGCACGCGACGAACCCCTGGTATGCCGTGAGCCTCGCCCGCCCGGTCTGCAGATCGGTCATGTGCACGTCGTAGGTGTCGAAGCCGGCGAGGTCGAGGGCGTAGCTGGTCTCGACGTGGCTGTTGACGCCCTGCTCGCGCAGCACCGCGACCTTGGGGCGGGCCGACGGTGACGAACGGCCCGGCGACGTCGTCGTGCGGGTCGAAGGTGACGGCCACCTGCAGCCCCGGGTCGGCCTCGTCGCCGGCGGCCGCGTGCTCCTCGTCGGCGCAGTCGGGGTTGTCGCGCAGCGCCGCGATCCGCCAGCTCACCTCGTCCCAAGCCTGCTGCAGCTCGCGCAGCGACCCGCGCACGAGGACCTCGCCGGCGAGCGCCACGTCGATGCTCGGGTCACCATCGGTGGTGCCGACCACGTGGCTGACCTCGCCGAGCCCGTGCGCGCCGAGGATGCCGAGGACCTCGTCGACGTGCTCTGGCGCCACCTCGACGACGACGCCGAGCTCCTCGGCGAACAAGGCCCGTGCCGCCGCCTCCCGGTCGCCGTCGCCGACCAGGCCGGCCAGCTCGAGCCGCACGCCCTGGCGCCCCGCAAACCCCATCTCGCACACCGTCGCCCACAGCCCGCCGTCCGAGCGGTCGTGGTATGCCGTGAGCAGGCCCCGCTCCCGTAGCTCGCCCACCGCGGCATACAGGGCACGCACGAGGCTCGGGTCGTCGAGGTCGGGCACCCGGCCGCCGAACCGCCCGAGGACCTGGGCGAGGATCGAGCCGCCCATCCGGTCCGCCCCGGCTCCCAGGTCGACGAGCACGAGGGCAGAACCGGCCCCACGCAGCTGTGGGGTGAGCGTGCCCCGCACGTCTGGCAGCTGGGCGAACGCCGAGACGAGCAGGCTCACCGGCGAGATGACCTCGTGCTCGCGGCCGTCGTCGATCCACCGGGTGCGCATCGACAGGCTGTCCTTGCCGACCGGCACCCCGATCCCGAGCTCCGGGCAGAGGTCCAGCCCGACCGCCCGGACCGTGTCGTACAGTGCGGCGTCCTCGCCGGGCTCGCCGCATGCGGCCATCCAGTTGCAGCTGAGCTTCACCCGATCGAGCGTGACCGGAGCAGCGAGCAGGTTGGTCAGCGCCTCGCCGACGGCCATCCGCCCGGACGCGGGCGCGTCGACGCCGGCCAGCGGGAACCGCTCCCCAGAGCTCATCGCCTCGCCGGCGAACCCGTCGAAGTCGGCGAGCATCACGGCGACGTCCGCCACCGGCACCTGCCACGGGCCGACCATCTGGTCGCGATGCGTGAGCCCTCCGACCGTGCGGTCACCGATGGTGACGAGGAACCGCTTGCTCGCGACCGTGGGGTGGCGCAGCACGTCTCGCGCGATCGTGGTCGAGGTCGAGGCCGGTGAGGTCGAGCTCGGGCTCGCGGCGCGTGATCCGGGTGACGTCGCGCACCAGCCTGGGCGGCTTGCCGAGCAGGACCTCCATCGGCATGTCGATCGACCGCTCGCCGTCGGCTCCGTCCTGCAGGACGAGCTGACCGTCCGCGCTCGCGACGCCGACGACGGCATACGGGCACCGCTCGCGGTCACACAGCTCGGCCAGCACGCTCAGTGACTCCGGCGCGATGGCGAGGACGTACCGCTCCTGGCTCTCGTTGCACCACAGCTCTTTCGGCGCCAGACCGCTCTCCTCCACCGGAATCCGGCGCAGGTCGAAGCGGCCGCCGAGCCCGGCGCCGTCGACGAGCTCGGGGAACGCGTTGGACAGTCCTCCCGCGCCGACGTCGTGGATCGACAGGATGGGGTTGTCCGCGCCGAGCGCCCAGCAGTGGTTCACCACCTCCTGGGCACGCCGCTGGATTTCCGGGTTGCCGCGCTGCACCGAGTCGAAGTCCAGCTCGGCCACGTTGACACCGGAGGCCATCGAGCTGGCCGCGCCGCCGCCCATCCCGATCCGCATGCCGGGGCCGCCGAGCTGGACGAGCAGGCTGTCGGGCGGGAAGGCCACCTTGTGCGCCTGGTGACGCCGAGACCGTCCCCAGCCCGCCGGCGCTCATGATCGGCTTGTGGTAGCCGCGGCGCACACCTGCGACGCACTGCTCGTAGACCCGGAAGAAGCCGCCCAGCCCCGGCCGGCCGAACTCGTTGTTGAACGACGCGGCCCCGAGCGGACCGTCGACCATAATGTCCAGCGGGGTGGCCAGGTGCCCGGGGGGCCCGTCGGCGCAGGACTCCCAGGGCGCCGCCAGCCCGGGCAGGTGCAGGTCCGACACCGCGAACCCGGTGAGCCCGGCCTTGGGCCGCGACCCTCGACCGGTGGCCCCCTCGTCGCGGATTTCGCCACCGGCTCCAGTGGCGGCGCCGGGGAAGGGCGAGATGGCCGTCGGGTGGTTGTGCGTCTCCACCTTCATGAGGACGTGCACGAGCTCGTCGCGTCCGGCATACCGCGACGGCCCATCGGGTGCCTCGGGTAGCCAGCGGCGCACCGTCCCGCCCTCCATCACGGAGGCGTTGTCGCGGTAGGCGACGACGGTATGCCGCCCGCTCACCGCCTCGGTGTGCCGGATCATGCCGAACATCGAGTGCGGCTGCGGTTCCCCGTCGATGAGGAAGTCGGCGTTGAAGATCTTGTGCCGGCAGTGCTCGCTGTT
Source organism: uncultured Actinomycetota bacterium (assembly GCA_963769085.1). GTDB lineage: Bacteria > Actinomycetota > Actinomycetes > Actinomycetales > Dermatophilaceae > Phosphoribacter. The sequence goes on along the minus strand of CAVYKM010000002.1, from coordinate 47,711 downwards.
GGCCTGGGCGAACATCATCAGCTCGACGTCGGTGGGGTTGCGGCCGAGGCCGCGGAACGCCGCGGCGAGGTAGTCGACCTCGTCGTCGGACAGCGCGAGGCCGTATGCCGTGTTGGCGTAGACGAGCGCCGCGCGCCCGCTGCCGAGCAGGTCCACGTGCTCGAGCGGTGCGCCCGGCCTGGTCGCGAAGAGGCCCTGCGCCTCGGCACGGCTGGGCAGGATGCTCTCGGTCATCCGGTCATGGACGAGGTGGCCGCACGCCGCGAGCTCAGAGCGGGTGAGGTCGCCGCCGACGAGGTGGTACTCGGTGACCCTCTCGACGCGGCGGATGTCCAGGCCGCAGCTGTGCGCGATGTCGGTCGCCTTGGACGCCCAGGGCGACACCGTGCCGAGCCGGGGAGCCACGACGAGCAGGGTGCGTGGGGCGTCCGGTGGCGCACCGGCATACGGCTCGCCGTAGGTGAGCAGCCGCCGCACCGTGTCGACCGTCTCCGGGGCCGGCGCCTCGTCGCTGAGGACCCAGTGCACGTAGCGCGCTGACACGTCGGTGATCTGGGGGGCCACCACCCGCAGCCGGCTCAGCAGGGCACGAGCACGAAAGGGCGAGATCGCGGTGCCGCCCTCGTACGTCGTCAGCATCGGTGCCGAGCCTATCCGTCAGCCGAAGGCGCGGCCGGTCAGCTTCTCGAAGGCCTGCACGTAGCGGTCCCGGGTCTGCTCGACGATCGCGTCGGGCAGCGGCGGGGGCGGCTCACCCGAGCTGCGGTCCCATCCGCTCTCCGGCGAGACCAGCCAGTCGCGCACGAACTGCTTGTCGAACGACGGCTGCGGACGGCCCGGCTCCCATTGCTCGACCGGCCAGAACCGCGACGAGTCCGGGGTGAGCACCTCGTCGGCGAGCACGACCGTAGGGCCGCCGGTGTGGTCGAGGTTCTCGCGGTCGACACCGAACTCGAGCTTGGTGTCGGCGATGATGATGCCGGACTCGGCGGCAACCTCGTTGCCACGAGCCAGGATTCGGCGGGTCAACACGTCGACCCGGGCCGCGAGCTGCGGGCCGATCCGGTTGCGCACCTGCTCGGGCGACAGCGGCTGGTCGTGCTCGCCGAGCGGCGCCTTCGTCGTCGGTGTGAAGATCGGTACCGGCAGCTTGGACCCGTCCACCAGCCCCTCCGGCAGGCCCACCCCCGACACGGCACCGGTGCGCTGGTACTCCTCGAGTCCACCGCCGGTGAGGTACGCGCGGCCGATGCACTCGATGGGCACCATCTCAAGGCGCCGGACGAGGACCCCGCGGCCCTCGACGCTGGCGGGAACGTCGGTCGAGACGACGTGGTTGACCACCCCGTCGAGCTGGTCGTACCACCACAGCGTGAGCTGGGTGAGGATGGCGCCCTTGTCAGGGATGGGCGTCTCCAGGATGACGTCGTAGGCCGAGATCCGGTCGGACGCCACGAACAGCAGCACGTCCTCGCGAGGTTGCCCGGAGGCCGGGTCCAGCGGGGCGTAGAGGTCGCGGACCTTACCCGAGTAGACGTGGACGTAGCCGGGCAGCGCGGGCCCGCTCGTGCCGCTCATCTGCTTTCCTCTCCCAGGCGGATGTCGCCGCGGACAGCACGCAACGCGATGTCGGACCGGTAGTGCGACCCGGCCAGGCCGAGGTGCTTGACGGCACGGTATGCCGTGTCGCGGGCGGTGGCGAGGTCGGCGCCGAGTGCCACGACGTCGAGCACCCGACCGCCCGCCGACACCAACGCCCCCGAGTCCGTGCGGCGGGTGCCGGCATGCAGCAGATACGCCCCGTCGACCCTCGCGGCCTGCTCGAGCCCAAGGAGCGGGTCACCGGTCCGGGGAGCTGCCGGATAGCCCTGCGCGGCAAGGACGACGACGACGGCCGACTCGCGGCGCTGGCGCAGCGAGGTGTACTCGTCGAGCCGACCGGTCGCGGCCGCCATGAGCAGCCCACCAAGAGGGGTGACCAGCCGGGCCAGGGAGACCTGCCCGTCGGGGTCGCCGAACCGGGCGTTGAACTCGACGACGCGCATCCCCCGAGTGGTCAGCGCCAGCCCGACGTAGAGGGCGCCGACGAACGGCATGCCCCGCCGATGCATCTCGTCGACGGTCGGCTGGGCAATGCGGGCGACCACCTCGTCGGCCAACCCGGCAGGTGCCCACGGCAGCGGCGAGTAGGCGCCCATGCCACCGGTGTTCGGCCCGCAGTCCCCGTCCCCTACCCGCTTGAAGTCCTGCGCCGGCGCGAGGGCGAGGACCGTCTCCCCGTCGGTGACGCAGAAGACGGAGACCTCCGGACCGTCGAGGTACTCCTCGACGACCACGCGGCCACCCTCCTTGGCCAGGCAGGCGCGAGCATGGGCAAGCGCCGCCTCGCGGTCGTCCGTGACGATGACACCCTTGCCGGCTGCGAGCCCGTCGTCCTTGACGACGTGCGGAGTTCCGAACCCGTCGACCGCAGCAGCGACCTCTGCCTCCGTCGTGCAGACGTGCGCCAAGGCCGTTGGGACGCCCGCTGCTGCCATGACCTCCTTGGCGAAGGACTTGCTGCCCTCCAGCCGGGCCGCCTCTGCAGACGGGCCGAACACGGCATACCCCTCGTCCCGCAGGACGTCCGCGACGCCCGCGACGAGCGGCGCCTCCGGCCCGATGACGACCAGATCGACGGTATGCCGTGCGGCCAGGTCGAGGACCGCCGCGGCGTCGGTGACGTCGGCGAGCGGCTCGCAGCGGGCGAGGTCCGTCGATGCCCGGGTTGCCAGGTGCGGCGAGAACCTCGTCGACGGCGCAGTCGGCGTCCAGCGCACGCACGAGGGCATGTTCACGTGCCCCGGACCCGACGACGAGGACCTTCACGGCCCCAAGCCTTGCACACCCCGCGGCGCCGGCTTCTGGTCACCCGCCCGCCCAGCGGAGGTAAAACCGAGCAGTGGAGGTACCCAACCGCAGGTACCGAGCAGTGAGGAGCTGCGTCTACCGCTCCCTAACACCTCCAATGGCCCGTCAGCGTCCGCGGCTCGGAACTACGTAAACGGCGCCCTCGGGAGGCAGGGGGTACACCCGAGGGCGCCGCGGCGACGCATCACCAGCTGACCTGGGAGCATCGCTCGGCCGGTAGCCGATGTCGTAACACTTTCAAACGACTGAACCCAAGTAAAGCGTGTCGGTGGCGGGGTAGTGTCAATGTCGGTTTCCCGCCAAACGCGGTGCAACCTGCAGGCGGGCAGGGAGGTCAGTCAGGGTGACAAGGCGCTCTCCGGTCGCCGAGCCGACCCCGATCCTGCCTGCGGAGCTCACTGACCTCTATGCCGATCCGCAGACCGAGGCGATGCTCACCCGGGTCTACCGCGCGATCTTGTCCGATCCCACGCCGTCCCGCGACCGCCTGGTCGAGGCCGGCTTTCCGGCCGGTTCGCTGGACCCGACCCTGCGGGTGCTCGTGCGCCACCGGCTCATCGACATGGCCATCGACGGACAGATCGCGCCCGTTCCCCCCGATGCCGCCGTTCCCGCGTTCGCCGCCCGGATCGAGCGTCATGCCGAGGCGTTGCTCGCCTCGGCCGGCGAGCTGGCCCGGTTGTACCGCGACGCCCGCCAGCGCCCTGACCGGTTCGGCACCGACCAGGTGCGGCTGCTCTACACCATCGACGAAGTGGGCCAGGCCGTCGGCGAGATCACCGGCCGAGGGCGGGAGCGCCTGATTGCGATGCGTGCGCCGACCCAGCGGATCGTCGCGGTCGCGTCCTCGTCGCCTGACGTGATCGCTCGGCCGATCAGCAACGCCCAGGGAGTCGTGCTGCGGGCCCGGGTGGTGTACGACACCCGGCTGCTGGAGATTCCCGACGCGATCAGCCGTCTTGGCCTGCGTGCGCGCCGCCGAGGAGCAGCGGGTCTGCCCGGACCTGCCGTTCACGACGACCGTCGTCGACGACGACCAGGCCGTGGTGGACCTCACCCTGCGCCGGCCAGGTCGGGCCGGTCGGCATCGTGCTCACCTCGGCACCGCTGGTCCGGCCCATTCTCGCCGTGCTGGAACGGCTGTGGGAGTTCGCCTCGCCGCTTCCCCGGGCCAACAGCACCTCGGGCCTGGACCCACGCGACGGGCAGGTCCTGCTCATGCTCGCCAGCGGCGCGAGCGACGCCACCATCGCCCGCCAGCTGGGAGTGTCCCAACGCACCGTGGAACGGCGGATCCGCTCGATCATGGACACCCTGGGTGCCGAGTCACGGTTCCAGGCCGGCCTGCTTGCCAAGCAAGCCGGCTGGCTGTGACGCGCTAGACTGAGCGGTTCCACCCCGGGGCCGATCCGGGGCGACCGACCCCGACCCGACGGACGGACGCGTGACCCCGACGAGCAGCTCGCCCGGACGTGAGCCCGCGCCACCCGACGCGGCCACACCTGCGGACTCGGAGCTGGCCACCACGCTGGCTGCCGAGCTGGCCAACGAGCAGGCCTACGTCGACCTGGTGTACACCGAGCTGGCCAAGGCCTCGCGCCGGGCCCGGCTCGTCGCAGCCGAGGGCCATGCGCGGGCCCGCAGCGAGCGCAGCGGGGGGGTGCGCGAGGAGGAGCTCACCGGCCTGTTCGAGCGCGATGCCCTGGTCTTCCACGCTGCCCGCCGACAGCACGCGCTGGACAGCCAGTACGAAGGGCTGGTGTTCGGCCGGCTGGACATCGAGGACACCGACAGGGCGCTGCCTGGCAACGCCGGGGCCGACGGGCGCGAGGTGCGCTACATCGGCCGGCTCGGGGTCCGCGACGACGACTACGAACCACTCGTCATCGACTGGCGGGCACCGGCCGCGTCACCGTTCTACCGTGCGACACCTGTCGAGCCGCTCGGCGTCCTGCGCCGGCGCGTGCTGCGGTGCCAGGGCGACCGGGTCGTCGGGGTCGAGGACGACCTCATGGTGCCAGAGGCTCCAGACGACATCGTCGTTGTCGGGGACGGGGCGTTGATGGCGGCCCTCACCCGAAGCCGGGGGCCGCGGATGCGCGACATCGTCGCGACCATCCAGCGCCACCAGGACGAGGCCATCCGGTCCCCGAGCCGAGGTGTCACCGAGATCACCGGTGGCCCGGGCACCGGCAAGACCGTCGTCGCGCTGCACCGGGCGGCCTACCTGCTCTACTCCGACCGCCGTCGGTACGAGTCCGGCGGGATTCTGGTCGTCGGCCCGTCGGCGGCGTACACGGCATACATCGAGCGGGTCCTGCCCTCCCTGGGTGAGGAGAGCGTGACGCTGCGCTCGACCGGAGACCTCGTCGACGCAGTGTCAGCAAGGCGCCACGACCCGCCTGCCGCGGCAGCCATCAAGGGGTCGCTGCGGATGCGAGAGCTGCTTGCCCGGGCGGCGCGGGACCTCGTGCCGGGGGCGCCCACCGAGTTCCGCGCCTTCGTCGCTGGCGAGGCGGTGCGCCTGGACGAGGCGACCCTGGAGCAGGTCCGGGCCGCCGTGACCCGCCAGCAGCAGCGCAACGCGGCCACCGACGCCGTGGTGGCCGCCCTGGGCGAGGCGGCCTACCGGGCGTCGCACCATCCAGAGCGGTCCGACTTCCTCGAACGCTTCTCCGACCACCTCGACGTCGAGGCGTTCGTCGCGGACTGGTGGCCGCAGGTGGACCCGCGGGAGGTGCTGCTCTGGCTGGCCGACGGGGAGCGGTTGACCCGGTATGCCGAAGGGCTGCTCACCGAGGGCGAAGCGGACCTGCTGCGCGGCTCGCTGCAGACCGCGCTGCACACCGGGACCTGGTCGATCAGCGACGTCGCGCTCATCGACGAGCTCGCCACGCGGGTCGGCCCGGTGCGCCCGGCCGTGGAGGAAGAGCGTGGGTTCTACGAGATCGAGGAGCTTGACGACTTCGAGACCTACGGGGTGACGTCCGTGGCGTTGCCTGACCCCGCCAGTGACGGCTCGGCGTCGAGCGAGCACCCGGCATACTCAACGGTGCCGCATGACGCCCGGGAGCGGCTGCTGCAAGGCAGGATCGGCCGACCGGCTGAGTACGCGCACATCCTCGTCGACGAAGCGCAGGACTTGTCGCCCATGCAGTGGCGGATGCTCGGTCGGCGTGCTCGGAGCGCCTCGTGGACGGTTGTCGGGGACGCGGCGCAAAGCTACTGGCCCGACGCACGCGACGCCGGCGTGGCCCGCACCGAGGCATGGGGAGGCCAGGAGCATCGGGTGTTCCACATGGACACCAACTACCGCAATGCCCGCGAGATCTTCGACTACGCCGCCGCCGTGATCCGCGAGCAGGTGCCGGACGCGGACTTCCCGCAGGCGGTGCGAGCCACCGGGGTCATGCCAGTGGAGGAGCTCCTCGGCGGGGACATCCTGAGCTCCGTCCGGCCCGCGGTGCTGCGCTCGCTCGGCGAGGTCGAGGGCTCGGTCGCGGTCATCGCGCCGCAACGGTATGCCGGGCAGCTCGCGCCGCTGGAGGGGCTCGGCGATGGCCGCGTCCGGGTGCTGGACCCGCTGTCGACCAAGGGTCTGGAGTACGACGCGACGGCCGTCGTGGACCCGGACGAGATCGTGCGCGAGTCGCCCGGTGGCATCCGGACCCTCTACGTCGCACTGACCCGAGCCGCTCACCGGATGACCGTCCTGCGCCGCGCCTGAGCGGGATCCTGTCGGCTCGGTCTCATCGAGGCGGCAGCCCGACCTGGCGACGCTAGCCTGGCGCCAGAGCCGCCGCGCGGACATCGGCGGCGCGCGCCTGGGAGGTTCTCGTGGCCGCTATCGAGGTGCGTGGCCTGCGCAAGAGGTACGGCGAGCTTGCCGCCGTCGACGGGCTCGACCTCACGATCGAGACAGCGGAAGTCGTCGCCTTGCTCGGCCCCAACGGGGCCGGCAAGACCACGACCGTTGAGATCCTTGAGGGGTACCGGACTCGGGACGAGGGACAGGTCGAGGTGCTCGGCTTTGACCCACAGACAGGCGGACGGGCCTTTCGGGAACGAATCGGAGTCGTGCTGCAAGAGGCGGGGTTCGAGGACAACTTCACGCCACGGGAGCTGCTTCGTCTGCACGGTGGTTATTACCCGCACCCGCGGGCCGTTGCCGACGTGCTGACCCTGACCGGGCTGGACGAGAAGGCCGACGCACGCGTCAAGACCCTCTCGGGAGGCCAGCGTCGCCGCCTCGACCTGGCGCTCGGCATCATCGGGGGTCCGGAGCTGCTCTTCCTCGACGAGCCGACGACAGGTTTCGATCCCTCCGCACGGCGTCGCGCCTGGGACCTGGTTGAGCGGCTCCGGGACCTGGGCGCCACCATCCTGTTGACGACTCACTACCTCGATGAGGCCGAGCACCTGGCTGACCGTGTCATCATCATCGACCACGGTCGGCTCGTTGCCCAGGGCACCCCCGAGGAGCTGGTCGCGGCTGCCGGGGCCGCCACGGTGATCTCCTTCAGGCTTCCGGCTGGTCTCAGCGCCGGCGACCTGCCGACCTTTGGCGCGCACCGGCGAGTGTCGGGTTCGGTCGTCGACGTCCGGACCACAACGCCGACTGCCGACGTGTCCGGCTTGGCAACGTGGGCGCTCGAGCAGGGCGTGGAGCTCGAGGCGTTGACGCTCACCCGGCCCAGCCTGGAGGACGTCTACCTCGACCTCGTCGGAGCGGAGCCGGCCCAGGAGGACCTCGACGCGGTGCACCAGATGGGGCGCTCGTGAGGGCCGCCATGCTGGCCCGCCAGGTGCGTCACGAGTTCGTCGCCCTGGTGCGCACCCCGATCACACTCATTCTCGCCATCGGCTTTCCCCTGCTGTTCTTCATCCTGCTTGCCTCGCTCATCGGCAACGAGGTCGTCGACCCGCGCACCGGAGTCCGGCTGGTCCAGTACCTGGCTCCTGGCCTGGCTGCCTTCGGGGTCGCGATGGCCACCTTCTCGTTCCTGGCTTACGGCTTCGCCGAAGCGCGGTCGCTCGGGGTGCTCAAACGCCAGGCCGCAACGCCCGCTCCGTCATGGGTCCTGCTCGGAGGACGTGTCGGCGCAGCGCTGCTGCTCGGTCTGCTCGCGGTGGGTCTGATCGTCGGTGCCGGAGCCGCGTTCTACGGCCTGCAGCTCTACGGCCGTTCCCTCCTGCTCCTCGTCCTCGCCGTCGTGCTCGCGTCGATGACGTTGAGCACGTGGGGGTTGGCCTTGGCCCTGGTGCTGCCCAGTCCACAGACGACGCTCGCTGTCACCAACGGCATCGTCATCTCGCTGTCCTTCGTCTCGGACATGTTCAGCTTCGGTGGGCAGCTGCCGGACTGGCTTGACACGGTTGGCTGGCTCTTCCCGCTCAAGCATCTGGTGGCCGTGCTGTCCGGGGCCTTCGACCCCACCACCCCCGGGGCCGTGCCATGGGGCCACGTCGGCGCCATCGCCGCCTGGGGAGCGGCCGCCGCCGTCATCGCCGGCTGGCTGCTTCGCTCCGAGCGGGACAGTATGCCGGTCAGGACCCCCGCTGCGGCGAAAAGCAAGGACAGCGCCGCGGACCGGGTGGCACGACGTACCGGGTCCCCATCGGCGAGGTCGCTTCTGGGCAGCCAGATTCTCCACACGCAAGCCGTCCTGTGGCGAAACCCAGGATCGGTGTTCTTCGCCGTCGCCTTCCCCGTGCTGCTCGTCGCGGTCATCCCAACCGTCAACGGGGGTGGACAGGTCCGGCTGTCGAGCGGCGACTGGCTCAGCCTGTCCTACGCCGCGACGATGGCCATCTACGGCGCAGCCGTCACGGCATACGCGAACATGCCCCAAGCCTTGGCCGAGGACCGGGAGCGAGGCGTGCTCAAGCGCGTCCGGGCGACACCGTTGCCCACCTGGGCCTTGCTTGTCGGACGGGTGGTGGGCGCTGTTGTCGTTGCGCTGATCACCCTTGCCGTGGTCGCCGCCGTCGTCGCGCTGCTGTTCCGGCCACCCCTGCCGCAGGCGTGGCCGGGTGCCGTGGTGACCTTCGTCGTGTCGACCGTGTGCTTCGCGGTGCTAGGGCTGGCCGTCATGTCGCTGGTCGGCTCGGCACAGGCAGTCATCGGCGTCTCGCTCGGGACGCTGCTGCCCTTGTCGTTCGTCTCGGACATCTTCGTTGTCGGCCTGACCTTCCCAGCCGTCCTCGAGTTCATCTCGTGGGTCTTCCCGCTGCGGCACGCTTCGCGGGCCATGACCGAGTCAGTCAGTGTCAACGCGACTGGCTGGGGGCTGTCCTGGGGGCACCTGGCCGTCCTGGTCGCGTGGACCGTTGCGGGCGCGCTCGTCGTGGCACGGCGCTTCCGCTGGGAGGCTCGAGAGGGCGGCCGGGGCGGCGCGACGTCCACGCTGGCGACGGCGAACACCTGACGTCCGCGCCGGCCGTCCGGCCCCGGCATACCGGTCAGTCGGCGCCCAGCAGGTCGTGGCACGTGACGATGGCGTCCCGGGCCGGGCCGACGCCGATGGCCGAGATGCGAGCCCCCACCAGCTGCTCGACCCGCCCGACGTAGGCGCGGGCGTTCGCCGGCAGCGCGTTGACCGTGCGGCAGTCGTGGAGGTCCTCGGACCAGCCCGGCAGCCACTCGTAGATCGGCCGCGCGTGGTGGAAGTCGGTCTGGTTGACCGGCATCTGGTCGTGGCGGGTGCCCTCGATGTCATAGGCGACGCAGACTGGCACCTGGTCCAGCCCGGTGAGCACGTCAAGCTTGGTGAGGACGAAGTCTGTGACGCCGTTGATCCGAGTGGCGTAGCGGCCGATGACGGTGTCCATCCAGCCGCAGCGGCGGGGCCGGCCGGTCGTCGTCCCGAACTCGTCACCGGTGGTGCGCAGGTAGTCGCCTGCCTCGTCGTTCAGCTCGGTGGGAAACGGGCCTTCACCCACGCGGGTGGTGTAGGCCTTCATGACCGCGATGACGCGCTTGACGCGGGTCGGCGGGATTCCGGAGCCGGTGCAGGCGCCCCCGGCGGTGGCGTTCGAGGACGTGACGAACGGGTAGGTGCCGAAGTCGACGTCGAGCAAGGTGGCCTGGCCCGCTTCGAGCAGGACCGTCTCGCCGCGGTCGAGTGCCTGGTTCAGCACGAGCGAGGTGTCGGCGACCATGGGGCGCAGCCGGTCGGCATACGAGAGCAGCTCCTCGACGACCTCGGCCGGCTCGATGGCCCGGGTGTTGAAGATCTTCGCGAACACCTGGTTCTTGAACTGCAGTGCCGCCTCGACCTTCTGCTCGAGGATGTGCCGGTCGAAGACGTCCTGCACGCGTATGCCGGTGCGGGACATCTTGTCCGCGTACGTGGGCCCGATGCCGCGCCCAGTCGTGCCGAGCTTGCGCGCGCCAAGGAAGCGCTCGGTGACCTTGTCGAGGACGCGGTTGTAAGGAGTGATGATGTGCGCGTCGGCGCTCACGAGCAGCTTGGACGCGTCCACCCCTCGGGCCGCCAGGCCGTCCAGCTCCTCGAACAGGACGGTGAGGTCGATGACGACCCCGTTGCCGATGACCGGAGTGCAGGTCGGCGTGAGGATGCCACTCGGCAGCAGATGCAGCGCGTACTTCTCGGCCTGCCCGTCGCGCTCGATGACGACGGTGTGCCCGGCGTTGTTGCCACCGTTGAACTTGACGACGTAGTCCACCCGCGAGCCGAGCAGGTCGGTTGCCTTGCCCTTGCCCTCGTCGCCCCACTGGGCACCCACCAGAACGACTGCGGGCATCGGCAGGCCCCCTTCCTCAAGCATGGACGACCGAGCCAACCGGTCACCCTACCGTGGGGCCAGCCACGCTCACCGAGTGGTCAACAGATGTCGCCATCCGACCCTTATAGCGACATCTACGGACCTGTCGGCGAAGGGCGCGTCAGACGCCGAGAGCAGCAGCGGCTTCGGAGGAGGAGTCACGCAGGAAGGTCCGGCATCGCTCGTGCTCGTCGGTCTCGCCGATGACCCGCGCCGCCCGGGCCAGCGCCGCGAGCGCCCGCAGGAACCCTTGGTTGGGCTCGTGCGACCAGGGGATCGGCCCCCGACCCTTCCAGCCGGCCCGCCGCAGCGCGTCCAGGCCACGGTGATAGCCCACCCGGGCAAACGCGTATGCCGTGACCGCCTCGTCGCGGGCCAACGCATCCTCCGCGAGCAACGCCCACGCCAGCGAGGACGCCGGGTAGGCCGCGGCCGCCGCCTCCAGATCCGAGCGGCCGGGTTGGTCGCCCAACCCGGCCAGCCGGTCAGCCGCCGGGTCCGCGGGAAGGCGCGTCTCCGGCATACCGAGCAGGTTCTCGCTCACCCCACGTGGGTGCCGGCGGAGCGCAGGTCCTGGCACGCCTCCACGACCCGGGCGGCCATCGAGGCCTCGGCCTCCTTGCCCCACGCGCGGGGGTCGTACTGCTTCTTGTTGCCCACCTCGCCGTCGACCTTGAGCACCCCGTCGTAGTTGCGCAGCATCCAGGCCGCGACCGGGCGGGTGAAGGCGTACTGGGTGTCGGTGTCGACGTTCATCTTGACCACGCCGTAGTCGACCGCGTCGGCGATCTCCTCGGGCAGCGAGCCGGACCCGCCGTGGAAGACCAGGTCGAGCGGCTTGCCGCCCGTCGCGTCGCCGTACTTGGCCACGACCGCGTCCTGGCACTGCTTGAGGATCTCAGGGCGCAGCTTGACGTTGCCGGGCTTGTACACGCCGTGGACGTTGCCGAAGGTCAGGGCGGCCATGTAGCGGCCCTTCTCCCCCAGGCCAAGCGCGTCAACGGTCGCCAAGGCGTCCTCGGGGGTCGTGTACAGCTTCTCGTTGATGTCGGCGGCCACACCATCCTCCTCGCCGCCGACCACGCCGATCTCGACCTCGAGGATGATGTTGGCCGCCCTCGCCAGCGCGAGCAGCTCCTCGGCGATCTTGAGGTTCTCGGTGAGCGGCACGGCCGAGCCGTCCCACATGTGCGACTGGAAGATCGGCAGTCCGCCCGCCTTGACCCGCTCGGTCGACAGCGCGATAAGCGGCCGAACGAAGCCGTCGAGCTTGTCCTTGGGGCAGTGGTCGGTGTGCAGCGCGATGTTGACCGGGTAGTTCTTGGCTACCTCGTTCGCGTAGGCCGCGAGCGCCGTGGCGCCGGTGACCATGTTCTTGATCGTCGTGCCGGAGCCGAACTCGGCGCCGCCGGTCGACACCTGGATGATGCCGTCGGAGCCGGCCTCGGCAAAGCCCCGGATCGCTGCAGAGATGGTCTGGCTGGACGTGACGTTGATGGCCGGGTACGCGAAGGAGCCGGCCTTCGCGCGGTCGAGCATGTCGGCGTAGACCTCGGGTGTGGCGATGGGCATGGTGCGGGTCTCCTCGAGACTGGCGGGCGTGGTACGGCCCCATCCTTCCACGCGCCGACGCGCCCGTCGAAGGGACGTTCGGCGCAGCGCTCCGGCTTGGTATGCCGGGTTTCCTCAGGGCCAGCTGAGGCGACCCGCCGTGGGGGGGGGCAAGGCGGCAGAAACCGCTACATGGCGGCAGCTATTGCCGCCGCTTCGTGGAACGGCTGCCGCCTTGGGCAACATCTGCCGCTTTGCATGACGCGGTCTGGGTACGCACCGGCCCTCTAGGACTGGCTTGGTCGTTCAACCGAGACGGCGTCCACCGGGATGCCGAGTCTTCGAAGGGTCTCGCGCAGCCCGTCCGCGAAGACATCGACATCCGGACAGGCGCCGCGGTCCCCCACCACGCTGATGTTGAGCTGACCGGCATACGACAACGCGCCCACCCCGAGGGTCAGGTTGCCCATAAGCGCCACCACCGGGAACATCTCGCGCATCCGAGCGCCCAGGAAAGAGAACGACTGGCGCGGACCGGGAATGTCGGCCAGGTAGACGTGGTACACCTGCTGGCGAGCGAGCATCGTCAACGCCGCGCGCTGAAGCCGCTGACTGCGCAGGACCGGGCTTCGGCGCGGACGCGTCCGCCGTTTGCGCTGGGTGGTGTCGGCGGCGATGGTAAGCAGCATCATCGTGGGTTCGGCCTCGCCGACGGGGAGCGGGACGATCATCGAACCCAGCTCGTTTCCCGCGCCGTCATCGCTGCGCGACCGTCGCAGCGAGACCGGCACCATGGCCCGAGGCACGACTGCGGCCACGTCGTCACCGCGGCTCACCAGCAGCTCACGCAACCCCCCGGCGACGGCGGTCAGCAGCACGTCGTTGACCGTCGCCTCGTGCGCGTGCGCCACGGCCTTGACGGGCTCGAGGCTGCTGCGAATGAGAAGAATCCGACGCTCCGCGCCGACCACCCTGTTGAGGCTGCTTCGCGGGGTACCCAGGTCCGCGAACGCCGTTCGCGCCGTGTGCCAGGCGGCCCGGGGACGGTGGGTGCCGGCGAGCCAGCGGCCGGCCGACGCAACCCCGTTCGTCAGCCCGGCCCACCTCCCGTGCCACGCGTCCTTGAGCAGCGCGCCAGCGGTCGGGACCGGAGCCGGGGCCGGGGCCGGGGCCGGGGGGTGCGCCGGCTCGTCGGCAGCGCTGCCGAGCAACGCGCCGAGCATGCTCAGGGCGGCGGGGCCGTCGGCGACCGCGTGATGCACGCGTAGGTAGAAGCCGACCTGCCCTCCCGTCAAGCCGGGCAGGAACCAGATCTGCCACAGCGGCCGGGAGCGCGGCAGCGGCCGCAGGCGCAGCTGCTCGACGACGGCGACCAGCTGCTGTTCGTCCCCGGGCGCCGGGACCCGCACGGCCTGCACGTGCTCGTCGATGTCGAACGAGGGCGCATCGACCCACAGCGGCCGCCCCAACCCCAGCCGGGGGACGTAGAGCACCTGACGGAACCGCGGCACCAGAGCCAGTCGAGACTCGATCGCCGCGCGCACAGGCGCCAGCGCAAGCTCGCCACGCTCATCGAGCAGCCCGGCACCGTCGAGGACGGCCAACGCCCCGAGGTCCTGCGGCCAGCCGCGAAGCTCGGGCCAGAAGGTGATGAGGTCCTGCGCTGTCAGCCGTTCCATGCGGCGGTCTGCCGAGCGAAGGTGGCGTCGTCGGGAGACTGGGCGAACACGTGCCGACGCACCCAGGCGTGCATGGCGATCGCCGCCGCGGCCCCGGCGTTGATCGATCGGGTCGAGCCGAACTGGGCGATGTGCAGGACGACGTCGCATGCCTGTTGCATCTGCGAGCTCAGCCCGGGTCCCTCCTGCCCGAAGACGAGCACGCAGCTTCGCGGCAGGTCGTAGGTTTCCAGCGGCCGCGAGCCAGGCAGGTTGTCCACCCCGACAAGCGGTATGCCGGGTGCTCGCCCTGTTGGTATGCCGGCCCCCTCCGGCTCGGCCGGCATACCAACAGGGTCTGCCCCACCCCGCGGCCCCCCTGGGCCGGAGGCCCAGGCGAGCAACGACGCGACGTCGGGATGGTGGTGCTCTGGCAGGTAGCGGTCGGTGACCATGGCTCCGCGCCGGTTCCACCGCCGCCGCCCGACGATGTGACAGCCCGCTGCGTTGAATGCGTTGGCCGTGCGAACGACCGAGCCGATGTTGAAGTCGTGCCCCCAGTTCTCGATGGCCACGTGGAACGGGTGCCGACGAGCGTCCAGGTCCGCGACGATCGCCTCGTGACGCCAGTAGCGGTAGCCGTCAGCCACGTTGCGACGGTCGCCCTCGGCGAGCAGCGTGGAGTCCCACTGCGGACCCTCAGGGTGGGGACCGGCATACGGTCCCACTCCCACGAGGCCGCTCGACTCGCTCACCGGCCCCACCTTACCCAGGGCGCTGGCGGCATCCCCCGGCGAGTCGATGTGATACCGGTGCGACGACCGGCTCGGTATCACATCGACCGAGAAGAGCCCTGGGTTTCCGTGGTGGGTCAGGCGGTCTTGATCGCCGAGACGTCGAACTGCAGGACGACCTTGTCGCTGACCAGGACGCCGCCGGCCTCAAGGGGGGCGTTCCACGTGACGCCGAAGTCCTGTCGGCTGATCGTCGCGGACCCCTCGAAGCCGATGCGCTGGTTGCCGAACGGGTCGACGGCCGCGCCCTCGAAGGCGAACGGCACGGTGACCGAACGAGTGATGCCCCGAACGGTGAGGTCACCGGTGATCTCGAGGGTGTCCGGTCCGGCCTGGCGCACGGCGGTCGAGGTGAAGGTGATCTGCGGGAACTCGTCCATGGCGAGGAAGTCGTTGCTGCGCAGGTGGGCGTCGCGCTGCTCGTTGCCGGTGTCGATGCTGGCGGCCTCGATCGTCAGGGCGACCCTCGATGCGGCCAGGTCCGTCCCGTCGACAACGGCAGAGCCCTCGAAGGTGCCGAACGAGCCACGGACCTTGGTCACCATGGCGTGCCGGGCGACGAAGCCGATGCGGGTGTGGGCGGGGTCCAGGGTGTAGGTCCCGGACAAGCCGTTCAGTCCGGTCAGGGTGGTCACGGTGGAAGTCATGGGGTCCTCCAGATAGGTGATGTGTCACGCTTATACTCATTGAACGTACGTGACACGTCACCTATTCCCGGGTGGCTATTCTGACCCCTATGGCTCCTGAGCCCCCATGGCTCGACGACCAGCAGCAGCGCGTCTGGCGTCAGTGGTTGGCGACGGGGACCCGGCTGGACGCCGCCCTTGGCCGCCAGCTGCAGCGCGACAGCGGGCTCACCCATCGCGACTACGAGGTGCTGGTCCACCTCACTGAGGCCCCGGAGGGTCAGCTGCGCATGACCGAGCTCGCCGACGCGATGCTCTGGGAGCGCAGCCGGGTTTCGCACCAGATCGCCCGGATGGCCGGGCGAGGGCTCGTCGAGCGGATGGAGTGCGCCCAGGACCGCCGTGGGGTCATCGTCGCGGTGACAGAGGCCGGGCGCGACCTACTCCGCGATGCCGCCCCCGGACACGTGCGCACGGTCCGCCGGTTGCTGTTCGACCACCTCACCGACGAGGACCTGCTAGCCCTCGACCGGCTCACCGCCGCCATGCTGGCCAGGCTGGACGCCGAAGCGGGCGCCTTTCCCACGGACGGCGCGCACACGGCATACCCTCGTATGTCGTGACGCCTCCCACCCTGGGCCCGGACTGGATGGACCCCGAATGGCTGCTGCGCCAGTTCGGGGCGCAGATGTTCTGGGTCAGCTGCGCCATTGTCTTCATCGAGTGCGGGCTGCTCTTCCCGATCCTGCCGGGGGACTCGCTGCTCTTCAGCGTCGGCATGTTCATCCGGCGTGCCGAGGCCGGCCAGGCCGGGATCGAGATGAACATCGTGGCGGCGTGCGCGATCCTGTCGGCGTTCGCGTTCCTCGGCAACGTCGTCGGCTACGAGATCGGGCAGAGCCGTCGGGCCTGCCCTGTACCGACGCAACGGGCGCTTCCTCAAGCGGGAGTACTTCGACCAGACGCATGCCTTCTTCGAGAGGTACGGCAACCGGGCGTTGGTGATCGGCCGGTTCGTCCCGATCGTGCGCACCTTCGTCACTGTCGTCGCCGGCGTCGGCCAGATGGACCGCTCGCGGTTCTTCACGTGGTCCTTCGTGGGCGCCGTGCTCTGGGCGACCACCCTGACCCTGCTTGGCTACTTCCTCGGCGGGATCACCTTCTTGCAGAAGAACATCGAGGCAGCCCTGGTCGCGATCATCCTGGTGTCCCTCGTGCCAATGGCGTTCGAGTGGTGGCGCCACCGCCGGCAGCGGGCAATGACGCCGGCCGAGGCCGCTGCCGAGACCCGCGAGATCGTCGACGAGGTCGAGCAGGACTAGCGCGTGGCCCGCATCGAGAGGTCACGCAGGTGCGGTTATCGCGCCCTCTTAACGACATCTACGGCCCACTCGATGGGGCTACTGCGCAGGAGGCGGGTTCACGTACCCGGAGGCGGGAGCGTCCTGGATCGACCCCGGTCCCGGTGCCGGCGGCAGCTCGGAGCCGTGCACCTCCGGCCGGGCGGCAGGCTGGGCCGGCTGCTCGAAGCTCACCTTCGGGCGCCTCGCGCTGGGTCGGCTCCTCCAGCTCGAAGTACTCGGCCTTGGTCACGCTGGCGATGCCCGCGACCATGTTGGTCGGGATCGACTCGACCTTGGTGTTGAGCTCACGAACGTTGGCGTTGTAGTAGCGACGGGCGCTTGCGATCCGGTCCTCGGTCGAGGACAGCTCGGCCTGCAGGGTCGGCGAAGTTCTGGTTGGCCTTGAGGTCGGGGTAGGCCTCGGCGACGGCGTTGAGCCGCACCAGCGCCTGGGTCAGCGCGGCTTCGGACTTGGCCACGTCCGCAGGGCCGGCGTTGCCCTGGCTCGCCGCGATCGCGCCGGCCCGTGCCCGGGTGACCTCCTCGAGGGTGCCTTTCTCGTGCGCGGCATACCCCTTCACCGTCTCGACAAGGTTGCCGATCAGGTCGTGCCGCCGCTTGAGCTCGACGTCGATCTGCGCCCAGGCCTCCTGCACGAGATTGCGCAGCTTGATCAGCCCGTTGTACATGCCGAAGAAGATCAGCACGAGCAGCACGACGATGATGCCCAGGACGATGAGGGTGATGGTCATGACGGCTCTCCCTTGTCGTAGGTCACGTCGATCCTAGGACGAACGGGCGCGGCATACCGTTTCGGGGCTGCGTGAATTGGTATGCCGTGCGGCCGGCACCGCATGCTGCCTGCCCGCCGCCGCCCGGCCGGGTCAGGCAAGGCCGAGCTCGCGCAGGCCGTAGACGAAGCGGTAGTCGAGTCCCGCGTCGGCGAACCGTTCCGCGGCCCCGGTGGCTCGGTCGGCAATCGTCGCCACGGCCACCACCGTTGCGCCTGCTTCCTCAGCGGCACTCGCCGCTTCGAGAGGCGAGGCGCCCGTCGTGGACGTGTCCTCGACGATGAGCACCCTGCGCCCGGCGACCGACGGACCCTCGATGCGTTGCTGCAGGCCATGCGCCTTGCCGGCCTTGCGCACGACGAAGGCGTCCAAGGGTGGACCAGCCCGACCGGCCTGCGCCGCCGCGTGCAGCATGGCTGTGGCCACTGGGTCGGCACCGAGGGTCAGCCCTCCGACGGCATCGAAGCCCAGGTCTGCGGTCAACTCCAGCATCACCCGACCGACCATCGGGGCCGCCTCGCCGTCCAGGGTGACTCGGCGCAGGTCGACGTAGTAGTCCGCCTTCCGACCCGACGAGAGCGTCACCCGCCCATGGACGATGGCCTTGGCCTTGATGATCTCCAGTAGGCGAGCCCGGTCGGTGGCGCTGCTCGCGGTCACGGTCAGTCACCTTACCTGCGGCCAGCAGCCTGGTCCCGGGCTCGCAAGGACGCCGGAGGAGGTACGAGCGACCGGCAATTGGCCGTCCATGCGGCGGTCCGGCCCGATGCCCTGCCCGTCGCTGGTTAGGTCCCCCGGACTTTGGGGCGGTCAATGGTGAGCCATGACGCACGTCCGACCACCCAAAACCCTGCACCCCGACCCCGTCCGCCACATCTGGCCACCCCGTCCGGCGAGCCCAATTGCCGGTCGGTTTACGTCGAGGCGACCCGCTCCTCGGCGGGCGCCGCGGTGGCCGGTGGCAGCGCCTGCCCGGTCTCCAAGAGCGACTTGAGCGAATCGAGGATCCACACCCAGCCGTCCTTGACCCCGGCCGAGGTGCGCGGGCTGCGCTCTAGCTCGCTGTGCCGCAGCCGCAGCAGTGTCAGCCCCGGGCCGGCGACGCTGAGCAGCCACTCGACGCGGCTGGGGGGTTCGCTCTCCAGCTCGGGGTCGTAGCGGGTGTGCCACGTGTGCACAAGCCGGTGCGGCGGGTCGAGGACCTCGACAACCCCGTCGACGGCTGGCGAACCGTCGGGCGCCACCGTGAGGAAGGGCTCGCCTTCGCGAGGGGCCTGCGTGTATGCCGTGCCGTGGAAGTACTGCCTCGTGAAGGCCGGGTCGGTGAGGGCTTGGAAGACCCGGTCGATCTCGGACGCGAATGTAGATCTGGTAGACGTGCGCGGTCATGGGCTGCTCCTGGAGGGGTGATTCGAGGCCGGCCTTCAGGCCGACCAAAGAGGTGGTGAACGGCTCGGCATACCGGCTGATCCAGCGCCCGGCGATCTGGGCGACGGGGACCGGGTTGAGGTAGTGGCGCTTCTCCCGGCCGGCCCGCTCGGTGAGGACGAGACCGGCTTCTTCGAGCACGGCCAGGTGCTTCATCACCCCGAAGCGGGTCATGCCGGCAGACCGCGTCACCAACGCGGTGAGCGACTGACCGTCCTGCGCGAACAGGGCGTCGAGCAGGGCCCGCCGAGTCGGGTCGGCAAGCGCGCGGAACACTGTCTGCTCCTGGGGCGCCTCCGACCGCTCGGCCATGCTTGACGATAGGTGACCATTTAGTCACCTGTCAACTGAGCGTGGGTCGCGGCCACGGCCCCCGGGGCAAGACGCTGGGTCCCGGCCAACCACCAAATTCCCGAATACCCATCGGATCCGGTGGGTATTCGGGAATTTGGTGGTGGCTCCAAACGCAGCGGTGACAGGTGTTCCCAGCCAGAACGCGCCCAGTTCGGACGGATGCTGCCTAGCCGCCGGGCGTGCGAGCCCACCGGTGAGTGCCGCCACTCGGGATCAACGGCGCGGCATCGTGACCTCGCCGCCCGCGCCGCGAAGGAACCGCCGCGGCGTGAGCTTGAGCAGCCCGACCGTGGCCCGGTAGCGCAGGGAAGGAATCGAGATCACCCGCCCCCGGGCCACGTCGTGCAGGCAGTCGCGCACCACCGCGTCGGCGTCGAGCCACATGGCGCTCGGCAGCCGCCGCACATCCAAACCGGCCCGCTGCTGGAACTCGGTGCGGGTGAAGCCCGGGGCACAGCACCGTGACGGTCACCCCCGTCCCGGCCAGCTGGCCGGACAACGCCTCGGAGAAGACCGTCACCCAGGCCTTGGCGGCCGAGTAGGACCCCATGGCGACGTAGGCCCCGATCGAGGAGAGGTTGACGATCGCCCCGTGACCTCGGGCGACCATGGCCCGGGCGGCCGCGTGCGACAGTACGAGGACCGCCCGGCACAGCACGTCGAGCAGCCGCAGCTCGTCGTCGATGTCGTTGTCGAGGACCCCTCCGCCGAGCGCGAACCCGGCGTTGTTGACGAGCAGGCCGACGGGCCGATCGGGGTCGGCCACCCGCTGCGCCACCGTCTCGACCTGGGCAGGGTCGGCCAGGTCCGCCACGAGCACCTCGGCCTGCACCCCGTGACTGCGCCGCAGCTCGTCGGCGAGGCGCTCCAGCCGGGCGCGGTCGCGAGCGACCAGCACCAGGTCGTGTCCTCGACGCGCCAGCTCGCGGGCGAAGGCGAGACCAATCCCCGACGACGCACCGGTGACCAGAGCGGTTCCCATACCAGCCACCCTACGGGCCGCGTCAGTGCGCTCTCCTAGGGTGGAGACGTGCGCATCGCTACGTGGAACGTCAACTCCATCCGGTCGCGGATCGAGCGCGTCGAGGCCTGGCTGGCCCGTGCCGACATCGACATCCTGGCCATGCAGGAGACCAAGGCCAACGCCGAGCAGTTCCCGGCGGCCCGGTTCGAGGCACTCGGCTACGAGTGGGCGCACCACGGCTTCAACCAGTGGAACGGGGTCGCGATCCTCTCCCGGGTCGGGCTCGAGGACGTGCGCAACGGCTTCGACGGTATGCCGTCCTGGGGCGACCCGAGCGAGGCCGAGGCCCGGGCGATGAGCGCCCGGTGTCACGGCATACGAATCTGGTCGGTGTACGCGCCCAACGGGCGCAACATCGCCGACCCGCACATGGACTACAAGATCGAGTGGCTCACCGCGCTGCGCGACGAGGCAGCCCGCTGGCTGGCGGACGACCCGTTGAGCCAGGTCGCCCTCATGGGTGACTGGAACATCGCCCCCCGCGACGAGGACGTGTGGAGCATGGAGTTCTACCTCGACAAGTCGCACGTCTCACCGCGCGAGCGGGCCGCGTTCCACGCCATCGAGCAGGCCGGGTATGCCGACGTGGTGCGGCCCTACGCGCCTGGACCGGGTGTCTACACGTACTGGGACTACCAGCAGCTGCGCTTCCCCAAGAAGCAGGGGATGCGCATCGACTTCGTGCTGGCCTCCCCCGCCCTCGCGGCACGTGTGGCGGGCGCGGCGATCGACCGCGAAGAGCGCAAGGGCAAGTTGGCGTCCGACCACGCGCCGGTCGTCGTCGAGCTCGCCGAGTGAGGGGTATGCCGGCGCGCGCGGCCACCACGTGGGCGGCTGCCTGTTAGGTCACTCGCCCTGCCCAGCGAGGGGCGCCCTGGTGCATACTGGGCCCTGAGCAAGTGCGTGCTCCGGGGTCGGTGAAAGTCCGAACCGGCGGTGACAGTCCGCGACCCGACCGCAACCAGCGGCCGGTTGACCTGGTGGAATTCCAGGACCGACGGTGAAAGTCCGGATGGGAGGCAGCGCGCACGGCGGGACCGGCGTCCAGACGTCGACCCGCCGGCGAGGACGGTCGGCATATCCCCGGCTCGTCTCGCCGCATCCCGGAGCCCGTGCCTGCGCCAGGCAGCACGAGGCGAGAGGGACAGGCGATGGCCGCCAGCCACGAGGACGCGGCGATGCGCCGCGCGCTGGCGCTGGCCGCGCCCGGGCCCGCCTGGCCGACCCGAACCCGCGCGTCGGCTGCGTCGTCCTCGACCGGCCGGGGCACGGTTGTCGGTGAGGGCTACCACCGCGGCGCGGGCACCGCTCACGCCGAGGTCGACGCGCTCGCCGCAGCCGGACCGGCGGCGCGCGGCGGCACCGCCGTCGTCACCCTCGAGCCGTGCCACCACTGTCGGGCGGACCGGCCCTGCACGGCTGCCCTGCTCGACGCCGGGGTCGCTCGCGTCGTCGTCGGGGCCGCCGACCCGAACCCGCTGGCCGCGGGGGGCGCCGAGGCTCCTGCGCGCGGCGGGAGTCGAGGTCGAGTGCGGCGTCCTGGCGACCGAGAGCGCCGCCGCTCAACCGCCACTGGGTGTTCTCGGTGCGCACCGGCCGCCCCTTCGTCACCTGGAAGTTCGCCGCCACCCTCGACGGGCGCAGCGCCGCGGCCGACGGCACGAGCCGGTGGATCACCGGCGAGGCCGCCCGCGCCGACGTCCACGCCCGCCGGGCCGAGGCCGGACGCCATCCTCGTCGGCACCGGCACCGTCCTCGCCGACGACCCGCAGCTGACCGTGCGCGACGCCGACGGCGACGCTCGCCGGGCGCCAGCCGCTGCGGGTCGTCCTCGGCCGACGGCCGGTGCCGCCGAGCACGCTCGGGTCCTCGACGCGCAGCGCTCCGACCCTGCACCTGGACCACCGCGACCCGGCCGTGGCCCTCGCCGAGCTGCACGACCGCGAGATCCGCCACGTCTGGCTCGAGGGCGGTCCGACGGTCGCGGCCGCGTTCCTGGCGGGCCGGGCTCGTCGACGAGGTGCTCGCCTACGTCGCCCCGGCCCTGCTCGGGGCGGGGCCGGCCGCGGTGGCGGACCTCGGGCATCGACACGATCGCCGGCCGGGCCCGCCTGGTCACCACCGACGTACGCCGGCTGGGCGACGACATGCTCGTCGTCGCCAGCCCCCAGCGACGCCCAGCCCCACCGGGCGAACCGCATCGGAAGGCCACGTGAGGAGCGCCATGTTCACCGGAATCGTCGAGGAGCTCGGTGAGGTCGTCGGGGCTGAGACGTGGGCGGCCTCGGCGCGGATCACCGTGCGCGGCCCGATGGTGACCGACGGCGCCGACCACGGCGACAGCATCGCCGTCAACGGCATCTGCCTCACCGTCGTCGACCGCCCCGACGCCGGACACCTTCACCGCCGACGTCATGCAGGAGACGCTCTGCGCGGACCTCGCTCGCGGCCTCGCGCGCGGGAACTCGGGTCAACCTGGAACGCCCGATCGCCGCCGACGGCCGCTTCGGCGGCCATATCGTCCAGGGGCACGTCGACGGCGTCGGCAACCGTCGTCGAACGCGTGCCCGGCGACAACTGGGAGCTCGTCCGCATCGCCATCCCCGCCGACCTCGCGCGGTACGTCGTCGAGAAGGGCTCGATCGCGGTCGACGGCGTCTCGCTCACCGTGGCCGGTGTCGACGACGACGCCGAGCCGGACGGCGCGACGATCGTCACCGTCTCGCTGATCCCCGAGACGCTCACCCGCACCACCCTCGGCCTGCGCCGGCCGGGCGAGCCCGTGAACCTGGAGGTCGACGTCCTGGCCAAGTACGTCGAACGCATGCTCGCCCGGCGGGAGGTGCCGGCATGACCACGCCCTGCACCGTGCCGTCGACACCGAGCCGCGACGCCGGCGCAGCCGGTGCCCCTCGACCGCGTCGAGGACGCGGTCGACGCGATCCGCCGCGGGCTGCCCGTCATCGTCGTCGACGACGCCGACCGCGAGAACGAGGGCGACGTCATCCTCGCCGCCGCGCTCGCCACCCCGGAGTGGATCGGCTGGACCGTCCGGCACAGCTCCGGCGTGCCTGTGCGTCCCGATGCCCGGCCGCGCTCGCCGACGCCCTGGACCTGCCCCCGATGGTCAGCCGCAACGAGGACCCGCGCGGCACCGCCTACACGATCTCGGTCGACGCCCGCACGCGGCGTCGGCACCGGCATCAGCGCCGCCGACCGGGCGACCACGGCCCGGCTGCTGGCCGACCCGCGACGACGCGCGGGCGACCTCGTCCGGCCCGGGCACATGTTCCCGCTGCGGGCCCGCGACGGCGGCGTCCTGCGAACGGCGCGGGCACACCGAGGCCGCCGTCGACCTGTGCCGCCTCGCCGGGCTGCCTCCGGTCGGGGTCATCGCCGAGCTCGTCGAGGACGACGGCACGATGATGCGGCTGCCCGGCGATGCGCCGCCTCGCCGACGAGCACGGGCTGGCCGTGATCACGGTCGCCGACCTCGTCGCCAACACCGCCGGCGGCGTGCGACGACGCCGCCGTCGACGCCGTGCCGCTGGCGCCAGTCCACGCGCTCCCGCGGGTGCGAGCGGGTCGCCACGACCGAGCTGCCGACCCGGCACGGGCGGCTTCACCGCGATCGGCTACCGCGACCGGCTCACCGGCGACGAGCACGTCGCCCTGGTGTCGGGGATGCCGGTCGACGGGCCGCTCGTTCGGGTGCACTCCGAGTGCCTCACCGGCGACGCCTTCGGCTCGCATGCGCTGTGACTGCGGTCCGCAGCTGCAGGCCGCGCTGGCGGCGATCGGGGACGCGACGGCGGGGTCGTCGTCTACCTGCGGCGGCCACGAGGGCCGCGGCATCGGGCTGCTCGCCAAGCTCACCGCCTACTCGCCTGCAGGACGACGGGCTGGACACCGTCGCCGCCAACGTCGAGCAGGGCCTGCCGGTCGACGCCCGCGAGTACGGCGCCGCCGCGGCGATCCTCGCCGACCTCGGCCTCGACCGCGGTGCGGCTGCTCACCAACAACCCGGCGAAGGTGGACGGGCTTGCGCGCCAACGGGGTCGCCGTCACCGAGCGAGTCCCGCTGCAGGTCGGGGCCGGGCCCGGCCAACCGCACCTACCTGCGGGCCAAGCGCGACCTCATGGGTCATCTCATCGAGTGGGGACCCCGGCCGTGCCGGGGAAGCCTCGTGAGTGGCTCCGGCGCGCCCGACGCTGCGCGCCGACGGCGCCGGGCTGCGGGTGGGCGTGGTGTCGGCGTCCTGGCACGCCGAGGTCATGGCCGGGCTGCGGGCCGGTGCCCGGCGAGCGCTCGACGAGGCCGGAGTCGACGACGTGGCCGAGGTCGCTCGTCCCGGGGACCTTCGAGCTCCCGGTCGCAGCGGCCCGGCTCGTTGCGGCCGGGGTGGACGCGGTCGTGGCGCTCGGCGTCGTCGATCCGCGGCGGCACGCCGCACTTCGAGTACGTCTGTGGTGCGGCGACGAGCGGGCTGACCGAGATCGCGGTGCGCACCGGCGTCCCGGTCGGCTTCGGCGTGCTCACCTGCGACACCGACGAGCAGGCCTACCAGCGGTCCGGGCTGCCCGGCTCGACCGAGGACAAGGGGTACGAGGCGGCGATGGCGGCCGTCGCAACCGCTGCGTCGCTGAGCCCTTATCCCCGGCTGGGGTGCGCCGACCGGTTCGGCTCGCCGGCCTGAGGCAGGTCCGGGAACCACCCCAGCGGGCGGGTTGGGTCGGCGGGCAGCGACCGGCATACGCTGCCCTTCAAAGCCGTGCCGGCCGGGGCGAAGGTCCCCAAGTCGTCGCATCGCACCCAGAGAAAGGTGGAGCCCGTGAGCAAAGCACCCGCCAGAGATTTCCCGTCCGCACCGGTGCCCGCAGGCCCCGAGCAGATTCGCAACGTCGTGCTCGTGGGCCCGGGTGGTGCGGGCAAGTCCACCCTCTTCGAGTACCTGATTGCGGCGCGCGTTGCCGGCCGGCGGCCCCAGGAAGGCGAGCACACCCGGTCGGTCTCCCTGCAGGTCGCTGCCGTGGAGAGCGCTGGTCTCACTGTCAACCTCATCGACACCCCTGGCTACCCCGACTTCATCGGCGACCTGCGAGCCGGCCTGCGTGCCGCTGACGCCGCGATCTTCGTCATCTCCGGTGCCGACGGCATCGACGGCGCCACTGCCCTACTGTGGCAGGAGTGCGCCGCTGTCGGTATGCCGCGCATCATCGCGGTGAGCAAGCTCGACATGCCGCGCTCGGACTTCGACGAGACCATTGCCATCTGCCAGCGGGTCTTCGGTGACGCCCAACCCGTCTACCTGCCGGTGCACGCCGACGACAAGAGCGTGACCGGTGTCATGGCCTTGCTCTCCCAGACGGTGGTAGAGACCGCGGGCGGTGCCCGGACCGTGCGTGACCCGAAGGACGACGAGGTCGCCGCCATCGAGGCCCGCCGCGGCACCCTCATCGAGTCCATCATCGAGGAGTCCGAGGACGACAGCCTGCTGGAGCGCTACCTCGGCGGTGAGGAGCTCGACGCCGCCACCCTCATCGCCGACGTCAAGACCGCCATCGGCAAGGCGAGCTTCTTCCCGATCCTGCCGATCTCCCCGGGCACGGGAGTTGGGATGGACGAGGTCTACGAGCTCATCGAAGGCGCCTTCCCCTCGCCACTCCAGCACGCGCTCCCGTCGGCGACCACGCCGTCCGGCGAGGAGCTTGCGGCGCTGGAGTGCGACCCTGACGCCCCACTGGTTGCCGAGGTCATCCGCACGATGAGCGACCCGTACGTCGGACGGCTGTCCATGGTCCGAGTGTTCTCCGGGACGCTGCGCGCTGAGGACGTCGTGCATGTCTCCGGACATCTGGAGCGGTTCGTGGGCAGGGAGATCGAAGGGCACCCGACGCACGACGACGACGAGCGGGTCGGCCCGTTGTCCTCGCCGCTTGGCGAGTCGTTCCGGCCCAAGGAGGTCGCCGTCGCGGGCGACGTCGCGCTGGTGGCCAAGCTGTCCAAGGCCGAGACCTCCGACACGCTCTCGGCCAAGGACCGGCCCGCCCTCGTGGAGCCGTGGGTGCTGCCCGACCCGCTGCTGCCGGTGGCCATCCGAGCCAAGTCCAAGGCCGACGAGGACAAGCTCGCCTCGGCGCTGCAGCGGCTCGTCGCCGAGGACGTGACCATGCGCATGGAGCACAACGCCGAGACCCACCAGGTCGTGCTGTGGACGATGGGCCAGGCGCACGTCGACGAGCTGCTCGGTCGCCTGGCCGAGCGCTACGGCGTGCAGGTGGAGGCCGAGCCGTTCCGCACCGCCCTGCGCGAGACGTTCATCAAGAAGGTCACCGTCCAGGGCCGGCACGTCAAGCAGTCCGGGGGGCACGGGCAGTATGCCGTGTGCCAGATCGAGATCGAGCCGCTCCCGCGTGGTGAGGGCTTCGAGTTCGTCGACAAGGTCGTTGGCGGTGCCGTGCCGCGGCAGTACATCCCTTCAGTGGAGAAGGGGGCCCGGGCCCAGCTCGAGAAGGGCGTGCTGGCCGGGTATCCGCTGGTCGACGTGCGGGTCACGTTGTTCGACGGCAAGGCCCACTCGGTCGACTCGTCGGACATGGCGTTCCAGACCGCGGCGGCGATCGCGATGAAGGACGCGGCTAACGAGTCGACAGTGGCGCTGCTGGAGCCGATCGACAGCGTCGACATCACGGTGAGCGACGACTACGTCGGTGCGGTCATGTCCGACCTGCGCGGCCGGCGCGGCCAGGTCCTCGGGACCGAGCCGGCGAGCGAGACCGGTTGGACCATCGTGCACGCCGAGGTCCCGCAGACCGAGCTGTCGCGCTACCCGATCGACCTGCGCTCGGTGTCGCACGGCACGGGTTCGTTCACCCGCAGGCGGCTGCGCTACGACTACATGCCCGCCGACAAGGCCAAGGAGTACGCCAAGGCCGAGTGACCGACGGCCGAGGCGGACCAAGCCCGTCGCGGCCTCGTCCTCCACGGCCCCCGGCCCCCGGGCGCTCCCGGCCCCCCGGGCCTCCGCGACCCCCCGGGCCTCCGCCCCCCCCGGGCCTCCGCGAGAGGTCCGTAGGTGCTGTTATTCGGCGCCGATAACAGCATCTACTGACCTTTCGCGGGGGGTGTACTGCGTCGCGTCGAGCCCAGCACACGTGTCAGCGCAGCGTGAGGCCGTCCTCGTCGGGCTTGCGGTCCACGACCACCGTGCTGCCATCGCGCACCTCGCCGGAGAGCACGGCGCGCGCCAGCCGGTCGCCGATCTCACGCTGCACGAGTCGGCGCAGCGGCCGAGCACCGTATGCCGGGTCGTAGCCCGTCATGGCCAACCACTCCTTGGCCGCGTCGGTCACCTCCAGGACGATCCGCCGGTCGGACAGGCGCGTGGCGAGCGCGCGCACCTGCAGCTCGACGATGTGGGCCAGCTCCTCGGTCGAGAGCGCGTCGAACAGGACGATCTCGTCGAGCCGGTTGAGGAACTCGGGCTTGAACGTCGCCCGGACCAGGGCCATGACCGACTCGCGTTTTGCCTGCTCGGACAGCGTCGGGTCGACCAGGTAGCTCGAGCCGATGTTGCTGGTCATGACGAGGATGACGTTGCGGAAGTCGACCGTACGGCCCTGCCCGTCCGTAAGCCGGCCGTCGTCGAGGACCTGCAGCAGGATGTCGAACGTCTCGGGGTGGGCCTTCTCGACCTCGTCGAGCAGCACGACCGAGTAGGGCCGGCGCCGCACCGCCTCGGTCAGCTGGCCGCCCTCCTCGTACCCGACGTAGCCGGGCGGCGCGCCGACGAGCCGCGCGACCGAGTGCCGCTCGGAGTACTCGGACATGTCGATGCGCACCATGGCCCGCTCGTCGTCGAAGAGGAAGTCCGCCAGCGACTTGGCCAGCTCCGTCTTGCCGACGCCGGTCGGCCCGAGGAAGAGGAACGACCCGGTCGGCCGGTCGGGATCGGACAGGCCGGCCCGCGAGCGCCGCACCGCATCGGACACGGCCCGCACGGCATCGGCCTGCCCGATGAGCCGGGCGCCGATGTGCTGCTCCATGTGCAGCAGCTTCCCCGTCTCGCCTTCCAGCAGCCGGCCGGCTGGTATGCCGGTCCAGGAGGAGATCACATCGGCGATGTCGTCGGCACCGACCTCCTCCTTCACCATCGGGCCGTCGGGACCAGCCGAGCCCCCCGGCATACCCTCTGCCTCGGCCTCCTGCGCGGAGCTGAGCTCGCGCTCTAAAGCTGGGATTCGTCCGTAGAGCAGGGCAGAAGCGCCGGCGAGGTCGCCCTCGCGCTGCAGCCGCTCGGCCTGGCTGCGCAGCTCGTCCAGCTGGGCCTTGAGCTCGCCCACGCGGTTGAGCCCGGCCTTCTCGGCCTCCCAACGGGCGGTCAGCGCGGCCAGCTGCTCCCGCCGGTCGGCCAGGTCCTGGCGCAGCCGCTCGAGGCGTTCGCGGGAGGCTTCGTCGGTCTCGTGCTCGAGGGCGAGCTCCTCCATCTTCATCCGGTCGACCGCGCGCTGCAGCTCGTCGATCTCGACGGGCGAGGAGTCGATCTCCATCCGCAGCCGGGAGGCCGCCTCGTCGACCAGGTCGATGGCCTTGTCGGGCAGCTGCCGCCCGCTGATGTAGCGGTCCGAAAGGGTTGCCGCGGCGACGAGGGCGGCGTCGGCGATGGCGACCTTGTGATGGGCCTCGTAGCGCTCCTTGAGCCCGCGCAGGATCGCGATGGTGTCCTCAACGGACGGCTCGCCGACGTAGACCTGCTGGAAGCGCCGCTCGAGGGCGGCGTCCTTCTCGACGTGCTTGCGGTACTCGTCCAGGGTCGTGGCACCGACCATGCGCAGCTCCCCGCGGGCGAGCAGCGGCTTGAGCATGTTGCCGGCGTCCATGGCGCCTTCGGCGGCGCCGGCACCGACGACGGTGTGCAGCTCGTCGATGAAGGTGATGACCTGACCGTCGGAGCCCTTGATGTCCTCGAGCACGGCCTTGAGCCGCTCCTCGAACTCGCCGCGGTACTTGGCTCCCGCGACCATCGCGCCGAGGTCAAGCGCGACGAGCTTCTTGCCCCGCAGGCTCTCGGGGACGTCGCCGGCGACGATGCGCTGGGCGAGGCCCTCGACGACGGCGGTCTTGCCGACGCCGGGCTCGCCGATGAGCACCGGGTTGTTCTTGGTCCGGCGGGAGAGCACCTGCACGACACGACGGATTTCGGCGTCGCGGCCGATGACGGGGTCGAGCTTGCCGTCGCGGGCCAGCGCGGTGAGGTCGGAGCTGTACTTGCCGAGCGCGTCGAAGGTCCCCTCGGGGTTCTCGGTGTCGACGGTGCGCCCGCCACGCAGCTGGGGGATGGTGGCTTCGATGGCCGCCGCGTCGAGACCGAACTGGCCGGTGCGCGCCAGCGCGAGCAGCAGGTGGTCAGTCGAGACGAAGGAGTCACCCATCGCCGCCATGAGCGAGCGGGCGTTCTCCAGCACCCCCATGGCGCCGCGCGAGAGCCCGGGTGCGCTCACCGAAGAGCCAGCGACCGACGGCAACGATGCCAGAGCCTGCTCGGCGGTCCGCGCGGCTGCGGCAACCGACGAGCCGCCTGCCTGCAGCAGGGCGGGGGTTGTCGTATCACCCTGCTCGGTGAGGGCCTTGAGCAGATGTGCCGGCTCCGTGTTCGGGTGCCCCGCGGCGGCCGCCGCGCGGACGGCAGCCGAAAGCGCCTCTTGGGCCTTGGTGGTCAGTTTGAGATCCATGTATGCCGGGTGCTCCTCGGGTTGTCGTGGTTCACGGAAGACAACCGGGCCAAAGTTGAGTCTATTCCACTCAAGTCACGGGTTCTGTGCTGCTCAGGCGGAAGCCGAGTGGTCGTCGCGTGGTACTACCAGGTTATACTTGGGGTGTGAAGACCGCCATCTCCGTGCCGGACGCCACGTTCGAGGAGGCGACCAAGCGTGCCCACGAGCTCGGCATGAGCCGATCTGAGTTCTTCTCCGTGGCAGCCCGCCGTTACCTGGACGAGCTGGACCGCATGTCGCTCACCGCGCAGCTGAACGAGGCGCTGACCGTGGCAGGCGGCGACGAGTCCGCGGCGGCAGCAGTCACTGCCGGCCGGCGTCGACTCGCAGTCGGCGACGACTGGTGATCACTCGGGGGCAGATCTACTGGGCCGACCTCGGCGAGCCGGTTGGGAGCCGGCCCGCGAAGCGCCGGCCGGTACTCGTCGTCCAGTCGGACGCGTACTCCGCCAGCGCGTTAGCCACGGTGATCGCGGTGCTCGTGACCTCCAACACCGCCCTGGCCGCGATGCCTGGCAACGTCTTCCTGCCGACCGGGGCCAGCGGACTTCCCCGCGACTCCGTGGCCAAGGTCACCGCTCTGGTCACCCTCGACAAGGACGATCTGTCAGCGGTGGTCGGCGAGCTGCCCGGGTACCTGCTCGCCGAGGTCGACCACGGCCTGCGCCGGGTGCTCGATCTCTAGCCCGAAGTTACGTGGCCGTAGCCTCGGTCTAGCAACCACGCAGTCGCCATCAATACCGTTCGCTGCACCAAGCTTCGCAGCCCCCCGCCGGGGCTGGATCTGGGTCACACCGATACGGTGGATGGTGGCGTTGAGCGTATAGTCCACCTGTCGGAAAGGGGCCACCGATGCAACTCGACGTGACTGACGAGCAGTTGCGAATCCTGGATGAGCTGGTAAGCGACAGGATCGCCAGCTTGGGCGTCGAGATCCGCCACTGTGACAACCGTGACTACCGCCAGACGCTGGTGCAGCAGCGCGACCATCTGCGAAGCCTGTCATCACAGCTCCGTGACGACAGCCCCAGCAGCGTCTGACGAGCCTGGCCTCAGGCCGTAGGGGGCGCGCCCCCGTTGCTACCGGGCGGCAGGCGTCTCGCCGTTCGCAACCTCGTCGATCCAGTCGACTCCCGCGTCGGACAGGTAGAAGCCGGCAGGACCGTTCTCTCCCACCCACCAAGCGTCGGACACGATCGATCCGCCCGCCCGGGTGATGTCCTCGATGACCCAGGGCGGCACAGCGTCGCCATTGTTGGCGATCAGCCAGTCGCGCGCCTCTTGCCGCAGTCGGGGCCACCAGATCTCCATCGACACGACCTCATCGTCGCAGAGGTGCGCTTCACGGCATACCCGCAAGGGCGTTCAGAGGTGGGCGGACGGGAATCGCGGGGGCCGCTTCTCGCGTAGGGCTGCCGCGCCCTCCACGACGTCCGGTCCGAAGAAGGTCAGCATCTCGTAGGCGGCCGACTGGTCGAAGATCGGCCCGGCGCTGCGCAGCCAGCTGTTGAGGGCTCGCTTGGTGAGTCGGATCGACTGCTGGGAACCGGTGGCCAGCGTGTCGGCGATGCGCAGCGCCTCATCGAGAACCTGGTCGCGGGGCAGCGCCTTGGCGACCATTCCGAGGCGTTCGGCCTCGGCCCCGGTCATCATGTCACCGGTGAGCAGGTAGTAGCGGGCCTTGGCCATGCCAGCCAGAAGGGGCCAGATGATGGCCGCGTGGTCACCGGCCGCCACGCCGAGCTTGACGTGGCCGTCTCCGATCGTCGCGTCCTCCGCGGCGATGGCGATGTCTGCCATCAAGGCGGCCACGGTTCCTGCCCCGACCGCGACACCGTTGATGGCCGAGACGATCGGCTTGTCGCAGTTGATCATGTTGTAGACGAGGTCGCTCATCTCGTCGAGGACGTGGGAGATGTGCTCGTAGTTGCCCGACATCCGCTCGACCATTCCCAAGTCGCCGCCGGCGGAGAAGGCCCGGCCTGCCCCGGTGATGACCGCCACCCGCGTCTGGGGATCGTCTGCCACGTCCTTCCAGACCCGGGCGAGCTCGGCGTGCATCTGCTCGTCGGCCGCGTTGTACTTCTCCGGCCGGTTCAGCGTGATGAGCAGCACGCCATTGTCGCGATGATCGAAGGTCAGCTGCTGGTAGCCGTCCAGGGGCATTTGGATCCTCCGTTCAGCATGGCGGCGGCGAACCCGCCTCTTGAGGCCCAGTCAACCACGCCTTCGGTTTTCCGACCAGTAGACGCAAAACTCGACCGACTGGTTGAGTCCAGTGCCCGTATGGTCGTACGGTCGGAAGCCGAGACAGGGTGCTCACGGCGCGATGGAGGACAGGCGATGCGGCTTGACAACAGGGTGGCCCTGGTGACCGGTGCCGGCTCTGGCATCGGGCGCGCGATCGCACGGGGCCTGGCCCGGGCGGGTGCAACCGTGGCCGCGGTGGATCGCGATGACGACGCGATGGCGGACACGGTGGCAGCGATCGGCGCGAAAGCCACCGCGTTCCACGTGGACCTGTCCGACGCGCAGGCCATCAGGCGCCTGCCTGATGCTGTCAGTGCCGAACACGGGCTTCCAGACGTCATCGTGAATGCCGCTGGCTTCGACCGCGTGGAGCCGTTCCTGGCGAACGACGAGCAGCTCTGGGAGTCCCTGGTTGCCGTGAACTTCCTGGGTCCGGTGCGGTTGACCCACGCCTTCCTCACGCCGATCATCGCGGGCGGGCGGCACGTCAAGATCGTCAACATCGCTAGTGACGCGGGCCGGGTCGGCAGCCTCGGAGAGACGGTCTACGCAGGCACCAAGGGCGGCCTGATCGCCTTCACCAAGTCCCTGGCCCGCGAGATGGCCCGCTACAACATCAACGTCAACTGCGTCTGTCCGGGCCCGACCGATACCCCGCTGTTCGCGACGGTTGCCGGAGAAGGTGCAGGCCGGCCTGATCCGGGCCATCCCCTTCCGTCGGCTCGCCACCCCGGACGAGGTGGCTGACGCCGTTCTGTTCTTCGCCTCTGACCGCTCCACCTTCGTCACCGGCCAAGTGCTGAGCGTCAGCGGCGGCCTGACGATGGCCGGCTGACCGTCGCAGGGCTGGCAAACATACGAGACGCAGTGTCCACGACGGCTTCCCGCAGCTCGGCGCGGCGCTGCACCGGCAGGGACGGGCGAATCCACAACGACGACTGGTTGAGGACGCCGTGAAGGCACTGCAGCGCCACGTCGAGGTTCGGACAGTCGAACTCGCCAGCGGCGATCCCTGCCTCCACGACACGGCGAAAGATCGCGTCGTGCCGACGCCGACTGCTCTTGAGCATGTCGTCGAAGGACTCCGGCCACGACCGAGGCCAGGAGAACAGCGTCGCCACCTCCGGAGCGGTATCGGTGAGAATGCGCACCTGCTCGCGGATCAGGGCGCGAAGCTGATCTGTGTAGCTGCTGTCGCAGACCTCGTCCAGCTGCGCTTCGAGACGGCTGTTGACGTCCGCGGTGAGAACCTCGAGCACTGCTGCCACAAGCTGCTCCTTGCTGGAGAAGTAGTGGTAAAGCGTGGCCTTCGCGATATCGGTCTGCTCGGCGACGTCCTCCAGGTTCATCCCCTGGTAGCCATGCTCGGACAGCAGCCGCGTCGCGGTGCTGACGATCTCCGTCTTGCGCCGGTGCCGGCGGCGGGCCACGCGGCTCGAGCCGGAGGGCGCCGCTGACCCGGTATGCCGGTCGCCTCTCCTATCGCTCGCCCCGGCACCAGCCACGACCATCGCCTTCCCGAACGTTGCGGTCGAGAGATCAGTCTACAAACCAACTCGACATACGCATTCTCGACCTTCCGGCATGTTTCCCGACTCCGTGGTCGGTGCCACCGGACCCGCTGCGCGGCATACCGTGGTTGCGTGACAACGATCGAGGCCGTCCAGGGAGACCTGACCCGCCAGCAGGTCGACGCCATCGTCAACGCCGCGAACTCGAGCTTGCTCGGCGGCGGCGGGGTCGACGGGGCCATCCACGCCGCGGCGGGACCAACGCTGCTGCAGGAGTGCCGGGAGGTGCGGCGCACGGCATACCCGCAGGGGCTCCCGGTGGGCCATGCCGTGGCAACCGGCGCCGGGAACCTGCCCTGTCGGTGGGTGATCCACACGGTGGGGCCGAACTGGAACCGGGGCGAGCGAGAGCGGGCCGATTTGGCCCGCTGCTTCTCGTCATCGCTCGCCGAAGCGGGGCGTGTTGGCGCGCGCAGCATCGCGTTCCCGGCGATCAGCGCGGGCATCTTCGGGTGGGCGCCCGAGACGGTGGCGGACGTCGCAGTGACGACAGTGCGGGGGGGCGTGGAGCTCGCCCAGATCGACCTGGTCAGGTTCGTTCTGCTCGGCGACCCGTTGCTTTCGCTCTTCCGGGGCGCCATCGCCCGAACGAGCTGACCGGTCAGTGCGGGTGCGCGTGACCAGCCGCCGGTGTGCCGGGAGCGGGGGTCATCGCGTCGACCTCCTCCCACTCCGGGCCGGTGAGGGACACCGCCGCCGCAGGGAACAGACCGTTCTCCTCCCGGTCGATGTGGTCGCGAAGGTCGTCGACGAACCGGTCGATCACCGACAGGTCGCCCTGAGCGAGAGCGTCAAGCAGGACGTCCAGCAGGACGTGCTCGGCGCACAGCCGGGTCACGGGTTGCTCGAACTCCTCCTGGCGCCGCAGCACGGTGAACAGCCCGACCTCCTCGGCACCGGTGTGCGGCGCCATGAGCCGAGCCAGCTCCACGGCATACGTGCGCGCGCCCGCCGCGTCGTTACGCAGGCAGGCCCGTCGCAGCTGGCCCGCGACGTTGATGATCTCGACGTGCTCCGCCATGAACCGACCGATCGAGTCGATGGCCTCACAGCCGCAGTAGGAACACATCGCCGGCGACACCAGCTTTCGGCAAGGGAGCACTTGAGACCGTCAGTCAAGCACCTCTGCCGTCATCGCGCCCAGGGTCGCCAGACAACGAGGGCCTGCGTGGGTCCGTCGGCGCGAGCAGGACGTTGTCCCGGGCGCATTGCGACGATGTCGCCCGTCGGCCCCGCCGCGAAGACGCGGCCGCCCGCGGTGACGCGCAGGGCCTCGACCTCACCAAGCAGCTCCGCCACGCGCTCGCGCAAGGCAGCGACGTGGTTCTCGAGCTCGAGGATGCGCTGGATGCCGGCCAGGCTGACCCCCTCCTCCTGCGACAGCCGCTGCACCTCACGGAGCTGGGCGATGTCGCGGGCCGAGTAACGACGCCCACCACCGCGGGTGCGCGAGGGTGTGACCAGCCCGAGCCGGTCGTACTGACGCAACGTCTGGGCGTGCATGCCGGCGAGCTGGGCGGCCACCGAGATGACGAAGACCGGGGAGGCGTCGTCGGGGGCGTATGCCGGGGAGTCACCGATCATAGGCCGCCCACCTCACTGCGCGGCGCGGGCGAACAGCGTCGGAGCGGGGGTCGTAGCCCACCTCGTCGGCGCGCATCTTCTCGACCGCGTCCCGGGCGGCATCGCTGAGCCGCTGCGGAACCACGACCTGCACCTTGGCCAACAAGTCGCCGGTGCCCTTGCTCGTGGTGACGCCGCGTCCCTTGACACGCAGGACCCGGCCGCTCGGGGTGCCGGCAGGAACCTTGACCCGGACCTTCTCGCCCGACAGCGTCGGGATGGCGATGGTCGCACCGAGGGCCGCCTCGGCGAAGGTCACCGGCACGTCGAGCGTCAGGTTGTCCCCGTCGCGGCCGAAGACCGGGTGCGGCCGGACCGTGACGGTGAGGATGAGGTCTCCTGGTTCACCGCCGGACTCGCCGGGGTGTCCCTTGCCGCGCAACCGAATTCGTTGGCCGTCCCGCACCCCGGCGGGGATGCGCGTCGTGAGCCGACCACCGTCGCTGGTCGTCAGCGTGACCGTGTCACCCGCCACCGCCTCGCGGAAGCCCAGCGTGACACTGGCATGCAGGTCTGACCCTCGGCGCGGGGCTCCGTAGCCGCCGTACGGGCTGCCCGCCGCCCCGCCCTGGGAGAACAACCCCCCGAGCAGGTCCTGCAGGTCGGCGTCGCTGCCGCGGCTGCTCGTGCTGAAGCGCACATTGCCGGGGCCGCCGAACATCCCCGAGAACAGGTCCTCGAACCCGCTCCCACCGGGACCGCCAGCCGTGAACCGAGCCCCGCCGTGCGTCATGGCGCGGATCTGGTCGTACTCCCGGCGCTGCTGCGGGTCCGACAGGACGGAGTAGGCCTCGCTGATCTCCTTGAACCGCGCCTCGGCCTTGGGGTCGTTGGCGTTCTGGTCGGGGTGCAGGTTCCGCGCCAGCTTGCGGTACTTCTTCTTGATGGCCGCGTCGTCGGCGTCCTTGGGCACACCGAGAGTCGCGTAGAAGTCCTTCTGTATCCAGTCCTGACTCGCCATCTCGGCGCACCCTCCTTTCGTCGAACAGTCTGGTGGTTACTGCGGATCCGCGACAGCAACGCGCGCGGCGCGGACCACCCGGTCACCCAGCCGGTAGCCGGGCTGGAGCACCTGCACGATGGTCGTGGTCGTTGCGGCCGGGTCC
Source organism: uncultured Actinomycetota bacterium (assembly GCA_963769085.1). GTDB lineage: Bacteria > Actinomycetota > Actinomycetes > Actinomycetales > Dermatophilaceae > Phosphoribacter. Next base: position 11,120 of record CAVYKM010000002.1, on the reverse strand, counting down.
AGCTCGGCCTCGATGTGCATGAGCGCCTCGTGATGCATCGGGTCGAACTCCTCACCGGCAGAGCCGAACCGCTCGATCCCAAGGCGCGCGAGCACAGCCTCCAGCTTCTCGGCGATCGCCGCGAACGGCCCCTCCTGCAGGTCGCCGTGCTCACGTGCCATGTGGATGTCGTCGAGCACGGGCAGCAGCGCCTCGAGCGTGTAGCTGATCCCCGCCTCGCGGGCCCGGTCGCGGTCGCGGTCGACCCGCTTCTTGTAGTTGACGTACTCGGCCTGCAGGCGCCGCAGGTCCTCGAGCCGCTCGGCCGCCAGGCGCGCCTCCGGGCTTTCCGAGAGGCGGTATGCCGGTTCGCCTGCTCCCGCAACGGGCTCCGCCGAGTCGCCCTCCGCCGCCGTGCCGTCAGAGACGACCGGCGCACCGTTGTGCCCCGGCTCGGACTCAGTCTGGGCCGTGGCGTCGGGCTGCTCTTCGGGCTCCGTCTGGGTTTCGATGTCCGGCCCGGCCCCGGCGCCAGCAGCGGGGCTCGGGTGGTCGAACTCGTCGAACCCGCCGGGCTCGGCCGAGCCCAGGTCCCCGCGGTGGGCGGGGCCGTGAGCCGGCCCCGCCCCAGCCTCGTGGGTCACTTCTGCCCCTCGTCGTCGTCGACGACCTCGGCGTCGACGACGTCGTCCTGCGGGCCCGGGTTGCTGTGCGCGTCGGCATGTGAGCCGCCCGCGCTGGCACCGGCGCCCTCAGGGGAAGCCGAGCTCGCGGCATACATCGCCTGCCCCATCTTTTGCGAGACGTCGGAGAGCTTGGTGGTCTTGTCCTTGATCTCCTCGACGCTTGCGGTGGAGTCCTTGGCGATGGCGGACTTGAGGTCGGCGAGGGCCGTGTCGACCTCGCCCTTCTCGGCCGCGGGCAGCTTGTCGGCGTTGTCGACGAGGAACTTCTCGGTCGAGTACACCAGGTGCTCGGCGGTGTTGCGCGTCTCGATCTCCTCGACCCGCTTCTTGTCCTCAGCAGCGTGTGCCTCGGCCTCCTTGACCATCCGCTCGATCTCGTCCTTGGGCAGGGCAGACCCGCCGGAGATCGTCATCGACTGTTCCTTGCCGGTGCCCTGGTCCTTGGCGGACACGTGGACGATGCCGTTGGCGTCGATGTCGAAGGTGACCTCGATCTTCGGGATGCCGCGGGGCGCAGGCGCGATGCCGGTGAGCTCGAAGGTGCCCAGGCCCTTGTTGTGCTGGGCGATCTCGCGCTCACCCTGGAACACCTGGATGAGCACCGACGGCTGGTTGTCGTCGGCCGTCGTGAAGATCTCCGAGCGCTTCGTCGGGATCGCGGTGTTGCGGTCGATGAGCTTGGTGAACCGCCCGCCCTGGGTCTCGATGCCGAGCGACAGGGGCGTCACGTCGATGAGCAGGACGTCCTTGCGCTCACCCTTGAGCACGCCCGCCTGCAGCGACGCACCCACGGCGACGACCTCGTCCGGGTTGACGCCCTTGTTGGGCTCCTGGCCGCCGGTGAGCTCCTTGACGAGAGCCGTGACAGCCGGCATACGCGTCGCGCCGCCTACGAGGACGACGTGGTCGATGTCGGACAGCTTGATGCCGGCGTCCTGGATGACCTTCTGGAACGGCGCGGTGCACCGGTCGAGCAGATCCTTGGTCATGGCCTCGAACTGGGCACGGCTGAGCGTCTCGTCGAGGTGGATCGGGCCGTTCTCGCTCATCGAGAGGTACTGCAAGTTGATGTTGGTCGTCGTCGCGGTGGACAGCTCCTTCTTGGCCTGCTCGGCCGAGTCGCGAAGGCGCTGCATGGCGATCTTGTCCTTGGACAGGTCCAGGCCGCTGCTGTTCTTCACCGTGGTGAGCAGGTGCTGGACGATCCGGTCGTCCCAGTCGTCGCCGCCGAGGCGGTTGTCGCCGTTGGTCGCCTTGACCTGGATCGTCGAGAAGTTGTCCTCGGGGTCCTTGCCGACCTCCAGCAGGGACACGTCGAAGGTGCCGCCACCGAGGTCGAAGACGAGGATGAGCTCGTCCTCCTTGCCCTTGTCCAGCCCGTACGCCAGGGCCGCGGCGGTCGGCTCGTTGATGATCCGCATGACGGTGAGGCCCGCGATCTCGCCGGCCTCCTTGGTCGCCTGGCGCTGGTGGTCGTCGAAGTATGCCGGGACGGTGATGACCGCGTCGGTCACCGGCTCGCCGAGGTAGGACTCCGCGTCGCGCTTGAGCTTCTGCAGGATGCGGGCGCTGATCTCCTGGGCGGTGTAGACCTTGCCGTCGATCTCAGGCGACTTCCAGTCGCTGCCCATGTGGCGCTTGACGGACCGGATGGTCCGGTCCACATTGGTCACGGCCTGGCGCTTGGCGATCTCGCCCACGAGCACCTCGCCGCTCTTGCTGAACGCCACGACGGACGGGGTCGTGCGACCGCCCTCCGCGTTGGCGATGATGGTCGGCTCCCCGCCCTCAAGGACGGCGACGGCCGAGTTGGTGGTACCGAGGTCGATGCCGACCGCACGTGCCATGGTTGGTTCTCCTGTTGCTCGGGGTCCGGCCGGTATGCCGGGTGCTTGAGTCTTTCGCGCTCAATCTGCTCTGTGCCGGTCGGCGTTGTCAAACCGACGCTCGGCAAACTTGCGCTTACTTCGCTCAACTCTGGGCGGGCCGAAGTTGTTCCCGGCCGCCCTAGCCGCCTGGGTGGCCAGCGCTGTGGGATCTCATTTGGCCTGTCGGTGTCTCACTTATCTGGCGGGCGCGTGTCGGTGATCTCATCTATCTGGCGGAGCACGCACGCTGTTAGCTGTGGGGTCGCAGGGGTTGCCCAGCACCGAGGTCCGGTATGTGGATGCGGCTGGGGTCGAGGTGTCGACGACCGTGGGGGCAGTTGATGTCGACCGGTTGGCTCGGGCGTTGCCGGTGCGCCGGTTCGGTTCTCATCGTGGTCAGCGGCATCGGTCGGGGTTGTTCTGGTCGGCCACGACCCGTGGTCACGTGCCGTATGAGAGCCGCTTGGAGTTGGACCGGCTGTGGCTGGCCGACTTCGATCCGGCGGTCACGTGGATCGCCGCCCAGCCGATGTGGTTGTCCGGTCGGCAAGAGGGTTGCCTGCATCGGCATGTCCCGGACTTCCTGTTGACGCGGAGGGGGCTTCCGCCGCTGATCGTCGACGTCGAGCCCGAGGAGTTCGCGGCACGACCAGAAGCCCAGGGGGTGTTTGCCTGGACGGATCAGGTGTGCCGGGCCGCGGGCTGGGGCTACCAGGTGTGGACGGGCGCTGATCCCGTCGTCCTGGCGAACATCCGCACCCTTGCTGTCGCCCGCCGGTTCCTGCCGCCGACAGGGGGCCTGGAGGAGGGTTCCATGCTGGCCCTGCTGTCGGAGGTGTGGACGGGTCGCCGGGTGGTCGATCTGTCGGTCCCGCTGAGCTCGTCGGACCTTCGGAGGGTGGAAGCGGCGTCGTGAGCACCGTCGAGTTACGGTCTGGGTCCCGGCTGTGGCTGGACGGGGACGCATGGTCGCTGGTGGAGCTGCGGGGTGACCTGGCCACCATCGCTTCGGCGAGTTGCCACCGAACCCTGCCGATCGGCGTTCTGGTGTCTACCGCACGGCTGCTTGAGGCTTCCGAGCAGACCGGCGCGGTTGTCGAGCCGGTCAACGTTGCCCTGACCGCTTTGACGACCGCCCAACGAGCCAAGCTTGAGGAGCGGGCCCGGGTCGTGAGGGCGCTACTGGTGGATGATGGTCGCCCGCTGCGGGAACGGTTGGCCGCGACGTCCACGGTGTCGGGGGTGTCGGTGCGCACCTTGGAGCGGTGGTTGACCGGGTACCGGACCGCTGGGGTGGCCGGGCTGGCGGATAGCCGGGTGCTCAAACAACGAGCCGTCGCGATCGATCCGCGTTGGGATGCTGCGTGCCTGGCCGTGCTTCGGGAGTATGTGTCGGCCTCCACCCCCACGATGAACGTGGTGATCGACCGAGTTCATCAGCGTGTCGATGAGGAGCATGGTGCCGGTGTGGTGCCTTGCCCGTCGCGGGCGACGGCATACCGGCGGGTGACGGAGCTATCGAAGGGGCGGCACGCGTTCGGGTCGGGCAAGGCCCGCCGCTCGGTCGCTGAGCGTCCGCAGGCTCCGTACGGCCGGTTGCGGCCAACCCGACCCGGCGAGTACGTCGTGCTGGACACGACCCCGTTGGATGTGTTCGCGATGGAGCCGGTGACGCTGCGGTGGGTGCCGGTCGAGGTCACCGTGGCTCAGGACTTGTTCACTCGGTGCATCCTCGGGCTTCGGCTGTCGCCGGTGTCGACCAAGGCCGCGGACGTGGCGAACGTGCTCTACCAATGCGTTACCCCGCAGCCGTCCGGCACGGACGACGGCTGGTGGCCGTTCCACGGGGTGCCCTCCAATCTGCTGGTCGGCACCGAGGAGCCTGACGGGCTGTCCCAGCAGCGGGTGGCCGGTCTGCCGGCGTGCCTTCCCGAGGCGATCGTGGTGGACCACGGCAAGGTGTATCTGTCCGATCATGTGATCGCCGCCTGTGCCCGGCTGGGGATCACGGTGCAGCCGGCGATCCCACACAAGCCGACCGACTATCCCGAGGATTCGGTTATCCCGAGTCGTGGCCGTTACCGCTGCTCACCGGCGGTGGCCGCCAGCAGATCCTCGGGATAATCCAACCTCGGCGTACGTTGCTCGCCTGTGCTGGGTTTCACTTGGAGGTGAGCGGGATATGGGTGTTTCTGTCGGCGAGGTGATCGCTCGGGCTGATGCGGTGGTCACTGGTTTGGGGCATGCGCCCTCAACGCTGTGGCAGTACCGGTGGGCGTGGTCCCAGGTCGAGATGTTCTGTTCTCGCCGGGACGTTGCCGAGTTCACCGACGAGGTGGCGGCCTCGTTCCTGCAGTCGGTGACGGACGAGTACCGCGAGGGTCGGATCAAGGATTGGAAACACGGCCTGTTGCGCAGGGCCGTTCTGGTGCTCTGCGAGGTGGCCTCGACGGGTACTTACGCGTGGCAGGTGTTCCGGGCGACGCACGCGAACGACGGACTGGATCCGGCGCTCCGCCCGGTGCAGGAACAGTTCGAGCAGTGGCTGACTGGCCAGGGACTGGCGCCGGCCACGGCCGGCTTGTATGCGACGGTCTCCCGGAAGGTCTTGGGCTGGCTGCCGGAGCGCGGCGTGACCGATGTTCGGCGACTGACCGCGGGGGACGTGTCGGCAGCGGTGGTCTTTCTCGGCGCCAGCTACGGGCCGGGCAGTATGCGCACCGTGGTGACGGCGCTGCGGGCGTGGTGCCGCTTCCTTGACGACACCGGCCGGTGCGCGGGGCGATCGCCCGCCGTCCCAACGGTGTCATCCCGTCGCGTGCGGACGGTCGCCGTGCTGCCAGCCGAGCAGGTGCAGCAGGTGGTGGCCGCACCTGACCCGGCCACACCAGTAGGACGGCGGAACCGGGCGATGCTGCTGCTGGCCGCCCGGACGGGACTGCGCCCGAGCGACGTCGCAGGCCTTCGGCTGGCAGACATCGACTGGCGCCAGGGCCGGATCACGGTGACCCAGCACAAGACCGGGACCATGTTGGTGCTGCCGCTGCTGGCCGATGTCGGCGCGGCGATCGCCGCGTATCTGCTGCACGACCGACCGGTCGGCGCGCTCGATGCCCACGTGTTCTTGCGTTGCCAGGCCCCGCACGTCGCCTTTGCCTGCTCTGACGTGTACCACGTGTCGGCGGGCGCGTTCGCCCGCGCCGGGACCGCCACGGGAGGCGATACCGGGCGCGGGATGCGGGTGCTGCGGTCATCGTTGGCGACCAGGATGCTCGGGCAGGACACGCCGCTGCCGGTGATCTCCCAGGCGCTGGGTCATCGCGGGATCGACTCGGCCAAGCATTACCTGACCGCGGACGAGGCCCGGATGCGGCAGTGTTGTCTGGACTTCACCGGTATCGAGCCACGGACGGTCCGGTCGTGACCGGGCTGGTCAGCGGCCTGGCTGCGCACATCGAAGGCCTGCTCGAGGTCAAACACGCGATCGGGTTGCCCTACACGACATCGCAGCGGCACCTGCGCGATTTCGACGCGATGTGCGCCCGGGAGTACCCGGGGCACGCCACCTTGAGCCGGTCCATGGCGATGCGGTGGGCTGCTGCCCGGTCTGGTGAGCACGTCAACGGGCAAATGCGGCGGATCACCCCGGTCCGGCAGCTGGCCAAGCACATGGCCAGGCTCGGGATGGACGCCTACGTGATCCCGGCGGGCATTCCGGGCCGCCAGGTGCGTTACCGCCCGCACATCTACTCCCGCGCGCAGCTGCGCGCGATCTTCGATGCGGCCGACCAGATCCCGCCCAGCTCGTACGGTGGCCGGCGCGAGGTGATCATCCCGGTGATCTTCCGGATGATCTACTGCCTCGGCCTGCGCCCCGGCGAGGCCCGCCGGCTGCGCCGCACCGATGTCGACCTGACCCGGGGCGCGGTCCACATCCGCGAGTCGAAGGGACACAAAGACCGGCTGGTGTTCATGTCGGCCGACCTGCACGAGCACTGCCGCCGCTACGAGGCGACGATCGGCAGGCATCACCCGGGTAGGGTCGCGTTCTTCCCGAACCGGGCCGGTGGTTGTTACAGCGCCGCGAGCATCGACCGCTGGTTCGGCCAGCTGCTGGCGGCCGCCAACGTGAACGCCGCACCCGGTGCGAGCCCGCCGCGGGTCTACGACCTGCGGCACGCGCACGTCGTCGAGACGATCAACCGGTGGACGCACGAGGGCCGCGACCCGCAGGCGCTGGTGATGTACCTGAGCCTGCACCTGGGGCACAGCTCCCCGGAGGACACCTGGTACTACTTCCACCTCGCCGCCGACTTCCATCCCGACCTGCGCGAACTGGCCAACACGGGTATCGAGTCGATGCTGCCGGAGGCGCGCCATGCCATCGGATAGCTTCTTCCCTCTCGTGCGTACCTGGCTGACCGTCTACCTGCCCCGATCACGCCGGCTCAGCCCGCACACGATCCGCTCCTACAAGACCGCGCTGAACACGCTGCTGACCTACCTGCGCGAAACTCGTGGACTGGACCTGGCCGCGATCAGCTTCGAGGCCATCGACCACACCACGATCCGCGGGTTCACCACATGGCTGCTCGACACCAGAGACCTCAGCCCCGCATCGGCTAACCAACGACTGGCCGCGATCAAGTCGTTCCTCTCGTTCTGCGCGGCAGAGGACCCGGCGCTGGTGGCGATCTGGCTGGACATCAAACAAGTTCGGCCCACCCGCGTACCGGCCCCCGTCCCGGACGCGCTGTCCATGCCCGCCGTCGAGGCGCTGATCCGCGCCCCGGGCCAGCACACCCGCCAAGGAGTGCGCGACACCACGATCATCCTGCTGCTGTTCGATACCGCCGCCCGCATCCAAGAGGTCCTCGACCTGACGATCGCCGACCTCGACACCACCGCTGGGCACGGCCGCGTCATCCTCACCGGCAAAGGCAGAAAGACCAGGACGGTTCCCATCATGGACAAGACCGGCCGTCACCTCGACCAGTACATCAACGCGTTCCACGCCGGCACACCGGACCCGGACGGGCTGCTGTTCTACACGATCCGGGCCGGCCAACACCAGCCGATGAGTCAGGACAACATCAGCTACCTGTTGAACAAGCACGCCACGACAGCGCGGCCGGGCTGTCCCGAGGTCCCCGAGAAGGTCCACGCCCACCACCTGCGGCACGCGCGCGCCATGCAGATGCTGCGCGCCGGCGTCCCGCTGCCCCACATCAAAGAATTCCTCGGCCACGCCAACATCGCCACCACCAGCATCTACGCATCGGCCGACAACCAGATGGTGCGCGAGGCGATCCAGAAAGCAGCCGGTACCGCGCCTGACCTCGCGCCCATCTGGGAAGGAGACGACGACCTCATCCTCCAACTCGCCGGACTCAAGTAGTTATCCCGAGGATCTGCTACCGGCCACCGCCGGTGAGCAGCGGTAACGGCCACGACTCGGGATAACCGAATCCTCGGGATAGTCGGTCTAATCCCGACTTCGGGATTTGACCGACAAGCCAACCGTGGAACGGTTCTTCCGCACCCTGCGCGAGAGCTTGCTGCAGCACCTGCCGGCCTACAAGGGCCCGGATGTCTACAACCGCGGGCAGGACGTCGAGGAGCAGGCGTTCTTGTACGTGGCTGAGTTGGAGCAGATCATCCGCGAGTGGGTCGGGCAGGTGTACCACCGGACCAAGCATGACGGGTTGTGCGTGCCCGACGTGGCGGGTCTGGCGTTGTCGCCGGTGGAGATGCTCGAGATCGGGCTGGCCAAGACCGGCGGGCTGCCGGTGCCGGCCAGCCCGGATCTGCCGTTCCTGTTCCTGGACGTCGCCTGGCGCACCGTGCAGCACTACGGCGTCGAAGTGGACGGGCTTCGCTATGACGGGCCCGCGCTGAATCTGTACCGCAACCGCAAGTCCGACTACGGGGGTGTGCACGCCGGCAAATGGCCGATCTTCGTTGACGCCCATGACGTGCGCCGTGTTTGGTTCCAGGACCCGGACACCAAGACGTTCGCGGCACTGACGTGGGAGCACGCCGCCGGGTTGGACCAGCCGTTCTGCAAGGACGCCGCCGAGTACACCAAGCAGGTCGCGTTGCGTAGTGGCCGGCATGTCGACCCGCTGGCCGCGGTGCAGGACCTGTTGGCGGCCTGGTCGCGCCAGGAACTCACCTCGCGCCGGGACCGGTCGCTGGCGCGCCGGCTGGCCGCCGAGCGCGCCGTCGGCGGCGACACCGCGCGTCAGTCTCCTGCACCTGGGGAGGGGGATGCGGCGCGGGAGGTGGCCTCGCTGCCAGGTGTCGTGGACCTGCTCGCGGCGCGCGACCGAAAGGTCCAGCCGTTGGACGCCGTGGACGACCTCGATGACGTGTTCGCCCGGTTCTACGAGCAGTACCCGGACAGCGACGGGCTGGAGGTGTTCGACGAGTGACGAACCGGTGGGCCAGGTGGCTGGCCGACAACCCTCCCCAGCCGTTCGTACTGTCCCGCAAGGCGGGGTGGGACGCCTTCGTCAATGCGGCGTCGCGCACGCCGTTGGAGCGGTTGTCCCGTCAACAGATGGCTGAGCTAAGCGGGGACGAGCGGGAGGACTACGACGAGGCACGGATGGTGTGGCACGCGAACCTGCCGACCATCCGCACCCAGCAGCTCACCCAGGCGTACGGCGTCATCGACCAGGTGATGGCCTCGGGGCGCCGAGATGGCGATCGGCTGCGCGGGTCGGTGGTCATCGACGCGGCCCCGAATCTGGGCAAGACCACGATCGCGACCCGGTACGCCAAGGACTTCCAGCGCCGCATGTACCGGCGGGCCGGCCCGCACACCGCTGAGGGTCATCAGCGTCTTCCGGTCGCGTTCGTGCCGCTGGCGGCGGGGTGCACGTTGAAAGGGTTGAACCAGCAGCTGCTGTCCTTCTATGGGCATCCAGCCGCGGACCGTGCCACCACGACCCGGCTGGCCGCCTTGGCCGTGGACTGTGTCATCGCCTGCGAGACCCGGCTGATCATCATCGACGACGTGCATTTCATCGACTTCCGTCACAAGCACGGCCTGGAGGTGTCCAACCATCTGAAGAGCCTGGCCAACGAGATGCCGGTGACGTTCGTGTATGTCGGGGTCCAGCTGAAGGAGAAGAAGTTCTTCGACGAAGGGCAGCTTGGCGAGCAGGCCACATACGCGCAAACCTCGCGCCGCGCCACCCGGGTCGAGGTGGTGCCGTTCCGGATCGACACCGACCCAGGCATCCGCGCCTGGGTGCACCTGCTGCGGGCCATCGAACCGCAGCTGCTGCTTGCCGACAGCCGCCCTGGGATGTTGACCGACCACGCCAAGGAACTGCACCGGCGCACTCAGGGCAATATCGGGTCGCTGACCAGTCTGGTGGAGCGGGCCTGCGCCCTGGCCATCAGCTGCGGCGTCGAGGCGGTCACCAAGGACGTCATCGAGCAGACCACCATCGACAATGCCGCCGAGTCCCTCAGCCGAGCGGGCTGAGGTCAACCCAGCGGCGGGCCGGCTGTTCGAGTCCGCCGCTGCTGAGTCGGTCGCCTCCGGTGATCGGCCGGTCCGGCCGCGGCTGGTGCCCGGCGGCTACGACATCGCGGCGCTGCCGCTGCATGTGCGGCCCGTGCCTGGGGAGACGTTGAGCAGCTGGCTGGTGCGGTGGTCGACCCGGTACGGGCTGTCGGTCAGCCAGCTGTTGGCCGAGCTCGGGATCGGCCTGCCCTCGGCCCCCGCGGCCCGGCTGGAACGGCACCTGGCCGGGCAAGCCGACACGTTGACGAAGGCAGCTGGGATCAGCTGTCTGCCGCCGTGGCCGGCGCCGGGCGGGCCCGGTGATCACCTGACCGGGCAGCTGAGCCGCTATCTCGCCGCCTACCACCGGGCTCACACGCTCGTGCCGGCCCCGTCCCGGTACTGCCCCAGCTGCCTGGCCGAGACCGGCGCGGTGTGGCCAGTGTCCTGGTCCGAGCCGCTGCACCTGCTCTGCGCGACGCACCAGACGATGCTGCAACGGTGCTGCCCGCACTGTCGGCGCCCCCGGTTCGCGTCCACGGCCTGGATGACCCACGACACCCCAGCCTGGGTCTGCAGCGAACCAGCGACACCGGAGAACGAGCGGCGCCAGCCACGCACCCATCACGTGGTCTGTGGCTGGGACCTGCGCACCGTGCCCACCCCGGCGGCGGACGAGAGCGCGGTGACCAGCCAACTGCGGCTGTGGCAGGCGGCCACCGACGCCGACCAGGACCCCGACCGGCAGGACGGCAGCTACGCCGGCTTCCGGGCCACCAACCGCGACCTGTTCGACGCCGTGTTGGAGCTTGTCGTCGAACAGTTGGGAGACCCGCGGCTGCTGGTCAGCGATTCCGCCCGGGCCGCCCCGCTGCTGCTGCCAGCCGTCCAGGTGGCCTTCGACGTGCTGGACCAGCCGGATCCGCAGGCGGCCGTGGACCTGGCCGAGCGGCACCGGCTGCTCAACCCTGCCGGCTGGTGGGCCAGTTCGGATTCCGCTACAAGACCGTGCGCAATTTGAACTTTTCCCCGGAGAGCCGGTTGCTGACATTGGCGCCTGCGCTCAAT
>CAVYKM010000001.1:0-72017 GCA_963769085.1 uncultured Actinomycetota bacterium | reverse complement strand
CGCGGCCCCAGTCGTCGCCGGCGTACGCGACCGGTCGCTGCGACCCGAGTACATCCGCACGGTCGCGGGCTGGCTCGGGGTCGACGTCGAGCAGGTCCGCGACGAGGTGTCCCGCGCGGGACGGGCCCCGTCGACTCCGCCGCCGCGCCAGTATGCCGAGCCGCCGGACTCGGCCGTCGAACCCTCGGCGAGCGAGCTGCGCGACGCGATGCCCATGCCCGACCTTCGAGACCCGGTCGTGCAGGCCGAGCGCCAGCTGCTGCAGTGCCTGTTGCAGTATCCCGAGTCCGTCGACCCGATGCTCGTGAGCGGCCTTGCTGCAGAAGAGTTCTCGGCACCAGCGCACCGTGCAATCTATGCCGCCGTCGCGGCGGTCGGCCTGCCCTCGGGCCGGTCCGCCGCAGCGTGGCACGCCGCCGTGGCCGAGCAGGCTCCCGCCGCCACCCATCCGCTCATCACGGATCCTCTCGGTGGGCGCGATCCCGGTGCGGATGGACCCGGCCACCGGCCGTCCGACCGATCGCTACGTCGCCGAGGTCTTCGCACGGGTCCACGAGGTCGGTCTGACCCGCAAGGTCGCCGACGCGATCGGCCAGCTGCGGCGGCTGGACGCGGCACCGTCGCCCGACGCCTTGGCCCAGCGCGAGGTCGGCATCCGCCTGCAGGCGCTGCAACGTGAGCTTGCCGACCTGCGGGCCCGAGGTGCCCGGTGATGGCCTGGCTGGCACGGCGCGACCCCGGCCATGGCCCTCCGGCCGGCGTTGTCAAGGCCGCAGCCATAGGCCGGGAGCGACTGCTCGCGTCGACTCGAGTCGGGCCCGGCGAGCGGTGGGTGCTGGCGACGAGCTATGGGTTGGTCGAGGTCGAGCCCGACGCGCAGGCGGTGACGCGCCGGCCATGGCACGAGGTCGACGCGGCGAGCTGGAGCCGAGAGGCGAGCACCCTCACGGTGACCTGGGTGGACGGCTCCCGGCCGGCGCAGTGGGCGCTGGCCGACGAGCGGCTGTTCTTGCAGGTGGTCCGGGAGCGGGTCCAGGCCAGCGTCGTTCTCGTGGAGGAGGTGGCGCTGCCGGGTCGGCGCGTGGTCCGGGCGGCGATCCGCCAGGACCTCACCACCCACGGCCTGCTCGAGCAGGTGGTCCTCGGGCGGGGCGGTCCCCTGGACCGGCCGGCCCAGGCCGCGGTTGAGCGGGCCTTCGTTCGGCTGCGCGAGCAGACCGGGATGCCGCCTGGTTGACGACCGGCGGCCGTCCTCCCGTGCGGACGGTGGCGTTCCACGTGGGGGCCGGGTTTTGTTAGCCTGTGCGGGCGCACCTTCCCCTCATAGCTCAATTGGCAGAGCAGCCGGCTGTTAACCGGCAGGTTCTTGGTTCGAGTCCAAGTGGGGGAGCACACCACCTCGGGGCGGTTGGCCCGTCGCGCTCGGTAGGTCAACCCTGCCTGAGTCCCCCTCAGGGTTTGCTCAGGAAAACTCCCTACGCTCCACTCGTCGAAATGTCGTGCGACGTGAGGGGTATGCGGGATGAGCAGGACGGGTGAGCGCGCGCCGGGGCCGCTGCGCCGGGTCACCATCGGGCTGCTGGCCTGGTGCACCCTGACCGTCCTCATCGGGGTTCTCGTCGCGGGCCTCGCCCTGCCCGGCGCCGCCCTGGTCAAGGGCGTCACAGCCACGGCCGCGACCACACTGGACACGCCGGTCGACCCCAACGAGGTCAACGTCGTGCTGCCACAGCGGTCGGTGATTCTCGCGGCCGACGGGTCGACCCTGGCCAGCTTCTGGTCCCAGGACCGCCAGGTCGTCGCCTCCAGCGACATCGCCCCGGCGATGGGGCAGGCGGTCGTGGCCATCGAGGACATCAGGTTCTACGAGCACGGGCCGCTGGACGGGCAGAGCGTCCTGCGGGCGCTGGTGGCGGACGCCACCAGCGGCGGGCTGGCCCTACAGGGGGGGTCCACGCTGACTCAGCAGTACGCCAAGAACCTCATGCAGCAAGCCGCGCTGGACCGCGGAGACACCGCGGAGGCCCAGGCAGCCACGGCCAAGACATCGACGCGCAAGCTCAGCGAGCTCACCCTGGCCGTGCACCTGGAACAGACCATGACCAAAGACCAGATCCTCACCGGGTACCTCAACACCATCTACTTCGGCGAGGGGGCGTACGGGGTGCAAAGCGCTGCGCAACGCTACTTCGGGGTCACCGCGAAGGAGCTGACCCTCCCGCAGGCAGCCATGCTCGCCGGGCTGGCCCAGTCGCCCACTGACAACGACCCGTACTCCCACCCGGCGCAGGCCATCCAACGACGCGCGGTCGTGCTGCAGCGCATGGTCGACTCAGGCGCGATCACGGCGGCTCAGGCCGGCGCAGCGGGGGCCACGCCCTTGGAGTTGCGGTCGAGCACCCCCACCAACGGGTGCGCGCAGTCCAGCGAGGCGTACTTCTGCGACTGGGTGCTGGGCCGCCTCGCCGACCTGCCCGCCCTTGGCGCCACCCCGCAGGCCCGCCAACAGGCGTTACACCTGGGTGGCCTCGTCGTGCGCACCACCCTGCAACCGGCAACCCAGGCGGCTGCCCAGGCCCAAGCGGTCGGGCACATCCCCGCCGACGACCCGTCCGGTGTTCGCGACGCCCTGGCCGTCGTGCAACCCGGCACGGGCGCGGTGCTCGCGATGGCCCAGGACACGGCATACGGCACCGGCCCCGGGCAGACCATGGTCAACTACGCCGTCGACCAGGCCGAAGGGGGTTCCTCGGGCTTCCAGGTTGGCTCGACCTTCAAGGCATTCACGCTCGCGGCCGCGTTCACCGAGGGATCCCCCTCGACTCGACGGTCGACGCGCCACCGAGCGGTTCGGCCTGGACGGCAGCGCAGTTCGGCTCCTGCCAACCGGTCGACGTGCGTGGTTGGCACCCCACGAACGTCCCCGGCGACCCCAGCGGCCCGATGAGCCTGACCGAGGCCACCGCGAAATCCGTGAACACCGCATTCATCGCCCTCGAGGCGAAGGTCGGACTGTGTCAGGTACGCGACACCGCGGTGGCGCTCGGCGTGCACTCCGCGATGCCGGGAGTGAGCCTCGAGCCGGTCCCGTCGCTGACGCTGGGCCCGTACCCGGTGTCCCCGCTGACGATGGCGGCCTCGTATGCCGCGTTCGCCGCCGATGGCCGCTACTGCCAGCCGACGCCGTTCGCCAGCGTCACCCGCGACGGCCAGCCGGTTGCCGTGCCGGGGCCGCAGTGCTCACGGGCCATCAGCCCCGACGTCGCCCGGACCGTCACACAGGCACTGGAGGCGGTCATCACCGAAGGCACCGGGACCATGGCGGCCCTCGACCGACCCGCGGCCGGCAAGACCGGAACGACCGACAACCACGCGGCTACCTGGTTCGCCGGGTACACCCCTTCGGTCGCCGCCGCCGTCTGGGTCGGCAACCCCGACGGCAACGGACACCCGATGACCGATGTCGTCGTCAACGGACGGCGGTATGCCCCGGTGAACGGCGGCAGCATCGCCGCCCCGATCTGGCGAGGGGTGATGAGCACCGCAGTCGAGGCGCTGCCAGTCGCCGGCTTCGCGGCGCCCTCGGGGTGATATCCGAGTAGGTTCGGGGTGATCTCGTGGTGGAGGGGGTACCCCGTGCAGTGGCTGGCGACGGGCGAGGCCAGCATCCCCGACGGCACTGACTGGATGAGCGACCGGGAGCTCTCCCGCCTGGCCCGGCTGCGCTTCACCAAGCCCCGCACCGAGTACCTGCTGCGGCGCTGGTCTGCCAAGCGCGCCGTCGCCGCGGCACTGGGCCGGTCGCTCGAGCGAGAGTCGGCCGCCCGGATCGAGCTGCTCAACCACCCCAGTGGCGCGCCCTACGTCCTGGTGGACGCTGCCCCTGCTGGGATCGACGTCTCGCTCACGGACCGCGCGGGGTGGGCGGTCGTCCTGGTCGGCGAGCCGGGGTCGTTCCGCAGCGGGACGATCGGCGTCGACCTGGAGCTGGTCGAGCCCCGCTCGGCGGGTTTTGTCGCAGACTTTCTCACGCCAGTCGAGCAGAGCTACGTCGCCTCCCGGGGCGCGTGCGGTGAGCCAGGGTGGGACGTTGCGGCCAACCTGCTCTGGTCGGCCAAGGAGGCCGTGCTCAAGGTGCAGCGGGTCGGCCTGCGGGCCGACACGCGCACCGTCGAGGTCTGGGTGGACCACCGCGCGGGCCCGGACGGCTGGGCGGCGCTGACCGCCACCGGAGCCGACGGCACGGCATACCCCGGCTGGTGGCGGCGCGATGGACGGTTCCTGCTCACCATCGCCCACCGAGAGCCCCAGCAGCCGCCATGGCCGCTGCCCGGGAGCGAGGACCTGGCCACCGCCGTCCCGATCCACTCCTGGGTAGCCAACCCACTCGTCCAGGGGGCATCGGGTGACAGCCACTGACGAAGGCTCCGTCCCCGAGACCTTACCGCCGGTCGAACTGCCCGGGCCCGGGTCGAAACGACCCGCGTTGGCCTCCAGCGAACGGGCAACCGATGTCTTGCTCGGCGTTGTCATCGCCGTCTCGACGGGTTTCTACCTCGCGCTGTCCCGCTCGCTGTGGTTCTACTCGGATGACTGGGCGTTTCTGCTCCGACGCGGCACCGTGACCGAGGACGTGGATCCCGGCAGGCTCGGGTTGTGGGAGCCGCACAACGAGCACTGGTCGACCGGCCCGATCCTCATCTACCGGGCGCTGTTCGAGGTCTTCGGTCTGCGCCACTACACGCCGTATCTCGTACCGGTGCTGCTCGCCCATGTGGCTCTGGTTCTGCTGGCCTACCGGCTGCTCATCCGCTTCGGAGTGCGCCGGTGGGTCGCCTTCGCGGTCGCCACCATCCTGGCCTTCAACGGGGCAGGTGCCGAGAACATACTGTGGCCCTTCCAGATCGGGTTCGTGGGCGCGCTGGTGCTTGGCTTCGGTGCGCTGTGGCTGTATGACCGCCACGACGTCTCGGGCTGGGCGCTCTGGCCAACTTGGGTGGCGTTGACTGTGGGACTGACGTTCTCATCCATGGGTGTCGTGATGGTGGTCCTGGTCAGCGCCTATGCGTGCTGCCGTCGGGGGGTCCGAGGTGCGGTGCTGGTCGGGTCGGTGCCGGCCGGCGTGTTCGCAGTCTGGTTCGGCGCCGTCGGCAGGCGCGGCGTCGGCGCGACTCCGCAGATCGGCCTCGCCGGCACGGTGCTGAACCTGCCCACTTACGTCTGGACGGTGCTGACTCACAGCTGGGAGGCGGTTTCCGGGATTCCGGGCGCCGGAGCCGTCCTGGTGCTTGTTCTGCTGGCCGCGGCGTTGGTGCGTGCACCGGATCGTGCTCGAGCGCTGGCCTGGGCCGGCACCCTCGCCGCCGTCGTCCTGGCCGTGATGATTGGCGTGGGGCGGGCGGCCTTTGGGATTGAGAACAGCAAGTCGTCCAGGTATGTGTATGTCGTCGTGGCGCTGATGGCGCCGATCCTCGCGGTGTTGCTCAACGCGGCCGCCGACCGGATGGCGCGACCGCGTTGGCCGGCAGCGCTGCTCGCGCTGGGGGTGCTGGGGTTCGTGGTTCTGAACGGCGCGCACGAGGCGGCCTTGTTCCGCGACCGGCGCGTCGCCGCATCCGGGACGCTGCAAGACCGGGTCCTTGCCACGGCGGCCTTGGCTCGCCAGGGTGCGCCGTTTCTGCAGCCGTTTATCGAGGAGCAGGAGAACCCCGACATCACCACGGCGTTGCTCGGCACCAAGGAGGTCCAGGAGCAGCTGCCTGACCGGATGCCCAGCCCACAGGGCATGCTCGACGCCGCCGCAATTCTGCAAGTGAGCGTGTCGCCCGTCGAGCTGCACCTACCTGCGCCAGCAGCGGTGCACCTGGTTGACGGCTTCGCGGGCCAAGCCGAGCACTCGCCGGGGTGCCACGCGTACGTCGCCATCTCCGCAACCCCGACTCTTCGAGTCCTGGCTGCCCAAGGCGGTGGCATGATCAGGCTCGTCAGTGACAGCACCCAGGTCCATACCCGGCTGCAGCGCGGCGCCATGGTCAGCGATGTCGTGACGTGGACAACCACAGCAGGCGTCCCGCACAACGTCGGCACGTCGGCCGCCGATGCCTCGCTCCTCGTGACCTTGAACCACGCCGGGGTCGTGCGCGTGTGCCAGTAGCCCGGCGCGGGCGCCGACGTCCTACTGCGCCTTGGCCACGAGGTCCTTCAGGTCCTGCGGCATACCGTGGTAGAGCTTGAGCGCGTTGCCGCCGTAGACACCCGGCACGACGTCCGGGGGGATGAGCGAGGCGACGGCCCGGGCGTTGTCGGCGATGTCGCGCACGCCCGGCCAGTCGGTGGCGAAGATCCACTTGCGAGCCAGGCGCGGCAGGTCGAAGCGGCTGTAGTACCGGGGCAGCCACTTGGGCGGCAGGCCGGCCAGCTCGATCCACACGTTCGGCATGCTCATGGCCATGAACGCCGCCGTGTCGAACCACCAGCCCCGTCCGCCGTGGGCCAGGATCACGATGAGGTCCGGGAAGTCACGGATCACCGGAAGGAGCATCTCCGGGTCGGCGAACTCGTTGGACGAGCCGGGGAACGTGCTCGTGCCGCAGTGCACCACCAAGGGGACTCGGCGCTCCTCGAGGATCGCGTATGCCGCGTACAGCGCCGTCTCGTCGGGGCGAAAACCGCCGTGGACGGGGTGCAGCTTCAACGCCGCCGCACCGTGCTCGAGCTGGCGCTTGAGCTCCCTGGCCAGCGGGAAGTGCAGGTGCGGGTTGACGTTGGCGACCGGGCGGAACATGTTGGGGTTGTGGTCGACCAGGGGCAGCAGCTCGTCGAACTCCTGGATACCGGTCGACTTGGGGCTGTACTCGCAGAAGAGCAACGCCACATCGACGCTTTGCTCCCGGAAGATCTCCTCCAGCCGCTGCGGTCGAGGCACACCGTCCGAGCCCCAGACCTCCTCGATGATGCCAGGCCGGCCGAACTTGTAGGTCCAGTGCCGCCACGACTCGCCGAGCGTCGGGAGGAGCGGTACGTGGGTGTGGGCATCGACCAGCGGCATGCCATCCAGCACTGGGTGCCTGCCTTTCCGAGGGCGTGAGGGTGTGGTGCCTATCCTCGCGGAGGGACGGGGAAGCCGGCAGGCGGGGGTAGCGGAGGGAAACTGCCGGGAGGCACCGGGACACCCAGACCCAGCGGGTCGAACAGCTCCGCGAGCTGGTCACGCAGCTTGAACCGCTGCATCTTGCCAGTCGCGGTCTTGGGCAGCTCCTCGACGAAGACCACCCGGCGAGGTCGCTTGAAGGCCGGCATACCGTCGCGGCACCACTGGATCAGGGCGTCCTCGGTGGTCTGCTCCCGGGCCACGACGAAGGCCACCGGTTTGAACAACCCGTCCTCGTCCGGCAGACCGACGACCGCGACCTCGGCGACCGCCCCGTGCCGAAGCAGGCGGTCCTCGACCTCGCCGGGCGAGACGTAGATGCCGCCGGCCTTGATGAGATCGGTGGTGCGGCCCATGCAGACGTAGTAGCCCTCCTCGTCCTGCATGAAGGTGTCCCCGGTGTTGCACCACTCGCCGACGAAGACCTGACGGCTGGTTGCCACGCGCTTCCAGTAGCCGATCGCCATCGACGGCCCACGGACCCACAGCGTGCCGAGCTCGCCCCTGGGCACGACCTTTCCGTCGGCGTCCCGCAGCTCGATCTCGTAGGGCGGGACGGGTTTGCCGGTCGTGCCGGGCTTGAGATCGTTCCAGGTGTTGGACAGGAAGGTGTTGAGGAACTCGGTGCATCCGAGGCCGTCGATGATCGGGATGTCGAACCGCTCCGTGAACCGCTGCTGCAGCGGAATGGGCAGTGGCTCACCCGCCGACTGGCAAAGGCGTACTGAGCTGAACGTGTCGGGCGGCAGGTCGGCAGCCAGCAGCTGGACATAGAAACTGGGAACAGCGTCGAAGATGGTCGGCCGGTCGCGCCGCAGCCGCTCGGCAAACACCTCAGGGGTGGGCCGTCGCGGCTCCAGGATCGTCGTCGCCCCGGTTGCGAGCGGATGCAGGACGCTGTTGCCGATCCCGTACGAGAAGAACATCTTCGAGACGGACAGGCACCGGTCTTCCGGAGTGAGGGCCATGACCGGCGGGAAACTCGAGCCGGAGGCTCTGATGTTCTCGTGTCGGTGCATCGCGCCCTTGGGCTTGCCCGTGGTTCCCGAGGTGTAGAGCCACAAGGCCCACTCGTCCGCGATCGTGTCAGCGACGTTGCGCAGTTCGGTCGGCGCCGCCTGGCCGCGCCGGACCAGCTCGTCGTAGGTCAACGCGTCCACGCCGCCCCAGTCGACGGCGGGCTCCGGGTCGCCGTCGACGACGACGTGGTCCACGTCCGGGCAGTCGGCGATCGCCTCGGCGACCATCGCGGCATACTGCGCGCTCAGGACGAGTGCGTCGGCTGCCGAGTCCTTGACGATCTCACGAATGTCGTTGGTGCCCAGCATGGTCGACACGGGAATGGCGACGAAGCCGGCACGGAACACGCCCAGGATGCTCGTGATCATCGGCACGTCGTCGTTCATGATGATGACGATGCGGTCGTCGCGATGCAGGTGCAGGTTTCGCAGCCCCGCGGCGACGTCGGCGCACCGCTGCGACAGCTCGCGGTAGGTGAGGGTCTGCGTGCTGCCGACCACGGCCTCGTGCTCTCCGAGCCCTTCGCCAACGTGCCGGTCGACCAACCATTCCTGGGCGTTGAACACCGTCTACTCCATCACAGTCGGCGGAAGGGTGGCGCCGATGATATCCGCGTCCGGTCGGCAAGCAGAAGGGTGGGCCCGGCCGCCCATCGCTCACACGACCCGCTCCGGACCGTCCGGCGAGGATTCCGACCACCAGCAAGGCGCAGACGGTTGACCATTGCACTGACCCTGGCTTCGGGTGGACGATCAGGCCGAGCGACTGGCACCGGTGCGGTCTGCCTCCGGGCCTCGGCTCCTGAGATTTGCGGGACAGCTGAAGGAGGCTGGGATGGCACAGACGACAACACAGGCCGTCAAGACGTCAGCACGGTGGGTACTGCCGCTGGCGTGGATGGCGGTCCTGCTCGACGGCTTCGACCTGGTCATCATGGGAACGGTTACTCCGTCCTTGTTGGCCTACAAACCGTGGGGCCTCAATGCCGCGGGGGCGACCTGGCTGGTGACGGTCGGGCTCATCGGCATGACCATCGGCGCCCTGCTCATCGGGTACATGACCGACCTGCTCGGCCGGCGCAAGCTGCTCATCGCCGCGGTGACGATCTTCTCGCTGTTGACCCTCGCGTGCGCGTTCGCGCCGAACCCCACCATGTTCGCGCTCATCCGGTTCTTCGCCGGCCTGGGACTTGGTGGCTGCCTGCCGACCGCCATAGCGATGGTCAACGAGTTCGCCCGAAGCCTCGGCCGCTCAGGCCGCACGACGACCGTCCTCATGACCGGTTACCACGTCGGCGCGGTGCTGACCGCCGTGCTGGCTCTGGTGTTCATCAAGAGCGGGCCCGACGACTGGCGCATCCTCTTCGTGTGGGGCGCCGTCCCGGCCCTGCTCCTCGTGCCACTCATGCTGTGGCGGCTTCCGGAGTCACCGTCGTGGCTGCTCACCCATGACCGTCGGGCCGAGGCCGAGGTGATCGCACGCGCCAACGGCATACCCGTCGAGGACCTCGCGGCGGCTCCCGATATCAGCGCGGATGCCCCTGAGGTCAGCTGGCGTACCTTGTTCGAGCCGCACTACCTGCGGCGCACCCTCGCGCTGGCGGTGACCTCGTTCTGCGGGCTCATCCTCGTCTACGGCCTCAACAACTGGCTGCCGACCATCATGCGGGATGCCGGGTACGAGCTCGGTGCAGCGTTCACCTTCCTGCTGCTGCTCAACGTCGGAGCCATCGCCGGGCTGCTCATCGCGGGGTACGTCGGGGACCGGCTGAACACGGGAATCGCCTCGGTCATCTGGTTCTACAGCGCGGCCGTGCTCCTCGCGCTGCTGTCGATCAAGATGCAGCAAGCGGTGCTGTTCGTCGTCGTCTTCATCGCCGGCATCTTCGTGTTCAGCGGCCAGGTCCTCGTCTACGCGTTCACCAGCGAGAACCACCCGGCGAAGATCCGGGCGACCGCGCTCGGCTTCGTGGCTGGAATCGGCCGGATCGGCGCCATCACCGGGCCGATCCTCGGCGGGTGGGTCGTCGGAGCCGGGATGACGCAGCCGTGGGCGTTCTACGGCGCGGCCCTGGTCGGTGTCGTCGCCGCCACGGCGCTGCTGATCGGCGGCATACACAAATCCGAGGCGCACGCTTCGGTGCAAGCTCAGGGGTAGCTGGGTAGGTGCCCGAGACTTGGACTGAGCGCTCGACCAACGGCGGTCGGGCGCTCAGTCTCTGGTCAAGGTCGCGCTCCGGGCAATCAGTCGTCGGTGTTGGCCCGAAGGCGCAGCTTGAACCGCTGGATCTTGCCGGTGGGCGTCTTGGGCAGTTCGTCGACGAACTCGACCCACCGGGGGAACTTGTACTTGGCCAGCCGGCTGCGCACGTGCGTCCTTGAGCTCGTTCGCCAGCTCGTCCGACACCTCGACCCCCGGCTTGGCGACAACGTACGCGATCGGCTTGATCAGCCCCTCCGGATCGGCCTTGCCCACGACAGCGGCCTCCAGCACGGCGTCGTGGGTGATCAGCGCGGACTCGACGTCGAAGGGGGACACCGGTAGCCCCCCGACGTTGAGCATGTCGTCGCTGCGGCCCTCGTAGTGGTAGTACCCGTCCTCGTCCTGATGGAACTTGTCACCGGTGATCGTCCACGGCCCTCGGAACGTGCTGGCCGACTTCTCCCGGTTGTTGTAGTAGCCGTCGGCCCGCGAGGGCCCCGCGATGTGCAGATGGCCGATGTCGCCGGGACGCACCGGCCGGCCGTTGTCGTCGACGAGAAACGCGACGTACCCAGGAATCGGAGTCCCGCTCGTGCCGTACCGGTTGTGGCCGGGCCGGTTGGAGATGAAGTGGTTGAGCATCTCCGTGCACCCGATGCCGTCGAGGACCGCGACGCCGAAATGCTCCTCCCAGCGCTGCCCTACCGACGGAGGCAGTCCCTCGCCGGAGGCCAGGCAGACTCGAAAGCCCATCTCGGAGGGGTCGGGAAGGTCGGGGTGCGCCAGCATCGACGCGTATGCCGTGGGCACGCCGGCGAACACCGTCGGCTTGTGCTCGCGCAGCACCGCGAAGATCGACGTGGGGTTTGGCGGCGTGGACAGCAGGACCGAGGTGGCCCCGACGGACATCGGGAAGGTCAGGCTGCAGCCCAGACCGTAGGCGAAGGACATCTTGGAGACCGAGAAGCACACGTCCTGCTCGGTGATCTGCACGACGTGCTGGCCAGCGCCCAAGGCCGTGGCGATGAGGCTGGAATGCACATGCATCGTCCCCTTCGGCGCACCCGTCGAACCGGACGAGTACAGCCACAGCCCGATGTCGTCCCTGGTCGTCGGCGCCGGCTCCACGTCGGGCTCGGCTTGTGCGAGCAGCTCGGAGAGGGCGAGCGTCCCAGGGGCGGCCGACCCCGATACCACGACGTGTCGCAGGAACGGCAGCTTGCCCAGCAAAGGCAGGAACGCCGGCAGCAACGGTTCGGAGACCACGACGGTACGCACCCTGCTGTCGGCGACGAGGTAGGCGTAGTTCTCGGGGGTCAACAGGGTGCTGACCGGGACCGGAACGACGCCGGCGAGCATGCAGCCAAGGAAGACTGTGGGGAAGTCGACCGTGTCGAACAGGCAGAGCATGACCCGCTGCTCCATCTCCACACCGAGGTGGCGGGTCACGTTGGCCCACCTGGCCGCTCGTTCGGCCACCTCTGCGTAGGTGTGCCACCCCGTGTCGTCGATGAACGCCACCTTGCCGGCGCGTCCGGCGTCGATGTTGCGGCTGATGAGGTCGGCGGCCGCGTTGTACTCGCGCGGCAGGGTGGCCAGGAGGTCGAGGGTCGCGGTCGGCATCAAAGTCACGTCGCCTCCTGGTCGCTTCGTCGCAGCCCGATCGCGTGAGGGCACCGATCGCATGAAAGCACAGCCGACCGGCCCGTCACAGCGTGCGATGCAGGTCAGCGTACTGAAGGCGAATGCCACCGGGAATGCTTGGCATGCAGCCGCCGCGACGCTTCTCGGGCCGATTTGCCGCACTTCGGTGCAGACGCCCGCGCCGTGCCTCTCGATCAGCGGCCTTCAGGACAGCACGAACTCATCAGCTCGCACAATGGCGCTCGCCTGCCCGGTTGCGTCGAGGCCGTCGACCTCGACATCCGGGCCTCCGACGACGATGTCGACATGGACGGGCGACTGGTTGAGCCCCGCATCGATGCGCTCTTGGGCGGTCATCGCCACGGCGCCGTCGAAGCAGAAGGCGAAGCCCTGACCCCACGCGAGGTGGCATCCCGCGTTCTCGTCGAACAGGATGTCCCTGAAGAGCACGCCGGTGCTTCGCACGCGCGAACCGCCGTCGACAATGGCCAGTTCCCCGAGATGTCGTGATCGCGGCACGGCGTCCAGCTGCGCCTGGACCTGCGCTTCGCCGCGCGCTGCCCGGGCACTCACAATCGCCCCGCTGGCCAACTCCAGCTCGAGTCCCTCGACCAGGGCGTTCATCACCGGCAGGACGAACGGCGCTGTCGTCCGCACTCGGCCGTCCGCACGGCGCCAGTCGGGGGAGGTGAACACCTCTTCGGTCGGCAGGTTGATGACGAAGGTGCGGCCCGTCGCGGTGACCTGTTCAGCGGTGCTCCAGCGCGACCGTGGTGACAGGCCGACGACGATGTCGGTTCCGGGGCCACGCAAGCGCACCCGGTCGAAACGGCGTTCGTTGAGCAGGTCGCGACGGCCCGCCAGGGCAGCGAGGTGTTCGCGCCATGATGCGACTGGGTCCGGTTCGTTCAAGCGCGTGGCCACTGCGACTGCGTGCCAGAGCCGGTCGAGGTCCGGCGCCCCGAAGATGCTCTGGGCCCACCCTGGGTTCGGCGCGGCAGCCACCGTGAGCGAGATGGCACCCGTCGATAAGGCCCGGAGGCGTTCCGCCAGCAGGTCGACCGGCTGGGACTTGGCCAACCGATCGGGGTCCAGGCCACGCATCAGGTCGGGGTCGGGATTACCTGTGAGGCGGATGAGCGCGACCTCGTCCCTCGCCCATGCGCGGATGGCCTCGAACTCATGCGGCAGGCTTTGGCCCAGCGCGTCTGCCGGCGCGTGTTCGACGGCGAAGCGCTGCACGTGTGGGTCGTCGTACTCCACGCTCACGCGGCTGGCACCGGCCCGGTATGCCGCGTCGGCCACGGCTCGAGCCATGTCAGCATGCTCGATCTGGCAGGCGATGATGACGCGCTGCCGTGGCTGGACGTTGGCCCCGAGGCCGACGATCAGCTGCGCGTAGCGCGCTGTGAGCTCATGCCACGGTTCTCGCATGGCTGGGCTACCGAGCCGTCGTGGCAGCGTCCGCGGCCATCTCGGCGACGACCTTGTCGGCGTCCTCTTCGTGACCGCGGTAGCTGCGGTGCAGGAAGTAGACCATGACCCCGCCAATGGCGATGACCACGCCGAAGATCCGATACAGGCCGGGGCCGCTGATGCCCGCCGCGAGCAGGTATCCGGCCACGACAGGCGCGATGATGGACCCGATGCGCCCGATTCCGATCATCCACCCGACCCCGGTCGCACGAGCCCTGGTGGGGTACACCGGTGGGCTGATCGCATAGTAGGCGGCGTTGCCGCCGTTGGTCGTGAAGCCGACGGCCAACGCGAGGGTGAGCGCCAGGGTGGGCGTGCCGAAGTAGTTCGCGTACAGCCCGAACGTCACCAGCCCGAAGAAGAACGCCAAGCCGGCGGTCAGCACCCGGGGGTGCACCCTGGTGGCCAGCCACGCGAAGACGAGCGCTCCGACGACACCTCCGACCGAGACCAGGACACCGGCTCGGACACCGAGGGTCGCGTCCGAGGTAGCGTCCGACAGCAGCTTGGGGGTCCATGTGTTGGCGAAGTAGAAGGCCGCGTACTGGCAGAAGAACCCGATCCACAGCAAGGTGGTCCGCCTCGCGAGGACGCCGTGGAAGAGGGTCGACACGGCCACCTTGCCGGCTTTCGCGCTGTATGCCGCAGGCAGCTCGGTTGCGTGCTCGTAGCCGAGCTGGTCGGCGATCCTGTTGTAGGTTTGCAGCCCGTTCGGCGGGTGCTTCTCGACCAGGTAGAGGATCGACTCCGGCACCCAGCGCCAGGCAGCGAACAGCAGCACGACGGTGAGGATGGTCGCGAACCAGAACGGCGCCCGCCAGCCCCACGCACCGATGAGGAACGTCGAGATGAACCCACCGGTGGCCGCCCCCAAGGGCAGACCGATGCCGTAGATGCCCATCGCGGTGCCGCGTCTGGCGTCTGAGGAGTACTCCGAGACGAGGATGTTCACGCTGGGCAGCAGCGCTCCGATCCACAGTCCGGCGAACGCCCGCACGACGAGCAGGAACGGAAAGTTCGGCGACATCGCGGACAGGCTCATCCCGATGATGATGAGGACCAGGCACCCGAGGATGTGGTCGCGCCGCCCGATCCGGTCGGCAAACGGCGCGATGAAGATGCCACCGGCGGCCAAGCCGATGGTGCCGGCGCTGAGCAGCCAGCCGGTCTCGACGTTGCTGAGGCCCCACACCTCCGGTTTGGCAAGGAACGGCGCGACATAGCCGGCGATGAGGATCTCGAAGCCGTCGACGAAGGCCAGGAAGATGCAGATGACGATGACGCGGATCTGGAACGGCCGCATGGGTTGGGTGGCGATGGCCTGGCGCAGGTTCATGTCGCGGCCTTTCGGGTGAGGGTGGACCCGGGCGTCTCTGGACCGAATGTCGACCTTGCCCGGGTGACTGTCAATCGTCCGAGCCGAGTGAAATCCGCTGTGCGGAATGCGGCTGTCCCGGCGACTCGGGCGCTGTCCCGGGTGCCGCCGCGGCGCTATCGTGCCGGTGACAGCGTTCACCAAAGGTCAGGAGCCCCGTAGATGAAGCTCACCAACGTCGCCTTCCCAGTCGGGCACATCTGGTCCTCGCCGTTCGCCCGCTGGCAGGGCACGATCTCGGAACTCTCCTCGCTCGACACCGGGGTGGCGGTCACCACGCGGGCGTTGGCCGAGCGGGGGATCGACACGGCCGAGCTCAAGGGCATCGTGCATGGGTGGACCAACCCCATGCCGGAGATCTTCTACGGCGCCCCGACCATCGCCGCCCGCATTGGGGCGCCCCACATCTCCGGCCCGATGGTCGTGCAGGCCTGCGCGACGTCCGTCGCCTCGATCCAGGCCGCTGCGGCGCAGGTCCAGTCGGACGACGACGTGCAGCTGGTGGTCTGCTCGGACCGGATGAGCAACGGGGCGGTCGTCATCTACCCCCAGCCCTCCGCGCCGTGTGGCGCGCCCTTGCTGACCAACTGGACCCTTGACGGCTTCGCCAAGGACCCGTGGGGTGGCACGAGCATGCTTGTCACCGCGGACAACGTCGCCCGATCCGGCGGGATCAGCCGCGAGGAGTGCGACAACCTCAAGGCGATGCGCTACGAGCAGTACAAGAGCGCCCTGGACAACGACCGCGAGTTCCAGAAGCGGTACATGGTCCCGGTCGAGGTCCAGGTAGGCCGCAAGACCGTGACGCTGGAGGCCGACGAGGGGATTCGCCCGGTCGACCTGGACACCATCCGCGAGATGCGCACGGTGATGCCGGACGGGTTCCACACCGGGGCGACCCAGACCCACCCGGCGGACGGGTCCGCCGGCATCGTGCTGAGCACGGTGTCCCGGGCTCGCGAGCGGTCAGGTGGGCAGGGCGTCGTCGAGGTGCTCGCGACGGGGATCGCCCGGGTCGAGAAGGCTCATATGCCGGCTGCTCCGGTCCCCGCGGCGCTGTCCGCGCTTGCGGCGGCAGGCCTCACCATCGAGCAGGTGGACCTGGCCACGACGCACAACCCGTTCGCGGTCAACGACGTCTACTTCAGCAAGATGACCGGTTTCCCGCTCGAGAAGATGAACCTGCGCGGGTGCAGCCTCATCTTCGGTCACCCGCAGGCACCGACCGGCATGCGCTCCATCGCCGAGCTGGTCCACGAGCTCAAGGCCCGCGGCGGCGGGGTCGGCCTGTTCGCCGGCTGCGCGGCCGGCGACTCGGGGATGGCGCTGGTGTTGAGGGTCACCGACTGAGCTGCGCCGAGCTGTGGCCTGAGCTGCGCCCGAGCTGAGGCCTCCGTCGAAAGGTCAGTAGGTGCGGTCATCCGGCCCGGATTTCCGCACTTGCTGACCTCTCGGCGGAAGGGGGCGTCATTGGGGCGTCAGGGGTCACCCGCCGCCCGTCGTCCTGGCCATGCCGCGCTCGAGAGCGTCGATGACCCAGGGACGGATCTGCTCGGCACCGATGATCCGGTCGACCGAGCCGGTCCGCAGGGCGCGCTCGATGGTGTGGATCGAGTCGAACTCGTCGGCCACCTCGCCGAGCTTCTCGGAGCGCACCTGAGCCGAGATCGCGGCCACCCGGGCCCGTAACCGCCCGGCGTCCGGGCCCGTAGCGACCGTGGCAGCCGACCGGGCCTCCTGCACGCGCGGGTCCTTCTCGGTGCGCACCTTGACGTCGCGGGCGAACACGGTGGCAGCGGCGGGGGCGCCGCCGATCACCGACGCGTACGACCCTTCCACAGCCGCGATCTCCATCGACTCGTTGAGCGCCTTGGAGAACACGACGAACGCCCCACCGTGGTAACGCGACACGACGACGAAGACGATAGGGCCGTTGAAGTTGGTCACCGCCCGGCCGATCTCGGCCCCGTACTCCAGCTGCCACTTGCGCATCGACTCCGGGGAGCCGTCGAAACCGGACAGGTTGGCCATGACGACCAACGGCCGGTTGCCGCTCGTCGCGTTGATCGCGCGGGCCGTCTTGCGCGAGGCCTGCGGGAACAGCGTCCCCGACGTCCACGCGGGCGGGCCGTCGGCCGGGACGAACCCCTTGCGTGGCACGTTGCGCGAGCCCAGCCCGATCATGCAGACCGGTATGCCGCCGACCGAGACGTCCCACACGATGGAGTTGTCGGCGTCCTGCCAGTGTGGCCAGCGTTCCAACGGTTGGCAGTCGGTGTCGGCGACGGCTCGCATGACCGAGCGCATGTCGAACGGCTGCTTGCGGTCGGGGTTGGTGGCGTGGTCGAAGACCTCGCCGACCCTGGTGAACGTGGTTCCCGCCACGGCGTCGTGCGCCGACGTGCGGATGTCGCGGTCGAACGGGTCCGCTGTCGGGTGCCGGCGGGGGAAGCGCTCACCCGGCACGACGTACGTGTAGTCGTAGTGGGAGAGCAGCAGCAAGCAGGCGTCCTGGAAGCTGGGCGCCCAGTACTGGGCCTGGCCGTTGGGACCCATCACCCGGTCGTAGCCGCCGATGCCGAAGTTGTCGTCGGCCGACACCGCACCGGAGAAGTCCAGTGCCTGCTTGCCGGTCAGCACCATGGCGCTGGCCGGCGTCATGACGAGGATCCCGCGGGTGTGCATGAGCATCGTCGACTCGGCGTTCCAGTACGGCTGGCCCCCGACGTTGATGCCCGTGACGATGATGTTGACCTCGCCGCCGCCTTGGGTGAACTCGATGATCCGGCGCAGGGTGAGCGCGATGAAGTCCATGTTCTCCGTGCCGGAGTCCATCGCGATGAGCGCACCGGACGAGACGGCATACCACTCGACGGGAATGCCGCGCTGCGCTGCGAGCTTGAGCGAGGCGTTGACCCGGCGGCACTCGGGCTCGGCGAGGTTGCCCAGGCCCTGGGTGGGGTCCGACAGCATGACGACCCGGGTCATCCCCTCGGGCACGACCTCGGTGTAGGTGGTGAGCAGCCCGACGACCAGGTGGGCGGAGTTGCTGGCTTCCGGACGGTCGACGGGCACCAGGGTCTCGCCGTCGTTGTCGAGGTCGAGCTCCTGGAAGTCTCCAGGCGGGAACGGCGACGCGTCGCCAGGGTCAGGGGTGAGCATCTGGACGATCTCGTACGGGTAGGGTGCGCCGAAGCGTTTCGCGGTGAGCAGCTTCTGTGCGTAGCGGGTGAGCGGGCGGATGGCGTTGGGGCCTGGGTCGCCGTAGCGGATCGTTAGGCCAGTGCGGCCGATGCCGTCCAGGGTGATGACCTTGTCGGCAGACGTCAGGCCGCCTGACCCGTCCGGCACATCGATGTGCACGTGCAGGACCAGCTTGTCCAGGCCGGCCCCCCGTGCCAGCGCCTCGTACTTGGCCGCCATGGCGGGCCAGTCGCTCGGGGGGATGTCCCAGGTGGGACGCACCCACAGCACCAGCCGGTTGGCCGCGGGCCGCTCCCGGGGGGGGTAGGCGGCAAGCGCCGTTCGCATGGCCGCCAGGGCCTCCAGGCCGATCCGCCCGAGCCGTGGGTAGGTCGCCTCCCCGGTGCGCTCGTCGCGCACCATGAGCAGGTCGCGGACCTCGGCCAGCGCGAAGAGGCGCTTGTCCCTGGGGTTGTCGTGGGCCACCCCGACGAACAGGTAGACATCCTCGGGGGACGCGAGCCGCTCGAGGCTGAAGTTGCCCAGGCGCCACAGGTCCAGGCGCTTGCCGAGCATCGGGTGCAGGTTGCGGTAGAGCGCCTCCTCGACGAACGAGCCGTCCGGGCCGCTGCGGAAGGTCAGGTGCTGGGTGCCGTGGCCCTGCGCGTCCGAGTCGTCGGTGCTCGTGATGGTCAGGTCGAACCGGTGCAGCGCGCGCCCGAAGCGGCATCCGGCGATCAGGTCGGCCACCTGGGTGGCGAGCTCGTCGATGCGCGGACGGTGACCCGGCCGCCAGGTCACGATGTCGACGACGATCTCGCGGTATGCCGGGACCTCGGCAAGGGCGCCGCGGACGGCTCGTGCGAAGGCCGGCACGTCGGTGAGCGGCAGGTAGGCGACGACGAGATGGACCGGCATACCGTCGTGCTCGTAGTCGGCGCCGCCCAGCAGGAAGCCGTCGGCGTTCGTCGTGGTGACGTCGTGCAGGTTGCGGATTCGGTAGAAGCGTCGGGCGTAGACCTCGAGGACGCCGTCGCGGGCGGCACGGTTGGACTCGTCGGCGCGCAGCCATGCGTCGAGCAGGTCGCGGCGCAGCGGGTAGGGCGCGCGCACCAGGGCCTCGATCCGTTCGGCGCGGCGTGGTTCGCGGGTGTCGGTGGCGAGCGCGGCGAGGTGCTCGCGGGTGTGCTCCTGGGCCTCCTCCAGGGCGGACTGCATCGGCGGCTCGTCGAAGTAGTGGAAGATGACGTCACGCGCCAGGTCTGCGACGGTCTGTTGCCGTCCTTCCGTTGCGCGAGAAAGCCGTTCGAAGCGCTCGTGGGTTGCGGCGTCCGCCAGGGGGGCAAGCGCCTCGATCTGGGCCAACCGCCGAGTGAGGACCGTGGTGATGGCCGGGGCGATGACCGGCACCCGCTCGAAGGAGCGGAACATCCACACCATCGCCGACTCCAACGCCCGGCTGCGGAGCAGGCTCGGGACGCCGTAACGCTGCAGCGCCCGCTCCAGCCTGGCGCGGTACCGCTCCGGCAGCCCGGCCTGGTCCGGGTCGAGCCACTGCAGGTAGGCCAGGAAGTACTCCTGGGTGTTGGCCACCCCGCCTTCCTCACCGGTCGCCTCGGCTTCCACGCGGGGTCGGTAGAGAGCGCCGATGTCGGCGAACAGGTCCAGCAGCGCGTCCTCGCAGGCGAGCAGCTCGGGGTCATCCGGTTGGTATGCCGTGGCGAGGGCGGCGTGCTGCTTGAGCAGGGTCTTGAACGTCTCTGGGTCCAGGTCGAAGCCAAGCAGATAGTCGGAGAGCCGCGAGTACACCGCGTGACAGTCCGTTCCGGCGGACGGTGAGCTCCTGGATGCCAACGCGGCGAGGTCCACCGAGCCGGCGTCGGCGCCACCAGAGGGCTCGGGGAGGGCAGGCTCCCCCGTCCGGTCGCCTCCCACGGAACGGATCCGCATGAGCGGCGCCCCGCGTTCGACCTGGGCGTTGGGCGACACCGCGACCGAGGTGACCAGCCCGTCGAACGGCGAGGTCACCGTCGACACCATCTTCATCGACTCGAGCATGGCGACCGGTTGGCCGACGGTGACCTGGTCGCCGGGGGCGACGAGGATCTGGGAGACGAGCGCGGGCCAGCCGGTCCGCACGACGACGCCGTCCTCGCGGCTGACGGTGTGTGCGGCCCCGTCGATCTCGAGGCGGAAGTCGGCACCCTGCTCGACCGCGATGACGCGGTGCTTACGGCCGTTGCAGGTGATCCGCCGTTCGAACTCGCTTAGCCGCTCGACGGCAACCTCGACGACGGCCGAACCTCGAACCCGGTAGGTACGCCGTCCGGTCCGGTCCACTCGCAGCCGGTAGCCCACGCCGCGGTAGTGCAGCTGCACCTGCGCGCCGACCGCTTCCGGGTGAGCCGGCCGACCTCGGGCTGCGCTCGCGTAGAAGGCCGTCTTGGCGATCGTGCTGTCCGACCGGTAGGCCTCGATCGCCGCCGCCACGAGCGCCATCGGGTCGGCAGGCGGGCGCAGCTCGCCCGCCGCGAGGGTGCGCTCGTACCAGCGGACGTCGACGGGTTCGGCGGTCTGCATGCGCCGGTTGACGAGGGCCAGTAGGGCGCACCGGTTGCTCGTCCCGATCTCGAGCACGAGGATGGTGCGGTCCAGGGCCCCGCGCAGCCGGTCGTAGGCTTCGGCGCGATCCCGGCCCCAGGCGGTGACCGCCGCGATGGCCGGCTCGCGACGCCCGTCGAGGATGTCTCCGTCGCGCAGGGTCGCATCCACCCGGACCCCGGTGCCCACCGGCAGCGCAAGCAGCTGGACCGCCCCGCCTGAGGGGGCAAACCCTCGTTCCGGGTCCTGCGCCAGCAGCCGCGCTTCGACGGCATACCCGCCCGCCGTGGGCGCCTGCGGGCCCAGCAGCTCTCCCGAGGCCAGGCGCAGCCGCAGGCCGATGAAGCTCGTGCCGGTCATCTCCTCGGCAAGAGCATGGCTAGGACGAGCCAAGGTGTCGAAGCCGAGCAGCCAGAACCGCTCCGCGTCGGTGGCCAGGGCCAGCTGGACGACGCCGGCCCCACGGTATGCCGCCGCCTTGGCCAGCCGAAGCGCAGCGTGGCTGAGCGCGCCGGCCATGGTGTCCGACATCCCGGGCGGGGGGGACTCGGCCAGCACGAGCACGTCACCGCGGCGGATGCTCGCGTCGCGCAGCCCGAACGTCCAGACCGTGCCCACCGTGTCGGCCAGGACGTCGACCTCAATCCGGCGCCACTGGTCGGGCGCCAGGTCCGCAGGCAGCGGCGCGAGGCCGGCATCGGCACCGAGCTCGAACAGGTGCGCCGGGTCGGCAAGCGACCGAATCGTCGCGGCGTCTGGACCGACGACGGTCAGCCCAGCCTGCTCCACGGCGGCGACGAGCGCGGCCCGGTCGACGCACGGGGTGTGCCCGAGCCACACGGCGTCGGCGTCCACGCTACGCAGCGTCTCGACCACCTCGGCAGGCTGTGGCCCCGCCGACCCAGGCGGGCCGCCCGGGAGACCCGGAAAGGCGACGAGCTCGTCGGCTTCCCTTGCGTACCAAGCTCGCTCGCGAACGTCGTCGTGGACGACGATCGTGGTGATGGGGGCGCTGCCCTGGCGGTTGAGCGCGGCGACGGCGGCGAGGATCCGCACGACCGGCTCACCGCGGTCGATGATCGCCAGGCGGGTGACGTCGTTCACCTGCGGACTCCGATCACGATCAGGGTCGCTCGGCCGCCTCGCGGTCGGCGAAGGCGGTATGCAGCGCCTCGACGACGGGGGACGGCAGGGGAGTGGGCAGGGCGATGCTCTGGTACCCGTCCATGCGCAGGACGGTCGCCCCTGCCCCGTCGACCACCGCGCAGTCGAACGTGCTCGGCCCGGTCGCCCGTGCCCAGGCGTACAGCGGCCCACTGACGGTTGCCGGGTCACGCAGCACCCGCAGCCGCCGAACCGCGGTCGGCAGGGCCATCCGGTCCTCGGACGCCGCCTCCCACAGGCCGGCTGTCTGGAAGCACAGCTCGGCCAGGCGGGGAGCCACCTGCAGTGGCGCGTCGGCCGGGTCGTGGTTCGGCGGGAGCGGGTCGGTGAGCCGGGTCACCGACCGGTCCCCGTCGCGCCAGCCCTGCTCCACAACCTGGTATGTCGGGCCGTGGAAGTAGAACGCGTAGACGTCGTCCGTGCCGAGCGCGGTGTCGGCCGGCTGGGTCGAAACCGGTTCTGGTGCAACGGTTTCGGACTCAGCGGTTGAGGGGACGAGACGGACGGTTCCGAGGAAGTGGGTCGTGCGGGTGGGCGAGTCCTGCCCCGGCAGCAGCCGCTCCGCGCTGAGCCTGCACCGGGCGAGCAGGTCGCCGCCCTCGTCGGCGGCCTCGACCCGGGTGGTGATGGTGACCGTGCGTGGCTCGTCCCGGAAGAACTTCACCGGGGACAGGAACGACACCTCCTCCACTCCACCGACGCGGTAGCCCTCGGGTGCCGCGAGCGCAGCCGCCTCGGCAAACGCTTCGATGCCCATGACCCCGGGCAGCACCGGGGTGCCGTCGATGCGGTGGTCGTAGAGGAACGGCTGCGTGGCCGGGTCGAGGGTGGTGCGCATGACCAGACCGTCGCTGACGCTCAGCGACACCTCGCCGACCATCGGCCCGTGCGGCCCGTCGCCGGCCAGGCTGGCTGGGTCAGCGCCGCCGGTCGGGTGCAGCTCGGCGGCCATCTGGCCCAGCGCGCCCGCCACGACGACCTCGCCGGTGTATGCCGTCGCTGTCAGCTCCCGGCGGACCCAGGCGACGCCGGCCTGGGGCGGGAGCAGTGCCACCCCGGCCAGCTCCATGATCTTGGGGATGGAGCCGCGAGTGGCCATGCCGATACCGCCCCAGGCGGTCCAGTCCAAGGCCAGCGCCCGGGTCTGGGGTCGCTGGCGGCGCATCGCCGACGTCACCTTGCACAGCAGGTCGTTGGCCGCCGCGTAGTCGGTCTGGCCCTGGTTGCCGAACCTGCCGGCGACCGACGAGAACACGACCGTCGCGCCGACCGGCATCCCCTTGGCCGCCGACCACACGGTGAACCAGCCCGTCGTCTTGACGTCGAAGACGAGGTCGAACTCGGCCGGCTCCTTGTCCGGCAGGGTGCGGCTGGTCTCGAGGCCGGCCGCGTGCAGGAGCACGTCGATGCGGCCGTGCCGACGGGCGACGTCGGCCATGACGGCGGCGACCGCTTCGGCATCGGTGAGGTCGACGCTGTGGTAGTGCGCCGTGCCGCCGGCTGCCTGCACCGACTCGACGGCGGTGAGGGCGGCGGCGCGCCGCTCTAGGCCGGCCAGCTCGCGCTCGATGGCCACCGGGGTGGGCCGCTCACCGCGGTCCTTCATCCGGGCGGCGATCGTGGCCTTGAGGCCCTCCCTGTCGGTGCCGAACGCGGCCAGGTCGGGGTCGGCCGGGTCGGGTGCCGGGGTGAGGTCGAGCAGGTGGAAGGTCCCGCCGGAGGCCGCCTTGGCCAGGTCGGCGGTGATCGCCGACACGATGCTTCCGGCGGCGCCGGTGACGAGGAAGACCGTCTCCGCGGTCAGCGGCAGGCCACCCGGCCCATCCGGGGAGCCGTCCTCGTTCAACGGCGGGAAGGGCGTCTCTGCCAGACCGACGCCCCAGCGCTGACCGTCGAGGCGCCCGACCTCGACGCACCCCGGGTCATGGAGCGTCTCCTCGATGAGGATGTCGGCCACCGCCGCGGTCCTGCGGCTGGCGGGCAGGTCGACCGCCTTGACGAGGGCGTCGGGTCGTTCCTTCCGGTAGGACTTCGTGAACCCGGTGACTGCCCCGCCCATGGGGCTGGTGGCGCCATCGGCTCCGTAGCCGTGCCGCCCACCCAGGCGGGTCGCGGAGACGAGGAACGGGCCGCTGTCCCAGAGCCGGCGCATCGTGGTGTAGAGCGTCTTGACCCGTCGGCGCAGTGCCTCGTTCCAGCGGGGTAGGTCGAGCTGGTCGTGGCTGCCTTCGTCGTCGAGGGCGGCCAGCCAGTAGACGCCCGCCACCGGGCCCTCGGCGAGCCAGGCGTCCAGCTGGGCGGAGAGCTCCTCGGTCGGTATGCCGGCCGGCAGGCTCAGCGGGATGGCGCCGGCCTTGTCGAGGCGCTTGACCAAGGCGTCGCCGACACCGCCTTCGTCGAGCATGACGACGACGCGGACGCCGTCCAGGGTGACGCCGGTTGGCACGCAACGGCTCAGGCTGGGGCGCAGCACCGGCACCGGGATGCGCCGTGGCAGCGCGTCGATCGCCGAGAGGTCGCCCTGAACCGGCTCGGGCGCCGACGGCGGTGGGGCCCCGGCTGGGGCGCTCGACCCGTCCGGCTCGCCGTCCGTGGCGGCTGTGCCGGCCGTCGCCGAGCTGGTCTTGGCGCGGATCCAGGCGGCGACGTGGTTGATGGTGGGGAAGTCGCGCAGCGCCAGGGTGTCGTCGCGTTCGACGCCGTACTGGGCACGGACGGCGGCGAACACCTCGGCCTGCTTGACGGTGTCGACGCCGAGGTCGGCCTCCAGGTCCAGGTCAGGGTCGAGCAGGTCGGGTGGGTAGCCGGTGAGGTTGGCGACGATGCTGACGACGGTGGCCAGGATGGCGGTGTCGGTCCGGGCGGCAGGTGCAGAGGGTGCCGTTGCGGTCTCCGAGGGCGGCGTGCCGTCTGTTGGTGGGATGGCGATCCCGGCCTTGGCGCGGATCCAGGCGGCGACGTGGTTGATGGTGGGGAAGTCGCGCAGCGCCAGGGTGTCGTCGCGCTCCACGCCGTACTGGGCGCGGACGGCCGCGAACACCTCGGCCTGCTTCACGGTGTCGACGCCGAGGTCGGCCTCCAGGTCCAGGTCGGGGTCGAGCAGGTCGGGTGGGTAGCCGGTGAGATCGGCGACGATCCGCACGACGGTCTGCACGACGGCGTCACCCCCGGTCGACCCCTCCGGCAGGGCAGCGGGAGCCGTTGCGGCGAGCTGAGCCTTGGCGCGGATCCAGGCGGCGACGTGGTTGATGGTGGGGAAGTCGCGCAGCGCCAGGGTGTCGTCGCGTTCGACGCCGTACCGGGCACGGACCGCGGCGAACACCTCGGCCTGCTTGACCGTGTCGACGCCGAGGTCGGCCTCCAGGTCCAGGTCGGGGTCGAGCAGGTCGGGCGGGTAGCCGGTGAGGTCAGCGACGATGCCGACGACGACATCGACGACGTCGTCGGGACCGGCCGAGTCGACAGGGGGAGCGGCGACCGGCTCCGGAGCTGGGGCAGCGACGGGCGCAGCGGCCGCCGCCGGGGGGCCAGCCGGCCCGGCCCACGCGGCCGCCCCGGCCGGGACGGGCAGGCCCGCTTTGGCGCGCACCCAGGCCGCGACATGGTGGAGGGTGGGGAAGTCGCGCAGCTGCAGGGTGTCGTCGCGCTCGACACCGTAGTGGGCGCGGACGGAGGCGAACACCTCGGCCTGCTTGACGGTGTCGACGCCGAGGTCGGCCTCCAGGTCCAGGTCGGGGTCCAGCAGGTCAGGCGGGTATCCGGTCAGCTGGGCCACGATCGCGGTGACCTGCTCCAGAACCGGGTCCGGCCCGGGCGCCGCTGCCGCGGGCGTGGCTGCCTCGTCGGCGACCGGTGGGGGCGCCGCGGGCGGAGCCGGGGCCACCGGAGCAGCCGCCGGGGGGGCCACCGGAGCAGCCGCCGGGGGGGCCACCGGAGCAGCCGCCGGCAGGGCCGCCGGAGCAGCGGCGAACGGCGCGGCCTTCGCCAGCCGCCCGGCATACGGCACGGGCACGTGCGTCCGGCGGGTGACCGGGGTGGCGGGCGCTCCGGTGTCGACGATGCGCAGTCGCCGGTGGTCGACCTCCAGGGTGCTGTCGGGGCTGCCCGACAGCCCGTCGAGCCAGCGCTGCCAGGCGTCCGGGTCGACGATCCGGTAGGCGTAGCCGAGCTCGTTGGGGCGGCGGTGGCGCTTGTCGGGCATGGGGGTCCACCGCATGAGCGTCATGGCGATCTGCGAGCCGAAGCCCGCCGCGAGGCGCAAGGCGTACTCCACCGGGTACTCGCCGCCGGTCGACAGGTTGAGCGGGCCGAGCTCCGGATCGGGCTCCTTGAAGTTGACGACGGGCGGGACGATGCCGGTCTCGAGCGACTTCACCGCGACGACGTCCTCGATGCCGGCCCCCATGGCGTGGCCGGTCAACCCCTTGGTGTTGGTGATGACGACCCGGTCGGCGCCGTCGCCGAAGATCCGGCGTAACGCAAAGACCTCGGCCGACGCGCTGCCCCCCCGGGCCGGCGTGTAGGTCTCGTGGGAGACGAACACGGTCCTCGCGGCGATCTGGTCGCGGTCGACACCCTGCTCTTCGGCCTCGGCGACGAGGGCGTCCATGACGCCGCCGATGTGCTCGACGTCCAGACGCGAGCCGTGGAACGCGCTGTTGGCGGTCACCGCGGCGAGCACCTCGCAGATCGGCTGGATCCCGCGCTCCCGGGCGGCGTCCGCCGCCTCCAGGACGATCGCGGCCGCGCCCGACCCGACGATCATCCCGTGCCGTCGCCGGTCGAACGGGGTCGCCGCGTCCTCGACGCGCTCGTCGGTCGCTGCGGCCCCGGACGCGAGGAATCCGCCGGTCACCCAGGGCAGGATGTGCTCGCCGGTCGCGTTGTCGGCGCTGATGATGACGACCCGTCGGCAGCGGCCAGAGCGGATCCAGTCCTCGGCCAGCGAGAGCGCCTGTGTCGTGCTCGCGCAGGCGGAGTTGGTCTGGGTGTTCGGCCCGCGCGCGCCGATGATCTCGGCGAACTGGGCGTGCCCCATCGACAGGACGCGGAAGATGAACCGCCGGTCGAAGACGAACCGCTCGCGCTGCAAGGCATCCCGCAGCTCGGCGATGAGCCGGTCGACCTCGGCTGCGCCAGGCTCAGCGCCGCTCATCCGGGCGCGGACGCCCTCAAGGGCGAGCAGGTTCTCGCGGCGGGTGCGGTCGACGGCATACCCCTCGACGGCCTCGGCGAAGCGGTCATAGCCGGGGAAGGCCGACGGGAAGATGATGCCGGTGTCGTCGCGCAGCGCCTCGGGTAGCCCCCACCGGTCGGGCAGCTGGGTGCCCAAGGTAGTGGTCTTGTACTGCATGGCCAGGGGTATGCCGGCGTCGCGCAGCGCGTCGAAGCCGGCCGCGATGGCCAGGCGCGTGGTCTCGTCGAGGGCCTCGTCGCGGGCAGTGTCCAGGCCGTACTGCTCGACGAGGTCGACTGGGGCGGTGCGACCGGCGAGCTTGATGACCTCGGCGGGGTCGTCGATGGTCTGGAAGCTCCCGCCGCCGCTCGCATCCTTGACCAGCCGGGTGATGTTCATGTCCGCCAGGCGCTCGCGGACGTGCTGGGGCAGCGAGGTGATGAACTGCTGGCCGGCGAGGATCCGCGCGACGTTCTCGTCGTCGAAGGGCCGCTCGACGCCGGGCAGCCCGAGGGCCGCTCCGGTGATGACGATGGGCTCGAACGTCGTCGGGGCCACGCTCGGCTGGGGGCGGGCCGGCTCGGGCGTCGGGAGCTGGTATGCCGGCTCGCTCGGCGCCGCGGGCAAGCCGCCGTAGAGGCGCATGCCCTGCTCGAGGACGCCGGCGAACAGCTGCCCCAGCTCGCGGATCACCTCGTCGGAAGGCGCCCCAGCCGGCGCTGGAGCGGGTGTCGCCGGGACAGCCGCGGGCGGGCTCGGCTCGGCCGACGGGGCCGCCGCGGCGGGGGCGACCGACGCCGCGGCAGGGGCCGGGGCGAAACCGTGCCCGGCGGCATACAGGCCGCACAGCGCCTGGTTGACAGCAACAGCGTCGGGAACCTTTGGGTGGTTCGTGAACAGCGCGAGGACGTCGTCATGGTGCGCCGAAAGGACGTCCTCGACGAAGCCGTGCAGGGCCTTCTTGGGGCCGACCTCGACGAAGACCCGGGCGCCGGCGTCGTAGAGGGTCTGCAGTCCCTTGACGAACTGCACCGGTGAGGCGATCTGGCGCCCGGCGAAGTCGAGCATGAGCTCGGTGTCGGCGTCGGGAGGGTAGAACTGACCAGTGACGTTGGCGATGATCGGCAAGGTCGGAGGGCGCAGGTCGAGGCGGCGCAGCGAGGTGATGAAGGCCGGCGACGCCGGGGCGACGATCTCGGTGTGGAACGCGTGGCTGACCGGGATGCGCACGGCGTTCATCCCGGCGGCCTGGAAGGTCTCGACGACCCGCTCGACCGGCGCTGTGGCGCCGCCCACGACCGCCTGCGAGTAGCTGTTGATGTTGGCGATGACGACGTAGCCGTCGGCCTCGGCGACGATCCGCTCTATCTCCGGCAGCGGGCCGAAGACCGCAGCCATCGCGCCGTTGTCCGGCACCGACAGGTTGGCCATCTCGCGGCCGCGCGCGCTGACCGCCTCGAGCGCGGCGTCGAAGTCGAGGGACCCGGCGGCGACGAGCGCGCCGTACTCGCCGAGGCTGTGGCCCATGACCATGTCGGGCCTGATCTGGTATGCCGCAAGCAGCCGGGTGAGCGCGAGGTCGGTCGAGAGGACGGCCGGCTGGGTGACCTCGGTCTGCATGAGCTGCTGGTTCGCGGTCTTGACCGCATCGTCGTCGTCCGGGTCGACGAAGATGTAGGAGGTGAGCGGGCGCCCGAGCAGCGGGGTCATGACCCGGTCGGCCTCGGCGAAGGTCTGCTGGACGATGGGTTCGCGCTCGTAGAGGGCCTTCACCATGTTGACGTACTGCGAGCCCTGGCCGGTGTAGAGGAAGGCCAGCTTGGGCGCCGGGCCGCGGCCCAGGAACACGCCCTGCTGGCGCAGCATCCGGAACACCGCTGGGTTGCCCGAGGCCAGCCCCTTGGCGAGCTTGTCCAGCTTGCCGGCCAGCTCGGCCGCGTCGGCGTAGTCGACGGCGACCCGGACCCGGGCGTCCGCGAGGGCCGGGTCTGGGACGGCCGGCGGGGGGGCGGTGCCGGCCTGGGCGGCGGCGAGTGCCGAGCGGACCTGGGCGAGCACGTCGGCGTCGTCGTGCCCGCCGATGACGAGCGCGCCGCGCAGCGGCGCCTTGGTGGGTGGCTGACAGCTCGGTTCGGCACCTGGGCGGAGGCCAGGACGCGAGGTGGTGGCTTGTGCGCCCCGGGGACGTGCTCCTCCAGGACGATGTGGAAGTTGGTGCCGCCGAACCCGAACGCGCTGACCCCCGCGCGCCGCACGCCGCCGTCCGGCGTGGCCCAGTCGCGCAGCCGGGTGTTCACGGCGCATGGGATGGTGTCCCAGTCGACGTTCTCGTTGGGGTTGACGAAGTTCAGCGAGGGCGCGTGGACCTTCTCGTGCAGCGAGCGGACCATCTTGTACATCCCGGCGGTGCCGGCGGCCGCCTTGAGGTGGCCGATGTTCGACTTGACCGACCCGAGGGCGATCGTCCCGGGGGCGACGCCTGCGGCGCCGAAGATCTTGGCCAGGCTCTCCAGCTCGGCCGCGTCGCCCACGCTCGTCGACGTGCCGTGCGCCTCGATCGCGCCGACCGTCGCCGGGTCGACGCCCGAACGCTCCCAGGCCCTCGAGACCGCGAGCTGCTGGCCGATCGGGTTGGGTGCGGTGATGCCCTTGCCCCTGCCGTCGGAGGAGCCGCCGATGCTGAGGATGACCGAGTAGATCCGGTCGCCGTCGCGCTCGGCGTCCTCCAGGCGCTTGAGGACGAACAGCGCCGCTCCTTCACCCATGACGAAGCCGTCGGCGCCGGCATCGAACGGCCTTGTGCCAGAGGCGGATAGCGCACCGATCTTGGAGAACTTGACGAACGCGTCCACGCCCATGTTGCGGTCGATGCCGCCGCTGATGACCGCGTCGTACTGGTGGTCGTTGAGCCCGAGGACGGCCGAGCTGAGCGCCGCGAGGCCGGACGCGCAGGCCGCGTCGGTGGTGAAGTTGGGGCCACGAAGGTTGAGCACGTTGGAGATCCGCCCGGCGATGACGTTGGACAGCTCACCGGGCATGGTGTCCTCGGTGATCTCCAGGTTGTGGTCCAGGAAGCCCGCCCGCGTCTCCTCGACGATCTGGTGCTGCACCTGCGCGGGCAGGGTCAGCAGGGTCTCGGACTCCTGCAGGCGCTTGAGCGCTTCCGGCAACCGGATGCGCATGCTCGAGATGTAGTGCTTCTCGCCGCCGATTGCGTTGCCGAGGATGACGGCGACGCGTTCGTTGTCGATGTCCCAGCCCGGCCAGCCGGCGTCGAGCAGCGCGCGGCGGGCGGCGGAGAGGGCCCAGCGCTGGCCTTCGTCCATCTGGTTGGCGACCGTCGGCGGGATGGGCAGCCGCCACGCGATCGGGTCCCAGTCGAACTCGCCGACCCAGCCGCCGATCCTCGAGTAGGTCTTGTCGCGCGCGGTGCGGTCGGGGGAGTAGTAGTACTCGGGGTCCCAGCGCTCGGGCGGCACCTCGGTGATGCAGTACCGCCCACCCTTGATGTTGGCCCAGAACGCGTCGCCGTCGGGGGCTTGCGGCATGATCGCGGCGATCCCGACGACGGCGACCGGGCGCACGGCATACTCGCTCATGGTGCGGTCCTTCCGTACAGAGAGTCTGCGACGGCGGACATGTCCTTGACGAGCCCGGCTTGCGCGGCCTGGATCGCGGCGGTCGGTATGCCGGTGACTGCGGCGACCGCGGGCGTGCCCGGGTCCGCTGCGCCGGCTACCCAGCGGGACCCGTCCAGAGCCACCCGCGCGGCCGCCTCGCGGGCGAAGACCCGTGACATGGCGGCGAGGGTCGTCGCGTCGAAACGCTTCGGGGTCTTCTCGAAGGCCGTGCCCTCTGCCGCCGCGGCCGCCCGCTCGGCGAACACGCCGGCACCCTCGGTCCAGGCGATGAGCTCGCCGAGCCGGAAGAGCACGTGCTGGTTGCGGGTCAGCCGACCGGTCCGGCACGCCTCCAGGACGGTCGCGAGGCTCTCGGTCGCCAGGGCCGCGACATCGGCGCCGACCGTGGGCTGACGCGCGTGCAGGGCTTTCAGCTGGGTCGCCCGGTCCAGGTAATAACGGCCGGCGCTCTTGAGGTGCTGCTGCCACCGGTCGCGAGCGATGGTCATCTCCATGATCTCCGAAGTACCCTCGTAGATCGTCGTGATGCGCACATCGCGCTTGACCTTTTCCACGACGTACGGGCGGGTGTAGCCGTACCCGCCATGGGCCTGGATCGCCGCGTCGGCGGCGGCGTTGCCGGCTTCGGTGGCCAGGTACTTGGCTATGGCCCCCTCGGTGTTGAATGTCCCATCAGCACCGAGGCGGTCGATCTGGTCGGCGGTGTGCTCGATGTACGCCCGGGACGCCTCCAGCCGCACCGCATGGGGAACGATGAGCTTATGGGTGTAGCCCTGCTTCTCGGCCAACGGGCCGCCGCCCTGCTCCCGGTTGACCGAGTAGGCGATCGCCCGGTCGAGGGCCTCCCAGCCACCGCCGAGACCGAACGCGGCGACCATGACCCGGGTGTACCCGAAGACCTGCTGGGCCTGGATCAGGCCCTTGCCGCCCACCAACCCGATGAGGTGGTCAGCCGGGACCTCGACGTCGTCGAGGAACAGCGCGGCGGTGTTGGACAGCCGGATCCCGTGCTTGTCCTCCGGTGGCGCCGAGCTGAACCCGGGGGTGTCCTTGGGCACGACGAACCAGGACGGCCCGTCCTGGGTGGCCGCCAGGATGGTCGCGTAGTCGGCGATGCTGCCGTTGGAGATCCACTGCTTGCGCCCGTTGATCCGGTATGCCGT
The DNA here is from genome assembly GCA_963769085.1 of uncultured Actinomycetota bacterium. Taxonomy (GTDB): domain Bacteria; phylum Actinomycetota; class Actinomycetes; order Actinomycetales; family Dermatophilaceae; genus Phosphoribacter. The sequence goes on along the minus strand of CAVYKM010000001.1, from coordinate 40,222 downwards.
GACCTCGCCGTCCGCACCGAGGACCGGGCTCGCCGTCGTGGTCAGGGAGCCGAGGTCCGAACCGGCTTCAGGCTCGGTCGCGCCGTAGGCGAAGACGACGCCCTCCTCGGCGATGGCGCCCAGCCAGCGCTGCTTCTGCTCCTCCGTGGCGCCGACGACGATCGGGTCCGAACCGAGGAAGGTCGCAAAGACCGACGTGGCCAGGCCGATGTCCTTGCGCGCCATGACCTCGCATACCCGGTAGGCGTCGAACGCCCCGCCGTCCATGCCGCCATAGGCGTCGGGGATGAAGACCAGCTGCACGCCGAGCTGTTCGGGGTCGGACATGGCTCGGACGATGCCCTCGGGGCATACGTCGTCGTGGTCGAGCTGCAGCTGCAGCTCGGGAGAGAGCGCGTCGGTGACGAAGTCGTCGAGCGCTTCGAGCATGAGTCCCAGGCTCTGCAGGTCCAGCCCAGCACCGAGGGCATGGGGGGCGGTGCCTGTGCTGTCGGTGACTGTCGTGTCGGTCATGTCCGCGGTCCTAGCTGGGTTGGGTGGACGCTGCGCCTGCGGCAGCGAGGTCGGGTCGGACCGAGCGAAGCAGCACCTCGGCGATGTCTGACACCGCGACGGTGGCGCGGGCGGTGCCGTCCTGCTGGCGCTGCGCGACGCCGTCGCCGAGCATCGTGATACAGAACGGGCACGCCGCGGCGACGACATCGGCACCGGTTTGCAGCGCCTCGTCGGCTCGGGCCTGGTTGATGCGGGTGCCGATGGTCTCGTCCATCCACATCCGAGCCCCCCGGCACCGCAGCAGAACGAGCGCTCCCGGGTGCGCGGCATCTCGGTGACGCTCGCGCCGGGCACCGCGCCGAGGACCTCGCGAGGGGCCGCGAAGATCCGGTTGTGCCGGCCGAGGTAGCACGGGTCGTGGTAGGTCACCGCCGCGTCGACCCGGTGCACGGGCGTGAGCCGGCCCTCGGCGACCAGCCGCGCGAGCAGCGTGGTGTGGTGGACCACGTCGTACTGCCCGCCCACTTGGGGGTACTCGTTGGCCAGGGTGTTGTAGCAGTGTGCGCAGGTGACGACGATCCGCCTCGCGCCGGCCTCGTTGAGGGTCGCGACGTTCTGCATGGCGAGCATCTGGAAGAGGAACTCGTGCCCCATCCGGCGGGCGGGGTCGCCGGTGCACGCCTCGGCTTGGCCCAGCACCATGAAGCTGACCTTCGCCTCGTGCAGCAGGGTCGCCACCGCACGTGCGGTGCGCTGGGCGGTGTCGTCGAGCGCGCCCGCGCAGCCGACCCAGTACAGGTAGTCGACGTCATCGGGGATGCGGTCCTCGCCCTCGGCCCCCAGCACGCGCACCGGGAAGTCCAGCGGCTCGGCCCACTCCAGGCGCAGTGGAGCCCCGCGGCCCCAGGGGTCGCCCGCGTGCTCGAGGTTGCGCAGCATGATGCCGGCCTCCTCGGGGAACGCGGACTCCATGAGCACCTGGTGGCGGCGCAGGTCGACGATGTGGTCGACGTGCTCGATGTCGACCGGGCACTGCTCCACGCACGCCCCGCAGGTGGTGCACGACCACAGCATGTCGAACGGCACGACGCCCACGCCGCTCACCCCGTGCTCGTCTACCGCCGCCGTCTCGTCGTCCGCCGGGCCTACGAGCGGGCGCTGCGCCTCCTCGCGCGCCGCTTCGGGTATGCCGTCCGGCTCGCCCTCGCCGCCCTGGGTTGCCAGCAGGTACGGAGCCTTGGCCAACGAGTGGTCGCGCAGGCTCATGATGAGCAGCTTGGGCGAGAGCGGCTTGCCGGTGTTCCACGCTGGGCACTGGCTCTGGCAGCGGCCGCACTCGGTGCACGTGCCGAAGTCGAGCAGGCCCTTCCAGGTGAAGTCCTCGACCTTCCCGACCCCCATGAGGTCGTCCTCGCCCGGGTCCTCGAAGTCGACCGGCCGGCCGCCCGAGTAGACCGGCAGGAGCGCGCCGAGCGCCCGCGGGCGGCGGGCGTAGGCGACGTTGGGGACGGACAGGAAGATGTGCAGGTGCTTGCTGTAGGTCACGAAGATGGTGAAGCCGAGCAGCACAGCCAGGGACAGCAGCAGCAGGACCGTCTCGAGGGTCTCGTTGGCCGCCTCGCCGAGCGGCGCGAGCCGGGCCGCGAACCACTGCGACGCGAACGCCCCCCGCAGAAACGGCATGCTGCCGGTCGTGTTGACCTGCTGGGCGTTGATGGCGGCGCCCCGGTAGGCCAGCAGGGTCCACACGACGTTGACAATCATGAACAGCGTGAACCACGCCGCCCCGAGGTGCGACCCGAAGAACCGGGAGCGCCGGCCCAGACCCGAGGGCGGCTGGGCGATCCGGATGCCGACGAACACCGCGACGGCGGCCACGCACAGCAGCGCGAAGAAGTCCTCGACCCACCCGAACCAGGGAAAGTTGCCCAGCACGGGGATCTGGAAGCGCGGGTTGACCAGGGCACCGAACGCCTCGATGACGGTCAGGAGCAGGACGAGAAAACCCCAGAAGACCGCAAAGTGGGCCAGGCCCGGCACCGTCCACTTCAGCAGCTTGCGCTGTCCCGCGACCTCCACCAGCTCGGCCCGTGCAGCCGCGCCCCGCCGATCGCGCCGGCCCGGCTCGACCGGCTGGGCGGTCCTGCCCAGCCGGTACAGGAAGGAGAGCCGGCGCCCGGCGATCCCGAGGCATACCAGCGTCAGCGCCAGACCCAGGACCAAGCGAAGCGCCTGCATGTCAGCCCTTGCGCCTGCCGATCTCGTCGATGAGCGCGGGTAGGACGGTGTGCAGGTCGCCGACGACCCCGAAGTCGGCGACCTGGAACAGCGGCGCCTTCGGGTCCTTGTTCACCACGACGATCGTCTTGCTGCTCTGCATGCCCGCGCGGTGCTGGATGGCGCCGGAGATGCCGGCGGCGAGGTAGAGCGAGGGTGCGACGGTCTTGCCGGTCTGGCCGACCTGCAGCTCGTGCGGGGCCCAGTGCTGGTCGGTGACGGTGCGCGAGGCGCCCACGGCGGCACCCAACGCGTCGGCGAGCTTCTCGATGATGCCGAACCCCTCCTCGGACCCGACGCCGCGGCCACCGGCGACGACGATCGCCGCGTCGGTCAGCTCCGGCCGCCCGCTGGACGCCTTGGGCTCGCGGGAGGTGACCTTGGCGCCCTTGGCGCCCTCGCTCACGGTCACGTCGACCTGCTCGACGGTCGGCGTTGCCGGGGCGGGCTCGGCGGCGGTCGCGTTGGGGCGCATGGTGACGACAGCCGGGCCGCGCACGACCTGGGTGGTCGCCTGGAACCGCCCGGCGACCACGGTCTGCGTCGCGGTCACGCTGCTGCCGTCCACGGCGACGGAGGTCGCGTCGGGGACGATGCCGGCGTCGAGCCGGACGGCGACCCGGGCGGCGACGTCCTTGCCTTCGGGGCCGCTGGTGACCAGGACTGCGACAGGTGACACGCGGCGGGCGATGTCGACGAGCGCCTCGGCCTTGGGCACGGAGAGGAAGTCGTGCACCTCCGGCGCCGGCACGGCATACACCTTCGTGGCGCCGTACTCGCCGAGCTGTGCGACGACGGCCGTGTCGGCCGGCCCGAAGACGACCGCGGCCGGCTCACCGAGACCGCGCGCTGCGGTGAGCAGCTCGAGGGTCGGCTTGCGCACGCCCGAGCTGGTCGTCTCGGCGAGGACGAGGACTTCCGACACGATGGGTCTCCTTGATGTTGGGTATGCCGTGAGCTCAGATGAAGCCGCGGCCGGCCAGGAACTGCGCCAAGGCGCCGGCGCCCTCGCCGTCGTCGGTGACGACCGTGCCCGCTGCTCGCGGCGGGGTCGGGCTCACCTGCACCGTGCGCACGCTCGCGGCGGCCAGGCCGACGGCCGCGGCGTCGACGCCGATGTCGGCCAGCGTCAGCGTCTCGACGGGCTTCTTCTTGGCCGCCATGATCGACTTGAACGCGGGATAGCGGGCCTCGCCGGCCTGGTCGGTCACCGACACGATCGCCGGCAACGCGGCACTGACCCGAACGCTATCGGTGTCGGTGTCCCGGCGGATGGTCACCTCGCCGGCGTCGACGGACAGCTCACCGGCAAAGGTGGCCTGGTTGATGCCGAGCCGGTCGGCGACCATGGACGGTACGACCGACAGCTCGGCGTCCGTGGACGCCATGCCGGTGAGGATGAGGTCGTAGCCGACCTTCTCCAGCGCCTTGGCCAGCACGAGCGAGGTCGACAGGGCGCACGAGCCGTGGATCGCGTCGTCGAGGACGTGCACCGCCTGGTCGCCGCCGATCGCCAGGGCCTTGCGCAGCCCTTCGGCCGCCTTGGCCGGCCCGACGGTGAGGTAGACGATCTGGGATGCCGTGCCGCTCTCGGCGAGGCGGACCGCCTGCTCGACGGCATACTCGTCCAGCTCGGAGAGGCGCCCCTCGACGCCCGCGCGGTCGAGGGTGAGGTCGGGCGCGAACTTCCACGTCGCGGTGGGCTCTGGAACGTGCTTGACCAGGACGACGATCTTCATCTGGCTGCAGGCCTATCTGTCGGACGAACTGGGGGCGTCAGACCTGAGCCTGCCAGAGTGTGGGCACGGTCGGAACGACCTGCTGATTACTACATTGATGCTACGCTCGTAGCATGTCCGAGGTGGCATCGAGGGATTGAGGAATGACACGCGGGGGGTGCTCAAGCGGGTCCAGGCGGGTGAAGACGTGGTGATCACGGTCAACGGGAAGGCGGTGGCGCGTTTGGTTCCGGTTCAGCCTGCGCGGCGTCGATGGCTTCCCCGGGCCGAGGTGGTACGCCGGTTAGCGGTTGCCCAAGCCGATCCTGGGCTGCGCGAGGACCTGGCCCGGCTGGCCGGGGACCTGACGGATGAGCTTGACGACATCCGATGACTGACCGCGGCGTATTGGACACCAGCGTCTTCATCGCTGCAGAGAATGCTCGACCGCTGAAGGAGGACTCCCTGCCCGAGGAGGCAGCGGTGTCAGTGGTGACATTGGCGGAGCTGCTGGCCGGTGTGCTGGCCGCGCGTGACACACAGACACGTGCGCGCCGCCTGGCCACCCTCGAAGTGCTGAATGACATTGGAGATCCTTCCGGTCGACGCCGAGGTCGGCCGGGTCTGGGCGCACCTTAGCGTTTCGCTGGCCGAAACCGGTCGACGAATCAATGTGAATGATCTGTGGATCGCCGCAACAGCCGCACGACACCGGCTGCCCGTTGTAAGTCAGGACGACGATTTCCAGGCACTGGATGGCATGGCCGGTGTCGTTGTACAAAGGGTCTGATGCAGGCGCCTCGGAAGGCTTCTCGGGGCCGGGTCACGGCGACAGCAGAAGCGGAGCAGCCGGAGCACGAGTTCCAGCAAGGGTTCGAGCGGAGCTGACTTCCTCGCCGGCCCTCGCGGGCCGGCTCAGGACTGCTGGTGGCCCTTGGCGAGCGCCTCCTCGTCGGCATGGTGCAGGGCTTCCTCGATGGGTGCCGTGTCGACCGGGGCGACCTGCCCACCGACGATTCCGGTCGGGATCGTGGCCCGGCCGCGCGAGCGCAGCCGCCCCTCCAGCCGCAAGGCCGCGACGGTCAGCAGGTAGTTGATGGTGACGAACATGGCGGCGATAACGATGAGCGCCGGGACCGGGTTGGACTTGTACGACCCGATCTGCTGGTAGGTGTTGAGCAGCTCAGGGTAGGTGACGATCTGGCCGAGGGCGGTGTCCTTGAGGACGACGACCAGCTGGCCGACCAGGGCGGGCAGCATCGCGGTGATCGCCTGCGGCAGCAGGATCGTTCGAAGCGTCTGCCCGTTGGTCAGCCCGATGGCGAGGCCCGCCTCGGTCTGGCCCTTGGGCAGGCTGCCGACCCCCGAGCGGATCAGCTCGGCGACGACCGAGCCGTTGTAGAGAGTCAGCCCGGTGACCACCGCGATGAGCGAGAACAGCTCCGAGGGCAGGTTGGTGTTGTACGCCACCCAGTAGAACGTGAAGAACATCATCACCAGCACCGGCACGGACCGGAAGAACTCGACGACGACCGTCGAGACCCACCGGATGACGCGCACGTGCGACAGCCGGCCCATCCCGAAGACCACCCCGAAGATCGAGGCGAGGACCATCGAGATGAGGGCGGCCTTGATCGTGTTGACCAGGCCGGGGATGAGGTAGTTGACCCAGACGTCGGCCGTCAGGAACGGCAGCCACTTGGCGGGGTCGAGGTTGCCCTTCTGGTAGAAGCGCGACAGCGCCCACGCCAGGGCCGCCAGGAACACCAGCCCGCTCACGATCGCGATGACGCGGTAGCGGGCCCGCGTCCTGGGCCCGGGAACGTCGAACAGGACCGAGCTCATCGGCGCACCGCGAGCCGGTTGGACAGGTAGGTGGTCAGCAGCCCGATCGGCAGCGTGAGGATGACGAAGCCGAGGGCGACGATGAGGAAGATCGGGACGATGAGGTCGCTGCGGAACTCGATCATCTGGCGCATCAGGCCGCTGATCTCGGCGACGCCGATGGCGGTGGCGACGGTCGTGTTCTTGGTGAGGGCGATGAGGGTGTTACCGAGCGGGGTGATCGCCCCTCGGATCGCCTGCGGCATCAGCACCTGGGTGAGGCTCTGCCCGAAGGTGAGACCGACCGACCGGGCCGCCTCGGCCTGTCCGACCGGCACGGTGTTGACGCCGCTGCGCAGCGCCTCGCAGACGAAGGCGGCGTGGTAGACCGACAGGCCGAACACCGCCCAGATCAGGTTGTTCCGCGCGATGTCCTCGCTGACGCTCATCCCGAGGTTGACGATGAACCCGATGTTGCAGAAGACGATGATCAGGGTCAGCGGGGTGTTGCGGATCGTGTTGACGTAGAAGGCGCCGAGCTTGTTGAGGAACCCGATGGGCGAGACGCGGAAGATCGCGACGACCGTCCCGATGACGAGGGAGCCGACGGCCGACAGCACGGTCAGCAGGATGGTGATCTTGAACGCCCCGATGATGTCGTACGCGGCGAGCAGCTCGCCCATTCCGGCTCGGTCGGCGTAGCCGCAGGTATGCCGTCCGCGCGGCTGTGAGCGGACGGCATACCTGCGGGGTCAGCTAGCTGCAGGCAGCCGGCGTCGGCGGGTTGCCGGCACCCGGCTTGAAGCCCGCCGGCCCGAGGTTGGTGTCCACGGCCTTCTGCCAGGATCCGTCCGAGATGAACTTCTTGACGGCATCCGTGACCTTGGTGCAGAACTCGATGTCGCCCTTCTTCAGCCCGACCCCGTAGTTCTCAGTGGAGAAGGTGTTGCCGACGACGCGCAGCTTGCCCTTGTTGGCCTCCTGGGCGGCATACCCGGCGAGGATGGTGTTGTCGGTGGTCAGGGCGTCGACGCTGCCGGCCTTGAGCGCGTCCACACACAGGGTGTACGTGCCGTACTCCTGCAGGTTGACCCCGGGGACCTTCGCCTTCACGTTCTGTGCCGACGTCGATCCGGTCACCGAGCACAGCTTCTTGCCGGCGAGCGAGTCCGGGCCGGTGATCGAGGTGTCCTCGGCGCGCACGAGCAGGTCCTGCCCGGCGATGAAGTACGGCCCGGCGAAGGACACCTTCTCCTTGCGGGCGTCGGTGATCGAGTACGTGCCGACGATGTACTTGACCTGGCCGGTGGAGATGAGCGTCTCGCGCTGGGCCGAGATGGCCTCGACGAAGTCGGGGGTGCCCAGGTTGGCCTCCTTGGCGATATAGCGGGCCAGGTCCACGTCCATGCCGGTGTAGTCCGACCCGGCCTTGAGGCCGAGGCCCGGCTGGTCGAACTTGATCCCGATCTTGACCGGGCCGGCGGCCGCGGATCCGGTGCTGCCCGACGTGCCTGAGCTACCGCAAGCGGCGAGGCCGAGGGCCGCGGTTGCCGCGACTGCCGTCACGGTCATCCGACCGAGCTTCATATCTGTCCTCCTGGGTGGGTTGCGTGTGTGCGGGGCGCGGGACCGCGGGCCCGCGCGGGTCAGTGGGTAAGGATCTTGCCGAGGAAGTCCTTGGCTCGAGCCGAGCGGGCGTTGGTGAAGAAGTCGTCGGGGGTGCCCACCTCGACGATCTGGCCGCCGTCCATGAACACCACCCGGTCCGCCGAGCGACGGGCGAAGCCCATCTCGTGGGTGATGACGACCATGGTCATGCCCGACTTGGCCAGCTCGATCATGACGTCGAGGACCTCGTTGATCATCTCCGGGTCCAGCGCCGATGTCGGCTCGTCGAAGAGCATCACCTTGGGGCTCATGGCCAGGGACCGGGCGATGGCCACCCGCTGCTGTTGGCCGCCGGAGAGCTGCGCCGGGTACTTGTCGGCCTGCTCGGCCACGCCCACCCGTTCCAGCAGCTCCCGCGCGCGGGCGTCCGCGTCGGCCTTGGACTTCTTACGGACCTTGATCGGCCCGAGCGTGATGTTCTGCAGGATCGTCTTGTGCGCGAACAGGTTGAACGACTGGAAGACCATGCCCACGTCGGACCGTAGCTGGGCCAGCTCCTTGCCCTCGTCGGGCAGGGCCTGCCCGTCGATGGTGATCCTGCCGGTCTCGAACGGCTCGAGGCGGTTGATGCATCGGCAGAGCGTGGACTTGCCCGAGCCCGACGGGCCAAGGACGACGACGACCTCACCCGCGCCGATGGTCAGGTCGATGTCGCGCAGGACGTGCAGGTCGCCGAAGTGCTTGTTGACCCCCTCGATGACGACCATCGGGGTGCCCTTGTGGCCGGGGGGCTCGGCGCCAACCCCGTCGGTGGGCGCCTCGGCGGTGGGGCTTGCCGGGCCCGGAGGTCCCTCGGTCATGCCGTCAAGGTATCGGGTCGCCTGCGCTTTGGCGTCGCAAGAGCCGGCGGGTATGCCGAATTGTGAGCCGGGGTGGGCATTTCCGGGGCGAAACCCCCGGTCGCACCCGGCGAGCCCCCGCTGCGAACCCGGGGTTGCCCAGCAGACTGTCAGGCATGCGCAGGCTGTGGGTTGCCGCTGCGTCGCTCGCGCTGGCCGCGTGCAGCGGCGCGCAGGCCGCCCAACCTTCGCCGGAGGGTAGGCCGGCCGCGCCGGCAGCATCGACCTCCGCCGTGACCCTCGCGTTCGGCGGGGATGTGCACTTCGACGGTGACCTGGCTCGGCTGCTGGACGGCGACGACGGGCTCGCGGAGCTGCGACCACTGTTGGGCGGCGCCGACGTCGCGGTGGTCAACCTGGAGACGTCGATCACCGACCGGGGTGCACCGGAGCCGAAGACCTACCACTTCCGCACCAGCCCGAAGGCGCTCTCGACGCTGGCCAAGGCCGGCGTCGACGTGCTCAGCATGGCCAACAACCACGCCGTTGACTACGGACCCCTCGGCCTGCAGGACACGCTGGCCGCCAAGGCCGCGAGCCCGGTCCCGGTCGTCGGCGTCGGTCGCGACGCCACGGAGGCGTTCGCCCCTGCAGTCGTGCAGGCCAAGGGTCTGTCCGTAGCGGTCATCGGCTCGACCCAGGTCAACGACCTCACTGTGAACAAGTTCCCGGCGAGCGACAGCGCGGCCGGCGTCGCGGGCAACCTCAAGAGCAACGACCGGCTGCTCGCCGCGGTCACCGACGCCGTCGCGCGCTACGACGTCGTCGTCGTGTTCCTGCACTGGGGCACCGACTACGAGAGCTGCCCCGACGGGCGCCAGGTGGCCACCGCGAAGGCGCTGGAGGCCGCCGGCGCTGACATCATCGTCGGCGGGCACGCACACCGGGTGCAGGGCAGCGGGTGGCTCGGGCGCGCCTACGTGGGCTACGGGCTGGGCAACTTCGTGTGGAACAACCGGCGCGGTGAGGCCGAGAAGCGCAGCGGAGTGCTCACCGTCTCGGTCGACGCTGCGGCCGCCCTGGACCGCCGGGGCAGCGACGCTGCCGCGCGCGCGAAGCGGGCCAGCATCGTCACTGCCGCGGCGTACACGCCGCTGCAAGTGAGCGACGCGGACGGCATACCCAGGCCGCCCAAGGACCCTGCCGCGCTGCAGCAAGCCTGGGAGCAGGCACGCACCTGCGCCCGTCTTCGCCCAGCGCCCTGAGCCGCTGCGTAGAGTTCGCCCCGTGAATGTCGAGACCCGCAAGTATGCCGTGAGCTCGACCCGGCAGCGCGCGGTCGAGGCGCTGTGCGTGCCCGAGCTGGCCGACATCGTCGACCTGGTCACGTGGGTGGAGGACCACGACGGCGAGCCCACGGCATACGCGGCGAACCACGTGGGCTGGGTGCGGCTACACCCAGGAGGGCGCCACGAGGTGGTGCATGGGCACGACCCCATCCTCAGCGAGGACCCGATGGCCTACCTGCCCTACCCCATCGAAATCGCCGAGCCGTCGCCGGCGACGTCGCACGAGAACTCCTATCCCTATGCGGCCGAGCGGATCCTGTCGTTGTTCGCCGACCCGGAGCGCAGCCCCGACCTGGCCATCGTGCACACCCCTCGCCACTTCTTCCCCGACGAGGGCGGGCATGTGGGCGAGCACGGCTCGCTCGACGTGATCCAGTCGCGCGCGCCGCTCATCCTGTCCGGCAAGGGGATCCGCCGCAAGCGCTTCGTCGACGCGCATGCCCGCCTGGTCGACGTCGGTCCCACACTGGCCCACCTGTCGGGGGTGCCCGAGGACCGGCTGCGCGACGATGCGGGAGCGCCCCTCGACGGGAGCGTGCTGCGGACGTACCTCACCGGAGAGTCCCCGCGGGCGGTCGTGGGCGTGCTCTGGGACGGCGCGCCGTGCGGCGACGTGCTGTACCTGGCCGAGAACGGCCGGCTGCCCAACGTGGCGCGGCTCATCCAGCGAGGGGTTGCGCTGCGGGGCGGCGGGGTGGCCCAGTTCCCCAGCGTGACGCTGACCAACCACACCTCGATCCTCACCGGGGTCGGTCCCGGCCGGCACGGGGTGCTCGGCAACGTCTATGTCGACCGCACGACCGGTGAGCGGGTGGTTCCCAACGACGAGACGACGTGGCACCGTTCGCACGAGTGGCTGCGCGAGGGGGTGCGGACCGTCTTCGAGCTGGTGCGCGAGCACGGGCCAGCGGACGGGCGTGCGGTCGTCACGGCATGCATCGACGAGGCCATCGACCGTGGGGCGGACTACTCGACGATGGAGCTGATCCGGGCGACTGGGGCGCCCGGAGGGGCCGGCAGCCTGGGCGACCGGCTGCCCGATGCGGCGACGTCGCCGTATCTCAAGGACGCCAGGTGGCTCTCGGACAGCTACTTCCGCTGGGGGGTGCAGGTCGACGACCTGGGCCTGGCTCAGGTGCGTGAGCTGTTCGGCGAAGGGCTGCAGAAGGCGCCGCTGCTGACCTGGTGGGCCAACGTCGTCACAGACGCCGGGCATCACGGGGGCGGCCCGCGCTCGGCGATGGCACGCGAGGCGCTGCGACAGGCCGACGCCCGGCTCGGGGTGCTGCTGGAGCTGTTGGAAGCCTCCGGCGAGCTGGACGAGGTGGCCTTCGTGCTCACGGCGGACCACGGGTTTGAGGGGGCGGTGCCGCCGGTGACCGGGTCGTGGCGATCCGCGTTGGACTCGCTGGGGGTCGCCTACCGGGACGAGGGACCCGGTTTCGTCTACTTCGGCAGCTAGCTCGACGGTCGCTGGGCGCCTACGCCCAGCGACCGTAGCCGAATGGTTGCTTCCGGCCAGGCGAAGCAACCATTCGGCTACTCTCACCGCCCGCTTGGCCGGCCGCATCCGGCAGTTCGTTCGCTGCCCGCCCTGGGCGGAACAAACCCAGGGTTGAGTCGGTTACACTCATATATGCCGAGTGTCATCGAGGCAGGTTCGATGACCGCATTGGACCAAGGAGTGACAACAATGGCACGTTTCGACCCGTTCCGTGAGATGGACCGGTTCTTCACCGACAGCCTTCGGGGCCCGGCCGGTGCCGTGATGCCCATGGACCTCTACCGATCCGGCGAGAAGTTCATCGCCCTGATCGACCTGCCGGGCGCGGACCCGGGCACGATCGACATCGACGTCGAGGACCGCACCTTGACGGTGCGCGCCGAGCGTCGCTCAGTCGACGTCGAGGACGCCAAGTGGCTCTCGCATGAGCGGGTGACGGGCACCTTCGCCCGCCAGCTCGCCCTTGGCTCCGGACTGGCCCTGGACAGGATCGAGGCCGACTACCGTGACGGTGTGCTCACCCTCACCATCCCGGTGGCCGAGGAGGCCAAGCCTCGCAAGATCACGGTCAGCCACGGCGCGTCCAGCGGCTCAGTCGCGGTGGAGAGCGGCAGCTGAGGGGCCCCATCGCCCCTGTCATGCTCTCCCTCGGCGGCCAGTCGCGGTTATGCACACTGGGGCTTGGTCGGTCATGCCAACCGCGGGGTATTCCGCGCGGTTGGCATGACCGAAGCGCTGCGGACGAGGACGCTTGGACAGGTGGGGGTGATGTTTCTGGTGTGACCGTCGCGCACCCATCACCGACGGATACCCGAGCCACCATCAGAGGACTCGCTTGACATCCGATTGCCGGGCTCTACATCGCGTAGATTTCCCCGCGGAGGTAGCGGATGGCGTCGGTCACGCTATAGCCGGGCATGCGGCGCCGGCTCTTGGTGGCGGCGCACAGGGCGCGGACGGCATTGTCGACAGTCTCGCCGCTGCCGAGGGTTATTTCGGCAGGTTCGCGGTAGATCTTCCCGTCATTGGAACGTACTTGGCCGAGTCCGATGGCGGCCAGAAGGCCGTTACATAGGCAATTCTGGCCATGGCGGCGCAGTTTAGTGCCGCCGTCTCTTTCCCAAGCCTGGGCCGTGTCGGCAGGGCAGCGGTCGACATACTTGTTGCCATTAACGTCGGCGATCTCAACCAATTTCCTGATGTCGCACACCCGTTGGCGCGTGGCAGCAACGCGGGGGTCGGACAAGGTCCCGGGCATGTCGACAACATTGAAAGGATAACCTGACGGCGAGGTGTAAGGATCGGCCGCAACTGGACGCCGATTGCCGCTCAGGATAGACATGACAATCGGTTGACGGTACGGCAAAAGGAAGTTCGATTCATCCGCAAGTGCCATGACTGAACCGACCTGGATACCGCGTGCCCCATGCGCGATCGCCGCCTGCAACTTGTCTGGACTGGATTGGTCGCCGGCGACCCAATAGGGCACGCCGAGCGCGTTCATGGCATCAATATCGAGCTCGTCGCGCTCGGAGTACTCCGGCTCGGCATGTTCGCCGATGAGCGGTTTGCCGCCTATCGGCGGCGCATTGTGGCCGCCCGCATAGTGGTTTTCCATAACATAGCCATAGGGCAGTTCGTCGTCGGAGCGACCGTGCATAAAGGCTTGGACTTGGTCTGCTGTCGTGGCAATGAGCAGGAAAGCCATCGGGTCTAGCTCTTGAGGCCGGTTGTCGGTGTAACGAGCCGGATCAAACGGCATCGCATAGTCGCGCACGACGCGGCCGCCACGTACTTGTTTGGCGCCGACGATTTTGGCGAGATACTCGACTGTGCGGCCATGAGCAAGGTCAGTGAGCAGCCTAGGCATTTGTTCTGGTACGCCAGCGCCCATAGCCATGTAGTCGGCTCCCGCGAGCATGGCACCATAAAAGGTCCCGACACCATCAATGATCTTGTATAGGGCGTTGATGCCGACGGGTCCTCGTTGCGCCTTTTCATCCACTAGCTGCTCGCAGGCGTGCTTGTTGGCTTCGTCGATCGCAAGTCTTGTCAGGACGAAACCGCCGATAACCCTAGCATCGACTACTTTATTGTTCTTCACTGGATCAAGACGGGGATTGTGTCTGTCGAGGCGAATAAACGGCATTGTATCGTAAAGCAGCTTACGGCCGTCATCCAGACTCACGCCACCCTCGCGCCAGTAGGAATCCGCAAATTGTTCGGCCATGTACTGTACCGGAAACTGCTCTACGGCTCCGCAAGAATGCGTCGTTTCCCCGCATTAGCTCGCGAGCCACGACAACCTCAGCCGCAGTTACAGAAGCGGTTGCCGCGGCACCCATGCCGGAGATTCTTCCAAGGCCTTCAGGGCTGAGAACATGCGCGCCCATTCCGCCGCTCATAATCTGGCAGTCTTCGAGCGGTACGATAGATGGGCTTTCGAGATGGGGCATGAATGATCATTCTATGCCATGAACCGAGTATCTGACAATCTAAGGACTGCCGGGCGTCCCACAATGCAGCTCGCTACTAAGAGGACATGATGAGGTCGTTGCTGTGGCTGGTGTGACACGTGAGGCGAAGTCAAGGCTAGGAGCGTTCGGGTCCGATGCCCCGTCCGTTCCCGCGTCCCCCGGCCATGTGGGTGGTCGTCGAAGGTGCGCCATGACGCAGGTCTGACCACCCAAAGCCGTGCCCCCCGACCGCATCCGCACATCTACCGCCCGCGTCCGGCGAGCCGACCGGCTCAGCGAGGCTGTGCCGCCAGAGCCGGCGCCAGGGCCCGGCGGCCGGCCTGGAAGGCCGCCCGGTTGAGGTCGAGATGCGTGGGCGGCACCCGAGCCGCGAGCACCGAGTCCCACTCGCTGCTCCGGCAGGCCGACCAGGTCGGAGAGGGCCCCGAGCAGCACGACGTTGGCGGCGTTCTTGTTGCCGAGCCCGGTCGCGACCCCGACCCCGTCGATCCAGTACGCCCGCTGGCCGGCACCCGCAAAGAACTGCGCGATCTCGTCGTCCGTCGGGTAGTGGCCGCCGCCGGTGATGACCGTCAGTGGCTCGATGGCGTGGTCGTTGATGATGACGACGCCCTGCGGCCCCAGCAGCTCGGCATACCGGAGCGCCTCCAGCTTCTCGAAGGCCACGAGGATGTCCGCCCCGCCCTTGGGGATGATCGAGGAGAACACCGAGGACCCCCACCGCACGTGCGACACGACGCTGCCGCCGCGCTGGGACATGCCGTGGACCTCGGCCTTCTTGACGTCGTACCCGAGCTTGAGGCCGAGCTCGGCGAGGATGTCGCTGGCCAGGATGGTGCCCTGGCCGCCCACCCCGACGAGGGCGATGCTGATGTCGTCTGGGTTCACCGCGACCGGATTCATGCCAACCGAGTCCATGGCCCCTCCTTACCGCGACCCGGCGTGCTCGAGGACCTGTTCGCGGAACAGGATCGCGTCCCGTGGGCACACCTGGGCGCAGATCTCGCACCCGGTGCAGGTCGAGGCCTCGATGAGCGCCAGCGGCCGCTGGGTGCGCGGGTCGAGCTGCTCGGACTTGAGGATCGACGGGCAGCCGATCCGGAAGCAGATCGTGCAGCCGTTGCAGCTCTCGCCCGACCTCGAGCGGCAGGTAGGTCGGCTTGACCGTGGGCAGCAGCGCGCACTCCTCCTTGGCGATGAGCACGAACGGCCCGTCCTGCCTCAGCCACGCCTTGAGCTGCTTCTCCAGCGTCTTGACCTCATAGGCCGAGATCGTCGCGACGCGGTCCTCGGTGAACCCGAGCGAGCGCACCACGCGCTCGATGTCGACCTCGACCGTCTGCTTGCGCTGCAAGGTCATTCCGGTGCCCGGGTTCTCCTGGTGTCCGGTCATGCCGGTGATCCGGTTGTCCATGATGATCGTGATGACGTTGCTCTGGTTGTAGAGCACGTTGAGCAGCGCCGGGATTCCGCTGTGGAAGAAGGTCGAGTCGCCGATGACCGCGACATGGCGCTCGCCGTCGCCGGCCTGCGCCGCGCCGTGGGCGACGCCGATGCTCTGGCCCATACAGCCCGCCGTGTGCAGCGCGTCCAGGGGCTCGCCCATCCCGAGGGTGTAGCAGCCGATGTCCCCGTTGACCGGGATGCCCAGCTTGTGCAGGACGTAGAACGTCGAGCGGTGCGGGCACCCCGGGCACAGGATCGGAGGCCGGCCAGGCAGGGCCGCGAGCACCGTCAGGTCGAGGGTGGGCCGGCCGTTGGCGTCCGCCGGGTGCGCGGGTGGTCCGTTCGGTGTCGGCGCCGGTATGCCGCCCCGCTCGGCTGGGCGCGCCGCTCCCGTCCCGTTCGACGCCAGCAGCCCGGCGGCCCGGGCAGCCGTGCGCACCGAGCCCGGGTCGAGCTCGCCGGTCACCGAGAAGATGGACTTGGTCATGGGGTAGGCCGGCGCCCGCGGCGTCCGGCCGGTAGACGTCGATGCCCAGGAGGCGGACCTGCTCCTCGACGAACGGGTCGAGCTCCTCCAGGACGACGAGCCGCCCGACCCGCCCGGCGAACTCGAGAACCAGGCGCTGCGGCAGCGGGTAGACCATGCCGAGCTTGAGCACGCTCGCGTCCGGGAACACCTCGCGGGCGTAGTTGTAGGCGACACCGCTCGTGATGATGCCAAGGTCGGTGCCCCGGTACTCGGCTCGGTTGAAGGGGAAGGTCTCGGCGAAGGCCGCGAGCGCGACGAGGCGCTCCTCGATCACCGGGTGGCGCGCCCTGGCGACCGCCGGGACCAGTGCGTACTTCTTCTGGTTGCGCACATATGTCGTCGGCGTCGGCATCCGCCTGCGGGTCTCGCCGACCTCGACCGGCGAGCTCGTGTGACAGACCCGGGTGGTCGTGCGGAACATGACCGGGGTGTCGAACCGCTCGCTGACGTCGAACGCCGCGACCATGAGGTCGTGGCAGTCCTGGCTGTCCGCGGGGTCCAGGCACGGCACTCGCGCGAACTTGGCGAACTGGCGGTTGTCCTGCTCGTTCGACGAGGAGTGGGCGGCCGGGTCGTCGGCCGACACGATGACCAGCCCGGCCTCGACACCCGTCATGGCCACCGAGAAGAACGCGTCGGAGGCGACGTTGAGCCCGACGTGCTTCATCGTCGCGAGAGCGCGTCGTCCGGCGTATGCCGCCCCGATAGCGACGTCGAGGCCAACCTTCTCGTTGGGTGACCACTCGGCATACACGTCGGGGTAGCGGGCGAGCTCCTCGCAGGATCTCGGTGCTCGGGGTGCCCGGGTAACCGGCTGCGACGACGGCCCCCGCCTCCCATGCGGCCCGGGCGACCGCCTCGTTTCCTGACAGCAGCCGTCTCATGCCGGGCCTTTCATTCCTCGCGGTTGTGCCGCTCGGGTTCTGCCACTTCGGGGTGTGCCCCTCAGGGTGCGGCACGACCAACCGGCGGGACCGTGGCTTTGGTCCCGCGCGTTGGGTCACATGTCTCGGCCTTCGAGATGCGGACGAACCACCTTGTAACAACCTGTGAAAGCGCAACGAATCCTTGTGACGGTAGTGCCGTGGCCGCCAGAGGGACGTAGATTCGGTGGGTGACCCGGGCGGCGGCACCCCCGCTGGTGGTCGGCACACCCGAGGGGCCTGCGCCGACCGAGGCGCCCAAGCGACGCTGGTGGCGTTCGCGGTGGGTGGCGCTCGCCGTCGCCGTCGCGGTGGTCGCCTCGCCGGCGGCGCTGTGGTGGGTCAGCTCCAGCGGCCCCGCCCCGCTGACCGGCGCCGACGTCGACGCCGCGGTGCAGCGCGGGATCGAGCAGGCCCAGGAAGCCGAGCGCGACGTGCCCCCCGAGGCCACGCTCGCCTACCAGACGATCACGCCGTCGCTGGTCACCGTCACCACCGAGCGGCCGCAGGGCGCCGGAACGCGAGGTCCTGGGGCAGCGGCGTGGTCGTCAACGCGGACGGCGCGGTGCTCACCGCCCTGCACGTCGTCGACGGTGCCGCGCAGATCCAGGTCGAGTTCGCCGACGGCACGCGGGCGGCGGCGCAGGTGACGGCCCGCCAGCCCGACCACGACATCGCGGTGCTCGCCGTCGACCGGCTCCCGGAGGTCGTCGTGCCCGCGGTGCTGGGCGGCGCCGCCGCCCGTCGGCGACGCCGTCTTCGCCGTCGGCAACCCGCTCGGCCTGCGCGCCAGCCTCACCGCCGGCGTCGTCTCGGCCACCGGCCGCACGATCACCGCGCCGTCGCGGGCCCGCGCTCGACGGCCTGATCCAGTTCGACGCGGCCGTCAACCCCGGCAACAGCGGCGGCCCGCTGCTCAACCGGGCGGGGCAGGTGGTCGGCATCGTCACCGCCCTGGCCAACCCGGCCAACCAGGACTTCTTCGTCGGGGTCGGCTTCGCCGTCCCGATCGCGACCGCCGGCGGCGCGGCCGGCGGGCCCCAGCAGTAGCGACGCAGGACGACGTCGAGCCACCGGGAGACAGATGGACCACGACACCGACCCCCGGCTGCCGCTCGAGGCCACGCTCTACCAGGTCAAGAAGACGATCGTGGGCCAGGACGGCCTGCTGGAGCGGATGCTCGTCGCGCTGCTGGCCCGCGGGCACCTGCTCGTCGAGGGCGTCCCCGGGCTCGCCAAGACGATGGCGATCAAGACGCTCGCGCAGGCGATCGGCGGCCGGTTCCAGCGGATCCAGTTCACCTCGGACCTGGTGCCCGCGGACGTCGTCGGCACGCGCATCTACAACCAG
Source organism: uncultured Actinomycetota bacterium (assembly GCA_963769085.1). GTDB lineage: Bacteria > Actinomycetota > Actinomycetes > Actinomycetales > Dermatophilaceae > Phosphoribacter. The sequence continues at coordinate 21,882 of CAVYKM010000001.1, read as the reverse complement.
CGCGCGGGGGAGTTCCAGGTCTCGCTCGGGCCGGTGTTCACCAACCTCCTGCTCGCCGACGAGATCAACCGCGCGCCCGGCGAAGGTGCAGAGCGCGCTGCTGGAGGTGATGCAGGAGCGGCAGGTGACGATCGGGCGCGAGACCTACCCCGCGCCCGACCCGTTCCTCGTCATGGCGACGCAGAACCCGATCGAGTCGGAGGGCACCTACCCGCTGCCGGAGGCCCAGCTCGACCGGTTCATGTTCAAGGTGCTGGTCGGCTACCCGACGGCGACGCAGGAGTACGTCGTCGTCGAGCGGATGACCACGCGCCCACGAGCCGCCGGAGCCGGTGATCGACGTCGAGCACGCTGCGCGGCTACCAGCGCGCCGCCGACGCCGTGTACGTCGACCCGCAGATCATCGAGTACGCCGTGCGGCTCAGCACCGCGACCCGCGACCCGGCCGCGGTCGGGTCGGCCGACCTGGCCCGGTACGTGACGTTCGGGGCCAGCCCGCGCGCGTCGATCAACATGGTGCTCGGCGCCAAGGCGCTGGCGTTCCTGCGCGGCCGCGACTACGCGCTGCCCGGCGACGTCCGCGAGCTGGCCCGCGACGTGCTGCGCCACCGCATCGTGCTGTCCTACGAGGCGCTCGCCGACGACGTCTCGCCGGACGACGTGCTCGGCCCGCTGCTCGCCGCGGTCCCGCTGCCCGAGCTCGACCGACCCCCGTCCGATCAGGTCGCACCGCGCGGGCGCCCGCGCGCCGACCGTGACGGCAGCCGGCCGCCCTGCGGCGACGGACCGGCGGCGCTCACGCCCGAGCGGGTGCTGCGCCGGCTCGAGTGGCGGGTGCTGCGCCGTCTCGACGGGCGCCTGCAGGGCGACTACCGGACGGTGTTCCGCGGCACCGGCGTCGACGTCGCGGACCTGCGCGAGTACCAGTTCGGCGACGACCTGCGCCACATCGACTGGAACGTCACCGCGCGCACGGACATCGCGCACGTGCGCGAGTACCTCGAGGACCGCGAGGTCACCGCCTGGCTGCTGCTCGACCGCTCGGCGTCGATGGACTTCGGGCCGGTCGCAGCGGCACAAGCACGTCGTGCTCACCGAGGTCGCGGCGACGGTGGCGCAGCTGCTGTCGCGCGGCGGGAACCGGGTCGGCGCGCTGCTGTTCGACACCGCGTCGAGCGAGACGATCCCGCCCGCGTCACGGCCGCAACCAGGTGCTGCGGATCCTCTCCCGGCTGTTGCGCCCCGCCGCCCCGCCAGCGGGGCGACCGACCTCGGCGCGGCCGCTGCGCGCCGCGCTGGGGATCCTGCGGCGCCGGTCGCTCGTCGTGATCGTCTCGGACTTCCTGTCGCGAGCCGGGCTGGCAGGGGCCGCTCGGCCAGCTCGCCCGCCGGCACGACGTCGTCGCGATCCAGGTGGTGGACCGGCGCGAGTTCGAGCTGCCCGCCGCCGGGATGATCTACGTCGAGGACGCCGAGACCGGTGAAGTGATCTTCGTCGACACCGACGACCCCGGCGTTCCGGCAGCGGCTGCGCGGCCGCGCCGACGAGCGGCAGGCGCCCTGCTCGCCGACCTGCGGTCCGCCGGGCTCGACCTGTTCACCGTCGCGCACGGACGACGACCTCGTGCGCGCGCTGTTCCGGCTCCGCACCTGCGCCGGCGCGGCGCAAGCGGAGGCGGCGATTGACGCTTCGCGTGGCCGTGGATGCTCCTGGGCGCTCGCGGCCGTCCCGCTGGTCGTGCTGGGGTACCGCCGGCTGCTGCGCCGCCGGCGCGGCCCGGCGCGCCGAGCTGGCCGCGCTCGGCCTCGGCCGGCCGGCCCGGCTACCGGGTCGGCGGCGCCACCTGCCGCCCGCGCTGCTGCTCGGCGCCCTCGCGCTGCTCCTGCTCGCGCTGGCCCGGCCCGAGATCGACGTCGCCGACTCCCGCGCCGGGAGGGCACCGTGATCCTGGCGTTCGACGTGTCGTCGAGCATGACCGCCACCGACCTCGACGCCCGACCCGGATGGACGCCGCGAAGGCCGCCGCGCGCACGCTTCGTCGAGCGCCAGCCGACCCGACCGTGCGGGTCGGCGTCGTCGCGTTCGGCGACAGCGGGCTGGTCACCCAGCAGCCGACCACGGACCGGGCGAGCGTGCTCGCCGCGATCGACCGCCTCCACCCCGCAGGGCGGCACGGCGCTGGGCAGCGGGCTGCAGACCTCGCTCTGCGGCGATCGCCGGGAAGACCGTGCTGGTCGACGAGCAGCGGCAGGCAACGCGTCGAGGCCGCAGGGCCGGACCTCGGCTACCACGGCTCCGCGGCCGTCGTCCTGCTCTCCGACGGGGAGAACACGGTCGAGCCGGACCCGGTCGACGTCGCCGAGCTGGCGTCCAGCGCGGGCGTGAAGGTCTACCCGATCGGGATCGGGCAGCCCGCAGGGCACCGTGATCGAGGTCGACGGCTTCCAGCTCGCGACCGCGCTGGACGAGCCGCTGCTGCGCAAGATCGCCGACACGACCGACGGGCACTACTTCGCGGCGTCGGACGAGCAGGCGCTGGCCGCCGTCGTACGACTCGATCGACCTGGAGTGGACCGCCGAGCCCAAGCAGGTCGAGATCACCGCCCTGTTCGCGGCGGCGGCCGCGCTGCTGCTGCTCGTCGGGGCCACCCTGTCGCTGCTGTGGTTCGGGCGGGTGATGTAGATGTCGTTCGCCTGGCCGTTCGCCCTCGCCGCCGCTGCTTGCGCGTCCCGATCCTGGCCGGGGCCTACGTGTGGCAGCTGCGCCGAGGCGCCGACGCCAGGTGGTGCGGTACTCGAGCGTCGCGCTGATCCGGGCCGCCGCGCCGCCGCAGGCCGGCTGGCGGCGGCACGTCCCTGTCGTGCTCCTGCTGGCCGCGCTCGCCTTCCTCGGGCTGGCCGGGGCTCGGCCGCAGGTGTCGGCTCAGGTGCCGGTGTCCGGCTCCGCTGTCATCCTCGCGCTCGACGTCTCCGGGTCGATGTGCTCCACGGACGTCGACGCCGAACCGGCTCGCCGCTGCCCAGGAGGCGGTGCGCCAGTTCGTCAGGACCCAGGACGGCAGCACGCGGATCGGCCTGGTCGTCTTCTCCGGGTTCGCCCAGGTAGCCGTCGCGCCGACCGACGACCGTGACAGTCTGCTCCAGGCGGTCGACTCGCTCACCGTCGGGCGCGGCACGACGATCGGGGCGGCGATCCTCAAGTCCATCGACGCGATCGCCCAGATCGACCCGGCCGTCCCGCCCGCCGGAACGGATACCGGTGGCGCTGGGCCACCCGCTCAAAGTCCGGACGGCGCCCCGAACAGCACTCCCACGCCGACGCCGACGCCCACGCCGGGCAGCGGGCCGGCGAACCCAGTTCCCGAAATCGTCGTGCTGCTCACCGACGGGGCGAACACGCGGGGCATCACCCCGCAGGAGGCGGCCAAGGAGGCGGCCGAGCGCGGGGTGCGGATCTACCCGATCGGGTTCGGCACCACGAACCCGGCGACGATGGTGTGCACCCGCGCCCAGCTGGGCGGCTCGCTCTTGAGGGGCAGGGCCGCGGGCCGGGCGGCTTCGGCGGTGCGGCCGGTGCGCGTAACTTCCTCGTCGTCGACGAGGACGCCCTGCGCACGGTCGCGACGACGACCGGAGGCGAGTACTTCGCGGCGCAGGACGCCGACCAGCTCCAGGGCGTCTTCCAGGACCTGCCTCGACACGTCCAGGTGGTGAGCCAGGACGTCGAGATCAGCGTCGTCTTCGCCGGCCTGGCCCTGCTCATGGTGGTCGCGGCTGCGTGGGCCGCCAGCCGCTGGAGCGCCTTCCCGTCCTAGCCCCCGGATGCAGCCGGTCAGGGTGGGGTCAGGGTGTGATCAGGGTCCTTCCCAGCAGCCGCACGGGCCGCAAAGGGGCATCGTTGAGTGCATGACAACGACCCCCCAGCCGGCTTCGGCACTCGACCGGCTTTTCAGTTCCCTGCACCGCAGTCCGGTCACCCGCTCGAAGAACCGCGTCATCGCGGGAGTCTGCGGCGGTATCGCCGAGCGTACTGGGCTCTCCCCGGCCATCGTCCGCGTCGGCGCGGTCGTGCTGGCCATCCTCGGCCTCGGCGTCGGCCTGTACTTCCTCGCCTGGCTGGCGCTGCCCGCGCCTGACGGCCGGGTTCGGCTCGAGCAGGCCCTTCGGGACGGCGATGGTGCCTCCATCGCCCTGCTCGTCGTCACGATCCTGACCGTCATCCCGGATGCCGCCTTCCGCCCGCACATGGCCTGGCTACCGCTGCTCATCATCGGTGCCGTCGGGTTCGCGGTGTACCGCAGCAGCTGCGCCTCGCGACAGCAGCACGTCAGACCGGGCCACATAGGCACTCCCGTGCCGCCTACCCAACCCGGCCCCACGGGTGCGGACGGTACGCCGCAGGACGCACCCCGGACCTGACCCCACGCAAGGCACGAGGCGGGTATGCCGTGAGCGCACGGCATACCCGCCTCGCCCCATGTGCCGACACCGCACCCGCACCGACAAGATCCCGCATCTTCGTCACTGCCGAGCACTGTCGCCGGGTGGGTCCCGGCGCCTCGAACTGGGGTGAAAAGGGATGTCGTTGCCACACTGGGCCACATGACAGGAGCCAGCCCCGGGGATGGTCAAGGCCGATACGGGCCGTTGCCACGTCGGCTGGGACTGCAACCCCGGTGGCGGGACTTACCAGCTTTGGCGGGCGTGCAGGTCCGCCGGTTCGGGATTCTGCATACCTGGTCGGAGACGGCGACCCTGCCAGCGGCCAAAGCGCTGACGGCCACGGCTTGGGCGCTGAGCGCGATGCTGGGCGCTTGGGCGCTGCTGGTGGCCGAACGGGCCCGAGGCACTGTGGCCGCGGTGGATCGCCATGCCGTGCTGCAGGTGACCCCGGTGTGGGGGACTCGTCTTGGCCGCATCGCCGCTACCCTGGCGGTGGCGTCAGGCATCGCCGTCGCCGGGATGGTCCCCGTCGCGGTAGTCCTCGTGGTGGTCGCGCAGGTTCCTGGCTGGTGGTGGGTCGGCAACTTGTTCCTCGTGCTGTTGGCGCCGACCGCGATCGACTTGTTGTCACGTCTCCGATTCGTGCGCCCCGGTCCTCCCGCCGCGCCCTCCGCTCCCTGCGGTGAGGTCCATTTGGGCGCATCGTTGGCTGCGTGGCCCGCCGCCCACGAGCACGGCACCAGACTGCTGAAGGCGTTCTCCGAGGCCGTTGAGGCGACCGGCCGGGACACGCCACTGGCCGTCGATATCTACCCTCGGGACGGGCTGCGGGACTTCTACACCGGCCACGGGTTTCGGGTCATCAACCCGCACACAGGCCTCATGCGCCGGACCTGGCCCGAGAACCGCTGAGTCACCGACAGCGCAACCGTGAACAGCACGAGCCTTGACGAGGGTGGGTTCGCTCGAAAGTATGCGGTGAAGGCGTAGCACTTCTCATCGGCCGCCGGAGCGCTTTGGGTTCCTTCGGCGGAGGTAGGCCGTCGGGAGGACCAGCCCATGACAACGTCGTCATCCCCGTCCCGTCGCTTCGCCTCCGTGATCCTCGGGGGTCTGCTCAGCCTCTGCGCCATGCTGAGCGCCGCCACCACGGCAGGAGCTCTGCCCACCGACGACCTCGGGACGGCCCGGGACGCCAAGGGCTCAGTGATCCTCAAGCGGGACGGTTATGGCGTTCCGCATGTCTACGCGAACAGTACGTTCGACTTGTTCCGCGGGTACGGGTACGTGGTCGGGCAGGACCGGCTGTTCCAGATGGAAATGTCACGCCGCTCGACGCAGGGCATCGTCTCGGAGGTCCTCGGCGCGGGCTATCTTGCCCTGGACAAGGACACTCGCTCTGGCTTTGACCCGCAGGCCATCAGGGCGCAGATCGCAGCCCTGCCCGCCGACGACCGCGCGATCCTGGAAGGGTACGCCGCGGGTATGAACGAGTGGATCGCTAAGGTCCGCAAAGATCCCGGCACGCTCATGCCGAAGCAGTTCAGTGACTATGGCTTCGACCCTGCGGATTGGACTGCCTACGACGTGGCGATGGTGTGGGTCGGAACGATGGCCAACCGCTACTCGGACTCCAGTGCCGAAGTCGCGAACTATCAGGTGCTGCAGCAGCTCACGAACGCGTACGGACCGGTCAAGGGGCGGGCCTTGTTCGAGCAGCTGGTCTGGACCGAGGACCCGCTGGCGCCGACGACCGTGCCCCGCTCCGGCCAGGCCGCGGACAACACCCAACGGCAGTTGCAGCAGCTCAAGCCGGTGTCGCCGACGCTGCGCGACCTCACCGAGGTCCAGGCGTCCCGTAACGGTGGTGGCGGCTGGCCATCGGGCCAGCCATCCTCAAGCAATCTATGGATTGTGGGCGCCAGCAAGACGTTGGGCGCGAAGTCGATCCTGGTCAACGGCCCGCAGTTCCAGTGGTTCAACCCCTCGTACGTGTACGGGATCGGCCTGCACGGGGCTGGCTTCGACGTCGCCGGCAACGCCCCGTTTGCGTATCCGGCGGTGATCTTCGGCACCAACAACGCGATCTCGTGGGGCTCGACCGCGGGCCCGATGAACGTGGTCGACGTGTACCAAGAGCAGCTCGCTCCGAACAATGACCGGCAGTACTTGTATGACGGGGCGCGGCGGGACATGACGGTCCGGCCGGAGACGATCAAGGTCAAGGGCGCCGCGGACGTCCCCTATGACGTGCTGTCTACTGTGCATGGGTTCGTCACCTCGACCGACCCGGCCAACCGCACGGCTTACGCCAAGAAGCGGTCCTGGTCCGGGCTGGAGGTCCAGTCGCTAATCGCGTGGACAAGGATGCCGCAGGCAACCAACTTCGACGAGTACCGAGCCCGTGCCTCGCAGTTCGCAATCTCGATCAACTGGTACTACGCCGACGCCAAGGGCAACATCGGCTACATCTCCCCGGGGCGGCTGCCCAACCGCCCGGGTAACCAGGACATGCGCGTGCCGGCCGTGGGCGACGGCACGATGGAGTGGCAGGGCTACGCGGACTTCTCCAAGAACCCTCAGGTGTACAACCCGGGTCAAGGCTTCCTGGTGAACTGGAACAACGAAGCCGCCCCGGGATTCAACAACGACTACGGCAACTGGGGGCCTGTCGACCGGGTGCAGGAGATCGACGCGGCGCTGCGGTCCAGGTCGCGGTTCACACCGCAGCAGCTGTGGAACCTCATTCAGCGCTTCGCCTTCGCGGACCTCAACCTGCGCTACCTGCAGCCGGTCATCGCCAAGGCAGCCGCGACTCTGCCTGCAAGCGACCCCCGCCGAGCCGACCTGGCGCTGCTGGCCTCATGGAATGGCGAAACCCGCGACCGGGACGGCAACGACACCTATGACGAGCCGCAGCCGGCGATCATGCGCACCTGGCTGCCGATCCTGTTCGAGAGGGTGTTGGCCGACGACCTTCCGCCAGCCATCTACACGTCGTATACGACGAACATCTACCCGGGCACCCCGATCGAGCCGCGTGGTTCGCTGCGCCCGGCGAACGCGCTCAAGCTCATCTACAACAACCTGCTCGGCCAGAGTGCCGGGGTGCCGCAGAGCGTGGACTTCTTCAACGGCGCCACGCCCGAGAACGTCATCGTCGACACCTACCTGCAGGCGATAACGAAACTGCGCGCCGACAAAGGTGCCGACCCCTCAGCCTGGACGGTGCCCATCTCGCGGATGTCGTTCAGTTTCAAGAACTTCCTCGGCGTGCCGCAAGCCGGCAGCGACGAAACCATCATCGGGCCGCAGTACATGAATCGGGGCAGCGAAAACCACATGGCCGTCCTCGGCGGGCACAACCGGCTCTGCGTCGTGGCACCTCCCGGCCAGTCCGGGTTCGTGGCCCCCAACGGCACCGAGTCAAAGCACTACGCCGACCAGCTCGAGCTGTTCAACACCTTCGGCTGCCGTGACGAGCCCTTGACCCGCCAGCAGGTCAACAAGGCCGCCGTCTCCACCGAGGTGCTGCCGTAGCCGGTTGAGATTGTCCGCAGAAGCTCTTGGCTGGCACACGGAAGGCGACCTTGGTTACTGGGTGGGATCAGATCCAGTGCCTGTCGCGCATGGTGCGTGGAGCCGACCGGGGTCGTCCAGGACGCATAGGTTGGCGCGCTGCCCGGTGCTGATGGTGCCGATGTCGTTGAGGCCGTATGCGTGATGCGGGGGTGGTTGCGGCGACCTGTGCGATGTCGGAAATACTCAGGCCGATCTGTGTGGCGGTGGCCATGGTGAGGGCGGAGCCGGCCAAGGCCGCGGCTGTTCGGTCGGGCGTGGTGAGCCCGGCCTGTCCGAGTAGGAGGTGGACGCGCAGTGTCCCAAGCTGGTAGTTGCCGTCGCCGATGCCGGGTTGCGGCCATGGCGTCGGTGACCAGCGCGACCCGGTGTGGTCCGGCGGCGTGGACGGCTGATTGGAGGTGAGGGACTCCCCGGCCTGTGAGTGCCGAACGTCACTAGGGTTGCTCCCCGCGTCACTCGTTTCGTCGCCCAAGCCCTGCGGTGCGTCGTCATTCCCTGACCCGGTGCAGCGCCAAGCCGGTGAGGGCCGTTGCGAGCAAACCCGCTGTCCCGGCTGACATGAAGGCGAGCGGTGCTCCGACGGCGTCGACCAGCGGGCCGCCCACGAGGTAGGCCAGCGCGGCCCCGACACCCGCCAGCCCGTAGAACGTGCTGAAGAGCCGGCCGTGCAGGTGAGCCGGCGTGTCGCGCAGCATGAACGTGTTGAGGGCGACGTCCAGCACCGCCACACCGATGCCGCGGACCGCTTGGCAGGCGAAGACCAGGGCGAGCCCGGGTGCCGCACCGGTCAGCAGGTTGCCGAGACTGGCCACGGCAAAGCCGCTGAGGAGCATCCGCAGCGTAGGGTAGTTTCGGCCAAACCGGGTCAGCGCGAGATAGCCGGTCGCGAGCCCGATGCCCGAGGCGGCGTAGAGGGCCGCGGTGGCCGGCTCAGTGGCAGAGAGGTTCTCGCGCGCAAGGACCACGAGGGCGACGTCGTCCACTCCGGTGCACGCGACGAGAGCAAAGAACCCGAGGGCAACCGCGCGAACGAGAGGGGTGGACCAGATGAATCGGACCCCCGCCGAAAGGGCGACGGCTTCGGGTCGAACCCCTTGTGCCATAGGCGAGTGCGCGACGGTGGGAAGCCGGGTAAGCATCGCTGCTGCCACGATGAAGGTGGCCGCGTCCACGAGGAGTATGCCGCCAACACCCCACACCGTGAACAGCACCGCCGCGACGAGTGGCGCCACGGCCTCCAAACCGTTGGTCGCGGTACCGAACATGGCGTTAGCGGTGGGCAGCTCCTCGCTGGGCACCAGTGCGACGAGGGCCCGGCGGGCAGCCGGCCTTGCCGCAGCAGCGAAACCCGCCATGAGCGCAACAATGGCCAGCATCAGGCCAAGGCTCGGCAGCCTGGACAGCAAAATCGCAAGGATCGCCTGGGTGGTCTCGCAGACGACAAGCGTCGCGCGGGGGTGGTAGCGATCGGCGGCCGCGCCCGCCCCGGGGGCGACGAGCGCGGGGACGAGATCGGCGACGAGCAGCACGGCCGCGACGGCCGTCGCGGTGCCACTGGACTGCTGGATGTACACCAGTAGCGCCACCAACGCGATGCCGTCGCCGAGAAACGACACCCCCCGAGCGGCGAGCAGCACACCGAACCCGGGGTTGCCCCGCACCAGCCGGAAGGCGCCCGAAGCTGCCTCCTGCATAACCGGATGTTAGCGATCAGAGGACACGGGATTTCAGTTCGAAACGCCAGACAAGGGTTTGCCCAAGCCCCGCACGAGCAAATGACTGCGACGTCTGAGAAAAAACCTGCGTCCTCAGCCGAACTGCCGCCCACCGTCGACGATCAGGGTCTGCCCAGTGACGAACGCGCTGGCCGACGAGGCAAGGAACACCAACGTCCCGACGAGGTCATCGGGTTGCTCGGCGCGTTTGAGCGCCCCGCGGCTCACGCCGTAGGTGTCGGCGTCCTCGATGACCTGCCGGCTGGCCTCGGTCAGGGTGAAACCCGGCGCGATCGCATTGACGCGGATTCCGTAGTCGCCGGCCTCGCGCGCCAAGGACCGGGTGAGCCCGATGATCCCGCCCTTGGAGGCGACATAGTGAGACCAGTTGGCGGAGCCGCTGTAGAAGGTGGCCGAGGAGATGTTGACGATGCTGCCGCCGTTGTCACGCATGGCGGGGAAGACCGCCCGCGAGCACAGCCAGGTGCCTTTGAGGTTCACATCCATAACCAGGTCCCACTCGGCAGGGGTGATCTCGAAGAACGGCTTTCGCTGCAGGGAGGCGTAGACACCGGCATTGTTGACGAGCACGTCGATGCGCCCCCAACGGTCGACGACCACTGCCGCCATCTGTTCGGTGGACGCCAGGTCGGACACGTCGACCTCGACGGCCAACCCCTCGCCCAGGGATGCGGCAATGAGGCCGACGGTTTCGGTGGCGCCGGCCGCGTTGCGGTCCGCCGCCGCGACTCGGGCACCGGCCCCGGCCAGCCCTAGGGCGAAGGCCCTGCCGAGCCCGCCTGCAGCCCCCGTCACGACCGCCACGTGCCCGGACAAGCTCCCCACAGACATGACCCACCTCTTTCGGAGTGCGGTGCTTGCGTCCAGCTCAGCCCCCGAGCGCCAGGTAGACGGTCTTGAGCTCGAGGTACTCGTCGAGCCCGTGCCGTGACTTCTCCCGGCCCAACCCGCTCTCTTTGTAGCCACCAAAGGGCACCATGTTGTACGAGCGGTGGATGTCGTTGACCCATACCGAGCCCGCCTCCAGCTTCTCGGCTGTGCGCAGGGCGACCCCTACGTCCTGGCTGAAGACGTATCCGGCCAGGCCGTATGGCGTGGCGTTGGACTGCTCAACCGCGTCGGAGAGGTCCTCGAACGGCATCACGCCAACGACCGGGCCGAAGGTCTCCTCCCGCATGATCTTCATCTGCGCCGTGGTGTCGGCGATGACGGTCGGCGGGAAGAAGTAGCCCAGATCGTACTCACCTCCAGTGAGGCGGCTTCCACCGGCGGTCAGTCGCCCGCCCTTGGCGAGCGCGTCAGCAACATGCTCCTCGCTGGTGCGGAAGATCTCCTCGTTCACCATGGGACCCAGATCGCAGCCAGCCACCAGGCCGTTCCCCAAGCGCAGGGACGAAGCCCCAGCGGTGAACCGGTCGAGGAACGTCGCGTAGACCTCACGCGCGGCATACATCCGGTTGACCCGGTAACAGAACTGGCCGCTGTTGGCGTAGGCGTGGCGGACCAGTGCTGGCACGGCCGAGTCGAGGTCTGCGTCGCGACAGAGGATCGCCGGCGACTGCCCGCCCATCTCAAGGGTGACTCGCTTGTTTGTGGCGGCGGCCATGGCCGCGATGCGCTTACCGGCCGAGCTGCTGCCGGTGAAGGCCACCTTCCGAGGCAGCGGGTGCTCCACGAGCGCACGCCCCAGCTCGCTGCCCGAACCGGTCACGACGTTGAAAACCCCGGGCGGGAAGCCGACTCCGTGAAAGAGCTCGGCGAGGCGCAAGGTGGTGAGCGGGGTGGCCGATGCCGGCTTGGCCACTACGGTGCAGCCGGTGACCAAGGCCGCCCCCAGCTTGAAGGTGAGCAGCGTGAGCGGGTAGTTGAAGGGCGCAATGGCAATGACCACGCCAACCGGCTCCTTGACGACCAGGACCCGCTCGTTGGGCTCGTTGATCATCGGGATCTCGCCGCAGACCCGTAGGCCCTCCTCGGCGAAGTAGTCGAGCAGGTCGGCCGTGCGCTCGACCTCGACGCGCGAGCCGGGCAGTGGCCTGCCCAGCTCGAGGGTGAGCAGCCGGGCCAGGTCCTCCCCGTGCTCTCGCACGGCAGCGGCCGCGGCATGCTGCAGAGCAGCGCGACGGGCCGTGGGCAGCTGGCGCCATACGGCGAAGGCCGCAGCCGACGAGCGGATGGCGTGGTCGGCGTCAACCGCGGTCCCCACGGGCACCGTGTCGATGACCTCGCCAGTCGCTGGGTTGCGGACCTGCGAGGCCTGCCCACTGGCACCGTTGGACCATCCCCCGTCGATGAACAACTCCATGGCGCTCCCTGTCCTCGCGGTCGATCGCCCTGTGTCAGAACGAGCCGAGCATCTCCTTGAGGAACAACGGAAGCTCGACCCGACCGGTCGGGTGCAGGATGCGGCTGTGGTAGTCGGTCACGTACGTTGTCTTGAGCGTGCGGATGACCTGGCGGAACGGCTCGCTCTCCAAGGCCCGGGCTATGTCGACGATGGTGGGCGTCGCGCTCTCGGTGAGGATCTGCGGCCCCGACCCCACGACGACCCGCCATCCCCCCGCCAGTGGGGCACCGGCGGCCTCCATACCTGGAACGAACTCCCTCTCCATGAACTCGATGTACTCGCGCTCGCGCCCCGGCACGACGTTCCAGTACTGGGTGTACTTGCACATCCCGCTCTGGACCTCGTAGTGCTCCATAGCGACTCGGTGGGTCGGCACGAGGATCTTGCTGTGGTAACCGGTGACGTACTGCATGAGCTGTCGGGTGACCGCCTCGAACTCTGCCGAGGTGATGGCCGTCTCGAGCATGCTCATCGTCTGGGTGCGGGCGCACAGGATGATCCTGGGCCCCATCCCGACGGTGACGTAGTAGCCCCCCACGAGCTCGAGGCCGAGGCGAGCCAGGGTCGGGTTGTAGGTGCCCATGACGAAGTCCTCGGAGTAGGGCTGCATCTGGTCGGTCGCGACATCCCAGTGCTGGTTGAACAGGACGGCCACGCTACCCCCACTCAGCTGCGGAAAAGTCTCGCCATCTGGTCGACAAGATAGTCCGCGTCGGCATCCTTGCGGTGCGGAACGAACCGTGCTGGACGTGCCTGCACCCAGATCACGCTCTGAGGGAAGGCAACATCCGCGTCCACCACCCACTCCATGTCCTGCGGAGCCCCGAAGTGCTCCTCCACGCTGAGTGCCACCTGGACGATCTGGCGGATTTCCTGATCGGTGAGGCAGGGCTTGTCGCACAGCTCGGGAGGGACGTCTGCCTTGACGGTCCCGTGCGGGGTGGGCACCACCCAGCGCGTCTTGCGACTCACCGTCCGTTCGATGGCCAGGTCGGACTTGGCCACGACAAAGTGGTCGGGCGTGATCTCCCCGCTCACCACACTCTCGCCCAGCCCCCAGTTCCCCTCCACGACAACACGGTCCAGGTCACCGGAGGTTGGGTCAACGGTAAGCACCACCCCCGCACTCTTGGCATTGACCATCTTGATGACCGCGACACCGATGGGGGCCTTCGCTACCGGGAGACCCTTCTCGAGGCGGAAGGCGATGGCGCGCGTGGTGAAGGTGCTCTCCCAGACGTCGAGCAGACGGCGTTTCACCTCAGTGGAGCCGCGGACCTGAAGAAACGTCTCCATCTGCCCGGGCATGCTCACCGCTCCGCTGGACCGGACCGCCACCGGGACGTCGTCGATGGTGTAGCGCGTGCACAACATCTCGTAGCTGCGCTCGACCTCCTGGGCCATCTCCACAGGCAGCGGTGTCTCGGCGAAGAGCTCCTTTGCCACGCCGCTAGCGTCCATCTGCTTCTGGATGCTGTCCTTCAGGTCGGGACCAAGCGATGCGAAGTACTCCCCGAGACGCTGGCCCAGCCCGGTCAGTGTCATGTACCGCTGAAAGCCGTCGACCGAGATCGCGAAACCCGGTGGCACGCGCATGCCGAGCTTGGTCATCTCGCCCAGGTTGGCGCACTTCTTCCCGACCAGGTCGTTGTGCTCCTGCCCGAGCTCCTCGAGCCAGTAGAATCCACCGATCGGTCATGGCGTCACTCCTGGTGGCCGGCGACACCCTCCAGACTAGGCGGCCCGAGCGTCACGTGCGACGGCTAGTCGCTGAGCGTAAACAGTGCGCCCAAGTTGGCGTCGATCCGGATCCGCTGTCCGGTCCGGATCTTCTCCGTTCCGACGAACACGTTCATGAGCACGGGAATGCCGTACTCGCGGCCAACAATCGCGGCGTGCGACAACGACGCACCACGGTCGACGACGACCCCTTTGATGAACGAGAAGACCGGAGTCCAGCTTGGCGAGGTGGTCGCGGCGACCAGGATTTCGCCGGGTTGGACCTCCGCGAGCTGCTCCTCGCTGGTGATGACACGCGCCGGACCCTCGGCTACTCCGGGGGAACCACATGTCCCGTGCAGGTCCGCCTTGAGCTCCGCGCGCACCACGGGCATGGCCCCGACCACCACCTTGAGCGCGATCGGGTCCTTCGACTGGACGAGCGACATCATGGCCTCTTCCATGTCGTAGCCGGGGCGCAGGATGACCGGAGGGTTGGGTGTCTCGCTCCAGCCCTTCCACTCGCCGCGGCGCTGCTCGACGATCGGGCGAAGGTCGAACTGGTCGGGGTTGATCGCGGCCTTGCGGATCTCGTCGGGGATGAGGAAGAAGGTGTCCTCCGGAGCGTCAATGGCTCCGCCAGCGGTGAGGCGCCTGCCGACGGCCAGGGCCGACCGACGCATGAGGGCGTGCGTGTACAGGTCGAGGTAATGGTCGTGCTCCTCGCTGAAGACCCCACATTTCTGGGCCAGGCGCAGCAACGTGGTGAACCAGCTCTTCTGCTGGGGAGCGATTCGGCCAAGGACCTCTCGCTCAGCCGCCTCGCGTTCGGCACTGACCTTGGCTCGTTCGTCGTCGAGGTTGAACCCCCCGCCTTTGGCGAGGAACTGCTTGACGTTGGTGAGCGGTGGGGTGGGGTCCTCGATCCAGATGGGCAGGTTGATCTCCGCCATGCGCTGCATGCGCCAGCCGTCCTCGTCGAGGAAGGCCCGGAACTGCTTCATGAACTCCCGGCCGGAGGCGGTCTCTTCCAGTCGGGGCGCGATGTCCGCCGGCTCGCTGTGCCGGAAGACATCGGCCAATCCCATTGCGTCGGCTTGGCGGGAGAACTCCCAGATTCGCCGGTCGACCTGGAGCACCTTGTTGTCGAATCCGGTGATGAGCTTATGAAAGAGCGGATTCGTGTCATCGATGCCAACGATATCCCGGCACATGCTCTCGAACAAGATGTATCCGGTGAAGGTGCCATACATCATGTACATGTGGACTTCCCACATGCGCCGGGTCACGTTGATGGTTTGTTCGAAGGCGTCCAGCACCGCAATGTTCGAGACCGAATCCAGGTCGATCTTCTTGAGTTCCTCGTAGTGCCCGAGCATCTCGTCGAGCATGGTGCGCCACAGCCCGTCATAGTCCTCGACGAAGGGCCGGATCGCCTCGCGGAAGCGATCCTCGCGCTGGCGCTGCTCCTCCTCGGACTTCACGAGCAGAACGGTGAGGTAGCCGCCCCCATCCTTGAACCGCCAGTCCCAACCCTTCACTGTCGGAAGGGAAAGCATCTCCGCTCCGTACTGCATCCCGTGTCGGCAGAAGTTGACCCAGAACCAGCCGAAGAGCGGCGTCCACGGAGGCACCGAATGCGTGCCGTCGAGGAACCAGGCGGGAGACTGCTCAAGGTCTGCCTCGTCGAACATGAGCCCAGGAACCGGGGCGGAGATGGTGGCATTCGCGGGCGCAGCGGCGGTCATTATCCCTCCCAAGGCGACGGCGCCGTTGGATTCCCTGATTTGGGCCCCGAGTGTGAGGGTAGAGACGCGAGGCGATGCTGAGGCAATGACTCAGCCACGGTGGAAATCGAGCGTATTCATCACGGTCGCCGCCTGTCAAGGGCGCCGTATTCGGCCAGCTGAGAACCGTATTGCGTGCAAATCCAGCCCTATCGCTGCAAAGCGAGAGCTCGCCAGGGAGGAACCAGGGAGGCGTTCGACCTACCCCAGGCGGGTCAGCAGCTCGTCCACCGCCAGCCGGGCGAAGTCCCTGGTGTAGAGCGCCAAATCCACCTCCCGCACCGCGCCGGCGGGAAGCAGCTCATGCAAGCGGCGGGCGAAGGCCGCGTCGGCGGCCGGGTCGTGAAGCGGCCCACCGGGGCGGTCGAGGGACGACCACCCCCGGGTCGGGATGAGGAACAGGTAAGGGCACGAGGCCCCTTGGAGCCGCTGGGCAATGTCGTCAGCCGCCGCCCTGAGCTCGGCTGCGGTGGTCCGCACCTGGACGCGCAGCTCGTCCTGCACGTGGCGCGCGCGGTCCGGCATACTCGCCAGGCGATCCGCCTGCCCCCCGAGCGCGAGCATGTCGAGGCCGCAGGGGGCCAGCACGACAGGCACGCCGGCGCCCACGGCGGCCCGCAGCCGGTCCGGCCCTGGGTCGCGGTTGCCGTGGAAGAGGTGCTCGACGACCCCACCGGTGCACAGGTCGAGGACGCCGGCGAACCGCCCTGCGGCCACCATCTGCTCCATCGCCCGGTCGCCGCGCCCCTGGGCATGGAAGACGACCGGCGTGCACCCCGCTTCCTCCAGCAGCACGACCGCCGCCTGAGCCGCCAGCTCTGCGAAACCGAACGACGAGACGGCAACCGGCTTGGCGCCAAGCGGCGGGTCGACCACGCCGCCCATCTCGACCATGCCGCAGATGGCGCCTACCGCGTTGTCCACCTGGGTCTGCAGCAGCGGGTTCATCCGAACGACGTCGACGACGGTGTGCAGCAGGGTGATGTCGCTCGTCCCGACGTAGCTGCCAACATATGCCGGGTGGCCGGCCATCGGGCTGGCCATGACCTTGGGCAAGCCAAACGGCAGCGACTGCATGACCCGAGTGGCCACCAGTGCGCAGGTACCGCCGCCCAAGCCCAAGACGCCATCGAGCCGACCGTCGTCGAACAGGTCCCGCGCCAGGGCGATCGCGCCGCGGATTTGGTTGTCGGTGGCGGCTTTGCGGTCACCTCGGTATGCCGTCCGCACGGTTTCGATGCTCATGCCGCCGCGCGCCGCCACTACGGCGCAGGGAATATCGCCGTCGACCGGCGGGACGGTTTCCATGCTGAAGTCGAGCACTGTCGCCCGATGCCCACGCGCCTGGATCCGCTCGCGAGCCCGCAGGATCTCGGCGCCGCGGGTGTCCAGGTTGCAGATGATGAGGATGTCGCGTGGGTGCACCCGAGCCTGCCGACCTACTCGTCCGGCTCGCGGGTGGCTACCTCGAGCAGCTCCGCGACATCCAGGACCTGCGGAGCACCGCCGCCCTGCGCTCCGCGCACCGCCAGGCCGTCCTGAAGCATCGGGGCGCAGAACGGGCAGGCGGTCGCCACGGCGCCGGCCCCGCTGGCGAGGATCTGGTCGGCGCGGGCGTGGCTGATGCGGCCGCCGGCGACCTCGGTGGTGAAGTTCTGCCCGCCTCCGGCGCCGCAGCAGAAGCTGGTCTGCCGGCTGCGGGTCAGCTCGACGATGTCATCCCGGGGATGGTCTGCAGAATCTCGCGGGGAGGGTCGTACCCGTCGTTGTAGCGCCCGAGGTAACACGGATCGTGGAACGTCGCCAAGGGTCTGCATCGGCCGGCGGCTTACCAGCTGCCCTGGCGCAGCAGCTCTGCCAGGACCTGGCTGTGGTGTCGGACCTGGTAGTGCCCGCCGAAGGCGGGGTACTCGTTCTTGAGCGAGTGGTAGCAGTGCGCGCAACCGGTGACGATGGCATCGAACTGGTAGCCCGCGAGGGTCTCGACGACGCGTTCAGCGCACATGGTGAACTGGACCTCGTCGCCGATCCGCCGGGCCGGATCGCCGGTACAGCTTTCCTGTTCACCGAGCACGGCGTAGTCCACGCCGGCTCGAGTCAGCAAGGTGGCGATCGCTCGAGCGACCTTCTGCGCCGCGCTCGTCGAAGCTGGCGGAGCAGCCAACCCAGTACAGCAGCTGCACCTGCTGCCGGTCGGCCATCCGCGGCACCGTCAACTCGCCCATCCACGCCGTGCGGGAGGTGCTCATGCCGACGTACGGGCTGCCCCGGGCGTCGAGGTTGGCGAGCGAGGCCTGCAGCCGTTCGGGGGCGCTGGCCAGCTCCATGACCAGGTGGCGGCGCATCTCGACGATGGTCGGCACATGGTTGACCCCGACGGGGCAGGCTTCCACGCAGGCCCCACAGGTAACGCAGGACCAGATGGCTTCGGGAGTGGCCGCGGCGATGAGGGGTGGGACCTCGTCCAGCAGGGGCCGAGGCGAAGCGGGGTCGAGATGTACCGGCGGTCGCGGCGCAACGCCACGGACGTGGTCTCGAACGTCGATGACCAGCGCCTTGGGTGACAGGGGCTGACCCGCGGCGTATGCCGGGCACACGGCCTGACACCGTCCGCACTCGGTGCAGCTCTCCAGCTCCAGCGCCTTCTTGACGTCCAGCTGCTCACGCGTGGCCAGGCCCAGTGTCCCCTCCTTGTCGAAGTCCACGGGGCGCAGGGATAGTTCGCGGGGGCGGGCCGGGGTGAAGAACAGGTTGACCGGGGCGAGCAGGACGTGGGCGAACTTGGTGAACGGCAGCGTGGCCACCAGGGCGCAGCCCACCGCCAGGTGTAGCCACCACAACGTCACGTGCACACCGCGCAGGAGCGCCTCGTTCACCGGATGCAGCACGTTGGCCAACGCCCACCCGGCCGGAGACCAGCGTCCCCACGGGTCGCCGGTCACGGCGATCCGGATGCTCTCCAGGACGAACCCGGTGACCATGACAACGAGCAGCCCCACTGGCAGCAGTGCGTCGACGGAGCGGTCGCGCGCGGTCAGCCGGTTCACGCAGCCGGGCAGCACGCGTCACGTACCGACGCCACAGCAGCACCACCAGGGCGAGCGTGGCGGCGGCACCCGCTGCGTCCAGGGTCAGCGACTGGAACCACAGGTAGAACGAGCCGCGCATCACCGGCAGGCCGAGGTCGGCGTCCAAGGCCGACACGAGAGTGCCGATGAAGAGCAGGACGAACCCCCACGACAGGGCCAGATGCGCCACCCCGGGCCGGGGTTCACGCAGCAGCCGCCGCTGGGCGATCGTCTCCGCCGCGACGAGGCGCAGCCGCGACCAGGGTCAGCGGGCCAGCGCAGCAGGGCGGCACCCTTCCAGCGCCGGTACCCCCGCACCCAGCCCCACCCAGCACCGCCGCGGTGACCGCGAAGAAGATGAACATCAGCTGATGGGCGGCGATGTTCCAGTACGCGGGGCGGGTGATGTCCATGGCTGACCTTCCCGATCACCCTGGCGCCGCGGCCGGCCTTCTCCTTCAAGGCGTCCCGGAACGCGGGCAGGACGTCTTCCAGTCGCCGACCACCCCGACGTTGGCCACCTTGAAGAACGGCGCCGACCTATCGGTGTTGACGACGGCGATCACCTGGGCGGAGGCACACCCGGCCAGGTGATGCGTCGCACCGGAGATGCCGACGGCCAGGTACAGGTCCGGCGCGACCGTCTTCCCGGTCAGCCCCACCTGCAGCGACGTAGGCACCCAGCCGGCGTCACAGGCCATCCGAGACGCCGCCACGGCACCGTTCAGCAGATCCGCCACCTCGCCGAGCAGCTGGAACGGCCCGGTCCGCCCAAGCCGTTCCGCCCGCGCCGGCCGCCGGGCCTTCTCGATGTCAACTGCGCCGGTGGGGGCCGCTCTCGTGCGGACGCCGAGGCTCGTGCGAGGCGCGGTGGCGAACCGCAGCGGATGGCTCCCCGGGGGGGCAGAGCTCGGGCGCACCGGCTCAGCCGCGGGAAAGGCATGCGGTCGCGGCACGACGACGAATGGTCCCTCCGGCGCCGTCAGAGCGGCGGACACCGCCCCGCAAAGACCGGTCTGCGGGCCTGCAGCCCGCCGTCCCTGCGCTCGACCTGGGTGACGTCCTGCAGCTGGGCGGCCCCCCGCCGGATGGCCACCCTAGCCGCCACCTCCGACCCAAGGACGGTGCGCGGCAGCAGCAGCAGGTCAGCCTCCACGGCGGCCGCGACCGTCGCGACCGCCTCGGCCTGCCCCTCCGGCCACGGGTCGGCGAGCCGTCGATCCTCGACCACGTGCACGTCCGACCCGCACCCGGCGACCTCGGTCGCTACCGGGTCGGTCTCCGCGGTTGCCAGACGACCGCGTACTCGCCCCCGAGCTGTCCCGCCACGGTGAGCAGCTCCCAGAACTCCGGACGAAGCTCGCCACCGTCACTCTCCGCGAAGACGAGGTCTCCCGTCGCTACCCCCCTCCGGCCGCGGACCACAGCACGTCCGCGAGCTCGCGGCCGGCGGCGGCCGCGTCCGTGGCGATCGATGTAGCGGCACATGCGACCCACAACAGGAATGGCCAGCTCGCCCATCGCGACCCTCGGTGGAGGCGAGGAGACCGCCAGTCCGCGAGCGACACCACCCTGGGCGGCTCCCTGGCGACCGCCAGCCGGGCCCGGGCGGTCGGCGTACGAAGTGCACCGAGCTCGCTCGTCACCGTCACGACGGCGGGAAGCTCACTCGACATCAGCTGGAACCCGCTCGGAAAGGACCCGTTCGACCTGGACCGTCTGACCCCGCACGCTCACCTCGCGGGCCAAGGTCAGGCAGGGCAGGCCGAGGGACTGGGCAAGCAGCAATGGCACCACGGCGTGGTCCCAGTCCGACGCTTGCCGGCCGCACAGCACCAGGTCGGCCCCACCCAGATGGCCGATGGCCGCAGCCAGCGTCGCGGCGACCAGGCCCGCGTCCCATGTGTCCAGGGAGGGGTCCTGCACCAGGACGAGCTGGTCGGCACCCACGGCCAGGGACCGTTTCATGACATCCGTGTTGAACGAGTCGCCGACGGACAGCCCGACAATGTCCAGCCCGCCCAGGCTCTCGCGCAGGCGCAGCGCCGCTTCCAGGGCCTGCTCGTCGAAGCCGTTGATGACCGGAGGCCCCGCGACCGCCTGACGGATCTTCTTGCCGTCCTGGTCCAGGAGCAGCTCGGTTGCGGGGATCAGGGGGTCGACCACCTGCTTCATGCACACGACGGCGCGCATGCTGCCTCCGCTTCTCCGCCGATGGCGGGCTCAGAAGTCGCGTCCAGGCTGGTCCCAGAAGCGTGGCAGGCCACGGTCGGCACAGATGGCCTTCGCGGCGATGTACCCGCTGCCTCGGCCGATGCCAGCCGCGGAGTGGATGTTGGACGAGCAGTGGTAGAGGTTGGTGACCGGGCTACGCACGGAGGCCAGCTCAGGGAACGGGCGGTAGCGCCCGAGCTGGGAGGCGAGCATCGAGCCCTCAGGCCATCCCCCTTCGAGCATGTCCGGATGGCCGGCCAGCACGTCGTAGGGAGAGTAGATGCGAGTAGCGATGATGTTGTCGCGCGTCATGTTTGGCGCGTAGGTCTGCCATTTGTCCAGCCATTGGTCGACGAAGTCGTCCTTGATGCGGCCCCAGTCGCGCGCTGAGAACAGCCGGGTCGGGGCCGTGAAGTCCTCGATGAGGATGGTGTTCTTGCCCTCCGGGGCCCGGGTGCGGTCCCAGATGCTGTCGGGCGCGGTGAGGACGTAGAGCTGCTGGGCGAAGCCGAGCAGGAAGATGTCGTGCTGGTACTTGGAGGCCAGGTAGTCGGGGTCTTTGGCGCCGGTGTAGAGCCGCGGTTGCGTGCCGACGCCCGGGTTGACGTTGTCGGCGGTGTACTGAGGCAGCTCGTGCATGGCCACGTTGCCCCAGAGGATCTGGCCCCCAGGTCGTAGTGGATGTTGGCCAGCCGGTGGCGGACCTTGTCGCTGATGCCCTCGCCCCGCAGCAGCCGCAGGTAGGTCTGCGGCAGGCCGAGGTCGGAGACGACGAGCGAGGCGCTGATCCGAGTCCCGTCCGAGGTCTGCACCCCGGTGGCCGCGCCGCCTTCGACGAGGATGGCGTCCACGTCCTGGCCGGTGAAGTACTCGACCCCCAGCTTCCTGCCGGCGCTGATGAGGGCGTCGGTGATGGACTGGGTGCCGCCTTTGACGATGGCGGCCGGTTCGAAGGACAGGACGAGGCCCATGACGTGCACGAGCG